>DAOTUN010000141.1:0-23254 GCA_034437395.1 Anaerolineae bacterium | reverse complement strand
CGGGGCGTGTCTCACCGGGGGGCGGCGGGGCGACCGCTGGACGACTGGGCGCAGGCTGATCGACATCCCAGGGTGGCGTCGTCGGACGACGTTCCGGCGTGGGCGGCGGTTCCTGACGGGCGGGCGGCGGCTCGACGCGCGGCGCTGGACGCACTGGCGTACTGGGTTCGCTGCGCGGTGGCGGCGGTGGCGCCTGACGTACAGGCGGTTCCTGCTCGACTCGCGGCGGAGGCGATGCGGCAGGCTTGGCAGTGACCGTCTCTGTTTTTGGCTTCGCTTCTTCGCCGTAGGGCACGTAACCCGGTTCGTCGATCACATAGTCGTTGGCGTCGAGTTCCGCCATTTCGAGACCACTGATGTCTCTGGTCATCCCCTCGGTCGCGCCTTGACGGGTGGCGAGGAATTCCATGAATTCCATTAATTCGTCAGAAGACAGAGAGCCAGCCCACTCCTCCATCTCCTTCTCAGACATTTTCCCTAGATCGGGCATTCTATCGGCAAGCGACATTTCACCACCCTCTCACATCAGCATCGGCGCACCCGAACCTGTATAAACGCCTGTTATTCCCCGTCATCGCCCGCGATCCATTCTGGAAATTCGTCGTCATCGTCTACAGCGCTGGTCGTCGCTCGTGCCCAGGCGGGCGGACGGGAGAATGCGAAGCGCACGACTGGGCGCCCAGCGGCGAGTTCTTCATCCACAATCGCGGTCAGCCAGCCAAACTCGGCATTGGTCGAGGTGCTGTCGATCGGCAGCAGCTCTTGCTCGACCAGATCGAATTCCTCATCGGGCAGGATGTATTCCTGTGCGGTGGTATCGACATCCAGACCGGGCACCATCGCGTTCAGCCAATCAGGGGTATTGATGGGCGCAGCGCGCTCGACTTCAGCATCGTCATAGTCATCGAACAAGCCTTCGTCCTCGACCATCTCTTCCACCGCCGGGATGACAGTTTCCGCTTCTCGGTCGAGTTCGGGCATATCATCGTCCATCGACTCAGGCTCATCCGCCAGCATCATCGGCTCTTCTGTGAATTCCGGTGACGCCGCGCTCAACCAGTCGAATTCATCGGTGGTCACCAGATCAGGCTGTGCAAATTCGTCGAGCGCCAGCGGGACAGCGGCGTCGGTCGTTTCCGGCTCGGCAAGATTCAGCCAGTCGAATTCGTCTGCGGGTGCTGCGGCTGCGAGTTCGGGCTGTGCAAATTCGTCGATCGCGGCGACAGCGGCGTCGGTCGTTTCCGGTTCGGCAAGACTCAGCCAGTCGAATTCGTCTTCGGAGGATGCAGTTACGGGTTGCGGCAGCGCGAATCCGAGTTCATCCTCGATCGCGGCGACAGCGGCAACCTCATCAGCGTCGTACAACGACTCAGGCAGCTCGACGGCGGGCAGCGCGCTCAACCAATCGCTGGTCTCGTCGTCCCCTTCTATGCCAGGTATCGTATCGGCTGTGGCGTTGACCGGGACAGAATCAGCGGGTTGCAGCTCCATCAACCAGTCTGGAACCCCCTCGTCGGACGACAAGTCAATCGCTGCGTCGAAACTAATCGCATCCGCTTCAACCGCGACCAGATCGTCGAGTGTGAATTCGTCCTCGATCGGTGCCGCTGTGTTGGCGGTGCTGAAGAGCGCCATCTCGTCGAGCGTGTCAAATCCGCTCAATGCGCCTGCCTGCGCTGCTGCCGCCAACTGCGCTTCGGTGGCGTTGATCACGTCGTCGGTCAGCCAGGCGAGATCATCTCCCGTCGTGATCGTCTCTTCCGCCGCAGCATTCGGGTCTGCCAGCGACGGCGCCACATCACGCAGCCAATCGGGAATATCATCGGTCGATGCGGTGAGTGCGTCGTCCGCCTCATCGTCTGAATTGAGAGTCAGATTATCGAACGAGAATTCGTCCCCGGCACCCATGCCAGCCCCAATGCCCATCACACTGTCCCAGGACTCGGTGTCTGTGGACGGCAGCGGATCGGATGGGCGCATGGGCGCATCGGTCGGTGCAAATTCCGACAGCCAATCGAGATTGTCTGCCGCATCTTCTGGGCGCTCAGGCTGCTCGTCGTCGCGCGGCTCAGGTTCGCTCATCCACATACGCTCCTCTTGCTGCGGGTTAAAAACAGCGCTGGTCTCGTCTTTATCGGTCGGATCGACCGCATAATCGGAGGTAAACAGGTTAAAAAGATTATCCTCGGCAGCACCAGTCGCCGTCATCGGCGCGTCGCCCACCCCCGCCGACGCGGGACCTGTGTCCAGGTCGGTCAGCCAATCCGGGGTGTCGGTCGGTGAGACCGGCTTTGCGGGGGCGGCGCCAAACTGATTGAGCCAATCGTCCATCTCTGTTTCATTGGTGGACGCGGCTGGACTGTCGGGCGCATTGTTCAGCCAATCAAAATTGCCCTCGCTCAAAATCGAGGTCAAGCCGCGCCTCTGTCCAGACACCGGAGCGGGACTTTCCGGGATGGATGCGGTTGGTTCCGTGAATTCGCTGAACGCATCGGAGGTCGATCCGTCGATCGGCGCCCCATCCTGCTCTATCGCCCCTCGCAGCCAGTCGAGATCGTCATCGGGCTGTCCGGCATCCAGTTCAAATTGGCTGGACGGAGTGGTGAATTCTGCCGGAGACGCCTCGTAGGGATCATAAAGTTGGGCGGAGGGCGTCGGTGCGGCGTCGATCAGCAAATCCGAGTCGAACTGGGTCATCCATGCCAGCGGATTTTCATCCTGCTCCACAGGCGTGGCATTTGGCTGCGTGAACAGATCGTCGAAATCCGGCGCGTCGTAGGCGGACGGCTGTTCGTCGGTCAGCTCGACGCCAGCGTCCTGCATCCAGGCAAACGGGTCGGCATCGGTGGGCGGAGCGGGCGCGTAGGCGGCGGGACGCGGCTGAGGCAGATTATCGGTGCCAAACAGTGCGTCGAGGTCGGCGTCGGAGACGCCCGAAGGAGACGCGCTGACGGCTTCCTCTTCCTGGCGCATCGGAAAGCTGCTCAACCAATCGAGGTCATGTTCGGCGCTGACCGGCTGTTCGGGCGCGGGGATCGTCTGAGACGAGAGCATCGCGCTCGACCACGACGACCATTCATCCTCGACGGTGGGCGGCGCATCGGAGGGAACCCCTTCGACGACCGCAGCCGCGCTCAGGTCTTTCAACCAGTCGGGGCGGGATGCGACCGCATCGCTTTTGGCGGAGCGTTGATAATCCAGCTCTTCGACGCGAAAGGCATCGTCGTCGGCGGGCGATCCCTGTACCAGCGCGATCGCCAGGTACGGATCGACCGACTCGATACGGTTGACAAAACGCTGTGCGTCGGACGGTCGGCTGTAGTTGAGCCACAGCTCTGCCAGGATGCGGTTGGCTTCCAGACAGTCAGGCAGCTGCTTGAGTACGTCGAGCGCACTCTCGGCGGCTTCTTCTTCGCGCCCCGATCCCCACAGGATTTGCGCCAGCAGCAGCCGCAGATCGACCCGATCGGCACTGGTCTTCAACGCCGATCGCAGTGTCTCGATGGCATAATCCGGCGCACCCGACCGCCAGTGCTGGCGTGCGACCGATCCGGCAGTCATCTGGATTTTTAACTGTCCGGTTTTGCGGCAGCGGTGATACAGCACGCGCAGCGCATCCAGAATATCCTTGTCGCTCGGACGTTGATCGAGCGCGCGTTCGAGGTGATAGATAGCATCATCACAGCGATTGGTGCGCTCGAACACCTCCCCCAACGCGACGTTGGCGATGAAGTCGTCGGGGATCACGCTCAGGACACGCCGCAGTGCCGCCTGCGCTTCGTCGTACCGTCCGATCAAGACCAGCGCGCGACCGAGGAACTGATATACCTGCACATTCTTGGGATAATAGCTCAAGATATGGCGGGCATGGTGAATCACCTCGTCGGCGGCACCGTCATCGATCAGCCCATCGAGCCGATTGAAGTATTCTTTGAGATTGACTTCAGGCATCGTCTATCCATTCGCCGTAGGTGTACACGCTGGAACAGCGGGATCACGGGTGGGAAAAGCATGTCTGACGTGTGCTGACCGCTTACAAACCATAGTCTAACACATTCCGTGTGAAACCACAGTTTATGCCACCTAATCCTTGTACAAGTTGTAATTTGCGCAAGGTCACGTAAAAAGGTTAGTATGGGACATCGATACGCGCCAGGGCTGTAACGGTACTGATCGCGTAGTCGAATTGCATTTCACGACGCAGGAGACGGAAAATCATATGATTCGCAAGCTGCTGTTCTCGATAGTCCTGCTGGCGCTTCTGGCGCTGATGGTAGCGCCTTCGCTGGCGCAGGACGAATTTGTCATTGGGCTGGTGCTGGTCGGGCCGGAAAACGATCGCGGCTGGAGCCAGGCGCATTACGAAGGGGCGCAGTATGCCATCGCACAAATCCCCGGCGCCCGTTTCGTTCACTTTCCGAGCCTGAATCCGGCGGATGCCCCCGAAACCACCTTGCAGGATGTCGTATCCGAGATGGTCGCGGAAGGCGCGCAGGTGATCTTCACCGCTTCGGATGCTTTTGAAGAAGATACCGATGCGGTTGCGGCGGTCTTCCCGGACGTGACGTTCATCAACATTTCGGGTGATGGCGCTCTCACGGGCGAGTCGCCCTCGAACGTCGGCAACCTGATGGGACAGATGGAATGGGGTAAGCTGATGGTCGGCTGCGCGGCGGCGCTGTCCACCCAGACCGGAAATATTGGTTACCTCGGACCGCTGATCAACGGTGAGACCCGTCGCCTGGCGTCGTCGGCGTATCTGGGGGCGCGTCACTGCTGGGAGAATTATCGCGGCATGAACGTCGAAGACCTGACCTTCACCATTACCTGGATCGGGTTCTGGTTCAACATTCCCGGCGTCACGCTCGACCCGACCGTCGAGACCAATACCTTCTACGACAGCGGTGCCGATGTGGTCATCAGCGGTATCGATACCACCGAGGTCATCGTCGTGGCGGGTCAGCGCGCCGCTCAGGGGGACGCCATTTTTGCCGCTCCCTACGACTATATTGGCGCATGTGCCGAGGCGCCGGAAGTCTGCCTGGGCGTGCCATATTTCCAGTGGGGTCCCGACTACACGCGCATCGCGCAGTCGGTCATCGATGGCACCTGGCAGGCGTCGTGGGAGTGGATCGGACCAGACTGGTCAGACATCAATAACCCCGACACCTCCACCGTCGGCTTCGTCAAAGGGGATGGACTGACCGAAGAAGCCGGCGCGTCCCTGGATGAATTCCTGGCGGACATCACGACTTATGCCACCAACCCATTCGTGCCAAACAGCATCGCGCTGTGGCGCGGTCCGCTCGCCAAGCAGGACGGCAGCGTGCTGGCGGAAGACGGACAACTCGTCGATCCGCTGGACATCTGGTATCTGGATCAGCTGATCAGCGGGATCATCGGCGCCAGCAGTTAATCGCAGGATCAGTGAATCACGGTTTTCTCTACGGACGCATTGTTATGCGTTCCTGCGATTGCTCTGTTTCTCTGACGGACGCCCTGTTGGGCGTCCGTCAGCATGTCAGATGACCTCGATCTTAAAAATTTCAACAGTACCAGAAACCGATGAAAATCGAACTGCGCGACATTCAAAAACGGTTTGGCACGGTACGCGCCAACGACCATATCAGCACTACCTTCACCAGCGGTCGGATCATCGGCATCCTCGGTGAAAATGGCGCCGGGAAATCGACTCTGATGAAAATCCTGTCCGGATTTCAGCCGCCCGACAGCGGAACCGTGCTGCTGGACGACGCTGCTGTGCGCTATCACAACCCCCAGGACGCCATCCACGCGGGTATCGGCATGTTGCAGCAAGACCCGCTCGACATTCCCGCCATGTCCGCCGTCGAGAATTTTGTGTACGGTCAGCCAGGCGGGATCGGCTTTTCGACGCGCGCGGCGGCGGCACGACTGCGGACGATCAGCACCCGGTTTGGCTTCACGATCGACCCCGACTCCCCCGTATCAGCGCTCAGTATCGGACAGCGCCAGCAGCTTGAGATCGCGCGACTGATCGCGCTCGACATCCGCGCCCTCATCCTGGACGAGCCAACGACCGGCATTTCCACTGAACAAAAGATGCTGTTGTTCGAGGCGCTGCGCGCGCTGGCGCGTGATGGCGTGACCATCCTGTTGGTGTCGCACAAGCTGGAAGACGTGATCGCCCTGTGCCATGAGGTGATCGTGCTGCGCGGGGGTCGGCTGGTGGGCGCGGCGACCATGCCCGCCAGCAAGGATCACCTGGTCACGCTGATGTTCGGGCAATCGCTGGCGCCGCAGACACGCGCGATCGTGCCCATCGGCGGCGCAGTGGCGGCGCTGGACAACGTGACTCTGCGCGATAAGCGCGTGACCGTCCATGACCTGACAATGCGATTGCGCACCGGGGAGGTCGTCGGCATGGCAGGTCTGGAGGGCAGCGGACAGGAATTGGTGCTGCGCGCCTTTGCCGGGCTGGTCAAGCCGTCGCATGGGCATGTGCGTCTGGGAGCGCGCGACATGACCCGACGCTCATATCACGATTTTCAGCGCGCGGGGGTGGCGTTCAGCGCGGCGGGGCGCCTGGAAGAAGGCTTGATCGCCGGGCTGACGCTGACAGAACACGTCGCGCTGGTGCGCGATGACGACGCCGTGATCGATTGGCGATCCGCACGCGACGATACCGCCGCACGAATCGCGCATTACGCGGTGCGCGGACGTCCGGACAGCCGAATCGAGCAGCTCTCCGGCGGCAATCAACAGCGCGTGCTGATGGCACTGATGGCGCCGCGCTGCCTGCTGATGGCGCTCGAACAACCCACGCGCGGCTTGGATGTGGACTCGTCGCGCTGGATTTGGGAGCAAATTCTGGCACGGCGATCCGACGGCAGCGCGATCCTGTTCACCTCACCCGACCTGGACGAGATCGCCGCCTACAGCGATCGGATTTACGTCGCCTACAATGGGACGCTCTACGAGGTACCCGACGCGGCGAGCGTCACCATCGACGAACTCGGTCGTCTGATCGGCGGCGACTTTTCAGCGCAGCCGATCTCGCAAAGTATCACGTCATGAGGGATCGCATCGCAGTAAAGCTGGCGCTCAATCTGCTGCCGATCGTGATCTCGCTGGCGCTCACGACGCTGCTGATCGTCGCGGTCGGGAGTGATCCGCGTGCCGTGCTGGAAAACAGCATCGAGGGTGTGTTTCGCAGCACGGTCACGCTCGCCGCCGTCTTCAATTTCTGGATTCCGCTGGCGCTGTGCAGCGTCGGCTTGGTGGTGACCTTCACCGCCGGGCTGTGGAATATCGGCGTGGAAGGACAAATGGCGATGGGGGCGCTGTTTGCGAGCTGGGCGGCACAATACCTCGTGCTGCCCTCGCCCCTGCTGATCGGCGTCGAGATCGCGCTGGCGATGCTGGGGGGCGCGGCGTGGGCTGCGCTCGTGGGCGTCCTCAAGCTGCGACTCGGCGTGCATGAAATTTTTGGCGGCGTGGCGCTGAATGCGCTCGCCAGCGTGCTGACGATTTACCTGATCTCAGGTCCCTGGCAGCCGCCTGAAGGTGGGAGCGCGCAGGCGACCGCGCCCTTCCCCACCGATGCGCTGCTGCCGCCGTTGTCCCCGGACTTTCCGGTCAACGCGCTGGCGCTGGCGATCGTGGCTGCCAGCGTGATTGGCATCGCGCTGGCGCTGCGCGGCACGCGCTGGGGACTGCATCTGCGCGCGACTGGCAAAAACCCGCGTTCGGCGCTGCTGTTGGGCGTACCCACGACGACCAGCGCCATGAGCGCGCTGGTCGTGTGCGGCGCGATCGCTGGCATCGCCGGGGCATACCGGGTGCTGTTCACCTACGCCAGTTTGCGTCCACTGGTCACAGGTGGGATCGGTTTTCTGGCGCTGCTGGTGGTGCTGCTGGTGGGGGCGCGCGCGGTATGGGCGGCGCTGACCGCGCTCGGATTTGCGGTCATCCTGGGTGGCAGCACCCGGCTCAAGGTCGCGCTCCAGCTCGATCAATCGCTGGCGGGCGTGCTGCAAGGATTGATCGTGCTGACGGTGCTGCTGGTGAACGGATTCAAAGCACGTCTGCTGCGCGATCCAGGTTCAGAGATCGCCGTCCCGCCCGCAGCGACAATCGACATTTCACCTGCTGCCAGCTCTCTAACGCCATCGGACTCACTGGATCAAGGGACATCACCATGAATGACAGCCTGCTGAATATCCTGAACAGCGTGGTCGGCACGGCGACGCCGCTGGTGATCGCCGGATTAGGCGAGACGATCATCGAGCGCGCCGGGGTGGTCAATCTGGCATTGGACGGCAGCCTGGCGCTGGCGGCAATGGTTGGCTTTGTGGTGGCGCTGGCAACGTCGAGCGTGCTGGTCGGCGTGATCGCGGCAATGATCGTCGGCGCGCTGATCGCGCTGATCATCGCCGCCGCCGACATCGAGCTGAAGCAGGATCAGGTCGCGGTCGGCTTTGTACTGACGCTGCTGGCGGCGGACGTGGCGCAGTTCCTCGGTCAGGATTATACCCGCACACCGGGTCCGACGCTGTTGAGCGCACCATTTCCATTTTTGAGCGATCTGCCAATCGTCGGAAAAGTCTTCTTCGACCACGATCCATTCGTATATGTCAGTTATATTCTGATCTTCGGGACGTGGTACTGGCTGTTCCGCACGCGCGGCGGACTGGCGCATCGTGCGATCGGGGAACGTCCGGCAGCGGCGTTCGCGCGCGGCACCAACGTGAACCGTCTGCGTTATCTGTACTGCATCATCGGCGGCGCCTTGGTCGGTCTGGCAGGCGCGGCGTACTCGCTGGCGGTCAAGCCCGGCTGGTCAACGCCGCCTGTCATGCGCGGCGATGGCTGGATCGCGCTGGCGATCGTGATCTTTGGCGGCTGGCATCCATTTCGCGTCGTCCTGGGTGCCTATCTGTTTGCAGGCTTACGAGCGCTGTCATCGGCGATTCAGCGCAGCCCGGACATCCAGATTCCCCTGGTGCTGCTGAATGGGCTCCCCTGGCTGCTGATGATCGTCACGCTGGTGCTGGTGAGCAGTGGCGCGATCGAACGCCTGACGCGCCTGCTGCCACGCCCGCTGCAACGGATGACACGCAGCTTCCTGCGGTCAGACCCGCCAGCGGCGTTGGGGACGCGCTTCGAGAAATAGCGCATCCCCTCGTGGTTGGGTCTGCCACGCCAGGCGCCTGCCAGAACATACGATTGTCACGCCGTGCGCAAGGCGTCGAGTCGTTCTGCGGCATCCCCGCGAAAGGCGAACGGGTAGACGGCGCCCCAGGTGACGACGAATTCGTAATCCGCGATGGCGGCGCGCTCGTCGTTGTCGGCTTCATAAATGCGTCCGCGCCAGTAACGGCGGCTGCCCGTCTCGTCGATCGCCAGCGCCGCTTGGATCGACTCCAGGGCGGAGGCATAATTGCGCAGCTCGTACTGTGCCCGCGCCAGATATTCCAGCGCCAGCGCGCGCAGCACGGGTGTCGTCAGATCGGGGCTACTCGCAGCCGTCTCCAGCGCGCTCGCCGCCCGCTGGTAGACAGCCGTATCGCCGGCTGTCGCGCTCTCGACCAGAGCCCGTCCGCGCACCAGCCCGACGATCCCCTGTCCTACCCCGGACGACCCCGCTAAGGCTTCGGCGTCTTCGAGCGCGTCGGCATAGCGCCCGGCTTCGACGGCGGTCTCCATGCGTTGTGCCCGCACACCCGGATCGTTGTCGATCTCCAACAGGCGGCTGTAATCCTCGATCGCGCGGCGCGGCTCGCCCAGGGAGCGGAAAATGGCGGCACGCGCGGACAGCATGGCGGCGGTATCCGAGTCAGTGGTGCTGCCGCTCAAGCCGCGCGTGTAAATCGACAAGGCGAGATCAGGCTTGCCTTCGCGGGCATACGCCTCTCCCAACAAACGATAGGCGCGCGTCTCACCGGGATAGTAGTACAGATAATCCTGTGCCGCCGACACCGCGTCGGGGATGCGATTGCGTTCCAACCCGATCTGATACTTGAGTTCGTAGGCGGCTTCGATCGACGGATCGACGTAATGCACCAGATAAAGCTGATAGGCTGCGGCGTCGAGATTACGCTGTTCGACGTAGAGCCGCGCCTTTTCCAACAGTAGATTGGTGCTGCCCGCCAGTACCTCGACATTCAGCCCGCGATTGAGAATCTCGATCGCGTCGGCAAAACGGCGCTGACGCGCTTCATCGCGTGCCAGCAGCAGGTACGGCATTTCCAGACGCGGGTCGCCCTCGATGGCGGACTCGGCGCGGACGCGCATCCCTTCTATGGCTTCATTGGCATTGCCGCCGCCGCTATCGAGCGCTCGCTGTGCCTGCAGGTCGTACACCTGCGCATAAGCTGAGTCGAGATAGGGACGAATGGCGGCGATATTTTCCGGTCGATCGCCCAGTTCTTCGTCCGCTTCGGCGAGTCGCTGCAGCGCAGTGCTGAAGCTGCCCTGACGCGCCAACCCCAACGCCTCATAATAGTAAACGCTGGCGTTGAAGGTAGTGCCGAAATTCTGTTCGCGCTCGGTGGAAAGTGTCGCTACCGCCTGAGGCACCTGCCCCTGATCGAGCAGCGCGATCGAGTTCAGGACGAATCGTTCCAGCACCGGCGGATAAATGGCGGTGGCGCGCGGCAGCGCGGGTGGGCTGGCAGCCGGGACATTGCCGGGCACGGTCGCGCTTGGGGTCAGTGTCAGGCGCGGCGTCGCCGACGGCGTGGCGCTCAGACCGGGCGTAAAAGTCGGCGTGATCGTCGGGGATGGGGTCGGAGTCGCGCTCGGACCATAGACGACGTATTGCAGATCGGCGTTATTTTGCAGCGCGATCAAAAATCCGACCACGAGCAGCACCATCACCACGCCCGCCGCCGCCGCCACCTGCAGACGGTAGACCACGATGTCCCGTTCACCCGCGCGCGATCGTGTCTTGTGTCCCCAGGTGGCGCGCCTGGGGATCGGTGCGCTGTAGGCGCGGGCGATCTTTTCCAATTCGGGCAGCGCGGCAGCGATGCGATCAGGCGTGGGGACAGGAATACCTGGCTGCTGTTCGGTCGGGTCTTCGACAGCGCGCACTGCCTGCATGGTGCCGGTGGCGCGCGGCGCGGGTTGGGGCGATGGGGCGCCGGGCGTCTCGTCCAGACTTTCCAGCGCTTTGAGCGCTGTTTCGTTACGCGGATTGAGTTCCAGGACTTTATTGAGGCAAAAGATACGTTCGCGGTTGTTGTTGGCGACGCTCGCCAGCCACAACCACGCGGGTTCACTATCCGGTTCGACCCGGAGCGACTGCTGCAAAAGGCGGCGGGCTTCTTCTTTTTGCCCTGCCTTCGCCGCCCTGATTCCCTGCTGGCGCATCTCGCGTGCGTCTTCCAAGTCGGCTGCATCCCTTCCGCTGGTGTGTCACCTGATCGGCTGTAGCTTACTGCATCTAGTGGGATTGTAACGCAAACCAGGCGCGGAGGCATAAAGAAAATGACACGCCGCCGATGCTGCAAACGGGGTCGTGTCATTTTCTTTTGTATTCACTGTCATTCAGAAATGGGACTTAGCCGATCGGGGGCAGCTCCGCGCCTTCGAGAATGATACGTCCCTCGGTCTCGACGTTGACATCGCCGAGCGACGTCAGATATTCAGCCAACACCTGATCGAGCGGCTTGCCAAAGTCGTAGACGTTGGTGGCATTGTCGGTGATGGCGGTATAGCCGTCACCGCCGAGCCGCATGAAATCGTTCGAGGCGACGGTGTAGATCGCGTCTTCGTCGATCGGCGCATATTCACCGTCGGCGCCCAGGACTTCTACACTGAGGATGCGGCTGCCCGCTTCCTGCGTCGGGTCAAAGGTGAAGCGGATGCCGGATACCTGCGGGAAACGTCCGTTGGCACCCGCGCGCGAGACCATGCCATTTTCGACGGCGACACGCGAAACACCATTTTCCAGCGACTCGACTACAGCCGCGCCGCTCAGGTCGAAGGTGCTGGCGAGATTGCCGAAAGGCAGCACGGTCAGCACTTCACCCAGGGTGATCGCGCCTGCGTCGATGTCGGCGCGGATACCGCCGCCATTGGTGATGGCGATCTGGGCGCCGGTCTCAGCGCGCAGCGCGTCAGTGATCAGATTGCCGAGCAGACATTCTTCGACACGGCACACCGTGCGATCACCGACCAGGAAAACGTTCGCAGTGGCGCCAATTTCAGTCGCGCGCAGCTCAGCGATCGGGCCCGCGAGTTCCTCGACCAGTGCCGTCATTTCAGGATCGGGTGTGATGTAACGCGACAGGAAGATCACGTCGCCCGTCGCGGCGGTGACCACGCCCTCGGCGTCGAATGTGACATTCATGAGCCCGACGTACTGATTTCTTTCGCCCGCCTGCGCATAATAGATGTTGCTGCCGTCGGCGTCGGCGCCAGCGGTGGGGTAGGCGCGTCCTTCACCGGCAGTGTACGCATTGGCGAACAGGGTATGGCTGTGCCCCCCAAGCACTATATCGACACCCGACAACTGCTCCAGCAGCGCCAGCTCCAGCTCGACGCCGAGGTGCGTAACCAGGATAATCTTGTTGACACCCGCTTCGGTGAGGGCATCGACTCCCTGCTGCACCGCGTCCGCCAGATCATCGTTGAAGACGATCGCCTTGTCCGGGCTGGAGGTGACGACGGTATCGGGGGTGGTCAATCCGATAATGCCGACCTGTTGTCCATTGACATCCAGGATGGTGTAACTCTGGATCAGCTCATCCAGCTCCGGGAAGGTCGCACCAAATTCGATGTTGGCGCCCAGAACGGGAAAGTTGACGCCGCTGGCGAAATTCAGCAGCACATCTTCACCGTCGTCGAATTCATGATTGCCGAGCGTCATGACATCGTAGTCCAGCAGATTCATGATGCGCACCTGATCAGCTCCGCGATACTGCTGATGAAAGAGCGAGCCGGTGAAGCGGTCGCCGGCATCGATCAGCACCACGTTACCGCCCTCGTCACGCACCTGCTTGACGACCGTCGCCTGACGCGCCACGCCGCCGTCACCGTTGGCATTGGATTCGTGCGCGGCATGGGTGTCGTTGGTGTGCAGAATGGTGAGATCGAAGGAGTCTTCCTGTGCCAGCGCGGGTACGACGCTCAACAGCGCCAGCGCACCAACCACGAGCCATTGCTTCAACATCATTGTCCAGCCTCCATAGTGTATTACTCGGAATCGTGTTGTGAATCATGTCGTTCTAAAGAGGGAATCAAAAGGAACGAATCGCTCGATTCCTTTTAATGCACATTGTCACGAAAGCAAGTTATGGTTCGCGGGTTATTATGTTAAAACGAGGTTAAGCGCGCTTGCAGTCCAGCCTGTGTAAGATGCAGACACATCTGATGGAGTTTCCAGGATGGAGTTTCGAGAAGGAAGTCAGATGAGGCAGGGACGCATAACAACGTGTCCCTGCGAACGATTATCTGGAACTGTTTTTTCCTCCATCACACAGGAGGCCAGGGGTAGTTGGGTCCTGGTCCGGGCATGGGATAGCGTCGGGTCTTGGTCATCCTGGTGAGACGACGCCGAAACGAGGCGATTTCCTGCTCGGAGAGCAGCTCGACCATCGCACAGGCATAGGCGCTGTTGGGCTGATCGAGGGTGTCACACAGATGGTTGACGGCAGTCATCAGATCGTCCGCCAACGGCTGCCCCGCGTAATCCCATATGACGGTGCGCAGCTTGTGTACGACGTTGAAGGTGATGCCGTGATCGATGCCCCAGACATGCCCTGTCGCGTCCAGGAGGCAGTGTCCGCCTTTGCGGTCGGCGTTGTTGACCAGGTAATCGAAGGCGGCGATCCGTTGCAGCTGGGGCGCAAACGAGCCGTCGAGCGTGAAATAATTGACCTGCGGATCATGATCGATGAAATACTGCATCGATCCGATCCCGCGTGGTCCGTCACGCAGCACGGTCGGCGGGACGATCTCCCAACCCAGTTCTTCCGAGGTCAGAAAGGCGGCACGTTCGCGGTAGCAGAGCGTGCCGTCAGGAAAATCCCAGAGCGGACGCTCGCCGCGCTGCGGCTTGTAGACCGCTGTCACCTGATCGCCTTCATTGACAAGATTGATCAGAAAAGCATAGTTGCTGCTCCACCTCAAAATGCTGTACTCAGGGTCGATCGTCCCTTTGTCCAGCAGGTTGAGAATGTCGGCACATGAGCGCATCGGGTTCGGGATCGGCTGGTCGGTCATCGGGTGGTCATGTCCAATAATAGACTAAACGTCCATTCTGTTTGGGATCGGCGCGTCCCTGCTGCACCGTGTCAGATGATTGCTCGCTCAGGGCACGCATCTGCGCCCGGCTGCACCACATGCGCACGACGCCTGGCTGCACCGTCTCCGGGTCTTCCTCTTCGTTGATGGCGATCAATTCCTGGGCGATGAGGACTACCATGTCGTTTTCTTCGTCGTAGCCCAAGCCCATCTGCGCGACGCGAAACAGCGGCTCCAGCGGATCGCGCAGCTCCAGATCGGATGCGCGTGGAACCAGCTCGACGCCGGATGGGTGGCGGGTCTCCAGGTCGTCGATCAACTCTCGAATGGCTTCGCCAAGAGCGCCTGCCTGCTCTTTTTCGATGGTCAGGGTGACGATCTGCTCGCCCTTGCCCGCCTGCAGATGAAACACGCGCTGTCCTTTTGGACCGACGGTGCCGATGGTGATGAAGTCTACTGGATTGAGGTCGAGTTCGATATTGGGCATAAGGGTCATCCGCCTTTACTGCACAGCAGGGTGCTGCTTCGCGGCGCGACGTGCTTGTTCCATCTGCGTGATGTGCGCGACATCATTCATGGTTGCCACATAGGGGCGTCCAAAGTTGATCATGAGCGTGCTGATCGACGCGGGCGACACTACCAGGCGCTGAAACAGATCGAGGTGCATCCCCAGATAATGCGCCAGGATCATCTTGATCAGATCAGCGTGGGAGACGACGACGATCAGGTCGCGCGGGTGCAGCGTCACCAGCCGTTCGATCTCGTCCACCGCCCGCGTCTGCACACCGCGCATGGTCTCGCCATTCGGAAAGTAGGCGCGAGAAGGAGTCTCCTGTACCATCTGCCACATCTTGCGCAGTCGCAGGGCGGCGATCGACTGACCCTCCCAATCGCCATAGCGCACTTCGCCAATGGCGGGGTTCTGAATCAGCGTCGAGTCGGGATGGTGTTTCTGGATCGCCTCGGCGGTCTCCATCGTGCGTTCGAGCGGGCTGGCATAGATCGTTTTGACAGGGGCGGCGGCGAGGCGCTGCCCCAGGACTTCGGCTTGCGCCTGTCCTTCTTCGTTCAGATGGACACCAGGTGTCCACCCCGCGAGACGATTCGTCTTCACGTAGTCGTTCACAGCGTGACGAACGAGCAAGATTTGCGTCATAACCAGCGCGTATCCGATCGGGCGCCCGTGGGGCGCGTGCATTTTTTGCGATTTTCGCCCCATACAGACGGGTCGATAATGCGGATGATAACACGAAGCCGCTAAAATCGCATGACGCGCCCGATAGAATTTCCTAAGAACATCATGACCGACCCTTATTGTTCAGGCGCGACCCGCAGCGTGAAGTGAAAAATCGTCCCTTTGCCTGCTATGCCCTCGCTCTCCACCCAGATACGTCCGTCCAGCTTCTCGACGATCGTCCTGACGATGTTCAGACCCAACCCGTGCCCTTCAATGGTTTTCTGATGGCGATCGAGCCGCGAAAAGGCGCTGAACAGGCGCTGTTGTTCGGCGGATGTGATCCCATCGCCGTTATCGTGGATGGTGTAATGCGCCTGGTCGCCATCGATTGAGCCGTCGATCACGATCACGGGCGGCGCACCGCCATACTTGATCGCATTGCTGATCAGATTGACCCACACTTCCTCAAGCCAATGCGCATCCCCCAGGGCAGATGGCATGGTCTCGGTGACGGTGACGGCGGCGTGTGTGTCGGTAATCATGTTGTCCAGGCGGGTCAGCACTTCGTCGATCACGGCGCGCATGACCACCGGGTGCGGCGCGATCTCCTGACGCTGCATCCGTGCGACCTGCAAAAGTGTTTCGATGATCTGCAGCGCTTTTTTTGCCGACTGGTAGATCGCATTGTGCAGCGTATCGCGGCTCTCTCGATCCATGTTTTCCGCATCCATGATCAGCAGGTCGCTGGCGCCGTAGACCACATTGAGCGGGTTGATCAGGTCGTGCGCGACGGTGCGGGCATACGAATCGAGGTCGGCGATGAGCTGTTCGCGTTTTTCCAGCTCGCTGCGGAGTCCTTCCGCGCGTTGAAATTCGGTGGCGCGCTCCAGCTGCGCGATCTCGACATCATGCAGCGCCTGGATCGTCTTAAGACGCACGTCGGCACGTTCGTTGAACAATTTTTGTTTGAGTTTGTAGAACTTTTCGAAATACTCCAGCGCGCTGGCATGATCACCGCGCGCTTTGTACAGTCGTGTCATTTGTTCGTACACCTGGATGATCTCGGAGTCGGCATTGACGCGCAAAAAGTGTTCGTGCGCGCTGTGCAACTGGCGCTGCGCCTCGTCATAGCGCCTGCAGTCGATATACACGCTGCTCGAATACATATTGATCAGCCCCTCCCAGAATTCCCCCTGCATCCCGACCTTGCTCTCACGTGCCTGTTCCAGCCAGTACAGCGCCTGATCGTATTCATCGAGCAGTTGATACGCTCTGCCGAGCATCATCATCAGCGAATTGCCGACAGGCACACCGCACGCCTTGAAATAGGCGATCCCCTGCTCGGCAGTTCGTCTGGCGCCGTCGCCGTCGCCCATATTGAAATAGATGAAGCTGAGATTGTCGTAGGCATTGAGGGCGTAACGGTTGCGATCCGCAGGCAGTGCCTCGTCGAGATATTCCAGCGACAACAGGGTTTGTTCCAGTGCTTTTTCCCACTGTTCCAGACGAATGTAGACCGCGCCAATATTGCTGTAGATCGCAGTGAATAACTGATGGAGTTGGTGAAAATTGGACAGGCGAAAAAATCTATTGAACAGGCTCAACGCTGTATCAAAATCACCGATATGAGCGTGGGTGTTGCCGAGTATGGTCTGCGCGTTAAAATGTGCAACCGCGTCACCGAGCGCCAACGCCCGATCGGCTGCTTCCTGGCCGTGGCGAATGGCGCTGACGATTTCACCGCGATAGTACGCCTGTTTTGCCAGATTGTGATGAATGGTTTGCAGCAGCAGCAGGTCACCCAGTTCATCCGCCAGCGCCAGCGCTTCGTACAGCAGCGCCGCCGTCTGGTCGTCGTGCGTCAGGCTGGCAGCCTCCGCGATAGCGGCTGCCATCAGAGACTCGATGTGCGCGCGATCCGAGGAATCGCCGGTCGGGGTGGTCACGATCGGAGTGTTGGTCTGAACATCGTCGTCCATGTCATTCCCTTTGCTGCCAAAATGTATCATAACACGGGCTTTTTGACCGACAGTAAACGGTTAATTCTTGCTGACAGGTCGATCATCCCCCCTTTACATTACGCTGCACATTTGTTATGATTCGTCGCATATGGGGGTGAACCAGCTTCGACGCTTGAGGCTGACTCCGTGTGGCAGGTCGTGGCGCCTAACCACGTTAAAATGGGCAAGGCATTAATTGCCAAAAACAACCAACCTGCTTTTGCTTACGCCGCCTAAAACGCGCTAGGTAAGAGTGCTGGGTCTTAGTAACCCAGCCGTCTGCCCGATTCGGCTCCATCCGGATCGACCGGTGGGCGTCACCAATGGTGGAGTGCGGCACTCGTCACGCCGATAAGCGGCTGCCAAAGAACCATCGGCTAGTGAAGCGCATACCGGGTCCACTAGGGTCACGCTTCGTGAAATTCAATAGGGGACTAAACCTGTAGAGGCACGGTTTCGAATTTAGCGGACCAGGGTGCAACTCCCTGCACCTCCACTAAACGTGGTACAAAAGTTGTGCAAAAAGACGGACGCCTGAAGTGGCGCCCGTCTTTTTGTTTGTGCAGGGATTTATGCGCTGTGGAGACAGGGTATGGCATGCCAGCCCGCTTTGATCGCGTCGATCCGTCGATCCAATATGTTGCAGGGACACATAACGATGCGTCCGCCCGGCTGGATTACGCCGTCACCTCGCGCTGTCCACGAAACTGCGTCTCGTACAGCGAGGCATACAGACCGTCTCTTGCGATCAATTCGTCATGCGTCCCACGCTCGACGATGCGCCCGCGATCCATCACCAATATCTGATCGGCGGCGTGGATGGTGCTGAGACGGTGCGCGATCACGATGCTGGTGCGGTTGAGCATGATTTTTTCCAGCGCATCCTGGATCAGCGCCTCGGATTGGCTGTCGAGGTGGCTGGTGGCTTCGTCCAGCACCAGTACGCGCGGATCTTTCAGGATCACGCGGGCGATGGCGAGACGCTGTTTTTCACCGCCGCTCAGTCGATAGCCGCGCTCGCCGACGATGGTATTGTAGCCATCGGGCAAGCCCATGATGAAATCGTGAATATTGGCAGCTTTGGCGGCTACCTGCACCTGCGCGGGCGTAGCATCCATCCTGGCATAGAGCAGATTGGTCAGGATGCTGTCGTGAAACAGGTACGTTTCCTGAGTCACCATGCCGACCTGTGCCGTCAGCGAATCCAGCGCCAGGTCACGCAGATCGTGCCCGTCCAGCAGGATACGTCCTTCGGTGGGGTCATACAGGCGCGGCACCAGATAGGTGAAGGTGGTCTTGCCCGCCCCGCTCGGTCCGACCAGCGCGATCAATTGACCCGCCTCGATCTCGAAATTTAAGCCCTCTAACGCCACCTCGCGCGCTTGTGAGGCGGGCACGGCGCCTGTCACCTCGCTCATATCGATCGCGGCTTTTCCACCCGACAAGACCGCCTTCACATTTTCGGTGCGTCCATGCCGCTTGACCTCGGACAGCAGCCCATCGGTGGCTGGCGCATAGCGAAAGGTGACATTCTGGAAATTGAGCGCGCCGCGCACCTGAGTCAATGACAGCGCGTCCGGCTTTTCGTCGATTTCGACGGGTAGATCGATGATCTCGAACACACGCTCAAAGCTGACCATCGAGGTGCTGAAGGATACAGGCGCGTTGATCAGATATTCGAGTGGTCCGTACAACTGACCCAGGTATGCCGCGAACGCGACGACCGTCCCGACAGTAAATACCCCGCCCAGCACCAGATGTCCGCCTAGCCAGTACACCAGCGCCGTCCCGACCACGCCCGTCAGCCCGATCAGCGCCCAAAAGCGGCTGCCCAGGACAGCGCGGCGAATACCGATGTCGCGCACGTGCCCGGCACGATCCTCAAAACGGCTGATCTCCATCGACCGCCGTCCGAACAGCTTGACCAGCAGTGCCCCGCTGATATTGAGCGTCTCGGTGGTCATGGCGTTCATCTCGGCATTGATGTCCATACCCTCACGGGCGATCGCGCGCAGCCGCTTGCCCATCGCCCGCCCGATGAAGTAGAAGGCGGGGAACACTGCCAGCCCCAGGATCGTCAGCCGCCAATCGAGCGACAGCATCACCAACAGCGTCGCCACCAGCCCGACCGCGTTGCTGACGATGCCGACGATGGTGTCGCTGATCGCGCTCTGCGCGTTGACCACATCGTTGTTCAGACGGCTGATCAGCTCGCCCGAACGGGTATTGGTGAAAAAGCGCAGTGACATGCGCTGCAAATGCCCATACAAATGGCGGCGCAGATCGTAGATGACACCTTCACCGACGATGGCGGTCAGGCGGCGGTTGATGATGCCGATAATGCTGCCCAGGATCGGGATCATCACCAGGGCGAACGCCAGCACGTTCAGGCGCGGCGCATCGCCGTTGGGCAGTGTATTGTCGATCAGATCGCGGAAGATCAGCGGCGTGAGCAAGCCGATCCCGGATGACATCAGGATCAGCAGCAGCGAAAAGGTAATCTGGCGGCGGAAAGGCAGCGCGTAACGCAGCACGCGCCGAATCAGCGGCCACGTAATCTCTGGTTTCTTGTCGTCGTCGGAACCGGGATAGGCGTAACGCCACATTGGACGACTCCTTCTACTCATGTTTTTTTCAATAAGCGGACTATAGAGGTTTTGCGCGTTTCGGCACACTGTCCATAGCGCTAGGTCGCCCCAGGACAATAGTGTAGCTCGCTATTTTCGGACACATTGTTACGTATTCCTACGACGCCGATTGCGACGCATTTTGTAGGGACGCCAGGCAGGACGTTCGTCGGGAGGAAAACCGTAGTGACCTTTATGGCGGACTATATCAGCCGTTGATCGTGAAGCCAGATGACCCGACTGCCGCGCCGTCGATGGCGAGCTGCACGTTCCAGCTTCCGGTGGACAGATCGACCTCGGCACCCGGCGCCAGAAACCAGATACACGCCCCGTTGACCGCAAAGTCGGGAGTCCACTCGTAGAATGCGACCTCCACGCCATCGCGCGTCCAGCGTGAACTGATCGTCATGCCCGGCGCGATGTTGGTCGCGGTCGCCACGAGGTACAGCTCGGTCACCCCTGTATTGAAAGAGGGTGAAGGACTGATCGCGCAGTCGTCGGCGCCCACGCGCGCGCTCACCTGAATGTTGCTCAGTGCTGGCGCGTTGGCGTTAGGACTAGCTGCCAGCACTGGCGTCGCGCTCACGCCGGGGACGGGGACGATCGTCGCACCGCCGCGTGCCGCCGCCCCACCCATGCCAGGGGTGATCAGCGGATTGCCGATCGCGGGCACAGTCGAGGTCGGTATGCCGCCGATGATGCTGGTGCCATTTGCCGGGGGTGCCAGCGCCGTCGGCAGCGCCGCCACGATCGCGTTTTCGGGCAGCGGCGGCAGGTCTATAAAGCGCGTCCCTTGTGCCATGAGAGTCGAGACGATGCGTGTGCTTTGCAGCGCGGCATTAGCGATCGACCCCGACGCATATTCGGCGGTGATCGCCAGTCGTTCGGCGTCCACCGTCGCACTGGCGCGGATAGCGGCAATCTGGGTGCGCGCTACGTCATTTTGCAGATTCTCGGTCTGTATATCCGAGGACGGCGCGAAAAAATTACATGCCCCCAGGATTAAAGCGGTCACCAACCCGAGTGTGAATGTGATTTTGCGCATGAACACAGTTCTCTAGCCTGGCGTAGAGGTGCCTAGCTCGATCACATCGAGCGCAAATGGAAGCTGGGGTGCGAACAGCGGTATGGGCAGGGGCGCCAATGATGCCTGATCGAAATTGGTCACGTACAGGCGATTCGGCGCAGCATACTCTACATCGCTGGCGCCGCGAAACACGCCTGCTATGTATTCGAGCGCGCCATCAGCTGCGCCTGTTTCCGTGCTGGATGCCTCAGTAGCGGTTGTCTCGCTGCCAGCGGGAATGACGCGCGCCACGCCATTAGTGCCCAGGGTCGCCGTGTAGATCGTGCCGTCGGCGCTGACCGTGATCCCATCGAAACCGGGTGGGCGCGGGCGCCGCCCATGCCGATAGATCAGCTGGGTGGTGCCGTCCGCGATCGCCACGCGGAAAATCTCGTTCACTTCCGGGTCGGTGACAAGGATTGCATCGCCTGCCGCGTCGTATGCCAGCCCGGTCAAGCCGCGTCGAGGCACATCGCCATCACCCAGAGGCGACTCGGCGGGTGGCGGCACCCACCAGACCGATCCGGTGTCGGGTGCGGAAAAGCGCCAGATTTCGTTACGTCCCGGATCGCTCACGTAGACCGCGCCGCGCGCGTCGATCACCAGGTCGTTGGGCGCGCTGAACCCGGTCTCGTCGTCGATAGTGGCGAACGGAGTCACTGACCCTGTGCGTACATCGACCTGCACAATCGATCCGCCCCGCGTGCGCGGGTCGGCGTCACCCTGATCGACCACCAGCAGCAGCCCATCGGACGTGATGGCGATCGCGCTGACCGCGCCGATCCCCTCGCGGGTGCCAGGAATCTCGGTCACCACACCCTCGACGCTGATCGACCAGATCACGCCCGTCTTATAGCTGCCCGTGTAGAGCGTGCCATCGGGTGCGGCGGCGATACCTGCCGGATACGCATCGTCATCCGGCAGTGCGGCGAATTCGCGCACGCTGAGATCGGGCAGCAATGCCGACGCCGACACGCGCGCACCGCCGGTCAGCGCTTGCCGTGCCAGCAGCCAGGTGATCGCCACGATGATCATCAGGATACCGCCCAACACCATAAAGAAGACCAACCGTCGCTGCCACAGCGACAGATGTTCGAGATTTTTCAGCATCATGCAAACCCGTATCTAGACGCGATCGCGCGCGTGTGTTCGCGTGCTGTCAGTGCAGGACTATATCACGGTTTCGTTCAAGAGCAACACAGTCTATAATCACTGAAGATTTATTGACCTGTCAATGAATCGCCAATGAAAAATGAGTCATGGACTCGTACCAATGAGTAAGCTCGTCCTGATCGTCGATGATGATCCGATGAACCGTGAATTGATCGAGGCATTCCTCACGCGCGGCGGCTATAGTACGCAGTCGGCAGCCACCGGGACACAGGCGCTGACGATGCTGGCGAATGGCACCTCCAGCCCCGCGCTGATCCTGCTCGACGCGCGGCTGGGCGACCCCGATGGTTTCGAGGTGTGCGCCCGGCTGAAACGTGATCCGGCGACGCAGGTGATCCCGATCCTGATGCTCAGTGCATCCAAGCTCGCCAAAGATATACAACATGCCGAGGAAGTGGGCGCCGATGGCTATTATCATAAGCCGGACGGCTGGCAGGGCCTGATGGAACGAGTCGCGGAGCTGATCGGCTGATCCGATGGGACGCTATCGCGGCGATCGCGGGGGTTTTCCGACGGCGCTGGCATTCCTGATCGCGGTCGCGCTGGTCTTTGGTGCCTTTTACCTGTTTCGGGGAGTGCAGGGATTCTTTCTGACTGGCGGCTTAGGCGTCGATGAATCCACCCGTCAGGCGGGTGCCAGCGCCAGCGCGACGGCGGCGCGGGTGACGCGGATGCCACAGGCTGGTGTGCGCGTCACGCTGCGCCCGACCGCGACTCCACCGCCGTCGTGTCAGGATTTTCGGGTCAATGTGCGCGCCGGGATCGTGCGCGAAACCCCTGGATCGGGTGGGGCGATCGTCACACAGCTCAACGAAGGGACGATCGTCTGTGTGCTGGCGCGCGACCCCGGCAGTGAGTGGTACACGCTCGACCTCAACCCCAACACCCGACGCATCGACCTGGCTTACATGCACGAGACCGTGATCGAATCCGTCAACCCCACCCCGACCGCCACCCTCACCCAACCCGCGACCCGCAC
>DAOTUN010000140.1:0-16449 GCA_034437395.1 Anaerolineae bacterium | reverse complement strand
CAAAAATGGGGTGGTATTCAGCGCGTTGTGCCGCCCTTCCTCACGCACCATATCCGCCAGATAGCCGAGCTTGTCCTCTTTGCGCCACAATTCCGGGACGCGATGATACAGCAGTCGTCCGCGCGATTCGCCCCGTCGCACCGCGATCGTCACCCCGACGCCGACCTGTATGCCAAAAACGTTGTGCGATGTCCCGCTGATCTTCGGGTTATCGCGTACATCACCATGTAAATCCAAGTGATAGACAGTGGTAAAGTCTCGCAGCAAATGCTTACGCATACCGTCAAACGCCAGTGCTTTCACAAAGCTGTTATTTGTAACATAGGCGACGATGCCATCGCGCCCTTGCAGACGATCTGACGCCCATCGAAAGAATTTGACGTAGGGATCGTTGAGCTTGCTCTTGCTCGTCGCCTTCGAGTCACGGCTGTAGGTTTCGCGCACGCGCCGATCGATGATCTGATAGGCGCGATTCTTGTTGTTGTCGTTCTCGTTCACCTGACCGACGTTGTAGGGCGGGTTGCCGATGATGATGGTGATCGGCGCGTCTTTCTGGCGCTGCACACGGGCGGTATTCGCCTCGGTCATGAATGCCATGCGCGCCTGATCACCCTCTGCCAGGTCGAGCGTATCGACGAAGCACAGTCCCTCGAATGGGGCGTACTCTCTGGTCAGATCGTAGTAGGCGTGTTCGATATTCAGGCTGGCGACGTAGTAGGGCAGCAGCATCACCTCGTTGGCGAACAGGCGATCCGCGTAGGCGTCTTTGAGCGCGGCGGGATTTTGCCGCGCGATGCGCCCCAGTAGATTGACGATGAAATTCCCGGTGCCCGTACACGGGTCGATGATGCACACCCCCGGATCGCCCAGCTTTTGTCCAAATTCGTCGTGCAGCACTTCCTCGACCGCCGCGCACATAAAATCGACGATCGGCTGCGGGGTGTAGACGATGCCGTGCGTGTCCGCGACCTTAATCGCATAGCCCTGGAAAAAGGTCTCGTAGACCGAGTTGAGGAAGGTCTGCTTGTCGGCAAAGCCGCTCAGATCGCGCGCCGCCGCCTCGATCGCCTCGTAGAAATACGCCAGTTGCCCGATGAATTTCTCACGGTCGAAGCTCTTGCTGGTCAGCGCGCGGATCACCTTTTCGACCTCCAGCGCGATCACGTTGCGCTGGCTGAATTCGTCGTTGTCAAAGACGGTGCGCATCAGCCGCTCGGTCAGCAGATGCTGGATCAGCATCTCGTCGATGGCGCCCCGGCTGATATTGGGATTGAGCGATGCCCGGCACACCTCGATGAACCCGGCGTAGGCAGCCTGAAACGGCTTGTTGCTCTTGTGCGCCTCGGCGATCAGCGTCAGCAAGCCCTGTGCCAGATCGGGCGTGTCGGCTTTGAAACGCGCCTTTGCCGCCTCGAATCCGGCAATATTAGGCGCGCGATAGTCGTAAAACAGGTTCAGCAGCGCGGCGACCTGGATCGGGGAGGTCAGGTCGAATGCGGCGACGCGCGATCCGCCCTGGATCAGCACGGCGCGGCGGGTGTCCTCGAAGATGATGTTGGTGCGCGGATAGCCGCGTGCGAATTTTTTGTCGATCTCGGCGTCGAGATCGTCGGCGGTATCTTTCGCCTCCCAGTAGCCGCGCGGCAGCGTCAGTGGGTCGCGCATCGTGCCGTCGGGGACGATGCGCCGGGTCGCGCTCTCGACGCGCTGCTCGACGATCAGGGTCCAGCCGTGCGCGCCCGCTGTCCGTTCCAGTAAGCCCTTGAAGGCTTCGCGGGCGCTCATCTCGTTGACGGCGCCCTGTGCCTCCAGCTCTTTACGATGCGCATAATAGGCTTTGATGGGGGCGCTGGTCGGGCTGAAGGTCATGGTAGGCAGGTCTCATTCAGCAGCAGGATCATCCGTACAGTGTAGCGCATTTGTGTTTGTGACATCAGCCCGCGCCGACCTGACCGAAATTCGCCGCCAGCAGTGAAAAGTCGGTGATATTGACGGCATTATTGTCGTTGGCGTCGCCCTCTGGCAGTGCTCTCCTGGTCAGCGTATTGGCGCCGATCGCCAGCGTGACAGCGTGCGTCCGCGACAGTGCGCTATACTCACCCGACTCCAGCACACAAGGACACATCCCATGTCAGTACGCCCCAAGCCGACCGTGCGTGCCGTCCTGCTCGACTGGGCGGGCACGACCGTCGATCACGGCTGTTTCGCCCCGGTCGCCGTCTTCATCGAGGTGTTCGCCCTGCGCGGCGTCCACGTCACCGACGCTGAAGCCCGCGCCCCGATGGGCATGTACAAGCGTGACCACATTGCCACCGTCGCGCGGATGCCCGCCGTCGCGGAACGCTGGCGCGCTGCGCACGGACGCGACGCTGATGAGTCCGACATCGACGCCATGTTCGCGGATGCCATTCCCCGTCAGATCGCGGTCATCCCGCAGTACGCGACCGTGATCGACGGCGTGAACGCGACGATCGCGGCGCTGCGATCGCGCGGGCTGGCGATCGGCACCTGTACCGGTTACACCCGCGCCATGATGGACGCGCTCGTCCCGCTGGCGGCGGCACAGGGCTACACACCCGACGCCATCGTCACGCCCGACGAGGTGCCCGGCGGGCGTCCCGCGCCCTGGATGGCGTTCGCCAATGCCATGCAGCTTGGCGTGTACCCGATGCACGCCTGGGTGAAAGTGGGGGATACGGCGGTCGATATGGCGGAAGGGGTCAACGCGGGCATGTGGACGGTCGGCGTGGCGCGCACAGGCAGCGAACTGGGGATGAGCGCTGCCGACGCGGACGCGCTGGCGCCCGCCGATCTGGAGCGCCGTCTGACGCTGATCCGCGCGAAGCTGTACGACGCGGGGGCGCAGTACGTCATCGACTCGATCACGGCGATCATGCCCGTGCTGGAGGCGATCGACGCCCGGTTAGCGGCGGGCGAGCGCCCGTAAATCATCAGCCGCGCGCCGCCGAATCCGCGTATGATCGGGGCAATGGGAGCCACACAAGGGGAGAAGTCATGAGACGATTATTGCGGCTGATCATCGGCATCATCGCGTGCGCTGTGATGACGAGCGGCGGCTTCGCACGCGACGCGACGAACGACGCGGCTGGCACGGTCACCGGGCGGGTATTGTCCACCGACGGCACGCCGCTGACCGACCGCGCCGTCCTGTGGGCAGTCAAGATTCCCTCTCTCTACGGCATTGGGTATTCGGGCAGTACCTGCACCGATGGGCAGGGACGCTACCAGCTCGACGACATGCCGCTGGACAGCTCGTTTGCGCTGTTCACCATGCCGACCGTCGCCTGTGGCTCAGCCACTCCAAGCGAGTTCCCAAAAGAATATCAAGAGGGGCGGCGGCTGTTTTTCACCGACGAGACGCGGGCATTGCAGGCGGATTTCGTGCTGGACGAGCGCTATGGCACCTTCAGCGGGCGGGTCATCCACGAAGATGGGACCATCCTGAATTATAGTATTATTGAGATATTAGATGCGGATACCATGCAGTACGTCGGAATTACCATCTACACAGCGCCGGATCGCTATACCTCGATACCTCTGGCACCGGGCGATTACATCGCCTGGAACCGTGCGGCGGCGCGCGAAACCGAGTACCGCCGCGTCACCGTCACCGCCGGCATGGATACGCCGAACATCGATTGGACGCTTCCCGCCGCGAACCATCCCATCCCATTGCCAGGTATTGTGGTGAGGGGACGTATCCTGCAGCCAGATGGGATACAGCCTTCTATTGGCTACCCGTCGATGACGATCAGACGCATCATCGACGTGCGCGGCGGCGTGTGGCAGACCGTATGGCAGTGGGCGTCATACGGTGTTCAGGTGGGTTATTCATCAGGTGATTTCACGGCATATTTACCCACGCCCAGTACCTATCTCATCGATGTATTGGCGCACAATTACGCGCCGACAACCTACGGCGCCGATCCCGCGCATCGACAGGGCACACCGATCGTCGCCAATACAGCCGACCTGACTGGGATCGACATTATCTTGTCGAACCCCAATCCAGCTCGTTTCGCCGTCTCTGGCACGCTGACCGATGCGCTCACGGGTATGCCTCTCAGCGGGTGGGTCACATTTAGTACGACCGACGGCGTTCAGACGGGCGGCGATTTTGTGGATCGGTACGGACAGTACAGCGTGCTTGTCCCGGCTGGCACCTATACCGCGTTTGCCACAGGGAATTACGCCGCGAAGCGCTATTACGGCAACGCGACCGCGCTGGCGGAGGCGCGCACCTTCACCGTCACCGATGCGCCTGTGACCGGGATCGACATCGCGCTCGGTCGGCTCGGTGAGATCAGCGGACGCCTGACGAATGCCCAGGGTGATCCGGTGCCCAATCGTCTGGTGTTCGCGCACCCAGTCGGACTCCCCGAAACCTATTCGAACTCATGCAGCAGCGAGGGCGGCTATTACAGTGTGCAGACCGCGCACATCGACCTGCCCAATATCGTGTACGTGTCGGGGGAGTGTCTGCCCTCGACTACCCCGGTCGGCACGAACAATCCGATCGATACCACCCAGCGATATGGCGGCATCTATTGGGGTGGCTCACCGACGCGCGAAGGCGCCGCGACGCTCTCGATAACGATGGCACGCCCGTTCGCCACCGACATCGACCTCACGCTGCCCGTCGGCGGCAGTCTCAGCGGGCGCGTCGTGGACGCCGCGACAGGAACCCCTCTGCAAGGCACTGTCTCGGCGAATCTGGTAGAAGAAGGAATCCCGCTCGGATGGCTCGGACCGAGTAGCGGGGCAGAGACCACCACCGATGGCAGCTACCAAATCAATGGGCTGGTAAGCGGGCGCTATCTGCTGCTTGTGTATCCTGATGATCACGCATACCAGAATACCTTCTACCCAGCCGCGATTAGCCATGAGGACGCCGTACCGATCACGATCGCGCCCGACGCCGACACCGGGATCGACTTCGCCCTCTCGCGGATTCCGGATCCGCCGCGCGTGACGGTCGCGCTCGACCTGCAAGGGCGTCCGCCCAAGCCGCATCCGGGCTGGGTCGTGAACGCGCATGTGCGTGTCACGCCGATCGGGGAGGATGTGCCCTTCTATGACGCCGACGTGACCAGCGACGACAACGGACAGGTCGTGATCGCCAGTCTGCCCACCGGGGAATTCACGATCGCCCTCACGCTGGACGGGGCGATCGATGCCCGTGCCGACGCCGACATTGCCGACGGCGACAACCTGGTCACCCCGCCGACGCTGTTCGCGGGCGATGCGAACGGCGACAACCGCGTCACGATCATCGACTTCTCGATCCTGGCGGGATCGTTCGGTCGGATAGTGGGCGCGCCGGGGTATGACGCCCGCGCCGACTTCAACGGCGACGGCGCGGTGTCGATCCTCGACTTTTCACTGCTGGCGCGCAACTTTGGGGTGAGCGGGGCGGGATGAGCGCGGCGCGCCCCGCTAAATCCTGCATCAAAGCCTACACCTTAGCTCATTTGGCTGCGTAAGGTGAGTGTATAATCCAATTTAATGAGGTCTTGAGGGCGAATGATGACTCTTGAAGCGATGTTGGAAGAAATTCGAGCGCTACCTGTTCGTGAGCGCAAGCGGTTGATCAGCCTGATCGTCGAGACGCTGCCCGAAGATGGGGAAAACACATCAGCCCGCCAGCACAGCATCACCAAACTGCGTGGCTTGGGCAAGGAAATCTGGCAGGGCATTGACGCACAGACCTATGTTGATGAGATTCGCAGCGAATGGGATCATCGTCCTTGAGAATTAGTGCAGCGCTGGCGGCGGTGCGGTTGCTGTATTTTGATACCTCCCCCTGATTTATTACGTCGAAGAAAATCCAACCTGCATTGCACGCATGGATGCGGTGGTGGATCATGTCAAGCATGATCCTATACCGGGAATCTGTTCGGTGATCACGCTTGCGGAAGTGTTGCCTGTGCCTTTGCGTGTCGGACGCACTGCACTGGTCAGCGATTACCGCAACATTCTGCTTAACAGCCGCGAGTTCACTTGCTTGCCCGTCAGCCAGGCTGTTGCTGAAAGCGCCGCCGATCTGCGCGCCCATTACAACCTGAAAACACCCGATGCTCTGCATGTAGCGACCGCGATCACGGCGGGTTGTGATGCGTTCCTGACCAACGATCTGGGTTTGAAGCGCGTGACTGAGATCGCAGTACTCGTCTTGGATGAACTGGAACTCGATCCTCCAGCGTAAATGCTTCATTTCGACCACACTTTTCCAATAATCAAGCGTACAATGCACGCGAAAATTGAGCGGCGTCATCACATTGAATAACCCCCCTGTTTCACTCCCCCGTCGGCACCCACACGTTCTTGACCTGGGTCGCCTCGTGCAGAAATTCGTCCCCGGCGCCCTGCTCGGCGTCGTACCAGTCGCGCGCGATCCCATAGCTGACCCAGGTGCGCTTCATATTGCCCGCCGACGCCGCCTCGACCAGCTTACCCCCCGACGCGGTGCCGAAGTACCACACGCCCTCGACCGCATCGTGATCCGCCAGCGTCCTGATCAGGGTGTCGCGCGCGCCAGTGACGATGTTGATCACGCCGTCGGGCACGTCCGATGTTTCGAGTACCTGATACAAGTCCGCTGCCACCAGCGAACCGCGCTCCGACGGCACGACCACGACCGCACAGCCGCGCGCGACCGCCGGGGCGATCAGCGACACCAGCCCCAACAGCGGCGACTCGTCGGGCGCGCCGATACCGATCACGCCGAGCGGCTCGTGCAGCGCCATCGTCAGCCCGCGCAAGGTCGTCTCTTTGACCTCGCCGCCGAATTTGTCGGCATACGCCGCCCAGGTGAACAGCCGATCGATCGCCGCCTCGACCTCACGCTGCGCTTCGTCCGCCGACGCGCCCATCGACTCCAGCCGACGCGCGAATTCGTCGGCGCGGGCGCTCAGGTTTTCCGCGATGAAATACACGATCTGCGCGCGGCTGTGTCCGTTTTTTCTGCCCCATCCTGGCGCGGCTTTGGCGGCTGCTTCTACGGCGTCGCGGATGTCTTTGCGGTTGCCGTCGGCAGCCTGACCGAGTACGCCTCCGTCGGCGGCATAAACGGGGCGGCTGTAACTGCCGTCGGGACGTTTTTGCGCGCCGCCGATGAACAGTTTGGCGGTGCGATCGATCGCGGGCAAGCCATCCTGATGCGCGCTGCCATCGACCCCATCGATCGGCGTGGGCAATGGCAGCGCCGACGCAGAGTCGGGTTTGGCGTTCGTCGTGAAAGATGGACGCGGACGATCCTGCCAGATCGGGCGCACATACTCGTACAGTCCTTCGCGCCCGCCCTCGCGCCCAAAGCCGCTCTCACGATAGCCGCCAAACCCGGCAGCGGCGTCGAACATATTGGTGCAGTTCACCCACACCGCCCCGGCTTTGACCTTGTGCGCCACGTCGAGCGCCAGATTGATATTCTCGCTCCATATACTGGCTGCCAAGCCGTAACGAGTGTTGTTCGCCAGTGCCACCGCCTCGGACGGGGTGCGGAAGGGCAGCGCCACCACGACCGGTCCAAAAATCTCTTCCTGTGCGACGCTGGATGCGGCGCCTAGTCCGGCGATCAGCGTCGGCGGATACCACGACCCCTGGGCGGGCAGCTCGCACGCGGGCTGATATACATCGGCACCGTCGGCTATCCCCTGCTGCACCCAGCCGTCGATGATGGCGCGTTGTTCGGGGTGGATGATCGCGCCGATGTCGATCGACTTGTCGAGTGGATCGCCGACGCGCAGCTTGTCCATGCGCGCCCGCACCTTTGCCAGAAACCCGGCGTAGATGCTCTCCTGCACCAACAGGCGCGACCCGGCACAGCACACCTGTCCCTGATTAAACCAGATCGCATCGACCAGTCCCTCGACGGCGGCGTCCTGATCGGCATCGTCGAAGACCACGAACGGCGACTTGCCGCCCAGCTCCAGCGATAGGCGCACCCCCGATCCGGCGGTCGCCTTGCGGATGATTTTGCCGACCCCGGTCGATCCGGTGAAGGCGATCTTGTCAAAGCCGTCGTGCGCGGTCATGGCGACTCCGGTCTGATCGCCGCCCGTGACGACATTGATCACGCCGGGCGGGAGTCCGGCTTCGACGGCGATCTCCGCGAACAGCAGCGCGGTCAGGCTGGTGAACGGCGCGGGCTTGATCACGACGGTATTGCCCATCGCCAGCGCCGGGGCGATCTTCCACGCCAGCATCAACAGCGGAAAATTCCAGGGGATGATCTGCGCGATCACGCCGACAGGCTGATAGCCGGGCAGTTCGCGCGCCATGATCTGCGCCCAGCCCGCGTGATGATAGAAATGACGGGCGACCAGCGGCACATCGAGATCGCGCGACTCGCGGATCGGCTTGCCATTGTCCAGCGACTCCAGGACTGCCAGCAGCCGGGCGTGCTTCTGCACCGCGCGGGCGATGGCGTACAGGTGGCGCGCGCGCCCGTGTCCACTCATGCCGCTCCAGCCGGGCAGCGCACGGCGGGCGGCGGCGGCGGCGGCGCGTACATCGTCGGCGTCTGCGTCGGCGATCTGCGCCAGCGCGACCCCGGTGGCGGGGGCGACCGTCTCGAACGAGGCGCCGCTCTGTGCCGGAGTCCACTGGTTGTCGATGAACAGGTCGAAACGGCGGGCGCGGCGGTCGAGCCAGGCGTGGGCGCTGTCGGCGGCTTCGGGGGCGGTGCCGTAGGTCATGGTCTGGAAAATGTCCGCGATGGCGGTCATGGGGAGTCCTTTATATTTGGGCATTCAGCTATGGAGAAACAAACGGCATTTCAGTTGATTATAAACCCGATCAGTCGTCGTCACAGTGTCTCACAGCACACTGCCTCAGCGCAGCTCGACCTGTCCACAATCCGGCTTTTCGTCACGCCGCCCGAACCGTGTTACGATCCCCGACGAGCCTAACATGCAGGGGGAATGCCGATGAATCGTCGTGCCGCTGTCATATCTATTTTGTTCGCTTTGTTCGTTGTGCTGATGCTGACTGTGACCGCCGTCGCAGCGCAGGACGCGTCGCCGTTTTCGCCGCCGGAACCGATGACCTTCACCAATCCCTGGACCGCGGTGTACTACAACAACCCCGATCTGGCGGGCTTGCCGGTGGTGTCGCAGAGCGAGAGTCAGGTCGGGCGCTACTGGGGATTCAACAGCCCGATTCCGGGGATCGTCAACGCTGACAATTTCTCGATCCGCTACGGCTCGTCGCAGCCGTTCAACGCCGCGCGCTACGAATTTCATGTCTACGCCGACGATGGTGTGCGCCTGTACATCGATGGTGCGCTGGTGCTGGACAGTTGGATCAACAATTCCGCTAACGGCGATGTGTTCGCGCTGGACATGACGGCGGGCGATCATGTCATCACCGTCGAATACCGCGAGATCACCCGCGTGGCGACGCTGGCGATCGCCTATTTTGAAGAAGGTATTTTTACCGGGACGGTACGTGCGGCGGACGGCGTGACGCCGATCGCGGGCGCTCAGGTCGAGGCGTTCGGCTTCAACTACTATGGCAGCTATGTCGGCAGCGTCGGTACGACGACCACCGCCGCTGACGGCACCTACGCGCTGCGCGCATTACCCGGACGCTACCGCGTGGTAGCGCGGGTGCCGGGCTACTCCGAGGAATTCTGGCGCGAACAGCCGACCGTGACCGGCTCGACCGAGCTGTTGATGGGCACGGCGGAAACCACGCCTAACATCAACTTTACCCTGACGCCGGATGCGCTGATCAGCGGGCGCGTCACCGAGCTGGACGATACCACGCCCATCCTGGGCGCGCTGATCACCGTCTTTCGCTACGACGTGTCGGGCGCGTATCAGGACATCATCCGCACCGCCAGCACCGCCGCCGACGGCACCTATGCTATCGGCGTGCCGCCGGGCAATTACCGTGTCAGTGCCAGCAGCCCACGTCATGAACCGGAATATTTCAACGAGCGCCGGACGCTCGATCTGGCGGACACGCTGACTCTGACCGTCGGCGGTGCGGCGCCGGGCACCAATTTCACGCTGGCGCGCTACGGCACGATCAGCGGGCGCGTGCTGGCGGAAAACGGCGCCTCCCCGATCAACGGCGCCCGCGTGACCTTCAGCCCGGCGAACAGCAGCGGCGGATTGGAGACCTCGGTCGCTAATATCTTCACGCCCGCCAACGGACGGTTCGAGGTGTCACTGCCGCCGGGTGAGTACCGTTTCGGCGTGACTCTGGCACGCGGAGCGAGCGCGTCGTCCTACTTCGACGGTCAGCCGACCTTCCAACTCAGCGACACCGTGACCGTGCAAAATGGCGATGTCTACACCAACATGAATATCGTCCTGGGCGGGACAGCCGACCGCACCAGTGTATTTTTTGGCGATGTCATGCTGGAAGGGCGCCCGGCGGAGCCGCATCCGCGCCACGCCGTGACGATGCGCGTGGTCGTGACGCCGCTGACGGGCGGCGCGCGCCTCGATCGCACGCTGTCCTCCGATCCGTTATCCACCTTCCGGCTGCCGTATCTCGCGCCGGGACAGTATCGCATCTGGGTCAAAGGCGCGACCTCGCTGGCGTTCACGCAGACGATTACGGTCATCGCCGGCGGCAACAACATCCCGCTGCTGCTGCTGCGCGAGGGTGATGCCAGCGGCGACAACGTGATCAACATCACCGATTTCAGCATCCTGGCGGGCACATTCGGCAAGCGCTCGACCGATGTGGGCTACGATGCGCGCGCTGACTTCAACGGCGACAATGTGATCAATATCGGCGACTTTTCACTGCTGGCGGGCAACTTTGGCGCGAGCGGGGCAGCGCTGGTGCCGTAACATTCAGGCAGCTTATGTAGGGACGCATAACAATGCGTCCCTACGAGCGCGTCCGTTGCGAAAACGCTGGCTATCCACAGGTTGATTTTCAATCCTGGCTTGGTATTCGTCGTTTCTCCTCGCCTGCGCGTCTTTCTGTGCAATCTCTTCCGTCTTACCGTGTTTGTGTGCCATCGTCGAAAATCCCGGTCGGATGGCAGCCGCGTCCTGCACGCGATGCCTCGCGCTCGATCTCGCGGAACTGCGCCGTGTAAAGGGTGTCCGGCGGGTACTCGACTGCCTCCGCCCAGCCCTCACGCACCAGCCGCTCATTGATCGAGGTGCCGTCGGTCAGGTAAATATAACGCAGCAGCCGATCGTAGCGATCGGTTTCGCTGCGATCCCGCACCAGGACGACATTTTGCCCATCGACCCAGGCGCGATTGGCGCGGGTCGCGTCGGCGTAGCACGGTTCGTCGCTCTCTGGCGTGTTGACGCCGACATAGCGCACCCGGTAACGCGCGCCGCCCATCTCGACCTCGACCGTATCCCCATCGATCACATACACCACCCGCGCCGACTCGCCAGCGGGCGCATTTCCTGGCACCGCCTGATTGCCCTCATCGCCCACCGATGCCAGCTCGCTCGCCAGCGTACAGCCCGTCAGCAGCGCCCCGATGAGCAGCAGAGCGCATAAATTCCGTAATTCGGCTAGTTTCATGTTGACAATAGTCCTCTACAATATCAGCTATTCGACTCAGTGTAACACGCGGTGGGCTATGGACGATTTGATTATCATCAACGACAACCGACCGACCCGCGCCGACGCGGTGCGCAACCGCGATCACATTTTGCAGGTGGCGCGCGACCTGCTCGACGCGCAAGGGGTCGAAACCGTCACCATGTCTGCGATCGCGCTGGAGGCGGGCGTCGGCAAGGGGACGCTGTACCGAAATTTTCCCGACAAGCTCTCACTCTGTCAGGCACTGCTCGATCACGATCAGCGCGATCTGCAGGACAGGACACTGGCGCGACTGCGAAAAGGGGGGGCGCCTCTGGACGATCTGCTGTGGTTCATCGAACAGACCATGACGTTCATCTGGCGCAATCTCGATATGCTCGGCGGGGAAGCCAGCGAACTACAGCTCGGACATCCCGCGCATTACTGGTGGCGCCAGACGCTGCGCGGGCTGATTCATCAGATCGACTCGACGGTCGATGTCGATTTTTATGCCAACGTGCTCTATATCATGATCGACCCACGTCCGATCGCCTTTCAACTGGCATCGCAGTCGTATACACTCGATCAGCTCTCTGGGCGCATCCGCGACCTGGCGAGGCGCTTATTGGTCAGCTGAAAGCGGACTTTCGTCCGATTTCTAATAAAACATTCAGACTACGGGCGTGTCACCCGTGATATAGTCATGTCATAAACGGACTGCCGTCCATTTCTTGCGACTTTTCACACAAAGGGTACATACCTCATGGCAATCTGGACACTCGACCCCGGTCATACCACTGCTGAATTCAGCGCACGTCACCTGATGGTCACCACCGTGCGCGGACGTTTCGCCCCGCCTACTGGCACAATCGACTTCGACCCGGCAAATCCGTCGGCGGCGACTGTTGAAGCCACCATCGACGCCACGACTCTGACCAGCGGTCTGGCGGATCGCGACGGACACCTGAAGAGTCCCGATTTTCTGGACGTGGCGAACTTCCCGAATATCACCTTCAAAAGCACCAATGTCGCCGTCACCGGTGAAGGCACCGCCAATGTCACGGGTGACCTGACCATTCGCGGCGTCACCAAGCCGATCACGCTGGCTGTGGAATTCACTGGCACCGCCAAAGACCCCTGGGGCGGCACCCGCGCCGGGTTCACCGCCGAGACCAAAATCAATCGTGAGGATTGGGGTCTGACGTGGAATGTCGCGTTGGAGGCGGGCGGCGTGCTGGTCGGCAAGGACATCAAGCTCACTATCGACGCCGAAGCGGTCCTGCAGGCAGTGCCTGAAGCTGCCGCCACTGCCTAAGCACGGTTCTGACTATTCGCTTTTTCGGCGCAGGGGCACAGCACGCCATGCCCCACAGGCACCGACTTAAGCGAATAGTCGTCTGGCACCCTTGAAAAGATGCCCCCCCTCGACCTCCTAAGCAGGGCTGAGGGGGGCTGAGTCATTTCTCGACAACATTTTAATTATATGATAAATTTCACCAAAGTAAGCCTGGTGTGAAAGTGACGCACGATGTCATACGAGGTGAAATGGGCGGTCGAAAATGCGGTCATCGTCGGTGTGTTGTGGGGGGACTCCACCATCGACGAGGTGAGTGCATTATTCAAGGAAACTTACGACCTGGTTGAAAGCAGCCCGTTGGCGCGCGTCCAGGTCATCATCGACGCGCGCCAGCTGGCGCTGAAGCAGATTCCCGCAGTCAATAAGTTCGTGCCGTCGGCGCGTAAATGGAAGGTTCATGCTCGTGCGGGTTGGTCGGCACTGGTGCGCCACTCCAATCCGATCCTGAACTTCCTCTCCGACGTGATGATGCAGGCGACGGGACTGCGCGTGCGCACGGTCAAGACCCTGACCGAAGCAGTGACCTTCCTGCAAAGCGTCGATGACCAGATCGACTGGTCACAGCTCCCTGCTGACTTTTACAAGCACGATACTCAACAGACCGTCCCCTGACTCGACAAGCCTGGCAGTCCGCGCTAGACTTTTGTAAGCTGAGTCTGAGGATTGCCATGCCGCACAAGGTCATGTGGTCGATCGAAAATGCCCTGATCACCAGCGTATTATGGGGCGAAATGTCGCTTGAAGAACTCAAAGACATCCTGGCTGAAAATCTCGCCCTGATCGCCAATGCCGATGCGACCTGGGTTCACGTTATCAACGATACGCGCGGCATCACCAGCACCCCCTCGCTGGCACAGCTCGTCAAAGCAGTACGCGGTTATAAGCCGCATACGCGCACAGGCTGGGTGACCGTCATCCGCAACGCCAGCCCCATCCTCAGCTTCATCTCCGATGTTGGTTTACAGGCAGTCGGCATCAAAGTCCGCACCGTCAGGACGACCGCCGACGCGATCACCTTTCTGCAATCGGTCGATGACCATATCGATCGTTCGCTGCTGCCCGCCGACTTTTATCAGTACGATACGCACATTGCCGCCGTGCACGATCCGGTGCTATGACTCGCAGCACCTGGCGACTGCTGCTGTTGCTGTGCGTGCTGGCTGCCTGTACGCCCTCGGGAGACACAGTCCCGTCCGCGACGGCTGTCCCGATCAAGCGTCTGGCGACCATCGCCCTCTCCCTGACCCCGGATGACGCCGCCCGCGACGCCACCCTGCGTGCGGCACCGCTGTCCACCGCTGCTCCCACCCCCACACTCGTGCCGACGCCGACGGTCTACATCGGCATTTTTCTGGGATCGCGCTGAAGGCGGTGTTACAATCAGGCACAGCGCGATCCGCACACAGAGGACGACTCGCTCATGTTCGACGATCTGATCCGCCAGCTTCAGGACTTTGACCCTAACGCCCGACGCACCGCCATCATCGCTCTCGGTAAGACCAAGAATGCGTCCGCCCTGCGCCCACTGGCAGAGGTCGTCCTCAAAGATTCCGATCCTGAATTACGCGATCTGGCGCGTAAAGCCGGTATCTACATCCGCCGCGAAACCGGGCTGGAGGCGGAGCCGACCGCCCCGCGCCGCCGCATCAAACAGACAGGGACGCTGCCTCAGGCGACCACGCCCGAACCGGACTTCAACCCACGTCGGCGCGGCGTGACCTTTATGCAAGAACAGGCGGACGACCGCGAGATCAACCCGCGTCTCCAGCCCGAAGAAATGCCGACGGACGGTAAGGGTCCCGTGCGCGGCAAGACCTATCGCGTGCCGCCGGCTGCGGTCTCACGCGCACATGCTTACACCGAGGCGGCGCTGACCGATCACACCGACGGACGCAAATCGCGCGCCATGAAGAACCTCACCGAGGCACTCAGCCTCAATCCCAACCTGATCAACGATGATTATTACAACAATGTCGCGGCGATCGTGACCGGCTTATCGAATATGGAGGCGATGGCGTCGATCGTCAATCCGGCACAGCGCGATCGCTTCATCGACGAGGAAAAACAGGTCGAGAAAAAGCGGGTCGTGGACGCGCATCTGTCCACCGTGCGCCAGACGACTGGCACCGATTTTTATTTCGAGCTGGCGATTTACTGCCTGATCATGGTGGTCGGACCGGTGATCATCGGCATCCTGCTGATCCAGGGGATCGGCGGCTTTCTCAATATCGTCGTCACCACCAGCGCCGCCAACCCCGAAGTCGGCACCAGTGAGGAGATGATCGCCACACTGCAAGGGCTGGTGAATGGCTTCAGCCTGGGAAGTCTGCTGTTGATCGGCTTCGGCTCGCTGCTGACCGGGCTGATGAGCTTCTTCATACAGATGGGGCTCGTGCATTTTCTGGCGACCTCGGTGTTCAACGGCATGGCGACCTTGCGCCATCTGCTGACGACCGTGCTGCGCTTCTACAACCGCCTGCTGCCGATCATCTTCGCAGTGATCGGCTTTGGTATCCTGATCGGCTTCTTCACGGTTGGATCGCTGGTGGTCTTTTGCCCGGTGATCATCCTGGTGCTGCTGACGCTGTTCGTGCTGTTCAGGACGGGCGGCAAAATCGGGGAGGCTTATGGCTTTGGCGGGGTGATCGGCAGCCTGACGCTGTTTCTGTCCTCGATCCTGTTGAGCCTGATATTGGGCGTGATCGGCGCGTTCGTATTGCAGGCGACCGGGCTGGCACTGGAGAGCCTGATCGATTTGGGATCGCTGACGCTGCCGCCCACGTCGTGATCCGGGCGATCTGGGGCGCCGACCGCCTCGCCGCCAACCCGCTGCATTTCTGGCATCCAAATGTGCCGCGCGCCTTTCACGGCTACACCATCGCTCATCTGACCGACATCCACCTCGACGGGTCGCCCCGATCGGAGGCGCGGCTCGATCGGGCGGTCGATCTGGTGCTGGAGGCGGCGCCCGATCTGGTGGTCTGCACAGGGGACTACCTGACACTGCTGCGTCCCGGCGCACCTGAAAAGCTCACGGCAGCGTTCGCGCGCCTGCACGCGCCGGACGGCATCGTGTCGGTGATGGGCAATCATGATCACCGACGCGGACGGGTGCTGACGCTGCACGCGCTCGCTGCCGCCGGGGTGACCGACCTGAACAACCGCCACATCACGATTGTGCGCGGCGCCGACTCGCTGCACATTGCCGGGGTGGACAGTATCAGCCGCCAGCGGGCGCGTCTGGATCGCGCCTTAGCCGACCTGCCCGGCGATGGCATGGCGATCCTGCTGGCGCACGAGCCGGATTTCGCAGATGTGGCGGCTGCGGTCGGTCGCTTCACGTTGCAGCTCTCTGGACACACGCACGGTGGGCAGATCAGGCTGCCGCTGCTGACCGAGTACAACCTGCCCGCCTACGGACGGCGCTACCTGCAAGGGATGCACTACGTGCGCGGGCTGTGGCTGTGGGTCAGTCGCGGGATCGGCACGACCGGGCTGCCCGTGCGCCTGCTGGCGCCGCCGGAGGTGACGATCGTGACGCTGGGGGCGATCAATCTGCGGGG
>DAOTUN010000139.1:0-2687 GCA_034437395.1 Anaerolineae bacterium | reverse complement strand
CCCAATCAGCGCACCTAGCGACAGACACAGGGCTACAACCCGAAACCACGCATAAAATCGTTTGTCATTCATCGTATTCATCCTCAATTCTGGTCAGGGTGTTGGCGTTGGCGTGACGGTTGGAAAACGGGTCGCGAGCGTTGGCATCACAAGTGAAGCCATGAAGTTGTAGCGTGCGTCGCCGGGATTCCGTGTGTCGGCGGGTCCGGGCGTTGTACAATCGTATACCGTGCCCCAATCGGTGTTGGCAAAGCCCAATCCGCTGAACGCTCTCGAATACGCCCAGTTCAGAAACATGTCTGCCGCCGCTTCGTCACGCTCGGCGTTTTTCACGGCTTGAAGCGTTGTTGGGTTCGCGTTCGCCGGCGTCAACGCCAGACTGAAGTCGCGAACATCGAACGCATTCTGCTGAAATGAACACGGTTCCAAACCGCCATTCGCGAACGCATCGCTTCGCGCCGCGTTGCCCCATCCGCGATCGCCTCGCGTCCAATCGTCACCACGGGAACCTGTGGTTGGGTCTAATCTGTCGGCTACCTCTCCGAGGACTGCCATGTTCCCATAATCCTGTAACCAAGGCTGGTTTGTCCCTGTAGTAGCATTCGGGGTACTGGGCGGTTTATCTATCATTCCGAAAAATGTCGGACCACTCGCCTGACCACCGGTTTGGGAGGTGAACACATGTCCTAGCTCGTGCACAGCGGTGTATTCCGAATGAATGTTGCCTGCATTACAAGTGACAACCCGAGTGATGGTCTGACACGCCGCTCCTGATGTGGTCGAGCGGATGAATGTGATCGATGCTGGGTCAATCAGGCGGAAGAAACGCCGGAACGCATGACGCGACTGGCGCGTAGGTAGTGGATATTCGAACTGGATACCTAGGGCGTAAGCCGTGATCATCACGCCGTCGGCGATGTCCTGACGGTCTTGGACTGTCCATGCGACCGGCTGACCCGCCGCTGCCAGTCCAACGCCATGCATCGCCAGAATACATTCGGCACAGCGCACCTTCGGCAGGAAACCGGTTGTGCCCACTGGGATGTTCGGTCCAAAGATGGACGGCGTGAGTGTGACCCCTGCGCTGAACGTCATCCCGGCGTAGGGTGTCGTTGCGTCCCCTCCCGGAACCCACATCCGTCCCCATAACTCGGTGGTTGTCGGACTAAATGACGGCAGCATGACGCCGGTACTCGGTGTGATTTGCACATAAGGATTCGGGAGGAATGGGTTAGGATCGATGGCTGCTAGTTTATCGCTGTCGGACCAGAATGGCGCGACCAAGCCGCCTCCAGCGCTGATGCTTATCAAGCTGTTGGTAGCAGGATTGACAACATAGATGCGAAGACTTTCTAATGTCAAACTCGGGTCCGCGACCAGCGTACCCGCTGTGAATGCGAGTAAACCATCGTCAGACCATGCGGGCATCAGTGCCAGATTGACAGATGCGTTGATCCCAGGAATGGTAGTCAATAGAATGGTTTCGTTCGTACTTCCTGTGTCACCCAACTGGGTCAGCGTGCGGATGACGACATCGACCCGTGACCCGTTGGACGAGACACGCAGGTAAGCCATGCGGAGTCCGTCTGGCGAGACTACGGGGTCATAGAGCGCGTTCGGGATGGTCGGGACAATGGAGGTGGCGGCTTCACACAGATTTGTTTCGACCACACTGAAATCAAGCATTTTCTTACGGCAAGGCGTGTTATCCTCGTTCAGGTAGATGAATTCCATTTCATCCATCCGCCATGATGGGAATGCGGCAGTTGTAGGCATACTTACATTTTCCACGTTGTTACGCTGAAACCAGCGGCTCGCGCTTGACGTTGCTGCACTGTTGCTGACCAGAACGTCGCGGTAATCCTGTTCGGTGAACTGAGTGGTCACATTCGTGATGACGGCGGCATCTAGCGGCGGGATCGTCGGCGCGGGAGCTTCGCGTCCCTGCCACACGGCGGACACATCGTCGATCCAGACTGCGCCGTCGGGCGTCTGGGCGATCTCGAACCCGAATGTACCGGGTGGTAGCGGGGCAGCGTCGGTCGCGCTCAATGTTGGCACGTCGTCCACCCACACGCCGATCCGGTCACCGCTCACCACCCAGCGCACACTGTGCCAGCCGTTTGCAAGCGGATAAGTTAGAGTCGCCGACGCGATCACCACGCCAGAACGCGCCAGCGTCAGCGCGCCGAGCGGATCGACTGTTAGCGTATAGTCTCCGGCTTCACTGCGCCGCGCAAACAGCACGAGCGCACGTCGTTCCAGCCGCACAAGTGCTGCCAACCCAGAATCGGCAATCGGAGGCAAGTTGAGCGCCACTGGACCCACGGTGCCGCTGCCCAGAAGTGCTTGACCGCCATCAGATGAAGCAAGCGTCCAGCCGGGTCCGATTTGCCAGATCGCCAGCGGACTAGTGTCGAAGCCGTCATACAATTGGGTATCGAAGTCGATAGCGGGAACATCAACGGTGGGTATAATCGTCGCGGTGAGCGATCCAGTTGTCATGAGCGCGGGGGTGAGGGTGGCGGTTGCCGTCAGCGAGGAGGACAGGGTGGCGGTTTCAAAAATGGGTGTCTCCCGAATATCCTCTTTCTCCTCTGAACTAATCGTTGTTGCTAATAAAATGGGGGGGGGTAAGTGTCGGTTCAAGTCCATCTTGGGCGGCTAAGCCCACGATGGACACCCCG
>DAOTUN010000138.1:0-28604 GCA_034437395.1 Anaerolineae bacterium | reverse complement strand
CGGGTGGTCGTGGGCGGTTCTGGCTCCTAAAGCTCGTTGATCCTCTGAACTCTGATTCGGTATGGCGCGCAGCGCCATGCCCTTCCCCCCTCCCCGTCAGGGGAGTCGATTTTTTAGAAACAGGATACTCGATGTTACGAATAAAAATAGGGCGGGCGCGGTGGGATCGCTCCTGACCGCACCCAGACTTTTGTATCTGCCTGGCGCTGCCGCTGCCCTGTGGCGACATCGATATGCGCGCAGACCAGACCCGTCGGCGCTATCCCTCCATCCTCACCGCAAGCGCCAAACCGGGGTCGGACGCCATTTTTGGGAACGGGCACTGCTGCCCTTCGAGGTGTAAGAGGGCTATGAGCCAGAACCGCCCACGACCACCCGGAAGCCGATATTGTTGTTCCGATTGTTCGGGTTGTTCCTGTTGCGAAACGAGGCGCGCGCGTTGTCCTGATTGTTGTTCCACGAACCGCCCCGCAGCACGCTTCCCGACAGCCTGATGTCGTGTGGACACTCCCTCATTTTACCTGACTGCGCTTGATCCAGCCACCGAGCAGCCGCCCGATCTCTTCCACCATCCGGCTGACATGCTCGTACTTGCCGCTGTCGATCCATTTCCAGAGATAGACATAGCGCAGATAGACGCGCAGAATGGTGAGATGGGCATCGGCATCGCGCAGATGGGCAAGGCGTGCGTCGCCGCGCTGCGCGTTGGCATGGATGATCGTTTCCTGAAAGTCCAGCAGCGCATCGAGCAGACGTTTGGTGATCACGAAGCGATGCGCTTTGGGAAAGCCGTCTGCTTTTGGCACCAGCCACGATACCAGATCGAAAGTGCGGGGAAAAATGACCATTTCGTCAGACACGATGTACGCCTCGATCGCTCATTGGGACAACCTGCTGCTTGCTTTTCGACGGGCTGCTAAAGGAAAAAGGCGGCGCGTGCCAGCCGCCCAGTTCGAGTATCAGGTCGCCGACAAGCTGATCATGCTTCAGCGTGAGCTGCTCGACAAGACCTACACTCCAGGCGCCTACACGCACTTTCTCATTCATGAACCCAAGCGCCGCAAGATCAGCGCCGCCCCCTTCCGCGATCGGGTAGTGCATCACGCGCTGTGCAACGTGATCGAGCCGCTGTTCGAGCGCCATTTCATCCAGCACAGCTATGCCAACCGCATTGGCAAAGGCACGCACCGCGCCATCGACCAGCTTCAGGGGTGGTCGAGACGGTATCGCTATGTCCTGCGCATGGACATCGTGCGGCATTTCCCCTCGATCGACCACGCCATCCTGATCGACATCATCGCGCAGACCGTGCGCGACGAATCGGCGCTGTGGCTGATCGAGCGCATCGTCGCCAGCGGGGCGGGGGTGCTGGCGGATGAGTACGAGATGGTCTGGTTTGCCGACGACGACCTGTTCGCGCCGCTGCGCCCGCGCGGGCTGCCGATCGGCAACCTGACCAGTCAGTTCTGGTCGAATGTGTATATGAACCCGTTCGATTGGTTCGTTCAGCGTGAGCTTGGCTGCGCCGCCTGTCTGCGCTACGTGGACGACTTTGCGCTGTTCAGCGACTCCAAGCGTCAGCTCTACGCCTGGAAGGGCGCGATCATCGACTTTCTGGCGTCGCTGCGGCTGACCGTGCATGAAACAAAGGCACAGGTGATCCCGGTCGGCGTCGGCATCCCCTGGCTCGGCTTCGTGGTGTATCCGACGCATCGACGGCTGAAAGCGCGCAATGTGGTGCATTTCACGCGGCGTTTTCGTGCCAGTATCGCCGCCTACCGCGCCGGGGCAATCTCGTTCGCTGAACTGGATGCGCGCGTGCAGGGATGGATCAATCATGTGCGCTACGCCGACACCTGGGGGCTGCGGACGTGGCTGTTCGCGGTCAACTCCGTAGGGCTTATTTAACTTTCATGTTACGATGTTACCTGGCTGTGTACGACTCGCTGTATATCGCGCTGGCACTGCGTGGGAAATTTACGCTCGCCACGCTCGACGCCAGGCAAGCGCGCGCCGCGTCAGCGGAAGGCGTGATATTGAAATTACTGTTCGACTTCATATGAGAGTCGGCACGACAGGCGCATCAACAGGCGTCCCTACGACCGCGCCACCGCATCGCGCAGGCTGACCTCGAACGGTGCCCGGACGATGCCGTGTTCGGTGATGATCCCGCTCAGATAGCGGTGCGGCGTCACGTCGAACGCCGGATTGCGCGCTTTGAAATGCGACGGCACCAGCGCCAGACCGTAGGGTGCCAGCACTTCGGCGGGGTCGCGTTCCTCGATCGGGATGCCCGCGCCGCTGGTCAGCGCCAGATCGACCGTCGAGATCGGCGCGGCGCTGTAAAACGGGATGCCGTGTTCTTTCGCCAGGATCGCCACCTGATAGGTCCCGATCTTGTTGGCGAAGTCGCCGTTCGCCGCGATCCGATCCGCGCCCAATACCACCAGTTTGACCTCGCCGCGCGCCATGTAGTAGCCCGCTGCCGTATCGGGGATGATGTCGTAGCTCACGCCCAGGTGTTCCAGCTCCCACGCGCTCAACCGCGACCCCTGCAAACGGGGGCGGGTCTCGTCCAGCAGCACATGAAAGCGCTTGCCCTGCTCGTGGGCAGCGCGGATCACGCCGAGCGCGGTGCCGTAATCGACGGTCGCCAAGCCACCGGTGTTGCAGTGATGCAGCACGGTGTCGCCGTCGTGGATCAGCGCGGCGCCGTGCGCGCCGATGCGCTGGTTGATCGCCACATCGTCATCGGCGATCCGCTGCGCCTCGGTGAGTAAAAGCACACGCAGGCGGTCGGCGTCAGCGTCGAGCTGGGCACTGGCGTACACCAGCAGCCGATCGACCGCCCACGCCAGATTGACCGCTGTCGGACGCGACGCCTTGAGCAGCGCGCCCGCCGTCTCCAGATCTAGCATGAGCGCGTCGCGGGTGGCGGCTGTGCTCTCGCGGGCAGCCAGCGCCAGCCCGAACGCCGCAGTCGCGCCGATCGCCGGGGCGCCGCGCACAGTCATATCGGTGATCGCCGCCGCGACCGCCGCGACCGTCGTCAGCTCGACGAAGGTCAATTCCCAGGGGATTCGTTTTTGATCGATCATGCGGACGTGATCCGCGATCCATTCGACGGTGCGCATAATCGGTTTCCTCTTTTTTTGCGATGTCGTTCGGAAAAATACGCGCGTTTGCAAACTGACTAGCGTACATCGATAATATCGACTGAGAACCCGATCTGCCAATGACCAATCCCGTGATCGACGCGCCAGTCCGAGGAGGACGATGCGATGTTTCCCAGCTTTTATCACCCTGAACAGGTCGGCTCGCTCTACGTGCCGGATACCGCCGCCGCCGTCCACGCCGGGCGCGCGATGAACCTCAATCCCGCTTCCGATGCGAAAGTGCGGACGATCGTCATCCTGGTCGATCCGCAGGTCGATTTTGTCCATGCCGACGGGATGCTGTCCGTCCCCGGCGCGGTCGAGGACACCCGCCGCGTGATCGAATGGATCTTTCGCAACATGGGGCGCATCACCACCATTTCCGCCTCGCTGGACAGCCATGTCCCGGTACAGATTTTCTTCCCGGCGTGGTGGGTCGATGTCGAGGGCAAGCACCCTGAACCCAACACCGTCATCCGCGCCGATGATGTCGAGGCGGGCATGTGGACGCCGCTCTACGAGGTCGTCTGGTCGCGGGCGTATGTCGAGAACCTGGAAAAGTATTCCAAAAAAGAACTGATGATCTGGCCCTACCACACGCTGATCGGCACGCTCGGTCATGCCATTACGCCGGCGCTGTACGAGGCGATCGCCTGTCATGCCGCCGCGCGTCAGACACAGCCGATCTTCCTGGAAAAAGGCATGATCCCCAAGACCGAGTATTATTCGATGCTGGAGCCGGAAGTCAAAGTCCCGGATCACACTATGGGCGAGCTGAATATCTCTTTTTTGAATATGCTGAAAAGCTATGATCTGATTTATGTCGCGGGACAGGCGAAGAGCCACTGCGTGCTGGAGACGGTCACCTCGATCGTGCGTTACTTTGCCGACGAGCCGAGCGTGCTGCAAAAGCTGCGCATCCTGCAGGACTGCATGTCGTCGGTCGTGCATCCCACGATCGATTTTGAGGCGCTGGCGACAAAGGCATTTCGCAAACATGCCGAAAAGGGACTGCAACTGGTCGATTCGAGTATGCCCGTGCGTTAAGCGGCAGGGGGTTGGCGTGCCAGACCTGGCACGCCAACCCCCTGCGACCCGCGCCTGCCTTACGACGGATTCGCCGCGTTGACCATCGACGCCAGCGCCGTGAACGGTGCGCCGCCCCGGTCGTAGGTGGTCGTCCCGACCGTGACGAACACCGGGGTGCTGCTGTCGTCGTAGCGCACCATCACCGCCGGGGTTCCCTGTACGCTCAGGGTGTTGGCGAGATTGGCGTCGATCGTCACCTGCTGTGCGTTGGCGCTGCATTCCAGCATGTCGCTGTAGCTCACGCCGATGTCCTGGGCAAACTGTCTGCCGATGTCGGCGTTGTAGCGTCCGCTGGTGGCGTAGGTGTACATCAGGTCTTTGCCGCGCCAGAAGCTGCCGGGGCTGAGTTCTTCGGCACATTCCAGCAGCTTACCCGTGAACAGGCTGACCTCGCGCCCGGTCGTCGGCATCAGGCGATACTCGAATTTCGCCTTGCCCGTCACCACGAATTCGCGGATGAACTGCTGCATCGTCGGGTGATACGCCTGGCAGTGCGGACAGGCGAAGTCGGCGAACTCGACCAGCGTCACCGGCGCCTCAGGAAAACCGAGGACGAATCCGCCGTCACTGGTGCGGCTGCTGGGAATGTCTGTATAGTCGATCGCGCCGCTGCTGGCGCCGCCGAGCGCGATCACCGCCACCAGTGCCACCAGCGCGACCGCGACCACCGCGCCGATGATCACCAGCCCGCGCGTCTGCTGCGGATTGGCGCCGGGCTTGACAGCGTCCGGCTGGGCTTTTTTTACGGAAGAAGTGGACATACAATTTTCCTCATCGAACTGAGTTTGAAGGTCACGCGATTTTAGCTGATGTGACGCCCGGTCTCAATCAGTGAATTGCCGAGGATCATCCGCGATCCTTGTAAATTTTGTGTAAACAGCCGCTCGAATACGAGAGATTGGATGCTTTTCCATGCGCATGATCGACCTGATCGCCAAAAAGCGCGATCGAGACGCCCTGACCGATGCCGAGATCGACTGGCTGATCACGCACTATGTCGCGGGCGATGTGCCCGATTACCAGATGGCGGCATTCGTGATGGCGGTCTACCTGAACGGGATGACGCGCGCGGAGATCGTCCACCTGACGCTGGCGATGGCGCGTTCTGGGGATCAACTGGATTTGTCGGCGATCAGCGATTATTGGGTGGATAAACATTCTTCCGGCGGTGTCGGGGACAAGACCAGCCTGATCGTGCTGCCGCTGGTGGCAGCCTGCGATGTCCCGGTCGCCAAGATGAGCGGACGCGGCTTAGGCATGACCGGCGGGACGATCGACAAGCTCGAAGCGATCCCCGGCTTTCGCGTCGATCTGTCCGCCGACGAATTCAAGCGACAGGCAAAGGAACAGGGGATCGTCCTGAGCGGGCAGTCGCTCGCGCTGGCACCCGCCGACGGCAAAATCTATGCACTGCGCGACTCGATCGGTGCGGTCGCCAGCAAGCCGCTGATCGCCAGCAGCATCATGAGCAAGAAGATCGCCGCTGGTGCCAACGGGATCGTGCTGGATGTCAAGGTGGGTGGCGGCGCATTTATGCCGACACTGGAGGATGGGCGCGAGCTGGCGCGGCTGATGGTCGAGATCGGCGCTGACGCCGGGCGCGACGTGATCGCGGTGCTGTCGGATATGAACCAGCCGCTCGGCGTGGCAGTGGGGCACGCGCTCGAAGTCAAAGAGTCGATCGCTATGCTGTCCGGGGAAGGGGCGCATGATTTGCGCGAACACTGTCTGGCGATCGCCGGGCACATGCTGACGCTGGCGGGTCGCGGGTCGCGCTGGACGGATGCCGCTGAAGTCCGCGCGCTGTTGGAGTCGAAGCTGGCGGACGGGTCGGCACGGGCGAAGCTGCGTCAGTTGGTCGGCGCACAGGGCGGGGATGTGACCACGATCGACGATCCGTCGAAACTGCCTGCGTCGAAGCTGCGCGCCGATTTTACCGCGCTGCGCGCGGGGATCGTGCAGCAGGTCAATGCCAATGCGATCGCTCATGCCGCCTTTGAGCTGGGCGCCGGACGCGAGAAAAAGGGCGATCGCATCAATCTGGCGGTCGGGCTGGAGGTGCATGTCAAGGTGGCGGATCGCGTCGAGGCGGGCGCGCCGCTGTTCACACTGCATTTCGACGACGAGGGCAAGCGCGCGGCGTGCGAAAACTGGCTCAACAATGCTGTCACGATTGGCGATGCGTCGATTGAGCCGCTGCCGCTGTTTTACGATGTCATTCGGGGCAGCAGGGCGACATCGCCTGCACCAGCTCCGAGCGCGAGCGGGCGCGTTGATGCGTAAAGCGGATGATTTGCGTACCTCGGTAGACCGAAAAGGCGAGCTTTTGCGGCACGGGTACGAATTCACCCTGCGCCCGGTAACGCGCATCGAATGTCTCGTGTCCTGGCTGCGCTGAAAAGAGCGGAGCAAAGATCAGAAAGCTGTCAGAATTTTGCGACGGTGCATCGCCGATATACATGACGGGCAGATCGCCAAACGCGGCACGGAGCACCTCGTCATCGGGATCGACGCCGACCAACAGGACTGCGATGACCAGCGGATCACCGGCAAGGGCACGCGCGCGATCGGCTGCCTGCCCATCGCCGCTGTCCAGCGGCAGCAGCTCGATCGTGTCATTCGCCCATATCTGCACATCGATGCCAAAATCCCAGAATGCTAAATCTGCATCGTCCGCGCTTTCGTTCAGCGCCAGCCGCGCGGCGTACAGCGCCTCGTAGCCGATCGCGCGGTCGGCGCCCTCAAACGGTGCCAGCAGCGCGATCCGCACCAGCGGCGGGGTACGCTGGATCGCGCATCCGGTCAGCATCAGGATGAGCGCGATCGTCGCGCTAAAAGCACGAATTGGCGAGATGCTCATCGAATGTCCGCGCGAACCTGTGATAGCCATTGCCGGAACACTCCGCCTGAAAATAGAAAAATTCCGACGGCTCCGGCGCCACGACCGCGCGCAGCATCGCTAGTCCGGCGTTGGCGATCGGACCCGGTGGCAAGCCGTTGTTGAGATAGGTGTTATAAGGCGAGATCACATCGGAATAGTCGGCGCGGGTGATCTGCGTCCACCAGTCGCCCGGCTGTCCGAGCGGATACTGCACCGTCGGGTCGGCGTCCAGCTTCATGCCGATATCGAGCCTGTTCAGGTACACGCCAGCGACTTTCGGCGCCTCGTCGATGCGTACTACCTCGCGCTGCACGATCGACGCCAGCGTCGCCACCTGGAACAGCGACCAGTTTTGCGCGACCGCCGCACTCGTCACCCCGGCGTCATTCGTCTGGGTGATGAATTCATCGGTCAGCGTTTCACGCAGCCCGATCGCGTCGATAGCGGGCGGGAGGCTGTAGGTGTTCGGGAACATGAAGCCTTCATGCGAGGCGCCCGCTGGCAAGCCGACGATCGCCGCGAAAGTCGGATCCGGCAGCGCGCCCGCGTCGGTCACGCGCAGAAAGTCGGCACCGCTGAAGCCGAACAGCGGATTGGCGTCGATCGACTCGGCGATCTCCTCCAGGCGTGTGCCTTCGATCACGCGAAACGGGATGACGCTGCCGCGCGAGTCGGTCAGCGCGGCGGCGATCTGGCTGAGCGATTGCGCGCGGTTGAGGAAATAGGTTCCCGCTTCCAGCTCGGTATCCCAGCGTTGATAGCGGGCGTAGTCCACGAACAGATCAGCGTCGCTGATCAGTCCCGCTGCCAGTAGATTGCCCGCGATCGCGCGCGGAGTGTCACCGCTCTGCACGGTGAAGCGGATCGGCGTGTCGTCGCTGCCGACCGCGCGCGTCAGATCGTCGTCGCGCCCGGACAGCCGAAAGCCGACGATCTGCGCCTGAATGTAGTCGATCGGTCTGCCGTCGCTGACCAGCAGCAGCACCAGCACGCCGATCGCTGCCAGCACGACCAGCAGCGCCGCCACCGACGCGATCAGTTTCAATATCCGCATGAGCGTTCCCGTCTATGGTGTCCAGGTTTCACGATACGATCCATTCCGGCGGCGCCGTCGCCAAGCCGTCGTGCAGCGCGTCCAGATAGCTCGACAGCATCACCCGCGCTGCCAGATCGTCCACCGGGGCGCGCAGCGGACGCTTTTGTTGGTGCGCCAGCGCGCGCGCATCGACGCTGGTGAGCTGCTCGTCCCACAACACGATCGGCAGTGTGGTCGTTTCACGCAGATAGCCGACCCAGGTCTCGACCTTTTTCGACTGCGAATACACGCCCTCGACATCATCGTAGGGCGAGGGCAGTCCCACGACCCACCCGATCGCCTGGTGTTCGGCGGCGATCTGAGTCAACTGTGCAAAATCCTCGCGTTTCGACCGGCGCGTCATGACGAGCAGTTCGCGGGCGGTCATGCCGATGCGATCGCTGACCGCCACGCCGATCCGTACCAGACCATGATCGATCCCGATCAGGCGTCCGCGCAGCGCGATCGAGTCGGTCACAGTGACACCAGCAGCAGCCGGATACGCCCCGGCAGCAGCGGCAGATGGGGCAGCCAATCGGGAGAGCGTGCGATCTGCGGCAGCGTGCCGGGCGCCAATTCGAGCGCGCTGTCCAGATAGGCGAGTGCGTCGGCGTCGGCGCGTCCCGCCAGGTTTTGCTGGATCGTCCAGGGGTCGATCTGACTGCTGACCACGCCGCTGGCGCGCACGGTGAAATTTACCGCGCCGTCCGGGTCAAAACGCTCGACCGCGCCGCGTGTATAGGCGATCGATCCTGGATCGATCACGAAACTGCGCGGTATTTGCCCGGCGAGGCGCGCAAACGCGACCTGGTTTGCCAGGTCCTGATCGACGGCGGTCGCCTGCACGATGGCACGCATGGTCAGCGTCACTTCATCGGTTACCGCGCCGACCGGATGCGAGAAGATCATCCAGTCGTCGCGCTCTTCCGCGATGCCGATCGTCTCGCCGATCAGGAATTGATTGGTCTCCAGACGCGGCTGCATCTCGTCGAAGGCGCGATCCTGGATTTGCTGGCGCAAAATGGCGATCAGGTACTCGTGATCCTGTGCGCTGACGGCGCCGATCGTGCGCCGTTCGCCACCAAAAGTCGGGGAAATATTACGCACCTCGATCTGCTCCGCGACCGGGCCCAGGAGTGTATTGATCAGCCCGCCATCGACATTGCCGATCTCGCCCGCGACTTCCTCGACCGCCTCGATCGGCACCTCGATTTGCAGCCCGCGCCCGGCGGGGACGAGCGCCTCGGTCATGGTGCGGAACAGGATCGGCGTTCCGGCGCTGGTGCCGACGAAAGAGTCGGCGGGCACCGTGACGGCGTTGTCGGTTTTGTTGATGAATACGACGGTGCCGGTCGCGCGCGACGCGCTCACCTGCTGCATGCCGCTCGCCGGGATGGTGGCGCGTTCCTCGACCTGTGCCCGCACCACCAGCGCCGGGATCAATCCATTTTCCACGTCGATACGCATCAGCGCGTCACCAGGCACGGCGCGCACCTCCGCCATCACCTCGACTGTTTGCCGCAGCGGTACGATCGTCACCGTCGCGCTTGGCAGGACTGCATAGACCGCGCCCGCCGCGCCGACGCTAACCAGCAGTGCCAGTCCCGCGCGCGTGAGTGTGCGTGCGCGTCGCTGGCGCGGCGTGAGCGTCTCGTCTTTCAGGCGGCTGGCAACGTCGATCAGCTCGTCGGGTTCGCGTTCGTCTTTTGGCTTTTGCGAGCGCGACGTGAACACCTTGGCGCGTCCGCGTTTCCACTTGCCGCGCTCGCTGGCGCCGATCGTCTCGAAGGTGCTGATATTGAGGTCGTGCGCGTGCTGTGTCACCGCACTGTCGTGCGTGACCAGCGCCAGCGTGATCGCCAGCCGCATCGCCTCGCGCTGCACCAGCACCAGATCGAGCCTGCGCGACAGGGCGGTGCCGCTTTCGGGCCAGATCAGCAGCACCCGCCGACCTCGCAAAAAGCCGAGTCGGTCGCGCGCGGACGACGCATCCTCGCCTGGCTCCAGCTGGACATATTCTGGCTTGGCTGGCGCGCGGCTCACCTGATTTTGTCCATCTCATCCATCTCAACCAGCATACCCATCGTGGCGATCATGCGCCGATCAGGTCGCGCGCCAGCGTGAGCGCGTCGGGCAGCTTGTCGGCATTACGTCCGCCTGCCTGCGCCATGTTGGGGCGTCCGCCGCCCCCACCCTCGACGACCGCCGCGATCTGCTTGACCAGGTTGCCCGCGTGCATTCCTTGCTTGGTCAGGTCGTCGGTGACGGTCACGAACAACTGCGGCTTGCCGTCGATGACGCTGCCCAGCACCATGACCCCGCTTGGAACCGCACTGCGAAACCAATCGGACATCTCCCGCAGCATCTCCATCGGCACATCGTTTATCTGAGCGACCAGCGCCCTCCTGCCATTGAGCGTTTCGACACGAGTCACCAGCACGTCGAACTGACTCCTGGCGACGGCGCGCTGAAGTGCGGTGATCTGTTTTTTCGCCGCTGACAGCTCGTCTTGCAGCGCCGCGACGCGCCCGCTGACACCCTCTGGGGAGGTGCTCAACTGTCCTGCGATGCTGTTCAGCAGCGCCATTTGTGCCTGAATGTAGATGATCGCGCTGTGTCCGGTCAATGCCTCGACGCGGCGAATGCCCGCGCTGACACTGCTCTCTGCCACCACAACGAACGCGCCGATCTCCGCCGTTTCCGCGACATGACAGCCGCCGCACAATTCGTAGCTGTAGCGATCCCCATCTTTGCGGATGCTGATCGTGCGCACGCGGTCGCCATATTTCTCACCGAACAGCGCCATCGCGCCTTCAGCCCGCGCCTCGTTGAGCGATTTTTCCACCGCCAGCACGGGATAATTGCGCAAAACAGCGTCGTTGATGTCGCGCTCGATCGCCCGCATCTGCTCGGCTGTCACTTTGGTGTCGTGCAAAAAGTCGAATCGCAGGCGTTCCGGTGCCACCAGCGATCCTCGCTGTTGGACATGATCGCCCAAATGCCGACGCAGCGCGGCATGAAGCAGGTGTGTTCCGGTGTGATTGCGCGTGATGTCGGCGCGCCGCGCGCCATCGACCTCGACACGAGCCACATCGCCGACGCGCGGTGTCCCCTCGACCACCTCACCGACATGCACGATCAGCCCGCCGACTGGACGACGGGTGTCCTCGATCTCGATCCGCCAGCCTGTTCCAGTCAGGACGCCCGTGTCACTGACCTCTCCGCCGGACTCGACGTAGAAATTGGTATTCGCCAGTACCACCTCGACTTTATCCCCGACGATCACCGAGTCGGCGGGTTGTCCGTTTTGCAGCAGCGCCAGCACAAAATCGTTGAACGGCGTTGGGTCATACGGCTTGTAGGCGACGCCGGACGCGGGCAGCGCCCCCGCGCGTTTGAGGTCTGCCAGCAGTGCGTTGTAGCGTTCACCCAGATCGATCTCGCCCATCGCCTTGCCGCCGCCGCTGACCAGCGCGTGTTCCTGCTCGGCGGTGGTGAAGGCAGACAGATCGAGGATATAGCCGCGTTCTTCCACGATGTCTTTGGTGACCTGGCTCGGCAAGCCTAATGTCGCTTTGAGATAAAATGCGACCTCGCCGGGAAGCTGTCCGCCTGGCGGCAGCTTGTCCAGCGCGGCATCCAGCTCGACCAGACCGCGCTCCATCGTGCGCCGGAATCGTTCTTCTTCCTGCGTGATCACCCGTTTGATCGCATCGGATTTTTCAATCAGCTCGGTGTAGTGTGTCCCCATGACCGCGATCACCGCGTCCGCGACCTGTGCCAGGAATGGCTGCGTGAAGCCGAGCTTTTCGCCAAAGCGCGCCGCGCGCCGGATCACCAGCCGACAGACCGAGTCGCGTCCTTTGGCGCCGGGCAGCACGCCGTCCGCGATCAAAAAGACCGCCGCACGGACATGATCGGCGATCACGCGGTAGGGGACGATATTGGCGTCGCGCGCGGCATCGCTGTCCCCGGTGAGCGCCTGCGTTGCCTTGAATACAGGCAGGAACAGGTCGGTCTCATAATTGCTGCTGACACCGTTCATCACGCTGAGGATACGTTCCAGACCCATCCCGGTATCGACGCCGGGCGCGGGCAGGGGCACGTCGAAGGCGCCGCTGTGATCCGGATCGGCTTGCGTGCGGTTGAACTGCATGAACACCAGGTTCCACAGTTCAAGAAAGCGGTCATCTTCTGCTTGCAGCGATGGGATGATACCGGGCGTGCCCACGTCGGGTGTCTTGTCCCAGTGAATCTCGCTGGTCGGTCCGCATGGACCGGTTTCCGCCATTTGCCAGAAATTGGTCTTGGGTCCCATGCGCGCGACCCGCGCCGGATCGACGCCGATGTCGTTGATCCAGATGTCGTAGGCTTCATCGTCGTTCTGATAGACGGTGAAGACGAGGCGGTCTTCGGGCAGCTCGTAGACTTTCGTCAGCACCATGTAGGCATAGCGGATGGCGTCGCGCTTGAAGTAATCGCCAAAGCTGAAATTGCCCAGCATCTCGAAAAAGGTGTGGTGGCGTGGTGACGGACCGACATTTTCGAGGTCACTGTGCTTGCCAGAGACGCGCATCGACTTTTGCGCGGTGGTGGCGCGCGTATAGTCGCGCTTGTCCAGCCCTAGAAAGACATCCTTGAACTGTACCATCCCGGCATTGGTGAACAGCAGCGTCGGGTCGTTGGTCGGCACCAGCGACGACGATGCGACGGGTCTGTGCCCGACTTCTTCAAAAAAATCGAGAAACGCCTGGCGCGCTTCCACGCTGGTCATCGGTTTCATGAATGAATGGCTCCGCTGTGAATTTCCGCGTACTGCTTAGGGTGATTATAAATCCCCCGCGCGCCGTTGGGTAGAAGCGTTTCGGTCGATCAAGTTAAAGGTATACTTGAGTGGAGGATCGTAAAATTCAAAAGTGACTGCTCTGCTATCTGGTACAAGGCTAACCTGTATGCTCACATCCGAACAGCGAGACCTGCTCAGGATTCCGTTGATTGCCCGACTCAGCGTCAACGACCCTAACGGTTATCCGCATACCGTCCCGCTGTGGTTCGACCTGGACGGCGACGATCTGGTCATCATCACCGATCGCAACACGCGCAAGGTCGATTATCTGAATGCCGATCCGAAAGCATCGATCTGTATCGGCGGTGGCGAGATCGCGTCGGGCGAGATCGGCGCGGGCTGGCTCTTCAAAGGGGAGGGCGTCGTCCAGGAAGACCCCGGCTATGTCTGGCTCCGACGGATGACCTATCGCTACGAGTCGCCCGCAGCCGCCGAAAAAGATATTGAATCGTGGCGGACGACTCTGGACATGGTGATAATTCGCTTTAAGATTCACACGATCAGTAAGGTCTATTGACCCTTCATCACAAAAAATGAGCATCCATGCCTACGATTGACGAGCAAGTCGAAATACTGATGTCCGGCGCCGAATACGGTGATCCGCAGACCAAAGTCACCATGACCCGCGAACTGCGCGAACGACTCGTCGAAGCCGACAAGCAGGGGCGTCCGCTGCGCGTGTACTGCGGTTACGATCCGCGCACTGCCGATCTGCATCTCGGTCACACCATCACCATGCGCAAGCTGCGCCAGTTTCAGGAATTCGGACACGATGTCACCTTCCTGGTCGGAACATTCACGAGCCTGATCGGAGACCCATCGGACAAGGACAAGGCGCGCGATCAGCTCACCCGCGATCAGGTGCGCGAAAATGCCAGCACCTACGCACAGCAGGCGTTCAAGATTCTCGATCCCGACCTGACGCGCGTGCGTTACAACGACGAATGGCTGTCCACCCTCGATTTTGCCGACATCATCCGCCTGGCGTCGAATTTCACTGTGCAGCAGTTCCTCGTGCGCGAGAATTTCAGCCGACGAATCGATGCCGGACAGCCGATTTATCTGCACGAGTTCTTCTATTCGCTGATGCAGGCATATGACGCGGTCGCCCAGGAGACCGATGTCCAGGTCGGCGGGCAGGATCAACTGTTCAATATTGTGGTGGCGGGGCGCAAGCTGCAAGAGGCACTCGGTCAGCGTCCACAGGTGGCGATCATCATGGGGGAGAGTCTGCCGGGGACGGATGGCAGCGCCAAAATGAGCAAAAGCACGGGCAATCATATCCCGCTGTTGGCGGAACCCTGGGATATGTTTGGTAAGGTGATGAGTCTGCCCGATGTGACCATGCCGATCTTCCACAAGCTGATTCTCGGCTGGACGGGCGCGCGTCTGGATGAACTGAAAAGCGGATTAGCTGACGGATCGCTGCATCCCAACGAGGCGAAAATGCGTCTGGGACGCGAAATCGTGGCAATCTTCCACAGCCCCCCTGATGCTGAAGCCGCGCAAAAACGCTGGGACGAGGTGTTTCGCAGCGGTGCTGGCATCCCCGAAGATATTCAGGAGTCGCCGCTCACTGCCGAGGAAAAGATCGTCGATATTCTGCGGCGGCTGAACATGGTCGCCAGCGGCGGCGAGGCACGGCGCCTGATCGAGCAGGGTGGCGTGCGCGCCAACGGCGAAACAGTCACCGACGTTCATGCCGCGATCGTACTCGACTCGCTCCCGGTGGTTTTGCAGGTCGGCAAGCGCAAATTCGTGCGGCTGATTCCGGCATAAGGCACGTCGAGTCACTGCATTACGATACAAGCAGCAGCACGCCCGCCAGCGTCAGCACCGCCAGCAGAATCCGCTCGAACGAGCGCGGATCGACGCGATGCACGACCCAGCGCCCGATCAGCACCCCGACCGGAATCAGTGGCAGCGCGGGTGCCAGCATCAGCAGTCGATCCCCGTGCAGCAGCCCGGCGCCGATGTAGCCGGGCACCTTGAGCAGGTTGATCACGGTGAAATACAGGGTGATCGTCCCGACGAATTCGCGCGGGGGCAGCTTTTGCAGCATCAGATAGATGGTGTAGGGGGTGCCGCCCGCGTTCGCCAGTGCCGATGACAGTCCGGTGATCAACCCGGCTGCGGGCTGGTGCCAGCCGCGCGGCTGATAGGCAGCGGTGACGAAGCGATCGCCAAACACCTTGAAGGCGACGAAAAACAGGGTGAACAGTCCCAGCACGATTTTGAGCGTGCGGTTGTCCAGGCTGACCAACAGCAGCGTCCCGATGACGATCCCGACCAGCGCGGCGGGCAGCAGCCACCAGATGTAGCGCATGTTCCAGGCGCGCCAGTAGGCGGCAATGGCAAAGGCATCCCCGATGATCAGCAGTGGCAGGGTCAAGCCAACAGCCTCGGACACTGGGAAGGTGATCGCCAGCATCGGGGCGATTACAGCGCCCAATGGCGCGCCTAATCCGCCTTTCGACAAGCCGACGATCAGTCCTGCGAGCGCGAGGACGACGACGAAATCCACAGATTGTCCCTTTAGAGAGGGGAAAGTGACCAGTATCCTGTAGTGTAGCATGAGCGAGAGAGCGAAACATGACTCAGTATGGGGATCTGCGCGAACAAGCCTTGCCTTACGCAGTTTGGGGAGAAGCGTTCATCAATGAGGAAGCGCGCAAACAGATGGAAAATGCGCTGCGCCTGCCGATCAGCGTGGCGGGCGCGCTGATGCCCGATGCCCACATCGGCTACGGTCTGCCGATCGGCGGGGTGCTGGCGACCGACAACGCGGTCATCCCCTATGCGGTCGGTGTGGACATCGCCTGTCGGATGCGCCTGACGGTCTACGCCGAGTCGTCGATCATGATTAAACAGAAGATCGGTCAGTTCAAAAAATCGCTTCTGGAAGGCACCCTCTTTGGCGCGGGCGCCCGCTGGCAGCATAAGAAAGTGGAGATCGATCATCCTGTGCTGGATGATCCTGACTGGGATGCCACCCGCTTTCTCAAGTCACTGCACTCGACCGCCGTCGCACAGATTGGGACGAGCGGCAGCGGCAACCATTTTGTCGAATGGGGCACATTTCGTCTGGAGTCTGATGACGCTGAGACGGGTCTCCAGCGCGGTGAGTATCTGGCGCTGCTATCGCACAGTGGATCACGCGCGGTCGGTTTCAAGATAGCCAATCATTATTCCGAACAGGCGATGCACCTGCACCAGGAACTCGACAAGAGCGTGCGTTATCTGGCGTGGCTGCCGCTCGAATGGGAGATCGGGCAGGAATACTGGACGGCGATGGAGCTGGCAGGGCGGTTCGCGGCGGCAAACCACGAGATTATCCATGCGCGTGTCGCCAGTTTGATCGGCGTCAAACCGATATTCAGTGTGGAGAATCATCATAATTTCGCGTGGAAAGAGACCGTCTCTGTGTCGGATGGTGGGCAAGCGATCGCCCGTGAGGTCGTCGTGCATCGCAAAGGCGCGACTCCGGCTGGAGTCGGTGTGATGGGAATCATTCCCGGATCGATGGGCGATCCTGGCTATCTGGTGCGCGGCAAGGGCAGCGTGGCGTCGCTGCAATCGGCGTCGCACGGAGCAGGTCGCGCGATGGGACGCAAGCAGGCGAAGGAAGCGATCACCAAGACGATGCGCGATCGTTATCTCGAAGAGCGCGGCGTGATTTTACTGGGCGGCGGTATCGACGAGGCGCCACAGGCTTACAAGCCAATTGAACAGGTGATCGGGGCGCAGCGCGATCTGGTCGATCTGGTCGGACAGTTCAAACCGGTGCTGGTGCGCATGACGGACGAGGCGGGCAATGACTGACTCAGGGACACAGGGTTTTACGATCGACGAGCTGCTCTCGGTGTGCATCGCGCGCCAGGTCGTGGATCGGGAGGTGCTGGCGCAGGGGATCAATACCCCACTGGTGATGGCGGGCTTCATACTGGCACAGATGACGCACGCACCAGATGTGCGTTTTGCATCCGCGATTGGGCAGAGCATGTGCCGCCAGCCCGCTGCCCTGGGCGTCGGGCGTATCGAGGAGTTATGGCTCGGCAACGGACTGATCCATCTGGGGTTCGTGTCCGCTGCCGCTGATCTGCTGCCGCAGTTCAACCCGAAAGAGTTTTTTCGTCCGGCTCAGGTGGACGCTGCGGGCAATTTCAACAACATCGCCTTTGGCAAGGATTATGCCAAGCCGCGCATGAGGCTGCCCGGCAGCGGCGGCATACCCGATGTGACCACCACATCCGAACATGTCTACCTGTATGTGCCGCGTCATTCCCGTCTGACATTCGTGCAGAAGCTCGATTTTGTCAGCGGACTCGGACACACACCGACGCGCCGACGCGGACACGGGGTGCATTATCTGGTCAGCGATTTGGGCGAATTCGACTGGCACGACGGGATCATGCGCTTGATTCGCGTGTTTCCGGGTGTGACGGTCGAGGACGTGCGCAAAAAGACCGGATTCGATCTGGCGATCGCGCCAAATCTGAGCGAGACGATCCCGCCGAACGCCGAAGAACTGCGCCTGTTACGCGAGGTGATCGACCCGCTCAATGTGCGCCGACTGGAGACCCTGGGTGGCACCGCACGGCGCGACCTGCTGCGGGATATTCTCGAAAAAGAAGGCGCGCTCTAATCCTGTGGTCGCATGTCTCTGAGCGGACGCCTTGTTATGCGTCCCTATGAGTGTGAGGCATGGGGACGTATCACAATGTGTCCGACTTTGGAGTTTTTTCGGTCAGCGGTTTAGCGGGTGATCGACCACGAACCGATCGAGTCGAAACGGCTGGCGGGCGTGCTGAGGTAACCTAACTGCACGCCGCTGACGACCGGAGCGACGGCATAGGTGTAGATCGGGTTGTAGATGGGCAGCGCGATTGCACGGTCGATGAACTCGTCCTGAAAACGATAATATTCTGCGATCCGGTTGATATTGTACGGTTCGCGGCGGGCACGCTCTAAAATTTCACTGATGCGTCGATCCGCGACTCCGCCATAGTTATCGCCGTCAGGATACTGTCCCTCGTGCCAGAAACTGTACACGTCGGGATCACCGCTGCCCGTGAAGCCGAACTCCACGACGACAGCATCGAAATCACCCGCGCGCAGCCGCGCCTCGTACAGGTCGATCTCGACCGCCTCGACGCGCACATCCATACCGAGTCCCGCCCACTGAGTGGCGATCTCGTTGGCGAGCGAGTTCAGGGATGGGGTATTGGGGGTGAGGATGGCAAAGCTGAACAGCATCGTCGAGTCGGTTGGCGCGGGCAGGGCAGGATCGGGTGTGGGAGCATTCGCGCCAGCGAGTCGGTCGATGCGCTCGGAGGCGGTGATCAACATCTGACGTGCCACACCGGGATCATAGGTCGGCAGCGCCACCGACTCCAGATACGACCAATGCCCGCGTATGAGCGGGCTGTCGGCGCTCAACGCCAGATTGGGCAGGGCACGCTCGATCGCGCCCGCCCGGTCGAGTCCGGTCTCCAGCGCCAGCCGCACCCGCTGTTCACGGAAAAACGCTGTCGAGTCGCGCGTCCAGTTGTACACGATCATGCCCACCGTCGGCTCGACCGTGTTGTAGAGCATCACGCCCTGCGTGAGCGCCAGATCGAACAGTGGACGGCGTTCGTCGCGGTCGCGCGCTGCCAAGCCGTCGATCTCGCCCGCAGCCAGCGCGCCACGCGCCGACTCGAAATCATCGTAGAGTCGGAAGGTGATGCGCTGAACCGCGTAGGGTGTTGCCTGCGCTTCAGCGCGCTGGCGGAAGGTCGGTGCCGACGCCAGCTCGACCGCGCGCGGCTGCATTCCATCTGGCGCGACGATGCGCATCATCTGATACGCTCCGGTGCCGATCGGGGTCAGGTTGAAGGGATGGGCGGCGATTCCCGCCGCTGTCGTGCCGCGCAGGGCGTGTTCGGGCAGGATGCCGATCGTTAGCCGATCGAGAAAGGCGCCCAACGGTTGTGCGAGGCGGAAGCGGATTCGGGTCGCGCCCAGCTGCTCGGTTTCGACCGTGCGCCAGAATGCGCCCAATTCGGGTGCGCCGGGGAAACGCGGATCGCGTAACAGCGCCATCGTGTAGATCACGTCGGCGGCAGAAAAGGGTGTCCCATCCTGCCACAGCACATCCTGTCGCAGCGAGACGATGTATTCGAGTCCGTCTGACGAAATGATCCAGCTTTCCGCCAGTGCTGGGACGGGTTCGCCGTAGATATTGCTACGTGTCAATCCCTCGAAAATCAGCGACGTGATGTCTCGATCGACCGGATTGAGCGAGGCGAACAGAGGGTTGAGCCGCTGAATCGTCCCGATCAGGGCTTCGCGGTAATATGCACCGTCGTCGCTGACCGCGATCGACTCGACGACCGCGATTGGCGCGGCGGCGGTCGAGTCGATCGGTGCGGTCGGCAGGATAGCGGGCGCCGCGTCGGTCGCTGGCGCGGTCGGCTGTAAAGCCACCGGCGTCTGACTCGATCGGTAGACCAGCGCCGCCGCGAACAGCGCGACCGCGAACAAGAGCGCCAATAGCTGCCAACGGACGCCGCGCAGCATTCAGCGACCCTGACCAGAGATGATTATCGACAAGGTGTCGGCGTGATCTTAGCGGGTGACCGACACGGCGAGGATGGCCACCGCCATGAAGGCGATCGCCAGCCCGATCGTGATCTGGAACAGAGTCTTTTCCAGACCGCGCCGGGTGCGGGTGATGCCCCCGCTCTCACCGCTGCCGCCAAGCAGATCGCCCAAGCCGCTGCCTTTGACCTGGAGCAGCACCAGGATGATCAGGGCGATCGAGATGATGATTGCGACAATTTGCAGCGCGAAATCCATGCCAGAGGCTCCTAAAACACACATCCAAGCGGACGAAAGTAGGGCGATTCTAGCACGACGTGCCGCATGTGTACAGAGGCGCGGGGTGAGACGCTCACGTTCAGCATCCCACCCCGCGCTGTCTGGTTGTCGTTAGGGCGCGACGGACGCCGCCTCTGCCAGCAGGAATTCCAGCGCGGCAGCGATCTGCGGATCAGCCGGATCGTCATAAGTGGTCGGCATGTATTCGACCACGATATCCGGGCTGACTCCATCCTCGTGAATCCAGCGCCGATCCGGGGTGAGCCAGCGCGCGACCGTCAGGCGCACGCCCGCCTGATTTTGCAGTGGCAGCCACTGCTGTACCGTCCCCTTGCCCAAGGTCAGCTCACCGACGACTGTAGCCAGTTCGAGGTCTTGCAGCGCGCCCGCCACCAGCTCCGAGGCGCTGGCGCTGGATTCGTTGACCAGGACGACGATCGGCACCTGGATGTCGGCAAAGCTGCCGTTGGCGGTGAAATCGACCTCGCGTCCATCACCAAATACCTCGTACACGATCGTACCATCCTCGATAAAGGCGCTGCCGACCTCGATCGCGGACGAGAGCAGACCACCCGGATTGTCGCGCAGGTCGAAGATCAGCCCGGCGCGCTCATTGACCTTGAGCGTGTTCAGCGCGGCGTCGAAATCCAGGCGCGACTGGCTGTTGAACTGGTTGAGCTGGATGTAGGCGATATCGCCTTCCAGAATTTCTGACTCGACATTTGGGACGATGATGCGCGCCCGCGTGATGATGAAGTCGATCAGCGTATCATCGCGGCGCACGGTGATCCTGACATCGGTGCCTTCTGGTCCGCGCACCAGGTCTGCCAGCTCGGTCTGGTTCATCCCGGTGACCTCTATGTCATCGACAGCGGAGAAGATGTCGCCCTCCATGATGCCACTGCCTTCGGCGGGCGCGCCCTTGAGGATGCCGACGACCTCGATCTCGCCGCTGTCCTCCAGGGTGCGGATGACTACGCCAATGCCCTCGAATTCACCTTCGAGGTCGCGGTTGAGCGAGGCGAACAGTTCAGGATCCATGTAGCCGCTGTAGGGATCGCCCAGCGCATCGACCATACCGGTCGCCGCACCCTCGACCAACTGCGCGATCGGTACCTCTTCGACGTACTGATCCTGGATCAGTGCGTACACTTCCCAGAACGGTGCAAAAGCCTCACGTACATCTTCGGGGGTGCCGTATTGATCCTGGGCATAGCCGATCGACTGCTGATTGCCTAAGCCATAGCCTACGAAAAAGACGATCGCCAGTCCAGCGACGACGGGCAGCCCGCGCAGCCGACCGACCAGATCTGGTATTTGTTTCATGAGATGTGACACTCCGACAGATTCATATCTGGGAAGTATAGGACAAAATGCGCGCGGAACGCATAATAACTGGGTGAGTTAGGCACTTGAATCTCGTCGATAGACCACTTCGCCCGCGATCATGGTCAGCGCGACGGTGTGCATCTCGTCCAGGAAGACCAGATCGGCGTCCTTGCCAACCTCGATGCTGCCTTTACGCGCCTCTATCCCGATCGCGCGGGCAGGGGTGAGGCTGGTGGTGCGCCATAGTGCGTCGAGCGGCTCGCCTGTGACTGCGATCAGGCTGCGCAGCGCCCGATCCATCGTCAGGGTGCTGCCCGCCAGCGTGCCATCCGTCAGGCGCACCGCGCCGTCGTGCAGCACCACCGCCCGATCGTCGAACTGGTATTCGCCGTCGGGCATCCCGGCAGCGCGCACCGCGTCAGAGATCAGGATCAGCCCGTCGGCACCCTTGCACATCCAGGCGATCCGCATCGCCAGCGGATGGACATGCACGCCGTCGGCGATCAGCTCGCAGCGGACAGCCGGGGTCGCCAGCACCGCACCGACCACGCCCGGTTCGCGGTGATGCAGCGGCGTTTGCGCGTTGTAGGTATGTGTGGACTGGGAGGCGCCGCGCGCGATGGCTGCCATGACCTGATCGGCGGTTGCCGACGTATGCGCCATCGAGACCGTGATCCCGCGCCGGACGCACTCGTCGATCAGCCAGCTATTGGCGGCGATCTCCGGGGCAATATCGACGATGCGCAGCACGCCGATATCGAGGAAGGCGATCGCCTCGTCGGGATCGGCAGTGCGGATAAAAGCCGGATTTTGCGCGCCGCATTTTTCCACATTGAGATACGGACCCTCCAGACGCGCGCCCAATAGGGTCGCGCCGCCCGATCGGGGACTGTCCCTATAAGCACGCACATTGTCGAGCGCGCGTTGCAAGGCGTCGCGCGGATTGGTGAGCGTGGTCGCCACGAAGCTGGTCACGCCGTGTGCTGCCAAAAAGCGCGCAATCCCGTGCAGAGCGTCCGGGGTAGCGTCCATCACGTCATGACCCGCCGCGCCGTGTATGTGCAGGTCGATGAAACCGGGGACGATGGTCGCGCCGCCCGCTGCGAGAATCGGCGTGTCGGCTGAGACCAACGGTTCACCCGCGCCCATCCCGGCGATCACACCGTCTCGCACCGACACCCAGCGCATGACGCCATGCGGCGTCAAAAAACGTCCATCGATGATGAGCATATTTGTTTCCAGAATCGACTCGAAAATGATGGGCATTGTATCGGGGGGACGCAGACCGCGCCAGACAGTGTATGATCGGCGTTCGGCGGGCGACGAAGCAATCAGGAACCAGAATTATGGCGCGACCCTTTGGACAGTGGATGACGCTTCAGGAAGCGGCGGATTTTGTACAGGATGGCATGACAATCGCGTTGGGCGGCATGACCGTGTATCGGCGCCCGGTCGCCTTTGTCAAGGCGCTGCTGCGGCGCGACCCGCGTCCGCGCGATCTGACGCTGTTGTGCTTCACGGCTGGCTACGAGAGCGATTTACTAGTAGGGGCGGGCTGTGTAAAAACGGTGCGCAGTGTCTATTTTGGGCTGGAGGCGTTTGGATTCGCGCCGATGTTCACCGAATGGGCGAACGCGGGACGACTGAAGATCATGGAGGAAACCGAAGCCAGCTTTGCCGCCGGACTACGCGCGACAATGGCGGGGATCAGCTTCATGCCGTCGAATGCCTGGATCGGCACCGACCTGCCGATGCTGCGCCCGGATGTCAAAACGATCGTCGATCCCTACACGGGTGAAACACTGATGGCATTTCCGGCGATGCCGTGCGATGTCGCGGTGCTGCACGCGCTGGAGGGCGACAAATATGGCGCCGTCAAGTTCAACAATAATCTGGGGGTCGATATCGAGCTGGCATGCAGCGCCCAGACTGTGATCGTCACGGTCGAGCGGATCGTCGAACAGGTGGAGCGTTCCACGGATGGGATGGTGCTGCCCGAACCTGGCGCGATGGTTCTGACACACGCACCGCGCGGCGCCTATCCGACCTCGTGTTACCCCGATTATCCCATCGGCGGGGGTGAACTGCTGCGTTACATCGATGCGTGCAACGCGGGTGAATTCGAGACCTATCTGTCGGGGATGCTGGCACAATAAGGACGCATCACTCTTCGTCCGCCGACAGATGCGTCCGTGCATGATGGATTTGGCATGCCAATCCCCTGCGCAAGCAGGCTTCTAAAATTCGCCGCCCAGGTCGCGCGCCCGCTCGATCAACACGAATGCCAGCGCGCACATCCCCATCAGGATGACGCTCAACGCCAGTGCCTGACCGTAATTCGTCGCGCCTGGCTGACCGAGCAGACGGTAGATCACGATCGGGATTGTCGGCGTGTCCGGTCGGGCGATGAACAGCGAGGCGCCAAATTCGCCCATACTGACGGTAAAAGCAAAGACGGCGCCGACGGTCAGACCCGGCGCGATCAGCGGCAGATCGACCGTCTGCCACAGCCTGAAACCGGATACGCCGAGCAGCCGCGCGGCGCTGTGCAGCCCTTCCGGCACGGCGCGCACAGCAGGCAGCACGCTGCGCACGACGAACGGCATGGCGACCAGCGTGTGCGCGATCGGGATCAGGATGATGCTGGCACGCAGGTTGAGCGGCGGCTCGTCCAGCGCGATCAGATAGCCAAAGCCGATCGTGACCGCGCTGGTCGCCAGCGGCAGCATCAGCAGCGGATCGATCCAGCGCGCCAGGCGACCGCCGCTGTGCAGCGCATAAGCGGCGGCGGTGCCCAACAATAATGCCAGACAGGTCGTGACCAGCGCGAACAGCAGCGAGTTGCCGACGGCGACCAGCGGCGGCGTGAACAGCACCGATCCGCGCGGGTTGGTGGTCAGCGCGATGAAGTGACGCAGGGTCAGCCCGTCGGCGTCAAATGTGAATGCGCGCACGACCAGCGCCAGCAGCGGCATGAACAACAGCAAAGCGATTATGCCCAGCGCCGATGCCAGATGCAGCCGATCGCGTTTTTTCAGTGAGCGTGGCGCGCCATGCTGCGGGCGCAGCGCGACGATGACCTGGCGCTGGACCCGCGTGTAGACCAGCATCAGCACGAACATCAAGCCGATCTGGGCGATCGACAAGGCAGCCGCCAACGGCAGGTTGAACAGGCTGGTCGCCTGACGATAAATCTCGACCTCGATGGTGGCAAAGCGCGCGCCACCGAGCAGGACGATCACCCCAAAGCTGGTGAAACAGAAAATGAAGACCAGCAGCCCCGCCGCCACCACCGCCGGACGGATGAGCGGCAGCCGCACGCGCACCCACAGGCGCCAGCCGCCGATGCCCAACACCTGCGCCGCCTCGTCGAGCGTCGGGGATTGGTTCGCCCAAAATGATGCGATCAGCCGCAGTGCCAGCGGAAAATTGTAGAAGACGTGGGCGATCACGATCAGGATCAGCGTGCGTTCCAATTGGATCGGCGGGTCGGACAGGTTGAACAGCGATACCAACAGATCGTTGACGATTCCCTGTTCGCCGATCAACGCGGAAAAGGCGGCGGCGGTAACGACTGTTGGCAAGACGAATGGCAGCGTCGTCAGCGAGAGCAGCAGCCGCTTGCCCGGAAAATCGACACGCGCCATCACCGCCGCCGTCGGGATCGCCAGCGCCAGGGTGATCGCGGTCGAGAGGGCAGCCTGACCGATCGTGAAGCCGAAGATACGCAGATAGATCGGATTGGTCACCAGCGTGAAAAAGCCGCTGGGATCAATTTGTCCACCCGGCGCCAGACTGACGGCGAACAGCGTCATGATCGGATAAGCGTAAAACACGATCAGAAAGAGCGTCGGCGGCAGCGCCAGCAGCGCCGCCGCCCAACGTCGCGCCATGCGATGGGCGGTCACGTCAGCGAAGGATCGCATCCGTCCACGCAGCGATCCAGCCGTCGCGTCCGGCATCGATCACCGCGCTGTCGAGCGTAACTGGCTGTTCGGGAGCGGTCGAGTAGTCCAGGAACACATCGGGCAGATCGGCGTCGGGGTGAATCGGGTAGACGAACATTTGCAGGGGAATGTCTTCCTGAAACGACTCGCTGAGCAGAAAGTCGATCAGTTTTTCGGCGCCAACAGGATTGGCGGCGTTGACCAGCACGCCCGCATACTCGATCTGGCGAAAGCAGGTGTCCGGCGTGACGATCGCCCCGGTCGGTGCTGGCTCACCTCGCGCCAGCGGCGGGTCTGCGAAATACACCTCGACAGGCGGACTGCTGGCATAGCTGATGACCAGCGGACGATCGCCCGTCGATCCGGCGCTGCCGCTGAACTGACCATAGTAGGCGTCTGTCCAGTCATCCGCGATCAGCACGTCGTTGGCGACCAGATCGCGCCAATAGTCGAGGTAGGTGTAATCGTCCAGCTCACCGAAGACCGCGATCGTCGCCAGAAGAAACGCCAAGCCTGGGGAGGAGGTGGCTGGGTTTTGCACGACCAGCAGCCCGGCATACTCTGGGGTGGTCAGGTCGATCAGCGTCTCCGGTAGCGCCAGATCGCGCTCCGCGAAATAGGCGACATCATAATTGAGACAGACATCGCCATAATCGATCGGCGTGACTCGGGCTTGTGTGTCAGACGGATCGACATAGGGGCTGTCGCTGAGATCGAGCGCGGACGATCTGTAGGGGCTGAACAGGTCGGCGTCGAACGCACGCGACAAAAAGGTATTGTCGATGCCGTACAGCACATCGCCGAGAGGGTTTTCACGGGTCAGGATCGCCTGATTGACCAGCAGCCCGGCGTCACCCAGACGGACGATCTCGACGGTCAATCCGGACTCGCGCTCGAAATCTGCTAAAACCTGCTCGCTGACATTGAAGCTGTCATGCGTCAGCAGACGCACGACGTTGTCCTGCGCGCGCGTCGAGGCGACCGCCAGCACGACGGCAAGCACGGATAGCAGACACATGAGTGGAAAAGGGACTCGTTTCACAGCACACCTCGTAAGATGACGCAGACGATATGCCATAGAGGTGAGGGAATGGTGACTGGATGACGGGGATGTGGGTCGGGCATCACGATCGCTCCCTCCGCCGGCATGAACCGGATCAGGTCGAAGGGTCGGTGCGGCATCACGCACCCTCTCAGCCCGCTTTGCACGGACTCCCCTGGACTTTAGTATGGCAGATGCCAGTTTAACGCAGTGTAAAGCTGCTCGCAATAGTCGCTTTGTCCAGTGTGATTCTGATGATTTTCTCAGAGATTTTGCGCTACAATGAGCTATATTGACGCTGCTATCGTCGCCGCAGTCAGCTCACTCCGACGGCTGACACCGTTGTCAATTCCCTGCGCCCACATCGCAAACTGTGAAGATCGCTTCACAGCTCATCGTCGTGTTTGTTCCGGTCAGCCTGGCGGTACTGTCCCGCTGATCGTGCTGTGTCCGTCTGGTTGAAGTGGATGGAGAGAGAGCGCATACCCCGACTGCTTCTTTCGAGTCGCCTGGCGCGCTAAACCTGATGAAACAATTCGTGCTGGATCACCTGACCCAACACTTGAGCAGCTCGGAACGGATCGCGCGCTTTCAACGTGAGTGTGATGCCCACGATCTGCTGGTCACACTGACCGACGGCACCGCGATCGCCATCTGCGTGATCAACCGGGCTATTCGTCTGACCGAGGTGCGTGAGCGTTATGAGAAAAATACCCGCGCTCAGGTACATACCCTGTTTATCATCGATGGGCGCATGATGCCCGCCGACAGTGATGCGGTGGCGCCCCCGGCGTGGATGGCAGCATTGCACACGCTCACGCTGGGACGAATCTACGGTTATTGGTGCGAGGGACGCGATGTGACTATCCGCCCGATGCATATGGAATGGAAATGGGGTGGCAGCCCGCGCGCGGTCGAGTACGGCGAGACGATCGCGGTCGATATGATGCGCGGCGAGCGGCTGCAAACGGGCACTAAAGAGATCGACGGCGACTTTGCCGTCGCCTATTTTGGCGAAGGCGCATTCTGGAAGCAGCATAACAGCGCCGAAGAAGCCCAATTCGATTATTCCTGGCGCAGCTGGGCGTACAGTGGGGCAAAGCGCGAAGCACCCCCTCAGGAAGAACGCCAGAACACCTGGGACTCGTGGGAAGAATTTCAGCGGCGTTATGCCGATCGTGGCGCAAAAACGGGGGATTGGTCATGGTCAGGCGATCGCACGGACAACGCGCGTCGCACTGCGCGACCGACGAACAGCGTCTCGCGTTATTATGCGCTGCTCGGTGTGCCCGCGACCGCCTCGATCGACGAGGTGAAACAGGCATACCGTCGGATGGCGCGCGCCTATCATCCCGATCTGCATCCCGCTGAAAAAGAGAAATACACCGCGAAAATGGCAGACATCAATACCGCGTTTGAGGCGATCGTCAAAGCAAAGCAGTGAAACGACGGCGCACAGCGCATTGAGGTGTGTGCTGGTCACACCAGGGCTGACGCATGAAACAGGCGGCACGGGGGCGCAGTACTGCGCCCCCGTTGTGCAGTGGGTTCAGCGCGCGGTCACCGACGCGGACGCAAGCGCCGGGCTGACGGTCGCGCCCTGATATGCCAGCGCGGTCGGCGCGTCGGTGTCGATCGTCGTCGTCCCCGCCGCGATCGCCCGGAATGTCACCGTGAAGGCGCTGAACCGCCCCGTCACCGAGCCACCGAGTTCGCCCCCCGCGACCTCGATCGTCCCTGCCGCGTTGTCGAAGGTGGCGACGATCACCTGATCGAGCGCCGTCCCCGGCGTCACCGACACCACTTGCAGCAGTGCCGGATCAAAGCGCAGATGCACGTCCAGCCCGTCGATCTGGCTGGCGACAATGCCCGCCCCGGCGCTGGCATTGTTCCCGGCGCGGACGGTCAGCGTGAACGTCCGCCCGATACGGGCGCCCCCGCGCGGTGCATCCAGCGTGAGCGCGGCGTGCGCCAGCTCCGGCGTTATGGGCGCTGAGAACGCGCTGAACGTCCCGTCCGGCGGTGACGGATCGGGCGCGCCGACCTGACCGAAGTTCGCCGCCAGCAGCGAGTAGTCGGTGATATTGACGGTGTTATCGCCGTTGAAGTCGGCGCGGGCATCGTAGCCCGCCGTGCCGGACGATTTGCCGTAGCTGGCTGCCAGGATCGAGTAATCGGTGATATTGACCTGGTTATTGTTGTTGGCGTCGCCCGCGCGCAGGGTCGGCACTGTGACGCTGCTCGTCGGGGCGCTGACCGTGACCGGGACGGACGCGGCGAGGTGCTGCGCGTGCTTGACCCACAGGGCGTAGGCGCCGTAGGGGATGGCGGGCAGTGTGATGACGCCATTTTTGTTGGAGGTAGTCGTACTGCTGTGCG
>DAOTUN010000137.1:0-145820 GCA_034437395.1 Anaerolineae bacterium | reverse complement strand
AAGGTGTGGAACACGCCGGGGCGTCGGCGAACAAACCCGTAGACGCGGTAAGACCCCTGCTCGCAGGGGCAGCGTTGCCTGATGGGAGAAGCCCAAGCCTTTAGGCTTGGGAGTATGTCATACAGAAACGATCGCGCACGCCACGCCGATCAATCGGCAAACTTCATCTCTGCGAAGGCTTTGGCGAATTCGTAATCTCCGGCACACAACGCCTGGCAGCTTTGCAGGTAGTCCGGCGTCGTGGTCGGCGGAACGTGCGATTTAGGTAGGCATATGCTGACGTTGTTCAAACGGTTTTGCGAGGATTCGCACCATCAGTCGAATGAACTCGTAATATCGTGCGCGCGACCGCACTTTGGGTCAGCAGACGCCTTAGAAATTCACCCCCGCCCGTCGCAGCTTGTCCTCGATCTCGGCGCGCGTCGCCTGAAACGACTGCTCCAGATACGGAAATGCCAGCCATGCGGTCATCAACCCGAAAATCGCCCCTGTCAGCACGCGGAAGATCGGCGTGGTCTCGCGCGGTGCCCAGGGCGGTAATGGCAGATAGCCCAACAACTGGCTGAAGCCGTCCAGTCCGATCGGCGCGACCCCCGCCACGACATACAACCACAATGGCACCGGACGCAGCCGCCGTCGTATCGCCGGAAAGCTGTACACCAGCCCCCCTAAGAACAGCGCGCCGTAGAGCGCGACATCACGCTGGCACAAGGCGGTCTTGTAGCCCATTTCTGGCGTGCCAAAGAAGTCACGCGAGGCGAATTGCAGATCGAATGTCCAGACCGACGGATCGAATGCCTCGATCGTGTCATAGCGGCTGGCGGGACGTCCGATCCAGTTCTTCAGCGCTTCGTCGAACAGCGGCGAGTCGTCGATATAACTTTCATACGGAACAAATGTGCTGTTAGCGATCGCGCGCGGATAGGCGGCTTGATCACCGAACAGGAAGAACGATCGAAAGGCGAATTGATGACAGAAGGGTCCATAGGCGAAGTAGAGCGCGCGCGCCGGCGCTTCGAGACCGAGCTGCATCAACGTCGGCGCCACCCAGGGAAGCGCGGCATAGGCGCCGAGTACGATCAGGAAGATACGCAGCCAGTGCCGCGCGAAGCGCAGCACTCCGACATTCAGGCGCACCGCCAATGTGTTGCGAGAAGGGGAGGGTTGCATGGTCTTCACTTTCTGAGTGCAGGCACGCGCAGATGAAATTGTTTATGGCTGGGTGCGGTCGAGGGCCGCCAGCGAGCGACGCAGTGACGCCTCGTCGGTCGCACCGTAGAAGATCGCATGGATGATGCCAGATGGTGCGATAATGGTGGTGGTCGGCTGTCCGCGCAGTGCATACAGGCGCGCGATTTGCCCGTCGGTGTCCAGGGCGAGCGGAAAGGTGATTTTATAAGCAACCGCCCAGGCTGCCACCTGTTCGGGCGACTCGCCTAAATTGACGCCCACCACACGCACCTCCGGGTCGGTCTCGTGCAGACGTTGCAGCTCCGGCATTTCGACTGCGCACGGGATGCACCAGGTCGCCCAGAAATTCAGGACGATCCTCTGGAGCGGCGGGGTGGTGAGCGTAAAGTCGCCATCGAGCGTGGACGCACGAAAGGGCGGTGCCAGGGCGCCGACCTCCGGCGCGACGCGCAGACCGTCGGCGCGCAGCACACCTGTATAGCGTGCCCGGTCAGGCAGTCCCGCCCACAGCATGATCGCCGCCGCGCTCAGCCAAAAGGCGATTGCCACCGCACGATATAAGGCACGCGCAGCGCTCACGAGGGCGCTGCGGGGTCTTCACTGATACAGCCAGGCAATCCACCGAGGTCGATTTTGCCGTCGTAGAGGTCGATAGTACAGGCTTCGAGCTGATACGAAAAATCCGCGAACTGCACGGCGAAGTTCTGGCTCAGGCTCTGCAATCTTCCGCTGGCGACCGATATGCCAATCACCACCAGAAACACGCCCGCCGCGAACTCGATCGTGCGCAGATGCCGCTGCAAGCCTCGCAGCAGCCGACCAGCACCATCCAGCAGCAGGGCAGCCAGCACGAAGGGGATACCCAAACCGAGCGAGTATGCCGTGAGCAGCGCGCCCGCTTGTCCGACATCGCCGCCGGATGCCGCCATCGTCAGGATCGCGCCGTAGATCGGCCCGATGCACGGCGTCCAACCCGCCGAAAATACCACGCCCATCGTCAGCGATCCGAGATAGCTTTGTTGACCCCCGGCGATCATCTGGCGGCGTGTGTCGGCGTAATAGCGTGCTTGCAGTCCGGTGATCACGCGCGTCCAGAATGCAACAGGTGTGCGGAACGCGCCTGCGATCGCGAGCCACAGCATCAGCCCGGCGGTCACAGGCACGGCGAGCAGCCAATCGTTGAATACCCAGGTCGTGAGCAGCGCGACCAGTACCAGCCCACCGACTCCAATCATGGGACTGTTAAGGGAAGATGGTCGCGCCAGCAGCCAGCGGAACAGCGCCGGAATCACGCCCATCAGGTGCAGCCCGAACAGGATGATCACCACGCCGCCTGCGCGACCGATGACATCGGTGATCGCGCTGATATTCTGCCGACCGATCACCTGTACGAATGCGGTACTGAGCAGCCCGATCGTGACGAATACCAGCGTGAATCCCAGCACGAATGCCAGGCTGTGCAGCAGCGTGCTGAAGCGTGCGCCCAATGTAGGACGCGACAGAGCCAGCACGCCCCCGGCGGACTGGGCGGCGACCGTGAGCGTGACACGACCGCCCATATAGCCGATATAGGCAGGCACCAGCGGCAGCACACAGGGCGATAAGAATGAGACGAATCCGGCGATTAACGCCAGGAAAAGCGAGGGGTTCATCATTGTGGATCAGCCACATTCACTAGACGGCAATTGTACCTAGCATAGCGCAAGTCTGCCTGAAGACGAGGCTAAATAATCTCGATCGGTCGCCATACGCTGGCGCGCGACCAACCCGTCAGTCCGTGATCATCGCTTACGGCAATCCAATCACCGTCGTGAGTCGTGAGTCGGTCGGTGACGTACAGCACCGTATCCTGAGACAGGCGGGCGCGCGCGCCCGCGTCGTCGTGCGCCCAGGTACGCAGCACGACGTAGGCGCTGATGAGCGCAACACGCCGCGACGATGACGCAGACTGGTTCTCGCTCGAATAGGTAGATTGCCGGGCAGTCAGTGATAAAGGCGTCAGCCATGAGGTGACGCCGACTCCCATAGCAGCGAGGAATTGCCGCCGCGAAAGCGTCATTCAAGTCGCCTCCAAGAGGGTGGATGGACAGGATTGCGCTTTAACTTTGTCGATCCAGACATGCAGCGTGAATTTGCCGCGATGGGGCGGTTGCCATACGGTATGCCACGTTCCACGATTCAGATCGCCGTCATAGCTGCGATGCAGCGCCGTGACTGCGAGCGATCCGGATTCTATACCATCAATCATGACCGTGAGCATGGGACGACGATTGCCCTGCCACAGCAGCTTACCCTCGATTTGAAAGCGGTCATCCTTGAAACTGACTCGTGTCACCCGTGCGGCATTGTGGAGCGGTGCGTCGATCTGTCCGCCGCGTGACTCCCAGACGCCGCCGGATGGGTCATCGGTCAGCTCGATGCGCTCGATCCATTTGGCGTGTTTGTAGCCGACAGTTCCAGGCACGATCAGGCGCGCAGGGAAACCATCCGCTATGGAAAGGGGGTTATCATCTTTGGCGGTGGCGATCACGGCGCGGTCGAGCGCGGCGCGGGGCAGCACCGTGACGTAGCCGTCGGCGCTGTGGATGCGGGCGAACTGCGCCGTCGCAGTGAGCGCGGTGTTATGCAGCAGCAGCGTCAGCGGAACACCCGTCCAGGTGGACTCGTTCGCTGGCGAGGGCGCGATCATTGATTCGCTGGTACACCAGATCGGGGCGCGCACGTGCCTGTGGGGCAGCATGAGCAGCTCGTCATAGGACCAGATCAGCGGATGACGCGCGGCTCCGATGATGGCAAACGACCAGAACGCGCGGTTGAGCTGCGGTGTCCTGCCAATCTGTTGACGCACTATCAAGGGAGTTGAGGAGACGTTTGGGGGCGCTGTGCGGATGCTTCGACACAGTGCGCGCCGTTGATACCGACGGTCGTGCTGTGACACACACCTGCCGGGATTTCGATCCGATCACCCGCGCGCATTTTCACGCGCTGATTGCTGTCAGGGAAGGTCACTTCAAGCGTGCCTTCAACCACGTACATGATCTTGGCAAAGCCATGACTGCGCACGGCATAACGTTGGTTGGGGGTGTTTTCCCAGGCGTAAGGACGCAAGCCTTCGCGCTGCATTTGCCGGGTGATGTTCGACAGGGTGGGATGCTGTCCCCCTGTCCAACGAATCAAGCGCACCGCATCTTGTGGAGTTGCCATAGAATTACAAGCCTCTGGAGAGTCGTGATTTGTTGCAATAATTCGTCATTGTAGCGCAACTAGAAGCGGACGCAACCCTATTTGAATAATTATCATGGGGTTGGGGTGTACTTTCGTACTATATTACGCCAGGACAGATGCTGACTTCATTTTATTCATCACACACGCCAGCAGCGATCAAAGTCTCAATCAGCTGCGTTTCATCGGCAGCACTCACGATGATGCCGTCAATCCAGGCGGCGCGCAGCCGATCCAGGATCACACTGAAACAGCGTCCCGGACGCAATCCCATCGCCCGCAGCGTATCGCCGTTGGCGATCGGTCGCAGCGTGCGCCAGGTGGTGAAAAAGTGGCTGATCCGTTCTTGAATCATCGTGTCATCGAAGAGCGCCCAGGCGCAAACCAATGCCAGTTCTGGCACATTGTCGAGGCGCGCCGTGAACACACTGTCCGGGGCAGCGCGATCACGCAGCAGGGGCAGATCGGCACGCAGATGATGCAGGCTTTCCGCTGTTGCGATGACGGCTTTGGAGAATAACAGTCGTTCGCCGACTGCGCGTAAATCGGGCAGAGGCAGCGTGGATAGGATCGCCACCCACATCGCATCGACCGGGTCGATTGGCGCGGCACCAGCCATTCGACCCGGTCGGCTCGTGATGGTGCCGATCGCAGTCAACTGACGGTCGAGTGCCTCATCGACGCGCCATGCTGGATGGATCGCGTTCAGAAACCCGCGTTTCTGCATCGACAGAAACGCACCCGCCGGATCAGGTTCGCCCAACATGAGCGACAATTCATTACGTAGTCGCTCGCCCGTGACCTGGCTGATGCGCACACGCGCAGCATCCATAAGCGTGCGCGTGTGCGTCTCGATCTGAAAACCGAGACGGCTCTCGAAACGGACAGCACGCACGATGCGCGTCGGGTCGTCGATGAAGCTGCGATCATGCAGCACACGCACGATGCCCGCGCGTACATCGTCAGCGCCGCCAAACGGATCGAGCAGGGCGCCATAAGTCGGGCTGACCTGAAACGCCAGCGTGTTGATGGTGAAGTCGCGCCGTGCCAGGTCGGACGTGATCCCGGCGGACTGCACACGCGGAAGCGCCCCCGGATGGGTGTAATATTCAGTGCGGGTCATGGCAAAATCGAGATGGGCGATCGGTACGTCGGGCGCATCCGCCCCCAAAGGCAGCGCATTGATGTCGAGCAGCCATTTTGCCGTGCCGAATGGTGGATAGCGCGTCACACTGCCGCCGAACTGCGTCGCCAGCGAGTCGGCAAAAGTGATTGCATCGCCTTCGATCGCAAAGTCGAGATCGTAATTGGGACGTGCGAGTAACAGGTCACGCACGACCCCGCCGACGATGAAAACGGACAATCCGCTCAATTGTGCCTGTGATGTCACCAGGTCGATCAGGCGCGCCGTCCAACTGCCCAACAGATCGCTGATCCGCGTGGGGTCGATCTGCGTTGGCATCTTCATGGGATGGCTGCGGGGAGTGGCAGACCATTGTCGGCAAAGGTGACGGTCAACCCTTCCCGTACCTGATAACGGATCGGCACCGTCACAAGCGCAATTTCGGTCTGGGCGGCTGTGCTGTCGCTGCCCGTCCGCTGACCGATCCATTGCAGATGAGACGGTTCGTTGTTCAGAAATGTGCGGCGCAGATCGAGTCCATAGGCGCGCGCCCAGGCGATCACGCTGTCGAGTCCTGGTGCTGATCCGCCGACCGTCAGCGCCACGCCATCAGGATAGCCCGCGTTTGCCAACAGTGCGCGCATGGCTTGCGGTTGCTCAATCAGAGCAGGGTTGTCCGAGTCTATCGCGGTCGCGTCTAAGTGAGACAACACTACCGCGATCCCGTCTGGCTCGAACAGGCGCGACACCGCCTCGCGGATCACTGGATCATCGAGCGGCGGCTGATCGACCTGTAGGGACAGTGACAGCGTGATCGAGTCCGGCGCACGCTGCCATCCATCGGCGCGACCAAAGGCGACGATCAGGTCATAGCGTTCCAATGTCGGGAATTCTGCCCCATCGACGCCGATTTCGACTCGTTCCGGCGAGAGCGCATCACCAAAAAATGCGCGCGCTTCAGGCGACAGACCCACCCGAAAACGCGCGCCCAGACCGGCATCTGCAGACTGCAAGGCGGCGGTCGGCGTGGGGACGAGCGCGGCGGGCAGCGGGGTCGGCGGCGCCTCGCAGCCTGTCAGCGCGAACAGGATACTGCACACAGCGATCAGGACACGCCGAGCTGTCATCGTCGCTCAAAACACATCCGGCAGCCACGGACCGATGATGTCGCGCTGTACCATGCTGATCGAGGTGGTGGCGTTGAAAAAACTCAGCAGCGAAAATGCGATCGCGGCGCTGCGATCGTCGCGTCCGCGCAGCAGTGTGAACAACCCCGGTTGTATGATCACCAACCACGCAATGTAGAGGTAGTAAGTCACAATCCGCTGGGGACGCAGCCCCGTCAGCGTCATAATCACCCCCAGCAGCAGCACCAGCACTGCAAGCACCGTGATGGTGGCGACCGCTCCCCAGAAATTGCCGGAGATCGGTTGATTGCGCCCCGCCATCACCGCCGCCCACACGCCCAGAAACACCGAAAACAGAATGTGCGCGTTGAAGAGAATCCCGTGTATGTCATTCACGCGCTGCGCATCATCCCAGGAAGGTCTGAACGTAAATCGATTCGACCAGCCATGCTGCCATGATCACGTTGAAAATGATCAGCGTCTGGAATTGCATGGTGCCGCTGGCATCCACGACCACACCGCCGCGCATGTCGTTGCCCGTGCGGAACAGCATACTCACAGGCACACTGACCAGCACGACCAAGCCGAGCCACAGTGGGAACGCGCCCTGTACAATCGCCGCCAGCAGACAGGTAAACGCCAATCCGATCGAGAGATACATCGCGCGCCGGGTATTGGCTTCGCCCAGAATGATCGCCGTGTTGTTCAGCCCGGCAGCCACGTCCATATCGTAATCGCGCAGTTGATTGTAGAGCTGTCCGTAGACGGAGATCAGCGTCACACCGCCCGCGACGAACCACACGATCCCTGGCGTGGCGTCATACAGGAAATAACCTGCCAGGATCAACAGCCCGCTCAGCATCAGCGAATGCGATACCACATCGGTTACAGGCCAGGCTTTCAGACGCACCGGGCGCCACGAGTACAGGTGCGACAGCAGCACCGTGCCGATCCCGATGACCAGCACCCAGAAACCGCCAAATGCGTACAGCGCCAGCGTCAGCGCCGCGACCAGGCGACAGGCTGCGTAGCCCATGCGGATACTCACGCGCCCGCTGGTGACCGGATTGCGTGCGGCGCGTGCCGGGTCGCGGGCGTCGTCGGGGGCGTCCTCGATGTCATTGATCATGAAGGCGTAGGCGACGGCGAGGATATTCGCCAGTGTCACAGCGACCAAACGCCAGTCCAGATCAATCCCGTGCGGGCGCGAGGCGAGCAGCGCACCAACGACGGTCAGCGGAATTACGAAAGGGACGTATTCCTTCCACCGTGTCAGTTGAATCAGACCAAACAGCGATTCAGAGTAGGGGTGCTTCTTCAATCGATACCTCCATCGTCAACGGGGGAAAAATATGAGAGAGCGGTGAGCATCCTTAAAGCATAGCATAATTTGCGGTGCCGTGTTAAGGTCTTTTCGACGCCCAGTCGTCCTGTGCATATCGTGTACGTGTCGTGTACGCATGGAACGAGTGTGAAGTTGCCAGCCGCAGTGAGGAACCCAAAGCATTCATGTTGACGATCTTTCGTTTTTCACGCGGTCTGCTGGTGGGCGTACTGCTCGCTTCGTGTAACCTCGCGCCGCCCGATGCACTGTCACAACCCACTTCGACGGGCGTTCGCATCACCCAAGCCAGTCTGATCGCTCCGACGATGCGCAATTTGCAGGACGCACCGACACGCCCGCTCGATCCGACGCCGATTTTTACCGACACAATAAGCGCAACCTGTACCGATGATGCCGCTATGCAGGTTCAGCACAGTGCCGAAATCGCCCTCGACTATGCCGATAAGCGCGCTGATGTGCGTCAGACGATCAGGTTGATCAACCCCTTCGATGGCGCGATCGATACGATTGCCTTCAATGTCGAGCCAAATCGACTGCCCGGTGCTTTTGTGCTGCGTGGCGCCGTCGCCAGCGTCGAGATCGAGGCGGTCGAGGTCGTAGGACGGCGGCTGACAGTCGATCTGGTCGAGCCGCTGGAGCCAGGGTGTCCGGTCGAGATGACCTTCAGCTACGCGCTGACGCTGCCGCCGATCGGCGGCGGCGTCAGCGGACTGAGCGGGTACTTTGGCTATAGCAATCGCCAGGTCAATCTTGGACATGCGCTGATCACGCTGGCGCATCGGCGCGATGACCAATGGGCTGCCTACGACGTGACCGTCATTGGCGAACAGATCACCGCCGCCGCCGCCGATTGGGAGGTCACACTCACCGTCAGTGGCGCGCCTGATTCGCTGATCCTCGCTGCGCCGGGTGCGGTGACGACGCTTGACGACACGAGCTGGCAGATCCAGGTTGAGTCCAGCCGTGATCTGGCGCTCAGCCTCAGCCCTTTCTTCCGCCAGCTTCAGGCATTCACCACGACGGGCGTAGCGGTCGAGGTCTACAGCTTTGACAATGCGATCGTCGAAACTCCCGTCGGTCGTGTCGATGGGGCGGAACAGGCACTCGCCGCCGCGATGCAGAGTCTCACCCTGTATGCCGATCTTTATGCGGACTACAGCACCGATCGCTTTGTGGTCGTGCAGGGTGACTTTCCCGATGGCATGGAATTCAGCGGGTTGGTCTTTGTCGGCGATCAGTGGTTCCGCACCAATCCTGGCACGGCGGAGTCGTATCTGACGATCATTACGGTGCATGAGGTGGCGCATCAGTGGTGGTATGCGCGCGTCGGCAGCGATCAGGCGCTCTCCCCCTGGCTCGACGAAGCGCTGGCGACCTACAGCGAGTATGTCTTTTACGAGCAGTTCTACCCGGACCTGACCGACTGGTGGTGGAACTTTCGCGTCAGAATGTTCGTCCCGGCGGGCTACAGCGGACGGCGCGTGGACAGCACTGTCTACGAATTTGCCACAGTGCGCGACTACATCAATGCGGTGTATCTGCGCGGCGCGGAAATGCTGCATCAGATGCGATCCATCCTGGGCAATGACGCTTTTTTCGCCTGGCTGCGGCGCTACAGCGAAGCCGAGGCGGGCAAAGTCGTCGTGCCAGATGGTTTTTGGTCGTACTTGACCGCAGATGAACAAAACGCGATACAATTAATCCGCGAGTCGTTTATGCGCGGTGAAGGATGACAATCACTACATCACTGCGATTCGTTTCTTCGCATCGCCATAAACTATTGGTCAGTTAATCGACATTCTATATCGTATAGTCCTGGAGGAAAGTTGTGAAGAAATTTTTGATGATCCTGGCGCTGATGCTGGTAGCGGCGTTGGGGACGACAGTCATGGCGCAGGACACCCCAGTCGAGCTGCGCATCACCTGGTACGACGACGGTAACGAGAGCGCGGTGCTGCGTGAAATCCTTGATCGCTTCGAGGCGGAAAACCCCGACATCAAGGTCGTGATCGACATCGTTGCCTATCAAGCCGTCCTCGATCAGCTCCCCCTGCAAGTAGAAGCGGGTGAAGGTCCCGACATGGCGCGCGTCACCAATTTCGACGCCTACAAGGGCTATTACCTCGATCTGCGTCCGCTGGTGGCAGATGCAGCACTGTGGGAGTCGAGCTTTGACGGGGCGGTATTAGGCGCGCTGCAATCGGGTGAAGAAGATGCCGATGCCATATACGGCTTCCCGAATCAGTTCACTGTGACGGGTCCTTTCATCAATCGCACGCTGTTCGAGCAGGCGGGCGTCGAAGTGCCCAGCGACAGCAGCGACGCGGTGAGCTGGGCGGAATGGACGGCGGCGGCGCGTGAGGTCGCGGAAGCGACCGAGACTCCTTATGCCGTTGCCATCGATCGCAGCGGTCACCGTTTCGCAGGTCCCATGTTCAGCGAAGGTGGTATGCTGTTCAACGAAGATGGCAGCATCACCATCGACACGCCTGGATTCCGCACGATGGCGGAGCAATTGGTTGGCTGGCACACCGACGGCATCACCCCGGCTGAAGTGTGGGTCGGATCGGGTGGCAGCTACGCCGCCGCCGCCGACTTCTTCACCAACGGTCAGCTCGTGATGTATATGAGTGGCAGCTGGCAGATCGGTAACTTTGCTGGCAAGATCGGCGATACCTTCGATTGGTCGGCTGTGCCGAACCCGACGGGCGACGGTGGCAGCACCGGAATGCCCGGCGGTACGATGATGGTCGCCTTTGCGCAGACCGAACACCCTGAAGAAGTGGCGCGTGTCATGGATTATCTGGTGCAGCCAGATAACGCCCGTGAGTTCACGGAAAAGACGCTCTTCATCCCGGCGCACCTCGGCTTAGGTGAGATCAATTTTGTCACCGAGGACGAGTCGGCAAAAGCCGCCTTGACCACCTTTGCGTCTGAAGTGCCGAAACTGAGCGAGCAAGCGTATGAGCTGCAATTTGGCGGACGCGCGTTCGCCATCAACAATCCGGTGCGCGACCGCCTGACTCAGGTCCTGACCGGGGAACTCAGCCTCGACGACGCGATCGCCCGCATCCAACAGGATGTGGATGACGCGCTGGCGGCGGCGGCAGTCAGCTAAACTATTTCTGTCGATGGGGCGCAGCCAGCCTGGAGCGTGGCTGCGCTCTTATTTTTATTGAAAATTCCCTGGAGACCACGATGGTAAAAACACTTCTTTTTCCCGTCACTTCGGTCATGGGGTGGTTGTTTCGCCTGATCATCAGTGCGTTTGACCTGATCATGCAGCCCTTGCAAAATCGCCTGGGTGTCAAGGGAATGGCATATGTCTTTATCATGCCAAACCTGGTCATTTTCGGTATTTTCATTATTTTGCCGATGCTGCTGAATTTTTATTATGCGTTCACAGGTGGCACGCAGTTATTTCTTGAGAACCGTCCGTTTGTGGGTCTCGACAACCTGACCACCCTTTTTACCTGCGGCAACTTTCTCGACCCCAATTCCTGCCGTGAAGATTTGTTCTGGCGCGCCGTCATGAATACAGGCGGATATGTGCTGGCACAGGTGACACTGCTGGTGCTGTTCTCACTGGTGACAGCGCTGGCGCTCAACCGTAACATTCGCGGACGCGGATTTTTTCGCAGCGTCTTTTTTTATCCTGTCCTCTTGTCTCCAGTGGTAGTGGCACTGATCTGGCGCTGGATACTGCAACAGGATGGACTCCTCAACGGCATCATCGTCGCGCTTGGCGGCGAGCGGGTGCCATTCCTGTTGAGTGCCGGATGGGGGCAGGCGTGGGTGGTCATCATCAGCGTGTGGGCACAAATGGGCTTTTTCACGCTGATCTTACTGGCTGGATTGCAGGCGATCCCGTCGGAATTTTATGAAGCCGCCAATATCGATGGTGCCAGCGCGTGGCAGTCATTCTGGGGGATCACGCTGCCGCTGCTGATGCCGACGATGTTCGTGGTGCTGGTGCTGTCGCTGATTCGCGCGGTACAGGTGTTCGATCAGGTGTTCTCTTTCACCGGGGGCGGACCGGGCACAGCGACGGTGTACATGGTGCAGTATGTCTACACGACCGGATTTGCCAACCAGACCAAAGAATACGGTCTGGCGGCGGCGGCATCGCTGGTGATGGCGCTGTTCTTGTTGGTCTTGACCGCGATTCAGCTTCGCCTCGGTCGGCGCAGCGAGATCACCTGAGCATTAGGACTTCAGCACATGGCGACCGTCCTCCGTTTTTTGACGCTGACTCGCGGTAAACGCGCGCTCAACACCTCCGACTGGCTCACCTACGCCTATCTGCTGCTCGGCACCTGCCTGATGTTTGGACCGGTGATCTGGCTGATCCTGTCGTCGTTCAAGACCCCGGCTGAATTAGTGCGGTTTCCACCACGCTTGCTCCCGTATCAGCAGGAAACGATAGTAGTGCCCGGTTTCGATGATCCGCTGGCACTCTACGATGTGCCCATGCCTGATGGCAGCACCCGACGACTGGCACAGGTGCGGCGTATTGGCATCGAGGCGCAGATGATCGATCCGGCAGACCCAGAAACGATCATCCCGGTCAACATCAACGCGCGTTCCCCCGTCGAGATGATCTATTTCGACTTTTCCAATTACACCGACGGCGTGCAGCGCTTCAATTTCTGGACGTACCTGGGCAACAGTCTGATCGTCACGATCGCAGCGACATTTTTGACGCTGTTTTTCAACAGTATGGCGGCGTTTGCCCTGAGCAAATACCAGTTTCGCGGACGCGACACCGTCCTGTTCGTGACCATCGGGACGCTGCTGGTGCCGCTGTCGGTGATCCTGATACCGATCTTCCTGGTCATCACCGAGATCGGCTGGAACAACAATCTCCTGGGCGTGATCGTGCCCGGCGCCGCGACACCGACCGGGGTGTTTCTGCTGCGTCAATATATGCTCACCATTCCCGACGAATTGATCGAGTCGGCGCGTATCGATGGCGCCAGCGAGTGGCGCATCTATTTGCAGATCATTTTGCCGCTTTCGCTTCCGGCGCTGGCAGTCCTGACCATCTTTTCGGTGATGTGGCGTTGGAACGACTTTTTGTGGCCCCTGGTGGTCTTGAGTCGTAGTGAATTATTCACACTGCAGGTTGGGCTGAATTCGTTCAAGGGCGATCTACAGGTGCAGTGGAATCTGATCCTGGCGATGACCGTGCTGACGCTGCTGCCAATTACCCTGGTGTTTGCGGTTTTGCAGCGCTACATCACCACCGGGATCGCCACCACCGGGATGAAATGAGATCGCCATGCCGACCGGATTCAATCTCGACACTTTTTTGCCGCGCGCGCTTTTCGATCGCATCACTGATGTGCGAGTCGCCGATCCGCGCCAGCTCGAACAGATCGCGTTCGATCGGGTGCAGCGGCGTGACCTGGCGCCGAGTGGAAAGCTGACTATCCTGGCGGCGGATCACCCAGGGCGGGGGGTGATCGCGGTAGGAGGGGAGTCGCTCAGGATGGGTGATCGACGTGATTATCTGGCGCGGATCGTGCGTATTTTGCTCGGCACCGCCTTTGACGGCGTGATGGGTACGCCTGACGTGATCGATGAATTGATGATCCTCGATCACCTGTTCAAGCGCGCTGGCGGCGCCTCGTTTCTCGATGGGCGTGTGCTGATTGGCTGTATGCAGCGCGGCGGCGTCACCGGCTTCACCGGGGAGATCGACGATCGTTTCGGGGCGTATACCGCCGACTCGATCCGTCGGTCTGGGCTGAATGGGGGCAAAATGCTGGTACGTTTCGACGCTGCCGACGAGCGCACCTTACGCACGCTCGCCTACTGCGGGCGCGCTGTGACCAAACTGAACGAAAATCATCTCGCGTCCTTCGTCGAGCCGCTGCATGTGCGCCGCGTTGCAAAAGAAGTGGTGCAGGACAATGATGCGGACAGCCTGACTCGCCTCGTCGGTATTTGCGCGGCTTTAGGCGACTCGTCACGGTATATGTGGCTCAAGCTGCCATACTGCGACGGATTCGAGCGGGTGGCGGGCGCGACCACGCTGCCGATCCTGCTGCTGGGTGGCATATCACAGGAAGACCCGCGTGACAGCTACCATGATATCGCGGCGGGGATGCGCGCCAGCGCCAATGTGCGCGGCGTCATGGTCGGGCGCAACGTCCTCTATCCCGGCGAATACGACCCCGCCGCCGTCGCGCACGCCGTGCAGGGGATCGTCTACGACGGATTGAACGCAGACTCCGCCGAGGACGCCGCGCGCGCCTACCAGGGCATCCCTGAGGACGCCCTGACGCGCTTCATTCATCTGTAGACATCTGTAAACACTGGTAAACACCTGTAAACCTGGCGATCGCTGTATTTATCGATGTACCAGTTGATCGCGTTCCGGTCCGACGCTGACTGTGCGGATCGGCACGCCGACCAGTGTGCTGATGCGGTCGATGTAATGCTGTGCCGCCTGGGGCAGATCCGACCAGGTGCGTACCGCGTCGATCGCCTCCGACCAGCCCGGCACCGTCTCGTAGATCGGCTGTGCCCGCAGCATCTCGAAGGTGCTGACCGGGATATGATCGACCTCGGTGTCGTCGATGCGATAGGCGGTCGCCAGTTGCAGCGACTCGAACCCGCTCAGGACATCGAGCTTGGTCAGCACCAGCTCGCTGAAACCATTGATCATCGTCGCATAACGCAGCGTGACCAGATCGAGCCAGCCGCACCGACGCGGACGGCGGGTGGTGGTGCCAAATTCGTCCCAGAAGTTTTCACCTGTACCGCGCAGCCGTGACGACAGCGCCTCATCCATCTCGGTCGGCATCGGACCGGCGCCCACGCGCGTGCTGAAGGCTTTTGCCACGCCGATCACCCGATCGACTGACAGCGCGCCGATCCCCAGCCCGGTGAGCGCGCCGCCGACCGTCGGAGACGAGCTGGTCACGAAGGGATAGTCGCCGTGATCGACATCCAGGAATGTCCCCTGGGCGCCCTCGCACAGGATACGCGCGCCAGCGCGCAGCTTTTCGTTGAGCGTGCGGCTGGTGTCTTTGATGTACGGACGCAGGAAATGCGCCGCCGCGACACTGGCGGCACCCTGCTGCTCGACATCGATAGACGCCCCGCGCGATTTTAGCCCTTCATTGACGCACAACAGATGATGTTCCAATTCCTGTGCATAGACCTCGACATCGAGCATGGTTCCGGCGCGAATGCCGCTGCGTCCGGTCTTGTCCATGTAGGCGGGTCCGATCCCGCGCAGGGTCGTGCCGATCTTGTCGGCACCGCGATCGGCTTCGGCAGCAGCATCGAGCGCGACATGTCCCGGCGTGATCAGATGCGCGCGCGCGCTCACCTGCAAATTGTCCGGGTTCACCGTGACACCAGCCTGCTGAAGCGATTGAATCTCTTTCATCAGGTTGATCGGATTGATCACCATGCCGTTCCCTAAGATACAGGTGACGTGGCTGTGCAGGATTCCTGACGGGATCAGATGCAGCTTGTAGACCTGTCCCTGTACATATATGGTGTGTCCGGCGTTGTCTCCCCCGGCGTAGCGTGCGACCACATCGGATTCGGCGGCGAGCCAATCCGCCACCCGTCCCTTGCCTTCGTCGCCCCACTGTGCCCCGATCAATATCGTTGCTGGCATGGCTGATCCTTCGTGAAGGTGTGACGCATGATCATGCGTCCGAGTAAACCGAACCGCTCCAATAATTCAATCGCTGGCAAAACCACTGCCCAGACGCACGACCACTTCCCGTTCGCCCCATGTCTCCACGACGCCATCCGCCGCGAATGCGATCGCGCTGCCCGGCTCGACAGCGACGACGATCGCGTTGGGCGTGGTCAGCAGCAGCTCGCGGGCGACCGAATCGTCGCTGCCCTGTACCATCAACGCCACGCCTTCCAGCCAATCGAGACCATCGCGCAGCGTCTCCTCGACGCTCCAGCCCCCGAATATGCCGATCGCGGCGCCTTCTATCAGGACGATCGCGCCCTGATCGTAGGCGATCTGAATCCCTTCAATGGGCGCACCCGCTAATGCTGCCCGTGCTGCCCGCATCGTGTCAGCGCCTGTCACTACCACGATCGAGGCAGTCCCCAGCTTATCGAGCAGCACAGCGTCGCTGTCCGCCGTTGGATCGACCAGATAGCTCGATGGTGCCCCCAGGTCCTGCAGATCGGCCAGTATTGCTTCATCGCCGCCGCCGAGCGCGATCACCGCCAAGCCACCGTCGGCAGCCGCACGGTTGAATGCCGACGCGCGCACATCGTCATCGGCACCGCCGCTGAAGACCAGCCAACCGTTGCCATCGAGCCAGTGAAAGACACTCGCGTCCGGCATCGGATTAATCCTTCGGCAGGACGTAGCTGGCAACGGCGTTCGTCAGCAGGTGCGCGCCCAATGTCAAAGCGCGCTCGTCGAAGGTGAAACGAGGGTGATGGTGCCCGTAGTAGTCGGTCTGCGTCTCGTCCTGCGCCCCGACGAAGAAATACACGCCCGGAATGTCGTCCATGAACAGACTGACGTCCTCCGACCCCATCGTGCGCGCCGTCTGGTCGATCGCTGTCACGCCGTCGATCCCGCTGAACTGCGCACGGACACGCGCAGCCGTTTGCGCATGGTTGACCACCGGGATTGTGAGATGGTCGAAGCTGAGTTCAGCGGTACAGCCGAACGATCCGGCGTAACCGCTGGCGATCGCCGCCATGCGCTCGAAAGCCAGGTCACGCACCTGACGTGAAAAGGCGCGCACCGTCCCCGCGATCTCCGCTGTCTGCGGGATGATGTTGTAGGCTTCGCCCGCGTTGATTTTGGTGACCGAGATCACCAGCGTCTCCAGCGGATCGAGGCTGCGGCTGACGATCGTCTGAAAGGCGCCGATGATCTGCGCTGCACACACCACTGGGTCGAGTCCCTGATGGGGGGAGGCGGCATGGCTGCCCTTGCCGACGATCCTGACGCGAAAGATCGATGCTCCTGCCATGACCGCGCCGTCGGCGATACCGAGCGTGCCGTAAGGCAGGCTGTTCAATAAATGCAATCCGAGCGAGACATCCGGGCGCGGGTCGAGCAGGGCGCCATCATCGACCATCGCCTGGGCGCCGCGTCCGATCTCTTCGGCGGGCTGAAAGACGAATTTCACACGCCCCGCCAACGAGTCGCGCTGTCCACTGAGCATTTCCGCAACCGCCAGCGCGATACTGGTGTGTCCGTCGTGTCCACAGGCGTGCATCCGATTGGGCGCCTGTGACGCATACTCCGCGCCTGTGTCTTCCTGGATCGGCAGCGCGTCCATGTCGGCGCGCACCAGTACGGTCGGGCCCTCTTTGGCGCCTTCCAACAGCGCGACCACGCCGGTCTTGCCGACCCCTGTGCGTACTTCCAGTCCCAGCGCGCTCAACGTGCGCGCGACGATCCCGGCGGTACGCACTTCTTCAAAAGCGATCTCCGGGTGTTGATGCAGGTCACGGCGCCGCGCGATCATCGTCTCGCGCAGCGCCTCCACCTGGGCGGTAAAATCGACAGCGGTCACTTCATACGCTCCTTGATCGACTGGATCGTGACAGGCGTCACCATACGGATAGCGCTACTCGTTCGCAGGGGGTTCATTCGACTCGGTGCCCGGCGTCGAATCCGCTGCATCGCCTGGCTTCTTATTGGCGCGTCCGCCGCGCCTGCCCTGACGATCGGTGCGATTGCGCCGTTCGGCGCGCGGCGGACGGTCGGGCGCGGGGTCAACGCCTGATTGATCGAGCGACGCGGCTGGCGCGTCAGCGGACAGCTCGGCAGCCGGCGCGTCAGCGGTCGCCGCTTTGCCCGGCTTGGCGCCGCACTCGCACGGACCGTCGCCGTGTTTGTCGCAGGGTGCCTTCGCCTTGCGTGCCAGCGCTTCCAGTTCATCGAGCGGCACCAGCTCGGCACGCGGCACGATCATCCGTGACTCTTCGAGCTGCACCAACACCGCATCCTGCAGCGGCAGCACGTCCAGTACCTTGCCTTCGCCATGTGGCGTGCCGACGCGCTTATTCTTCTTCGGCAGCTTGCTGCGTGCCTCGACATAGTTTTCGTATTCGTAGACCAGACAGCAGCGCAGTCGTCCGCACATCCCGGTGATCTCCGATGGGTTGAGCGAGACGCCCTGCATTTTCGCCATCTTGATCGAGATCGGGCTAAAGTCGGTCAAAAAGGTCGAGCAGCAGCGCAGCTCACCACACGCGCCAAACCCGCCTAGCAGCTTGGCGACATCGCGCGGACCGATCTGACGAAACTCGACCTGCGCGGTGAACTGCCGCCGCAGATCATTGTGCAGGCGGTTGAGATTTACCTTGTCTTCGGTGGTATACAGATAGGTCAGCATCGTGCCGTCATAGTTGTAGACCGCCGACACGAATTTGATATTGTCGTAGCCGCCAAATTCATCGACTTTCTCGCGCAGCCGCCGCATCGCGTCGTCCTGTTGCAGCTCCCAATGATGTTTCAGTACCAGATCGCGCGGCGTGGCGATACGCATGATCGGTTTGTGCTGCTGGTCGCCGCTCTCGACGGCGTTGAAACTGACAATTTCGCCCATTTGCCGTCCGCGCGCTGTCTCGACGATGACATGATCACCGACCTGAAGCTGCGGATATTCGCTGTAATCGAAATGGTAGACCTTGCCAACTCGGTGAAAACGTACCCCTGCGACTGTTGCCGCAATCTGTTCGATCAATTGTTCAGTCATGGTGTTCCCGTCATGAACCGGATGAATTACACTTATACACACTTGCTTAATCTATCATAGGCGATCCCGCCTGACGCGCAAAGTGCCGAACCCTATGAAAACGATCCTGATGAAATTCGGCGGCAGCTCCATCGGCATCACGCCGGGCATGACGCAGTTGTTGAGCATCGTGCTGCACGAGGTCGAACGCTGGGATCAGGTGATCCTGGTGGTGTCGGCGCTCGATGGCATCACCGACCGCCTCCTGGAAGCTGCCCAGTTCGCCTTATTGAGCAACAGTCGTGGCTACCGCCGTATCGTCGCCACGCTGCGCGCGCGCCATTTCGCGCTGATCGGCGATCTGCCCTTCGGCGTCAGTGAGCGCAGTGCCTTGCAGACCGACATCGACCGTATCCTGTTCGACATGCACGACGCCTGCCAGCAATTGGGCAAAGAGGCGGGTAAACGGGAAGACGAACGTAATACCCATCCAATCACCGATCGCATCATTGGCACGGGTGAACGCCTGACCGCGCGCATCGTCGCGGCACTGCTGCGTCAGAGTGCCATGCGTTCGGTGGCGATCGACGCGACCGATCTGGTGATCACCGACGACCATTTTGGCAGCGCCACGCCGCTGCTCTCGCTCACCCAGGCGCGGATCGACGAACAGCTCAAACCGCTGCTGGGACGCGGTATCGTCCCGGTGATCACCGGCTTCATCGCCGCTACGCCGACGGGCGTCCCGACCACGCTCGGTCGCGGCGGCAGCGACTATACCGCTTCGGTGATCGCGGCGTGCGTCGGCGCCGCCGAGGTGTGGGTCTACAGCGATGTCGATGGCATCATGAGCGCCGATCCGCATGTCATGGCGGACGCGCGCGTCATCGAGACCCTCTCCTACGAGGAAGCCGCCGAGCTCGCCTTTTACGGCGCGCGGGTGCTGCACACGCGCATGATCGCGCCGCTGCAAGCCGGACGGATTCCGCTGCGTGTCAAGAATGTCTTCAACCCACAGGCGAGCGGGACGCTGATCGACGAACGCGCCGCCCAGTCTGGCGCCAAAGCGGTGACCGTCATCGATGGGCTGGTGATGACTGCTGCGCGCAGTGGCTCATTGATCGCGGTAACGGCATTCGTAGAAACACAGTTTACAGCCGTGACCGGGGGACGGATCGAGGCGGTGCTGACGGCTCAATCCGCCGCGCGCGCGTTCGCCTGTTTCGTCATCCCCACCTATGCCGGACCGGACGCGCTGCACATGCTGCAAACGACCCTGGCACCCCATCTGCTCACTCTCGAGGCTGACACTATCTGGCTGATGCAGCCCGTCGGCGTGGTCAGTCTGGTCGGTGGGGACGTAGGCGCGGATTGGGGCGCGACCGCGCGCATAGTCGGACTGCTGCGCGATCTGAATGTACTGGCGATGACGCGCAATCCGTCCAATTGCAGCCTATCGTTCGTGCTGCCCCCGGAACAGGTTGAACGCGCTGTGGCGCGCATTCACGCTTATATCGTCGCGCCGTCGTGAACACACGGCTCAGAAACGGCTCAGATAGTAATCCAGTTCCCAGGGCGTGATTTGCTGGTTGTAGGAGTCGATCTCGCGCTGCTTGAGCGCGATGGTGCGATCGCCGATAAAGGCGCCCAGCGCCTCCATGATCACATCGTCCTGCATCATGGCGTTCAGCGCCTCGTCCAGCGAGGTCGGCAGCGTAGGGAGCTGGCGCAGCCGCGCCCGATCCTGACGCAGCAGGGCGCCCTCGAACGCCTCAGGCAGCGGCATCCGCTGACGAATGCCGTCCAGACCCGCTGCCAGCAGTACCGCCGAGGTCAGATATGGATTGGCGCTGGAGTCGGGGCAGCGCATCTCGATGCGCGTATGTTCTTCTTTGCCTGGCGCGATGTGCGGCACCCGGATCATTGCCTCGCCTGCCCGGTTGACATGCGCCCAGGTGACATATTTGGGCGCCTCGAAGCTGTTCGCCAGTCGCTTGTACGAGTTGACCAGCGGCGCCAGGATCGCGGTCATCGCGCGGGCGTGTGCCAGTTGACCCGCCAAAAAGTACTGTGCCGTCTCTGACAAGCCGTATTCATGCCCGCTGTCGGCAAACACATTGGCGTCGGTAGTGAGATCGTGCAGGCTCTGGTGGGTGTGCATCCCCGATCCCGGCTGTTCCATGCTCGGACGCGGCATGAAGGTGCAGTACAGCCCGTTGCGCTGTGCGACCGTGCGCAGCGCAACGCGCGTCGTCAGGACGTGATCGGCGCTCACCAGCGCATCGGCATAATCGAAATCGATCTCGTGCTGTCCGGCGCCGATCTCGTTGTGCGCCGAGTCCACCCGCATCCCCATGTCCAACAGCGTCGAGACCATCTGCCGCCGCACCTGGTCGGCGCTGTCGTCCGATTGATCGAAATAGCTGGCGTCATCGAGCGGCTGGAGCGGCTGCAGGCTGTTGTCGGCGTGACGGCGGAACAGGAAAAATTCCAGCTCCATACCGGTCTTGAGCCGATAGCCGAGCGCCTCGGCGTCCGCCAGCACGCGCATCAGGGCATTGCGCGGATCGCCGATGAACGGATCGCCGTTGATGGTGCGCACCGAACAGATCAGGCGTGCCGTCCGATCCTGATCGTGCTGCCAGGGCAGCACGATGAACGACGCCAGATCGGGCTGCAGCACCATGTCGCTCTCTGCGACCCGCGAAAAGCCCTCGACCGACGATCCGTCGAAGTGCAGTCCGTTGTCGATCACCCCCTCCACGCGCGACGCGGGCACCATGACATTCTTGACGATCCCGGCGATGTCGGTGAACCAGAGCGTGACGAAGCGCACGCCCTGTTGTGCAATCGCTTCCAGCACGGTCTCTTTGTTCATATGACGGTACATCCGTTGGTCGGGCATCCCAGGATCACTTTCTCATCAGTGCAAGCGTAGTGTGTGCGGGTATGAGCGGCTATGGTACATCCAGACAAAAAAGGGGGGTCAGCCTTTGGCGTCAGCGCTCATCGCCGGCATTCCAGCGACCGATCAGGGCGTCCAGCGCCAGCACATAGCCGCGCCAGCCAAAGCCGCAAATCTGTCCGATGCACACGGGCGCGATCAGCGAGGTGTGTCGGAACGCCTCGCGCGCGTGAATATTGGAGAGGTGCACCTCGACGACCGCGAGCTGTACTCCGGCGATGGCGTCGCGCAGCGCGATCGAAGTGTGGGTGTAGGCGCCGGGGTTGAAGATCACCCCATCCGCCCAGGCGCGCGCCTCGTGCAGATGGTCGATCAGCCCGCCTTCGTGATTGGTCTGTGCCGCGCGCACCTCGATCGCGTGCGCCGCGCCATGTGTCGTCACTTTGTCCACGATCAGGTCGAGCGTGATCGTGCCATAAATATCGGTCTCGCGCGTGCCGAGCAGATTGAGATTGGGTCCGTTCAGCAGCAGTACTTTTCGAGTCATCCACTTATTCCTTTTAGCACGTCGATCACCAGCGCGGCATCGACTCCCTCGACCACTTCCGGGCGTCCCAGATCGCGCAAAACGACGAACCGCAGCCGTCCAGCGCTCTTTTTCTTATCGGTGCCCATCGCCGCATAGACCGCATCCGCATCGAGCGCGCCCATCGAGACAGGCAGACCGACCGATTCGACCCACGCTTTAACGCGATCGACCAGACTGGCATCGGCAACCCCGATCGCCGTCGATAACTGTGCCGCCGCTACCAAACCGATCGCCACCGCTTCGCCATGCGCGAACGCGAACCCCGATATGATCTCGATCGCGTGTCCGAAGGTGTGCCCCAGGTTGAGGTGGGCGCGTTCACCCTGTTCATATGGATCACGCTGTACCACCTCGATCTTGACCTGCACCGCGCGACGCACCAGCGCAGCGTCGTTTTCCGGCGTGGGCGCCCGCCCGATCCAGTCGAGCAGACCGGGATCGCCGATCAGTCCGTGCTTGATGATCTCCGCCATGCCACAGCGTCGCTCGCGGTCGGGTAGGGTGGCGAGCAGATCGGGGTCGATGATCACGGCGGCGGGCTGCTTGAACGCGCCGACCAGGTTTTTGCCTTGTGGCAGATCCACCCCGACTTTGCCGCCGACACTGGAATCGACCATCGCCAGCAGGCTGGTCGGCACCTGCACAAAGCGCACGCCGCGCAGGTAGGTCGCCGCCGCGAACCCAGCGATATCGCCGACCACGCCGCCGCCAAAGGCGATCACCGTCGCGGCGCGATCCAGTTTCGCCGCGATCAATCGATCATACAGCAGCGCGACCGTCGCCAATGTCTTGTACGCCTCACCGTCCGGGATGGCGATCAGCGTCGCATCGGGCAGCAGACTGCGCAGTCGATCGGCGTACAGCGCCGCGATCGAGTCGTTGGTGATGATGGCGGCAGGCGCCCCGCCGACAGCGTAATCCGGCGCGCCGATCGCCGCCAGCGCGCCGGGGGCGATCATGATCGGATAGGCGCCGTCGGGCGCGCTTACGCTGAGTCGTTCTGCCACAATGCGACGATCTCCTGTGCGATCCCTTCCGGGGTCTTGCCCGTCGTGTTGATGTGCAGCGGGATGGCGGCATACACAGCGCGCCGCTTGTCCAGCAGCGCCGCCCAATCGCCTGACAGCGGACGTTCTGCATTGTTCGCCAGCCGTGCGCCGATGATCTCCGCCTCGGCGTCCAGACAGACGACGAAACCGGTCGCCTGCATCCGCCTCCGATTTTCCGGATCGACCAGCATTCCGCCGCCTGTGGCGATCACCATTTTGCGTTCGCTCGCCAGGTCGAAGCACACCTGGCGTTCCAGGGTGCGGAAACCTGCCTCACCATCGCGCTCGAATATCTGCGGGATCGACATGCCCGCTCGCCGGATGATCTCCTCGTCGGCATCGACGAACGGACGCCCGACCAGGCGCGCCACCTGTCCACCGACGGTCGTCTTGCCCGTCGCCATGAATCCGGTGATGACGATATTGCGTTCGCGTTCAGCGTTCATAGCCGAAGCGCCAATCTACGTTGTCCATCGTCAGATCGTCGAGATGGGCGCGACGCAGCGCGGCAAAGCGCGTCCGCAGCTCGTCGAGGCTGTCGCCGCCCAGCTTTTCAAGCAGGGCTTCGGCGATCACGAACGCCATCATCGACTCCAGGATTGGCACCGCGCGCGGGGTGGCGCAGTGGTCACTGCGCTCGTAGCTGGTCGGCTCTGGTTGCCCGCTCGCCAGATCGACCGAGGCAAGCGACTGCATCACGGTGGCGATCGGCTTCATTGCCACGCGGCACACGATCGGTTCGCCAGTGGTGATCCCGCCTTCCAAGCCGCCCGCGCGGTTGGTCTGGCGGTAGAGCGAGCCATCGTCGCGGCGCATGATCAGATCGTGGACTTCCGAGCCGCGCCTGCCCGCGTTGGCAAAGGCATCGGCGATCTCGGCGCCTTTCATGGCGTGAATGCTGACCATTGCCGCGACGATCTTCCCGTCGAGTCGGCGGTCGTAATGCACATGCGACCCCAGACCGGGGGGCACATGCAGCGCGACCACCTCGATCACCCCGCCCAACGTATCTTTGGCGACCTTTGCCGCCCGAATCGCCCCGTGCATCCGTTCTGCCGACGCTGGATCGGGACAACGCACGTCGCTGGCTTCCGCAGCCGTGAAACGGTCGGCGTAATCAACAAGTGGATCGATTGCTGCGACCACATCGCCAATCTGGGTGACATAGCCGCCGACGCTGATCCCGAACGTTTCCAGGAGGCGTTTGCAGATCGCGCCGACCGCCACGCGCATCGTGGTCTCACGCGCGCTGGCACGCTCCAGCGCGACGCGCAGATCGCGGTAGCCGTATTTGATCGCGCCTGTCAGATCGGCGTGACCGGGGCGGGGGGTGGTCATGGGGGCGATGTCTTTCTCGCGCCAGTTCTTATAATCGCGGTTTTCGACGATCAGCGCGATTGGAGCGCCTGTGGTCACCCCGTTCATGATACCGCTGGTGATGTGAACCTTGTCTTGCTCGATATTCATGCGTCCGCCGGAACCGTACCCTGTCTGGCGGCGCAGCAGCTCGCGGTCGATGTCGGCGCTGGAGACCGGAAGACCAGCGGGCAATCCTTCGAGGATAGCCGTCAGCGAAGGTCCGTGACTTTCGCCAGCCGTCAAAAAACGTATCATGCCTGTTCCAGTTCGTTGAATGTGTGCGGCAGTGCTGCTTCTATTCTAGTCCCCTAATGCCGACTTTGCAGCATCAAGCATCACGGCAATTGGTGCGGGTTGACCCGTCCACAGCGTGAAACCGACTGCCCCCTGACGGACGAGCATCCCCAATCCGCCAATGGCGCGCCCGCCTCCCGCCTCGATCTGCGCCATCAGGCGGGTGCGAGCAGGTCGGTAGACCATATCGTAGCAGACGACGCCTGTACGAACAGGTGCGTCGTCGGGCAGGGGAGACTCGTCGCTGCGCGGCATCATACCGACCGAGGTGGCATTGACGATCAGGTCGGCGGTCTCGACGGCATCGAGTCCGGCGGCGGTCACCGAATCGGTGAAACCAAGATTGGCGATCAGCTCGATCGCATTTTCTGGGGTGCGATTGACCACGCTCACCCAGGCGCCCGCCTCGACCAGCCCGTAGACCGCCGCGCGCGCCGCGCCACCCGCCCCCAACACCGCGACGCGCATCCCGCGTGGATCGACGCCGTGCGCCTGCAGATCGCCCATGAAGCCCGCTGCATCGGAATTCGTCGCGCTGTTGTCACGCAGATCGATGGTGTTGACCGCGCCGATCGCCCGCGCGATCGCATCGGCGCGCACGAAGGGCATGACCGCGCGTTTGTGCGGAATCGTCACGTTGACGCCGACCACGCCGTGATTGCGCAGCTCTTTCAGGCTGTGACGCAGCACATCGGGCGGGGTGAGCATCTTTTCGTAGCGCCACTCGGTCAGACCCAATGCCGCGAATGCCGCATTGTGCATGACCGGACTGAGCGAATGGTCGATCGGAAAGCCGATCACGCCCGTGATCATATCGGTCATCACAGCGCCTCGACGCGCACATGCCCACCGATCGCTGTCAGCGTCTCGGCAAAGCCGGGGAACGAGTCGGCGGCACAGTGGGCGTCATGCACGTGGGTCACCCCTTCCGCGACCAGCCCGGCGATCGACAGGCTCATGGCGATGCGATGATCATCGTGTCCTTCAACCGTCGCGCCGCGCAGTGCCTGTCCACCCGTGATCGAGAAGCCGTCAGGCAGCTCGGTGATAACCGCGCCCATCTTGCGCAGTTCTGATGCCATGACCGCGATCCGATCGGTCTCTTTCACCCGTAATTCCTGCGCATCGCGCACGATCGTCTCCCCATGTGCCAGCAGTGCCGCGATCATGAACACCGGAAACTCGTCGATCATGCGCACCACCACGTCGCCGCCGACCTCGACACCCTTGAGCGCGCTGTGGCGGACGGTGATCCGCCCGACCGGATCGCCTGCCGCCATGCCCGTCGTCTCGAGGGCGATGTCAGCGCCCATCGCCCTCAGCACGTCGAATATCCCGGTGCGCGTCGGGTTGAGATTGATGTTGGTCAGGGTGATACTGCTGCCGGGCACCAGCAGCGCCGCCACGACCGGAAATGCCGCCGATGACGCATCGCCCGGCACCGTGAAATCGAGCGGACGGAGCGCGCCGCTGCCCACGATCGGCAGGATGCGCACGGTATTGCCGTCGTCGCTGACCGTGATATCGGCGCCCATCGCCTGCAACATGCGCTCGGTGTGGTCGCGGGCAGGTCCCGGCTGCGTGATGACCGTCTCGCCGTCGGCGTACAAGCCAGCGAGGATCAGCGCACTCTTCACCTGGGCGCTGGCGACGGGCATGTCGTACCGAGTGGCGCGCAAGTGCGCCGGACGCACGTACAGCGGCGCGTAGCCGTTGGTGCCCTCGATGTCGGCGCCCATCGTGCGTAAGGGGTTGATGATGCGGTTCATCGGGCGGCGGCGCAATTGCTCGCTGCCGTCCAGTGTGCTGGCGAACGACTGACCGACCATGATCCCGGTCAGCAGTCGGATGCCCGTGCCGGCGTTGACCAGATCGAGCGGCACGTCAGACGCGCGCAAATCGCCGCCGTGCAGTGTGAGCGACTGTTTGTCGTGCCGCTCGACACGGATGCCGAGCGTCTGCACCGCGCGCAGCGACGCCTCGGTGTCGCCCGCCGCCAGCCAGCCGCGCACCTGAGATGTGCCCTGTGCCAGCGCGCCGAACAAGACCGCGCGATGCGAAATCGACTTGTCACCGGGTACAGTCGTCTCACCTTTGAGCGCCGCGCCAGGTTCGATGATGAATTGATCGACCGCCACTTTATTTTTTCTCCTGCCGCTGTCCCCACGCCAGGCGCGCTTCACGCACCGGCCGGAGCATGTCCGTCAATTTGCCATTCTCCTGCGCGATCAGCGCCGCCTCCATCATGGCGAGCTGCATCCGAAACTGTGCCAGCAGCGTCGCTACCGCGCGGGTATTGGTATTGAGAATATCGCCCATCATGCCCAGGTCGCTGGCAGCCAGACGCGACATATCGCGGAAGCCGCCCGCAGCCAGACGCCAGACCGCGTCATCGGTCTCTCCCTCACGGCTGACCGTCGCCACCAGCGCCGCGCTCAACAAATACGGCAGATGGCTGATGGCAGCCACGACGCGATCATGGCGGGCAGCCTCCATCTCGATCGGCACCGCGCCCAGCGCCTCGACCAGTGCCAGCGCGCGATCGCGCGTCGCGGGGGTGGTACGCCGCGATGGACACAATACGAATGGACGATTCTTATACAGGTCGGCGTCGCTGTAGGCAATCCCTGGATATTCTTTGCCTGTCATCGGGTGCCCGCCGATCGCCTGGATGCCGACGGGCAGCTCGCGCATCGACTCGCAGATGTCCGCTTTGGTGCTGCCGATGTCGATCAGCAGGGTGTTGGAACGCAGATAGGCGCCCAGCCGTCCTTCAATCATGGCGATGATCGCCTTGACAGGCGCCGCCAGCAGCACCACATCGGCGCGGCTCACTCCTTCACGCAGATCATCGGTGGCGTGATCGACGATGCCATGTGCCAGCGCATATTCACGCGCCTCGACGCCCACGTCTACGCCAGTGATCGTCTTAGCACAATCACGCAGCGCCAGCGCCAGCGAGCCGCCCATCAGTCCGAGTCCTACGACTGTCAGATGCTGCGCGTAAAATGCGCTCAATCCGTCCTCCCGTTCGCGTTCGCGGTCGGTGACAGGTCGGGGCGCAGTGCAGTCGCCCGTCTGAGAAAGATATGTCTCAATTCGTGGTTCGCCTTTATCGTGTTCCAGTGAATCAGCACGCGGATGCAGCGCGCCACCCCGCCGGGTACGTCCATCTCCTGGCAGCCCATCAGCGCCACCTGTGTCCAGCCCAGTTCACGCGCTGCCTTCGCCGGATATGTCGCCCGCAGGTCAGGCGTGGTCGTGAAAATGATGCTGGCGATGTCGTCTTCTGTGAGACTGTTCGCCTCGATCAACAATTCTAACAATTCGCGCGTCGCCGTCAGGATCGCGTCGGCGCTGTCCTGTTCGACGGTGGTCGCGCCGCGCACGCCTCGAAATTTCATCGCCACTGCTCCTCGTCCCATGTCTCATTATTTCACACTGATCGCCAGCGTCAAAAAGTGAGGAACCATAGCATGAGCGAGACGGCACTGTCAACGCGCGCGCACCAGCTTCGATGAAAGCCTTGTACCTGAGGTGATCCTGCGAACAACCGTCGTAATTTTGTGAAATTGTGTGAATGATCTGCGGCGTGATCAGCCCATTGGCGCGATCGCTTCCCGGATGCCGCGCGTCAGTGCCGCGACCGCCTCCGTCCCTTGCGCTCCGGCGCGCACCAGCGCGCTGCCGACGATGAAGCCGTCTACCAGCGCGCCAACCTGTCGTGCCTGTTCTGGTGTGCTGATGCCAAACCCCATCACCAGGGGCACATCGCCGCTGCTGGCGCGCACCCGCGCGATGAACTGGCTGAGTTCGGGCGGCAGCTGCGTCCGCGCGCCGGTGACTCCGGTGAGCGCAACCACGTAGATGAAGCCGCGCGCCACGCCTGCCACCAGCGCGATCCGTTCGGCGCTGCTGGTGGGCGCCAAAAAGAAGATCAGCCCCATATCGTGCCGTTCGCACAGCGCGATCAACTGTGCCGCTTCTTCGGGTGGCAGATCGGGGACGATCAGCCCGTCGGCACCAGCGGCTTTAGAGTCGAGAACGAACTTCTCGACGCCGTAGGCGAGCAACGGATTGACGTAGCCCATCATCAGCATCGGCTGGTCGATGCCTTCTTCGCGCAGGCTGCGCACCGCTTCCAGACAACGACGCACGGTCATGCCGTTTTCGAGCGCCTTTTGCGTAGCAGCCTGGATGACGGGTCCGTCTGCCAGCGGATCGCTGAACGGGATACCGATCTCGAAACCATCGACGCCCGCCGCCGCCATCGCCCGGATTGCATCCAAAGAGGCGTCATAATCGGGGTAGCCGATCGGGAAGTAGGGCAAAAATGCCGATCGACCGTCCGCCTTTGCCCGCGTGAACATGGCGTGCAGTGACTCCAGACCGACTGTCTCACGCTGGTGCATCGCTATTGCTCCCTGTGTTTCAACTCTGGCTGTTTTGGTCGCATCCCGGACGAGATCGGGAACCTCTGCGAAAAAGCGTGCCAGGATCGGCGACTTGCCGAATCCGAGCGTAAGGCGGCTGGCGCTGTCGGCGTCGTAGAGCGCCATCGCCTGTCCTTCAGACAGTGTCAGCGATTCGACAGGCTGATGCAGATCACCATAGTAGACATGCACCCACTGCTCGACCTCGCCGGGGATCGAGCGCACCGCGCACAGATAGGTCATCCAGTAATGCAGTGGCAGCGCGATACCGAGTTCTTCCAGGACTTCACGATGCACCGCCTCGTCGTAGGACTCGCCACCCTCGACCGCGCCGCCAAAGAATGTCCAGGCGCCGGGGTAGGGGATGGTCGGTTTGTCGTCGCGCTGCTGCAACAGCACCCGACCGTCGGGCGCGATCGGCAGCGCCGACACGGAATGAAGCTGCCTGACGCTCATCCGAGCGCCTCGATCACCGTGTTCAGGTCTTTGTCGCCACGACCGGACAGATTGATCAGCAGGATCGCATCCTTTGACATGGTTGGGGCGCGCCTGATCGCCTCCGCGACCGCGTGCGCACTCTCCAGTGCCGGGATGATGCCCTCGGTGCGGCTGAGGGTCTGCAAGGCTGACAGCGCTTCATCGTCGGTGGCGCTGGTATAAAAGGCGCGTTCTTCCTGGCGCAGATGGGCGTGTTCGGGCCCAATCGAGGCGTAATCCAGCCCGGCGCTGATGCTGTGCGTATTCATGATCTGTCCGTCGGCGTTCTGCATCACGAACGAGCGCGTGCCGTGCAGCACGCCCGGACGACTGACGCTAAGGTCTCCAAAACGCGCGGCGTGTTCTCCGCTCAGGATACCGTGACCGCCCGCCTCGACTCCGATCAGTTCCACGTCGGGATCGTCGCGGAAGGCGTGAAACAAGCCGATAGCGTTGCTGCCGCCGCCGACACAGGCGATGCACACGTCGGGCAGTCGTCCGACCTGATCGAGCATCTGCGCACGCGCCTCGATGCCGATTACACTCTGAAAGTCGCGCACCATCATCGGATACGGATGCGGACCGAGCGCCGATCCGAGCAGATAAAATGTGTCATCGACGTGCGTCACCCAGTCGCGGATCGCCTCGTTGATGGCGTCCTTGAGCGTCTTGCTGCCGCTCTCGACTGGGATCACCTCCGCGCCAAGCAGCTTCATACGAAAGACGTTCGGCTGCTGCCGTGCCATATCGACACTGCCCATGTAGACGTGACAGTCCAAGCCGAGCAGCGCCGATACCGTCGCGCTGGCGACGCCGTGCTGTCCCGCACCCGTCTCCGCCACCACCCGCTGCTTGCCCATCCGCTGTGCCAGCAATGCCTGACCGAGGGCATTATTGATCTTGTGCGCGCCCGTGTGCGCCAGGTCTTCGCGCTTGAGATAGATGCGCGCGCCGCCAAGTTGTTCGCTGAGGCGTTCGGCATAGCTGACCGGGGTAGGGCGTCCGGTATAGGTCGCCTGCAAATGGGCTAACCGCGCTTGAAACGACGGATCGCGCATCGCGTCGTGGTAGGCGATCACCAATGCGTCGAGCGCGGGGATCAGCGTCTCCGGGACGTAGCGCCCGCCAAATTCGCCAAAATAGCCGCGCGCGTCGGGTACAGCGGTCGTGCCGACGGGAATATACATCCCGGTCTGTGGATCGATCTGGTCTGCCATTTTGTTCACCGTTATCCAGGCTTCTCTAAGATTCTGTAGCGGGTGCGCCGTGCGCGGCGGCGACGAACGCGCGTATCTTGCCGTGATCTTTCCGACCGGGGCTGCCCGATTCGACACCGCTGGCGACATCGACTCCCCAGGGCTGCACCGCCGCGATCCGCGCCGCCACGTTTTCCGGGGTCAAGCCGCCTGCCAGCATCAGTCGCGCGGTCGCGGCTTTCGTGGTCAGCACCACCTCGTCCGAGGCATTGATGCCCGTACCGCCGTAAAGCGTGCTGTGTGGGGCATCGATCAGCAGCGATGGAATTTGCACATCGGTGGGAGCGCCAGGCGCGAAATAGCTCAGATCGTCCGCAGCCTCGGTCGCGGTGCGCGGACGGATGGCTTTGTAGGCAGTGCCGAGCAGCTCGCGCAGCATCTCGACCGACTCGTCGCCGCTGAGTTGGACATAATTCAGCCCGACATGATCCATCATGATTGAGATCGCGCCCATCGTCTCGTTGACGAACACGCCGACGAACAGCGGACAGGCAGCCCCGTACTCGTCACGCAGCGTTGCGCACAGCGCCCGCGCCGTGTCGCTGCCGATCGCGCGCGGACTCTTTTTGTAGAAGTTCAAGCCGATCATGTCGGCACCTGCCTCGGCACAGGCACGGGCATCGTCGATGGTGGTTATCCCACAGATTTTGACGCGGATCATGCCGTCACCCCGCGCGCGCCGACTCGACGCGGCTGCCCCGCGAACGCGCGCACCTGCGCTGCCACGTCCGCAGCTTTGAGCAGTCCTTCGCCGACCAGGGCAGCATCAGCGCCGTGTTGACCCATCGCCGCCACATCGTCGGCGGTGCGCATCGCGCTTTCGGCGACCAGGATCACATCACCGGGCACCAGCGCCGCGACGCGCGCGGTCGTATTCAGGTCTTCGTGAAAGGTGCGCAGGTCACGGTTGTTGACGCCGATCATCCGCGCCCCCGCCCGTAACGCGCGTTCACATTCCGCCTCGTTGTGGACTTCAACCAGCGCGCTCATGCCCAGTCCCACGATCAGCGCGTGCAGATCGCGCAGCTGCCCGTCCTCCAGCGCCATGACGATCAGCAGCGCGGCGTCGGCGCCCACTGCCCGCGCCTGATAAATCTGGGCTTCGTCGATCAGAAAATCTTTGCGCAAGACCGGGATCGCCACCTCGGCGCGCGCCGCGATCAGGTGATCCAAGTGACCCATGAAAAACGGCTCGTCGGTCAATATGGACAGCGCCGATGCGCCGTTGTCAGCGTAGATCGTCGCCAGCGCCACCGGATCGAATGGATCGATCAGCACGCCCTTGCTCGGTGACGCCTGTTTCACCTCCGCGATCAGCGCTACAGTGTTGCGTCGCAGCGCCGCCGCAAAGTCGCGCACAGGCGGCGCCGATTCCGCCTCCGCCCGCAAAACTGTGATTTGCGGACGCAGCGCCGCGATCACCGCTTGTTTCGCGGTCAGGATGCGGTCGAGGATGGTGTCGGTCTGGACGAAGGTGCTCACGAGACCCCCTGCGCCAGCGCGCGAGTGTGCGTGATCAGCGCCTCCAGCTTTGCCAGCGCCGCGCCGGAGTCGATGGTCTCTCTGGCGATCTGCAAGCCGTCCTCGAAATTGCTCACCCGTCCGCCGGCGATCAACGCCGCCGCCGTGTTGAGCAGCACGACATCCCGTTTGGCATCCTGCATCGACCCATCCAGCACGCCGCGTAAAATGGCTGCATTGGTGGGCGCGTCACCGCCGAGCAGGTCGTGGATGCTGGCGGGCGCGAAACCGAGCGACTCCGGTGCCAGTGTGGTCGTCTGCACGGCTCCGTCTTTGTATTCGCTAATCTGATTGTCGCCTGTCGTAGTCAGTTCGTCGAGTCCGCCATAGCCGCTGACCACCAGCGCCGACACCGCGCCCAGGTCGCCCAATACCCCCGCCAGCATCGGCGTGAGATCGGCGGCGAACACGCCTACGAGCTGCCGCCGCGCGCCAGCGGGGTTGGTCAGTGGTCCCAGAATATTGAAGATCGTCCGCACCGCGATTTGACGCCGGGCACCGATAGCGTGTTTCATCGCCGGGTGCAGCCGGGCGGCAAACAGGAAACCAATCCCGACTTCCTCAATACAGCCCGCGACCTGATCGGGCGTCAGGTCGAGATTGACGCCTAGTTCCGCCAGCACATCGGCGCTGCCACACTGACTGGACGAGGCGCGGTTGCCGTGCTTGGCGACGCGCAATCCGGCGCCTGCCGCGACGAACGCGACCGTCGTGCTGATATTGAAGGTGCCGGATTTGTCACCGCCTGTACCGCAGGTGTCGAGCAGGTCGGCGCCGTCGAAGCGGGTACGCACCTTTTCCGAATTGGCACGCATTGCCCGCGCGCTGCCGACGATCTCGTCCTGGGTCTCACCTTTCATGCGCAGCGCCATCAGGTAGGCGCCGATCTGGGCGTCGCTGGCGCCGCCGGTCATGATCTGTCCCATGACCGACTCGGCGTCGCTGTCGCGTAAATGACCGAACCGACTAAGCAGGTCGATCGCCTTTTGTATATCCATCATAGCGGGAGCGCTCATGATCGCATCGTTCATGGCAGCCACCCTATGCCGCTGCCACGAGTGCGACCTGCAGGAAATTCTGCAAAATGCGCACCCCGTGCGTGGTCAGGATACTCTCCGGGTGAAACTGTACACCGTAGACCGGATGCAGTACGTGGCGCATCGCCATCATTTCGCCTTCGGCGGTCGCAGCGGTGACGATCAGGTCGGCGGGGAGGGTCGCCTCTTCCACGATCAGGCTGTGATAGCGCGTCGCGTCAAAGGGGTTGGGCACACCTGCAAACATCGGATCGTCGTGGTGATGGATGGCGCTGATTTTGCCGTGCATCAGCCGATCGGCGCGCCTGACCACGCCGCCATAGGCTTGTCCGATCGACTGGTGACCCAGGCACACGCCCAGTAAGGGCACGGTCGCGCCCAGCTCACGAATCACGTCGAGCGAGACTCCCGCCGAGTCCGGATCACCAGGTCCGGGGGAGATGACGATATGTGAGGGATCGAGCGCGCGTATCCCGGCAATGTCGATCCTGTCGTTGCGCACGACACATAGCTCGGCGCCCAGCTCGCCCAGGAGCTGCACCAGGTTGTAGGTGAAGCTGTCGTAATTGTCGATCACCAGGATCATGATTTTTTCGACTCGATCTCGCGGACGGAACCCGCGTCCAGTCCATCCAGGTGCATCCGGTCGTTGACGGCGGCGATCATCCACTGATCGTCTCTGCGGTGGATGGTGGTCACCGAGGTGTTGTCCAGCTCGACATACAATGGATCGTAAGAGGGCACCAGCGCCGCCAGCATGATTTTAATCGCTGTGGTGTGCGAGAGGATGCCGATCGTCTCGTGCGAGGCGCTCGCCATGATCTCGTCCAGCGCCGCCATGACGCGCACGCGCACATCATTGCGCGACTCGCCGCCCGGTATACGGTATTCGTCGATGTTGGTGAGCATGGTGGCATAATCGTCGGGATACCACAATTCCATCTCTTCAAGTGTCAAACCCTGCCACGAACCGATGCTGCGTTCGCGCAGGCGCGCGTCGGGGGTCGGCGCAAAGCCGAGCGGCTGTGCCAGCATGTCGGCGGTCTGTATCGCGCGGCGCAGATCGCTGGTATAGAGCGCGGTCATACCGATGTTGCGCACATATTTTGCCAGTGCTTCTGTCTGGTGCCTGCCTTGCTCGTTGAGCGGCGCGGCGACCCATCCCTGCCAGCGCCCCTCACGATTCCAGTTGGTTTCCCCAGGACGAAAGAAAATGATTCGTCGCACGCTCATGGTCACTACCCCTTTGTGTGTCGCAAATAAGATCGGGAAGTCGTCGTTGTAGTACGGCTGTGCATCAGGTCAACCCCTGCTCGGCACGCTGGATCGTGACCGCCATGCCGCGCGCCTTGCTCAGGGTCTCGGCATACTCACTGGCGGGCACGCTGTCGGCGACGATGCCCGCGCCCGCCTGAATATACACCGTCCCGTCCTTGATCAGGGCGGCGCGGATGGTGATGCAGGTGTCCATCGAGCCGTCGAAGCTGAAATAGCCGACCGCGCCGCCATAGGTACCGCGCCGCGTGCCCTCCAGCGCCTCGATGATCTCCATCGCCCGCACTTTGGGCGCCCCGCTGAGAGTGCCTGCCGGAAAGGTCGCGCGCAGCAGGTCAAAGGCGTTCATGCCGGAGCGCAGGCGTCCCTGCACATGACTGACGATGTGCATGATGTGCGAGTACAGCTCGACGTGCATCATGTCGGTGACCTTGACCGAGCCGTACTCGCTGACTCGTCCCAGATCGTTGCGCCCCAGATCGACCAGCATGATATGTTCGGCGCGTTCCTTAGGGTCTGCCAGCAGCTCGGCGGCGAGCGCGGCATCGTGGGCGGCGTCGCTGCCGCGCGGACGCGATCCGGCGATCGGTCGGGTGGTGGCGATCCCGTCCTCCAGGCGTACCATCATTTCCGGGGAGGCACCGACCAGCGAAAACTCGTCGCTGAAGCGCAGGAAGAACATGTATGGGGATGGGTTGGTCGCGCGCAGCGCCCGGTAGATGGTGAGCGGGCTGGCGCTGGTCGGTCGGCTGAGACGCTGTGAGATCACGATCTGAAAGGCGTCGCCCGCCGCGATATATTCTTTAGCGGCGATCACGGCTGCCTCGTACTGTGCCTGAGTCATGTTGCTCTGCATGGGCGCGTCGAGCGGCGGCGCCGATGGAGGTGGCAAAATCAGCGGCTGCCTGAGCGCGTCGGTAATCGCATCGATGCGATCGACTGCGTCGTCAAACGCGGCATCGCGGTCGCCCAGGTCATGCGCGTTTGCCAGGATGATCAGTTGATGTTTGGCGTGGTCGAAGATGACCAGCGTGTCCGCCAGCATGAAGGCGACATCCGGCACATCCAGCTCATCGACAGCGGTATCAGGCACGCGCTCGAAATGGCGCACACAGTCATAGGCGACAAAGCCGACTGCGCCACCGACGAAACGTGGCAAGCCTTCGATTGGCACCGGGCGCACGCGCCCAAATTCGGCTTCGACCGCGCCCAGCGGGTCTTCGCCGACATCCAGCGGGCGCGTGGTCGTCTCCCCGTGCAGCGTGCGGGTGACGATGCCGTCTCGCACCATGATCACACCCTTTGGATTGACGCCCAGGAAGGAATAGCGTCCGACCTGTTCGCCGCCCTCGACGCTCTCCAACAGGAACGACACCGTGCCCATATGCGCCAGCTTGATATACACCGAGACTGGAGTCTCGAGGTCTGCCAGCAGCCGCCGATAGACGGGCACCAGATCACCCTGGTCGAACAGGTGATGTACCTGTTCGCGGTTGGGCTGCACCGTCGTTCCGGCTGCCATCATCACAGAGACCATCGTTTCACATCCTCTCCAAAAAGCAAACAGGGATCAAAAAACCCCAACCCGTTCAAGGACGAGTGGGGTTCCCGTGGTGCCACCTTGTTTGCGCCGGATGTGAAGCCGGACGCCGCTTTCGAGTACGGGCGCGCGTAACTCACCGGAGCGCCGATACCCTCGCCATGATAACGGTGGCGAACCCGGCAGCCGCTACTGAACCCGGCGCCTTGCCGGACGTTCGCGTCTGCGACTCGCTGATCCATTCGGTCTGCGCGTGCGCGCTGCCCTCTCAGCCGGGGGGCGGCTCTCTGTGGCGCCGTGTGCGGACTTACTCGTTCAGGTCAACGTCGATGTAGATTTCAATTGTGGATATGAGCGTAACCTTAAAGCACAGCGCTGTCAAGCAGAAGACCATGAGCGATTTTATGAGAACCGCATAAGTAGAACTCTGCTAAGTCATCTGTTGTTGAAGAGGCTGTCGAATAGTTTTGTGAATGCGCTTGCTCAGGCACTCTACGAGTCTACCAGCTCTGGCAACGGAAATGACGACTTGTAGTCCGTAATATTTCGGCTGTTTCCGACATTTCAGCTCCATTCTAAGTCGCACTGCGCTTCATCGATCTGCATCTTCCTTGCTCATTTGCGCTTTCGGAACAGAAAGACAGCAGTTGCACTCCTCTTTCACCGCTGCTGCCTATCGCATTGGCGATCGGCAAGGTTCCTGTTTTCCAATAAAGGATAAGCAAAAATGAGCAATATCTCGCGTCGTAATATCCTCAAGACCGGCGCAGTTGCCGCTGGTGCCTCGGCTGTCAGCTTTGGTGGTCTGTTCGGTTACAGCCGCGTCTTCGGTCAGACCGATGGCGACACTCCCAAAACGATGCTCGATCTGGCGGCTACGGCGGAAACCTTCGCCTGTACCCACTATTTCAACGCCATCAATTCGGCTGCCGAACTGGCATTGAGTGCCGAAGAAGTCAGCCAGCTGAAGGCATTCCTGGACTCCGAGCTGAAGCATCTGATGTACCTGGAAGCCAATGGCGGCGCGTCGCTGGCGAGCGAATTCTTCGTCCCGGCGGAGCTGTTCACCAACCGCCGCCTGTTCGTCGAGACCAGCAACACCGCTGAAAACTGGTTCGTCGCCGCGTATCTGGCTGCGACTCGCCGCTTCGCCGAACTGGGCGAGCCGCTGCTGGCTGCCACGACCGCGCAGCTCGTCGGCGTGGAAGCCGAACACCAGGCGCTGCTGCGTCTGATGGGTGGACTCCAGCCCACGTTCCAGACCCTGAAGGAACCATTGTTCTATAACACCTCGGAAGTTGCCCCCCTCTTCCAGCCATTTTTGGAAGGCGCTGATGGTTTCGTCGGACCCGCTCCGTTCCCCGGCGCCGAGGCGATCCTCGCCCTGGTTGGTGATGAAGGCGTGATCGACGTGACCCCGTTCAGCGCGTTGACCGGTGGACAAGGCACGATGGCGAGCGCCATGATGATGACCGAAGGCATGATGACCGGCGATTGCATGGTCAGCGCGAGCGACACCAACATCCGCGCTGCCGCTTCGCTGGACTCGGATGTCGTCGGCAGCCTGGCGAACAACACCCCGATGATGGTCACCGGGCGCAGCACCGATACCAGCGGCTTCACCTGGTATCAGATCGAAGGCGGTTTCGTGCGCAGCGACGCCGTGCGTTCGACCGGTGATTGCAGCATCGTCCCCGCTGTCTAGTCATCACATGCTGTAAAAATGCCTTAAAACAGCGTTCAGATCAAAAAACGACCCCGGATTGTACGGGGTCGTTTTTTGATCATTTTTCATGGACTGACGATCTGTCTAATCCGTGCCGCCGACATCTGGCAGATCATCGTCCTCGGCACTGTCGCGGTCGCCCTCAGCCTGATCGGGATTGCGCCCGACTTTGGTCTCGACGGTGTTCTGATCGCGCTGTCCTTCTGCCTTATCGACCTCGATCTCGTCTTCTTGCTCGAATTCGGCTTGTTTGGGGTCGTAAATCATGATGGAATGCTCCTTGAACGCTGTCAAGTCCCCAGTGAAGCACATTCTGGCAGGATGGGCATGGGCGCGTCAGGGGGTTTAAGACGATCGGATCATCCCATCCTGGAGATGCGATTGTGTGCCACCGGACTGCAAAAAGCGCGCGATGAAACGGCGGTCGTGCGAGGCAGCCACGATCGCACCCGGAAATGATGCCAATGCCGCCTCCAAACCCTCGACCACATCGAAGCTGAAATCGTTGGTCGGCTCGTCCAATAGTAGCGCTCCAGGGTGCAGATAGAGCGTTACGTCGTCGAGGACGCGGCGCAGTTGATACGATTTGCCGATTCCGGCAAGGGATAAGAGCGGGGACATGCGGTTGTCGCCTCCAGGCAGCACAAATAGCGATCACGATGTGCGGATTTAGCTGGAGCGATAGTGCATGGATGACCTACTTACTCGCGCGGATAAATCACAGGGGCGGGTACACCGCTGAGACCCTGTTAGGATACAATGATGCGTAGTGACCTGTCAAGAGCCGTCAACACCAGAATTCAGAGTCGCTCTGTCACACCAGCCGACGCGCATTTTCGCTTGACGCCGCGCGCGACCTGAGCCATACTGCTAGGGATAAACACGGACGTTCTAATCGCGTTCCCATCAGAATACGGACGCAAGAGGCGTGCATGACCAACCGAGAGATTGCCGATCTGTTCGACCGCATCGCGGAGATGCTCGCGCTCAAGGGCGAATCGGTCTTTCGCACGATCAGCTACAAAAATGCCGCCGAGTCGATCCGCGAGCAGGCGCGCGACCTGCGGGCGATCGCCGCCGATGGCGGACTTGAGTCGATCCCGCATGTCGGGAAGATCATTGCGGACAAAATCACCGAAATTCTGGAGACGGGCGCGCTCGACTTTTACAACAGGCTGGCGGACGAGATTCCGCCCGGCGTGCTGGACATCCTGCATGTCAATGGCGTCGGACCGAAAAAGGCGATCCTGTTCTGGCAGACCTCCGGGATCGTCACGCTCGATACGCTCGAAGCTGCCGCCCGCGATGGTAAGCTGCGTGATCTGCCGGGCATGGGCGCCAAGTCCGAGGCGAAAATCCTGGAAGGGATCGAGTCGCTGCGGCGGCGCGCGGCGAATACGCGGATGCGCATCGATGTCGCGCTGACCACCGCGGAAAGCCTGTTGGCGCGGCTGCTGCTGCTGCCGGGATCGCTCAAGGGGGAGATCGCGGGCAGCATCCGGCGCGGGCGTCCTACTATCGGTGATCTCGATCTGCTGGTCGCCAGCACCGAGCCGCAGCCGATCATGGATGCCTTCGTCGGCAGTGCCGAGGTGGCGCGCGTGCTGGGTCACGGTGACAGCAAAAGCTCGGTCGAGCTGCACAACGGCTTGCAGGTCGATGTGCGTGTGATCGCGCCGGAGCGCTGGGGGACGGCGCTGCAATATTTCAGCGGCAGCCAGGCGCACAATGTGCATCTGCGTCAGATCGCGCTCGAACAGGGCTTAAGTCTGAACGAACATGCCTTGACCCCCGTGAACAAAAATGGCGAACCGACGGGCGCCGATCCGATCCTGTGCGCCGAAGAAGCCGACGTATACGAGCGGCTCGGCTTGCCCTGGATACCCCCGGAGCTGCGCGAAGATCAGGGCGAGATCGAGGCGGCGCTGGCGCACAGACTGCCGTCGTTGATCACGCTCGATGACATCCACGCCGATCTGCATATGCACACTACCTGGAGCGACGGCACGGCGAGCATCCGGGAGATGGTCGAGGCGGCACGGGCGCGCGGACGCGCCTGGATCGTGATCACCGATCACTCGGAGAGCGGGGCGATCGGCAAGGATATGTCCGCCGCACGGCTGATGCAGCAGCAGGACGAGGTGCGCAGGCTCGATGCCGAGTGCGCACCAGCAATGCGCCTCTTTCACGGCAGCGAGGTCGAGATCAGAGCCGACGGCTCGCTCGATTACCCGGACGAGCTGCTGGCACAGCTCGACTTCGTGATCGCCTCGCTGCACAAAAGTCTCGATCAGCCGCGCGAACAGATCACCTCACGATTGATCAAGGCGATCGCTAATCCGCATATCGACCTGATCGCGCATCCGCGCGGACAGATCATCCTGGGGCGTGACGGTGCCGATCTCGATATGGAGCGGGTCTTTGAGGCAGCCGTGACCAGCGGAGTCGCGTTGGAGATCAACGCCAATCCACATCGTCTCGACCTCGAAGCCAAATATGCCCGGCGTGCCTGCGAGCTGGGTATCCCTATCACCATCGACACCGACGCCCACGCGCCATCCGAGATGGACAATATGCGCTACGGCATCATGACCGCGCGGCGCGGCTGGCTGTCGGCGGCGCATGTGCTCAATGCCGGGTCGATCGACCGCTTCATCGCGCACACAAAAAGACGAGAGGGCTAGATCATGTCCAATCGGCGTCTGGAAGAAGATACTGTAGACTCCGGCAGCACCCAGCCAATGAAGCCTGTCGATGCGCGTGGGCGTCCCCCGGAACCGCCGGGCAAGCGCAAACGCGACGAAAGCCGTCCGCGCGAACGGGGGCGTAACGGCGGCGCGTTGAGCCTGCCCGCCTGGTCGGTCGGGTTGATGCTGCTGTTGGTGTTCGGCATCGCGGCTGGGATCGTCACGCTGGTGCTGATGCTGGGCGGGCAGACGGCGCCCGGCGGTGAACCCGTGATCGTCATCGTCACAGCACCGCCGACCGCGACATCCGACCAGCCGCCGACGGCGCTCGTCCCTGGGTTCATCACCGCGCCCACACTCGTTCCCGATGTGCCCGTGTTTGCATTGGAAGGACCGACGCTGCCGCCGATCATCTTCACCCCCACGCCGCTCACTATCACAGTCGGATCGGCGGTGATCGTCAACATCGACGGGCTGAACGTGCGCCCCGAACCAGGTTTGAACAATACACAGCGCTTCAACGCGCCATTGGGCGCCGGATTCAACGTGGTCGGTGGTCCGACACAGGCGGATGGTCTGACGTGGTGGGAGATACAAGACCCTGCCGACCCGACACTACGCGGTTGGGCAGCCGCCGATTACCTGGATGTATTCGCGCCCTGACACCACGAAAAAACGCAACACGAAGGCGCGAATCGCAAATGGGCAAGGAAAAAAGGTAAGAGGACATGATCGACCCGTCACAGCGTGCCGCCGCTCTGCGCGATCTGCTCGACCATTACAGCCATCACTATTACGTCGTGAGTGCGCCGTTGGTCAGTGACGCCGAATACGACGCGCTCTACAACGAACTGCGTGCGATCGAGGCGGAGCATCCCGCCCTGATTACACCTGACTCGCCGACGCAGCGCGCGGGCAGCGACCTGATCGACAATTGGGCGAAGGTGCGCCATGTCGCGCCGATCCTGAGCCTCTCGAACAGCTATTCCGCTGACGATTTACTCGCCTGGGAGGAGCGCAATCGCAAGCTGCTGCCGACTGGGGTGGCGCTCGATTACACGCTCGAACCCAAGCTGGACGGGCTGACGATCGTGCTGACCTACGAAAATGGGGTGCTGATCCAGGGCGCCACGCGCGGCAACGGCGAGATCGGCGACGACGTGACGCCGAATCTGCGCACCATTCGCAGCATCCCGCTGCGCATCCCGGCACGGCGCGACTCTCAGCCAGCGCCCGCCCGTCTCGTGGTGCGCGGCGAGCTGATGTACCTCAGGTCCGACTTTGCCGCGCTCAATCAGCGTCAGATCGAGCAGGAACTGCCTGCCTTCATCAACGCGCGTAATGCCGCGTCGGGCGCGCTCAAACAGAAAGATTCACGCATCACTGCCGCCCGTCCGTTGACTGCCTATGTGTATCAGATCGTCGAGGCGGTCGGGGTGATGTTGGATAAGCAGTGGGATAGTCTCAACTTTCTGCGGGATATGGGGTTTCGTATCCCACCCGACGCGGCGCACTATCCCACTTTAACCCACATTATCCAACAGATTCCCACATGGGAGACGCGCCGGGAGACGCTCGACACCGAGATCGACGGGGTCGTCATCAAGATCAACGATCTGCGGGTCGCCCGCGAACTCGGTGTCGTCGGCAAAGATCCGCGCGGCGCCATCGCCTACAAGTTCCCGGCGCGCGAGGCGACCACGCGGCTCGACAACGTAATCATCAACGTCGGGCGCACCGGGCGCATCGTCCCCAACGCCGTGCTGACCCCGGTGTTCATCGGCGGCGTGACCGTGAGCAGCGCGACGCTGCACAATTACGATTACGTGGCGCTGTTGGATATTCGCGTCGGGGATACCGTCGTGGTCAAGCGGGCTGGCGATGTGATCCCCAACGTCATCGGGGTGATCCCTGACCTGCGCACAGGCGCCGAAGTCCCGATCGCTCCACCCACACACTGTCCGTTTTGCGCGACGGCGATCGTGCGGCTCGATGGGGCGGTCGATTACCTGTGTCCCAATGTCTACTGCCCGGAACGGGTGTATCGCCAGATTGAGTTTTTCGTCTCGCGGACGGCGCTCGATGTGGAGAGCTTTGGCGGGCAGACGGTGCGACAACTGATCGCTGGCGGGCTGCTGCGTGATGAAGCCGATATTTTCGCGCTTACCTCCGAGCAACTGCTGGCGCTCGATCGCTTTGCCGAGCGTAAAGCACAAAAACTGCTCGATGCGATCGCCGACGCCAGGACGCGCCCACTCCAGCGTGTGATCACGGCGCTGGGGATCGAGGGCGTCGGATCGACGATCAGCGTCGCGCTGGCGGACGCCTTTCCCGACATGGCGGCGATGCGCGCGGCATCGATCGACGATTTGAACGCGGTCGATGGGATTGGCGCTGTACTGGCGACCCATATTCATGCCTGGTTCTGCGACCCCTATCACAGCGCCGTACTCGACAAGTTGATCGCGGCAGGGGTGAATATGCACGCCGAAGCGCGCCTTAGCGCCAGCGAGCGCCTGGCTGGAATGACCTTTGTCCTCACCGGCGCACTGCCCACATTGTCGCGCGACGCTGCCAGTATGCTGATCGAGTCGCACGGGGGCAAGGTGATCGCCACTGTGAGCAAAAAAACCTCGTATGTGGTCGTCGGCGACTCGCCCGGCAGCAAAGCTGAACGAGCTGCCGCCCTCAAGGTGCCGACACTGGACGAGGCTGGACTGTTACAATTAATTGACTCACCACGTGAGCAGACGCCCGACTTACCCGCGCAACTGACGCTAACGGATAACCCATGACTCAACAAGCGAGCGCCCAAGCCAGGATCAGCATCGAGCGCGGGCGCGAAAAACCGATTCTCAACCGCCATCCCTGGATTTTCAGCGGCGCGATCGTCGAAATGCGCGGCGCCACCCCCGACCCCGGCGATCTGGTCACGGTCGAGACCCACACCGGTATGTTCCTGGGGCGCGGCTACTGGAATGCGCGCTCGCAGATACAGGTGCGCCTGCTGACCTGGGACGACGAAGCGATCGACGATGCGTGGTGGACTCGGATGCTGGCGCGGGCAATCAGTGGACGGCGGGCGATCGCCGGGACGCGCGACGCCTATCGTCTGATCAACGCCGAAAACGACTTTTTGCCTGGACTGATCGTCGATCGCTACGGCGACTGGCTGGTCTTGCAGGCGCTGACGATGGGCATCGACGTGCGCAAGGAGTTGATCGCCCGGCTGCTGCTCGACCTGACCGACGCTAAAGGCGTGTACGAACGCAGCGATGTCGATGTGCGCGCCAAAGAGGGGTTGCGTGAGATCAACGCGAACCTGGCAGGTGACGCGCCGCCAAATGTGATCTGGATCGACGAGGGCGCTGGCTTCCCGATGGGCGTCGATGTCCGCAAGGGGCATAAGACCGGTTACTATCTCGATCAGGCACCGAGTCGCGGGCTGTTCAAGGCAGGTTTGTCGTGGCTGCCGCCGGATGCCCGCGTGCTGAATCTGTTCAGTTACACCGGTAGTTTCGGGCTGCACGCGATCGAGGCAGGCGCCGGGCAGGTGATCAATTTCGACGCCTCACGCGATGCGCTGGAATTCAGCGAGCGCATCGCCGAACGGGCGATCGCGGGCGGTAAATCCTGGCGCGCCGACCAGTTCGAGTACATCCAGGGGGATGCTTTCGACTTTGTGCGCGACCAGACCGCGGAAGGTCAACAGTACGATCTGGTCATCTGCGACCCGCCGAAGTTCGCGCACAGCAGCGCTCAGGTCGAGCGGGCAGCGCGCGGCTACAAAGACCTCAATCTGCACAGCTTCAAGCTGATCAAATCCGGCGGCTGTCTGCTGACGTACTCGTGTTCGGGGGCGATTACGCGCGATCTGTTTCAGAAGATCGTGTTTGGCGCGCTGGCAGACAGCGGACGCGATGCGCAGATCGTCCGCCAGCTATCGGCAGGGGAGGATCACCCGATCGCACTGACATTCCCTGAGGGGGAATATCTGAAAGGGCTGCTGCTGCGGGTGTATTAAACCAGTGCCGGACGCATCCTGGCGGACAACAGCTTGACCTTCCCGAAGGTCTCCGCCCAACTGATCTCGCTTAAACCGAGCCATTCGCGGATGGTCTGCGGATCGTGCCCGGCGTCATAAGCGCGCACGGCGAACATCCAGCGCAGCATCTCGAACGATATCTTGTGCGGGACACCCGCCGCACTGCCGATCGCCTCCAGGATGTATTCCAGGTTGCGTGCGGTGCAGGTGAACAGCGTCGTTTGCGGTCGGTACTGAGCGAGATAGGCATCCAGCGCGGGCGCGATCGCCGGATCGAGCGGGACGACGCGCTCACGGTAGCGATCTTTCGCCCCTTCATGCCGCATGAAGACCTGTAGCGTATCGGCGGCGGCGTACTCGATGTCGGCAGGTGCCAGCGCGATCGCTTCGCTCTTCTTCATGCCGCTGCTCAGGATCAGACGAAACAGCATTTCCGGGCGGGCATCAGGCTTGTCGGCGCGCCGCATCTGACGCGCGACCTGCAGCACCGACTCGACCTGTGATGGCGTGAGGATGTCCGCCAGCGGCGCCGGACCAGAACGTTGTAGAATGGCGTTCGCCGGGTCGTGCCCGATCGCGCCGATCTCTTTGAGCCACTTGAAACAAACCTTGAGCGTGGTCACGCGGCGCGCGTAGGTCTTGCGGCTGCACGACACCCCACGCCGATTCTCCATCCAGCTCAGGAATTCGTTGAGGCGGGGAGTGGTGTACGCGCCCAGCGTCATCGCGTCACCGTGATATTCGGTCAGCAGCGCCAGATCGGACGTGAAGGCGGCGATGGTGTGCGCCGTCTTTCCCTGCATCCTGAGATAGGTCTGAAACAGCGGCAGCGCGTCGATCAGCCGGGTGTGGACGTTGAGATCGGCGTCCGTCGTCGGCTGCTTGGCAAAGAGCGGCAGTTGGCGCAGGTCGGACATGGTTCACCTCATAGCGACCAGGTGACTCAAACCTAACACAAATCTATTTTCACTGTCAAGCCATCGATGCACTATAATGATCGGATAACTGATAGAAGTAGGTTCAAAACCGTGAAAGAACGATTGCAAAAATTACTGGCGCAGGCGAATGTGGCGACATCGCGTCGCGCCGCCGAAGCGCTGATCGAGCAGCGGCGCGTGCGCGTCAATGGCACCATCGCCAGGCTCGGAGACAAAGCCGATCCGGAAACCGACGTGATTCAGGTGGATAACGCCGCCCTGAAATTCGAGCGCGCCAAAAAAATCTATATCGCGCTCAACAAACCCAAACACGTCCTGACCACCACCGAGCCGCACAAAGGCGATCCGCGCCAGACGGTCTACGATCTGGTCGGTATCAAGGAAAACCTGTTTTCGATCGGACGACTGGACGCCGACAGCGAAGGCTTGATGGTGCTGACCAACGACGGCGACCTGGCGCAGCGCCTCACCCATCCGCGTTATCGCCACAGCAAGACCTACAAGGTCGATGTGGACGGCTTGCCCGGCATGGACGTGCTGGACAAGTGGCGCAATGGTATCGTGCTGGACGAGGACGAAAAGACCTCCCCGTGCGTGGTCGAGCTGATCAACGGCGACAAGAAGCTCTCGACGCTGCGCATCATCATGACCGAAGGGCGCAAACGTCAGATTCGCCGCGTTGGGATGAAGCTGGAACACCGCGTGCGACGACTGGTGCGCACCCATATCGGGCTGCTGCCAATCGGGGAACTGCGCCCTGGCGAATGGCGCGAACTGACTCCCAAAGACCTCGACCTGCTCAGGACACCCGCGCCAGAACTGCGTATCCTGAAGCGCCGGATCGCGCCCAAGCGCGGAACCGGCAAAACTGCGTCTGTGGGTGCGGCATCGGAAACGAGCGCGCCACGCCGTCCACGCCGCGCCGGAGAAAGCGGCGATACGACGGGCGAGCAGCGTCGTCCGCGCGCCCGTCTGGTCGATGACGAATTCGAGCCGGGCGATCGCCCGACGCCGACTCGTCCCAGTGCCGCTCGCCCCAGCAGTACTCGACCCAGCGCCGCCCGCCCGTCTTCGAGCCGCTCCAGCCGTCCGGCGCCGAAATATGCTGTGACCGCACCTGCTGAAGAACGCGACAGCGGCGAGTCGCCGGTTCCGAAACGGCGCAAGCCGATCCGTCCCGGTGGTGACTTTAGCAAGTCCGGTAAAGCCGGCGAAGACGCGCCGCGTCGCCCAATCCGGCGCAAGCCGACTCGCGCGGCGGGCGACGCCGAACGGCAAACCGAGCGATCCAGCGACTCGCGTGAAGATGCGCCGCGCGGACGCAACCGTCCTAGTGCCGCACCCGCTGGGTCGGGTGCGTCGCGCCCCGCGCGTCCAGGGGCGCCTAAGAGTCGCACGCCCAAGCGCACGCGCGGCGACTCCGAGCGATCGGGGGAGCGATCGAGCGATCGTTCCCCCGATCGTTCCAGTGAAGATGCGCCGCGCGGACGCAACCGTCCTGGCGCCTCACCTGCTGGGTCGGGGTCGTCGCGCCCCGCGCGACCGGGCGCGCCAAAGCGTCAGACGCCCAAGCGCAAGACGGGCGACTCGGCGCGTCCTGAAAGTGCGCCGCGTCGTCCGGGTCGCACGCTGCGTCGCAAGCCGAAAGATCGTCCATGAAGCGCGAACTCTCAGTACAGGAATATGTCGCGGTACAGCCGCGAATCGCCTGGCGGCGCTGGCTGATGCGCGGCGCGCTGCGTCTGCTCATGCCGCTGCTGTTTAAAGTCGAGGTGCATGGGCTGGACAATATCCCGCCCGACGGCGCCGCCGTGCTGATGATGAATCACATTTCGCTGCTCGATCCGGTGCTGTGCATAACGGTGGTCGATAAGCGTTACGCGATCCCGATGACCAAGATCGAGAATATGCGTACCCCCGTCTTAAGCTTTTTCATTCGCTGGTGGGGGTCGTACAGCGTCGATCGGGATGCGGTCGATCGCAAGGCGCTGATGAACTCGATCGAGCTGATGAAGAGTGGTCAGTTGATCCTGATCGCCCCGGAGGGCACGCGCCAGCGTGACGGTCTGGCTCGACCCAAAGAGGGGTTCGCCTACATCGCCACCAAAGCCGACGCGGTGATCATCCCGGCGGCGATCAGCGGCGCGATCGGCTGGCAAAAATCGCTGCAAGGTCTCAAACGCCATCACATCGTTGTCAATTTTGGTGTGCCTTTCAAATTCAAAGCCGACGGGCGTGTCCCGCGTGATCTGTACCCGGCGATGATGGACGAAGCCATGTATCAGTTGTCGGCTGCCGTCACCGATGAGACCATGCGCGGCGCCTACAGCGACCTCAGCAAGACCACCAGCCAGCATCTCGTCTTTGTCAAGTCATAGTGACGCGAGACGCATTCGCCTTGACGCATTTTTCCAATCAGATTAACATCGCCATTGACTGACATTGTTGAAGCATTGAAGGATTGTCCCTATGTGTGGAATCGTCGGCTACATCGGCACACGCAGCGCTACCCCGATCATCGTCGAAGGGCTGGCAAAGCTGGAATATCGCGGCTATGACTCGGCGGGCATCGCCGTCATCGATCAGGGCGATATTCATGTGCGCCGCGATATGGGTAAGCTCAGTAATTTACGCGGCAAGCTGGCAAAAGAGCCGCTGGTCGGCAGCATCGGCATCGGACACACCCGCTGGGCGACGCATGGCGTCCCCGCCGAACACAACGCCCATCCGCATATCAGCATGGATGGCGAATTCGTGGTCGTCCACAATGGCATCGTCGAGAATTATCTCGAACTGCGTGAGGAACTGACCGCCGAAGGCGTGGTCTTCACCTCGGAGACTGATACCGAGGTGATCGTGCAGTTGGTGGCACGCTGTGCCCAGAACGGCGCGCACGGCGATGTCGTCGCGGCGACCCGCGAGGCAGTCGGGCATCTGCGCGGCGCCCATGCGATTGTGGTGATGAACCGCCGTCAGCCCGATCGTCTGGTGGCGGTGCGCATCGGCAACGCGGGCGGCGTGGCGGTCGGCGTGGGGGAGGGCGAGATGTTCATCGCCTCGGACATCCCGGCGATCCTGGAACACACGCGCAAGATGGTGTTCCTGGAGACCCGACAAATGGCGGTCATCACCGCCGACAGCTACACCGTGACCGATCTGCAAGGTAACCTGCTCAAGACGGTCATTCATGACATCCCGTATGACCCGGTGAGCGCGGAAAAAGGCGAATTTCGCCATTTCATGCAGAAAGAGATTTTCGAGCAGGCGCGCAGCATCACCGACACCATTCGCGGGCGCGTCGATTTTGAGCATGAGACGGTCATGCTGCCTGAGCTGCATCTGACCGAAGCCGACGCTCGCGCTTTGCGCCGGATCGTGACGGTGGCGTGCGGCACCAGCTATTACAGCGGGCTGGTCGGCAAGTTTTACATCGAGCAGCTCGCGCGGCTGAATGTCGAGGTCGATTACGGCAGCGAGTACCGCTACCGTCAGCCGGTGCTTGACGAGAACACGGCGGTGCTGGCGATCACCCAGAGCGGGGAGACGGTCGATACCCTGGCAGCCGTCGAGGAAGCGCGGGAGCAGGGGGCGCGCATCTGGAGCATCGTCAATTCGATCGGCAGTCAGGCGATGCGAATCAGTGACGGCTACATCACCATGAACGCGGGACCGGAGATCGGCGTCGCCTCGACCAAAGCGTTTACCGCCAGCATCGTCGATCAATATCTGCTCGCCATCTACCTGGGGCAGCTGCGCGGCACCCTGAGCGACTCCGAGCGGCGCGAACATGTCCACAACCTGACGCGGCTGCCCGATCTCGTCGGCAAGGTGCTGGATCGGGAGGCGGAGGTTCACAAGCTGGCGCACCACCTCCACCACTACACCAACTTCCTGTATCTGGGACGCGGGATCAATTACCCGATCGCGCTGGAAGGCGCGCTGAAGCTGAAAGAGATCAGCTACATTCACGCCGAGGGCTATCCGGCGGGCGAGATGAAGCACGGACCGATCGCGCTGATCGACGAGAACATGCCGGTGCTGGCGATCGCGCTCAAAGATGCGGTCTACGAGAAGATGATCAGCCAGATTCAACAGGCGAAGGCGCGCGGCGGGGTGGTGATCGCCATCGCCACCGACGGCGACAAGGCGATCGCGGCGGAGGCGGATCATGTGCTGTACATCCCCGACGCGCCCGCGCCGCTCAACCCGATCCTGTCGGTGATCCCGCTGCAACAACTGGCATACGCGGTGGCGCTGCTGCGCGGCGCCGACGTGGATCAGCCGCGCAATCTGGCGAAGAGCGTGACGGTGGAGTAAAGGCGGGGCAAATATCGAGCGGGGGCATGGCGCGCCGTGCCCCCGCTCGATATTTCCTCACCCTTTCTTCGTCACCCGAAATTGCAGCGGAATCCCCATCAGCAGCCGCGTCTGTGCCTGGATGGTCGGCAGCGAGACGAATACCACCGTCATCAGCGGCAGCAGCGGGAAACTGAGCAGCGTCCATACCCGTTCCATCATCGTCTGAGGACGGGTGCGCGGCGGACGTACCATCACATCCTGCACCCAAAAGACGAACCCCAGCACGATCACGCTCACGGCGGCGGCTTGCAGCAGGATGAAAATCCACTGATCGCCGCCGGTCGTGATCTGAGCCAGCAGATCGGGGTTGAGCAGCAGCGGAAGCTGTGACCCCAGTGTGATGATCACCCACCCCGCGCCCGCCAGGAAAATATCGTGCGAGATGCGCACCAGCAGCCGCGCCGCTCGCAGGAAGTCGATCTCCGGGTGTTCCAGCAGCTTGGCAAAGCCGTAGCCCACTTCTTTGGTGCCCCAGGCGTGTCGCAGAGTTTGCTGATAGCGGTTTTTCATTGCCTCGAACAGGTTGGCGCCCGTCGTCGCCTGTGCCAGGAATGGCAAAAAGACCCGCACCAATTTGACCTCACCGTCGCGCAGGAAAAACGCCTTGATATACATATGCCACTCGTCGGCGATCACGTCGGGATCCCAGTAGCCGCAGTTGTCCAGCAGGCGCAGACTGAGCGTGTACGACGACATCGGCATCGGCATCCACCAGGGCGCCGCCAGATACGCCAGTTCCAGCGCCGTCGAGTAGGCGTTGATGATGCGCATCAGCGGATTGATCTCCCAGATATTGCCGTGATAGCGGATCGGCGCCTGCCAGAAACGGGTGTGGCGGTCGGGATCGATCGCAAACAGGTGGGTGAGGGCATAAAAATAGCGTGGATGCCAGAGCGTGTCGGCGTCCATCGTCGTCACCAGCAGATGATCCAGGTTGTATCCCTGTTCATCGACCAGCACCCGTTTGACCCAGCGCGCCGCCCACGCCTCGTTCGCAGATTTGCACTGCATCTCGCTCGGCAGTCCGCGCGGATGCACGGTGTAATACAGGTGCGCGAAACAGTGGGCGTACTCTGCCACCAGCAGCCTGCCCTTGGCGATCGAGATGTCCTCGGACGCCTCCATCGCCAGCACCACCGTCATGCGTACTTTCGCCTGATACTGTGCGGCGAGATTGTCGAGGGTGGCGCGCAGCACGCTCTCCGGTTCTTTGTAATTGGGGATGATCACGACGTGATGCACCGCTTCCCAGGGGAGCGCGTCCGGCGGCGCCGTCGCCAGAAATTGCTCGCGCCAGTCGGTCGCCTCCCACTGCCTGATCTTGCGCAAGCCGAGGAAGTTCGCCGCGCCCGCAAGCACGAATCGAAAGGTGGAATACAGCGCCAGCGCGACCGCGAAGATCAGCAGCGCGCGCGGGAATGCCAGTGCGCCGACGATCGACAGCAGCAGCGCCAGCCAGGTGATGCAGCCGGGTAGCCCGTCGAAGACTCTTTCAGGGATGGCAGAGGGCGCGCGTCCCGCCCAGATCGATTGTCCGACGCCCAATTGGACGTTGTTACGCCGTCCGCCGTTGGTCTGATAGGGCACGCCTATCCATCCTCGCACTCGTCGGACGGTTTTTGGTAGCCGCACACGGTCAGGCGGTTCACTTCTTCATGCCCTTGACGCCGCGCGCCGCCGTGACCGCGATCAGGCTGGTCTGATAATTGTAGGTGCTGCGCCGCTTTTCAGCGTAGGCGTCGCGCGCGATCTGCACCAGCCGCGCCACGAGCTGACGCGGCGTCATGCCTGTCTCCTGCCACAGATAGAACGACAGCGACCCTGGCATGGTGTTGATCTCGTTCAGGTATACCTGACTGAGATCGGCTGTGACCAGAAAGTCCATCCGCGCGATCCCACGTCCCTGAATGGCGTGAAACGCGGCGATCGCGGTGTCGCGGATCGTCTGGGTCAATGCGGGCGGTATCGGCGCCGGGATGATCCGTTCGGCGCTCTTCATGCCTTCGCCGCCGCGCAGATATTTTTCCTCGTAGGTCAGAAAATTGTCCCACGAGATCGGCTGTTCCAATACCGACGCCTCCGCCAGCACCGCGCTGCCGATGACCGAACAATTGATCTCGATCGCGTCCGTGACCGCGCTCTCAGCCAGCAGTCGTTCGTCGAAGCTGGCGGCGACATCGATATAAATGCGCAGCATTTTTTCATCGGCGGCGCGTCCGATGCCGATACTCGATCCGAGCGTGGCGGGCTTGACGAAGATCGGATACGCCAGCGTGCGGGTGATGCGCGTCACGATCATGTCGGGCGCGGTCAGCCATTCGGCGCGGGTAAAGCTGACCGAATCGACCACGGGAATGGCGCTGCCACGCAGCACCGTCTTGGTCATGGTCTTATCGTTGGCGATCGCCGATGCCAGCACGCCGGAGCCGACATAAGGTATATCCGCCAATTCGAGCAATCCCTGAAGCGTGCCATCCTCGCCATGCGACCCGTGTATCGTTGGAAACACGACATCGATGCGCTTGATCTGGCTCTTCGCCAGAAAGCCCGTCGGCGCCGGATTGACGATCAAGCCGTGATGCTGCACCGCTGGCGACAGCAGCGTCGGCACCACGCCCGCGATGCTGACCCCCTCGTTTTTGAAGGTGTTCAGGTCGCGCAGCGGCTCGCCCGTGAACCAGCGTCCCTCACGATCGATGTAGACGGGCACGACCTCGAATACCTCGGCGTCAAAGGCGCGCATGACCTGGTGCGCGGTGACGATACTGACGTCGTGTTCTACGCTGCGCCCGCCAAACACGACCGCGACGACTGTTTTGCGCCCTGCACTCATATGTTCTTCCTCAGACCTCGTGCGCGATCAGGTCGTCCCAGGTTTCGCGCCGCCGTGCCACCCGCCACGATTCGCCGTCGGCTGCGACCACGACTTCCGGCGGACGAGGACGGGTGTTGTAATTGCTCGCCATCACCATTCCATAAGCGCCCGCCGTCATGATCGCCAGTGCGTCATCCGGCTGCAGCGGCGGCAGATGACGGTCGCGCGCCAGCACGTCGGTGGTCTCGCACACGGGTCCTACGATCTGGATCGGGGGCGATCCATCGACGAGCGGTGCCTCGACAAGCGGCACGATCGCATGGTATGCCTCGTACAGCGCCGGACGCATGATCTCGGTCATGCCCGCATCGACGATCGCCAACTGTGTGTCGCCCTGCTGCTTGAGATACTGCACGCGCGTGACCAGGATGCCAGCATCCGCGATGATCGCGCGTCCTGGCTCCAGGACGACGGCATAGCCCGCGAGTTCGGGCGCCAGCGCCGCAGCGAACTGTGCCGGGGTGGGCAGGGGGTCAGGCGTGTCGTCAGGGGAATCGTGATAGGCGACCGGAAAGCCGCCGCCGATGTCGATAGTATTCACGGTCGGCTGCGTCTTTGCCAGCGTCACTGCCGCGCGCACTGCCTGCACGGTGGCGTCGATGTCGTGCAGCTGGCTGCCGATGTGGACGTGTAACCCTTCAAAACGCAGTGCCGAGAGTTCATGCTGGCGCGCGAACAAGCCCGCGATCGCGTCGGCAGACAAGCCGAATTTGGCGCCGCCGTGCCCGGTGGCGATGTGCTTGTGTGTGTTCGCCTGGATATTGGGGTTCAGCCGAAAGGCGACGCGCACCCGCTTGCGCGCGGTCGAGGCGATCGAGTTGAGCAGCTCTGCCTCGCGCACATTCTCGATGTTGAACCAGCCGACATTCTGATCGACGGCGAAAAACAACTCCGCCATCGTCTTGCCGACGCCAGCGAAGACGATCGCGCCAGGCGCCGCGCCCGCGTGCAGCGCGCGGTAAATCTCACCGCCGCTCACGGTGTCGATACCCGCACCCGCCGCCACCAGGGCGCGCAGCAGCGCCAGATTGCCATTGGCTTTGGCGCTGTAGTGGATGCGTGCGTCCAGAGGCGCGAAAGCAGCACGGATCGTCTCGTAATTGGCGAGCGCGCGTTTGAGACTGTAGATATAGACCGGGGTGCCTGTATGGGCGATGATGTCCGCGATTCGTACCGAATCGCAGTGCAGATGCCCCGACCGATAATGAAATGTGTTATCCAGCATCACGACGGATCAGGCGAGCGCTAGAGGCGCTCATCCATCAGCTTGCCGGTGCGCTGTAACATTTTGGTGGTGGCGCGCGTATTGATCTCGATCGCCATCAACACGTCGAAAAGCTGTGCCAGTCCCCACAGGATCAGCGGCAGCAGGATCGCCGCCACGACCGCAAATCCGACTACAGGCAGCTTGTCGTCGATCTGCGGAAAAGCGGTCGAATCGACCAGGACGATCACGATCACTCCAATAGCGGCGACCAGTGCGAGGATCGCCAGCAACTTATAAATGCCGCTGATCAGACGCAGCGCGAAAAAGCGTTGTTTCATGAGTTCATATCCCCTAAGGAAGATCGATCCAGATATCGACTCGATTGGCGGCTATGATAAACTAGATTCAAGGCTGGCACAAATTCCACATAGCAAAGCGAGTCTCCACATTGGCGAACGCGACTCAGGAAACCAAGCTCGCGGCAGATTACGAAGCCGTTCGACGCCGACAATACGAGTTGATCACCGGCTTGTTGGAAATTGTCCCGCGCATCGACGGATTGCCCGCCGACAGCGCTGCCCAACTGCGTGATGCGCTCTTTCACGCTGATCATCCATACATGATCGTCTTCGTCGGACCCTTCAACGCGGGCAAGTCGAGCCTGATCAACGCGCTTCTGGGCGAGCATGATCTGCAATCGATCGGGCCGACCCCCACTACCGACAAGATCAGTATCGTCCGCTGGGGTGAAGAACTGACGCGCAGTCGCAGCGGTGAGGTCGAGACGATCTTCTATCCATCGCCGCTGCTGCAAAAGGTCAGCTTTGTCGATACGCCGGGACTGGAATCGGTCTTCAAGACGCACGAGGACATTACCAAGCGCTTTCTCCATCGCAGCGATACCGTTCTGCTGGTGATGCTGGCGACCCAGGCGATGACGCAGCGCAATCTCGACTACCTGCAATTCCTCAAAGAATACGGCAAGAATGTCATCCTGATCCTCAATCAGATCGATCTGATCTCGACGGACGAGATCGAGACGGTGCGTCAGTACATCATGGAGCAGAGTCGGGAAAAGCTCGGTTTCGAGCCGGAACTGTGGCTGACCTCGACCCGCATCGCGGCGGCAGCGCGTCTGCCCGACGGCACACTCGACGCGGTGAAATGGCAGGAGAGCGGACTCGCGCAGATCGAGGCGTTCGTCGAGCGCCAGATGAACGACACCACCCGGCTGCGTCAGAAGATGCAAACGCCGATGCAGATCGTCGAGCATGTGCATCAGGAGGCGATGACCAGCATCAAAGGCAATCAGGCGGCGCTCGATCACTATCAGAGCGTCGCTCAGAATATCGAAGGGCAGATCACGGTCTGCAAGCGGGAACAGGAAAAAGCCGGGCGCATGGTCGAGGACGAGGTGCGCGCCAAGTTTGCACAGGTGTCGGATCGCGGTGCGGCTGCCCTGCGTGAACAGTTTCAGCTCGCACGCGGCCTCATCTCGCTGGCGCGCGGCACATTGGAGCTGGTCGGCTTGAGCGGGCTGGCACGCGCCTCGTCGGGCGGATCATACATTCGCGCGGCATTCGACAAGTACAAGGTGTTTGAAGCGGTGCGCGAGCTGGCGCCGACCGTCGATAAGCTGGCGCCGCGTCTGGAAGGGCGTGATCTCCAGGACCTGGATGATCTCGTCAGCTACGCGCGCAAAGAGATCGAGGCGCTGCCCCCTGCCATCAGGAGCAAGGTGATCGGCACGGTGCAGCCGCCGATCAAATACGAACGCTCGGCGCTGCTCAACGTGCATAAGACGCTGGAGCCGATTCAGGAGGAGGCGCAGATCGTCGAGACCGACGCCGTAGAGGGCATCCTGCGCAACACGCTCTTGTACGTCGCCGCCTACGAACTGCTGATGGTGATCTTCATCATCTTTTCGATGATCGCTTTTCCTTTTGGATTGCCCGACTCGCCGCTGCCGATCCTGCTGATCGTGCTGTTTGGACTGGCATTACTGGGATTGGCATTTTTGCCCTTGCGAGGGCGCCTGCTGGAGACAGCGTACCGTCGGCGCCTCGCTGCCATCGAGACGCGCTACCTGGAGGCGCTGCATACAGCGGCGGATCGACAGATCGCCTACGGATTGCAGCTTCGCCGTGATGCGGTCGCCCCGCTCACGCGCGTGATCGAGGCGCAAACCGAGACGCAAATGGAACAGATGAAGCGGCTGCAGGCGGCTGGTCAGGACATCGCCGCCATTGAAGCGGCAGCCGCCTCGATGGGCAAGCCCACCTTCTCGCTCTTGCGGGGTTCAACGGGGAAATAACGACATGGACACACAGCTCTCGACCAGTGCCGAGACCGCTCTGGCGGCACAGCGCGAACGCGAAATCGCGCTGCTGATCGACACCGCCAATAGTTTGTCGGAAATAGGCGAGTCTACCGCCGAGGATCGCAAGCGTCTGCTGGATATGGGGCAGGACCTGCGCGATCAGTTTTTCCTGGTGGTCGTGATCGGAGAATTCAACGCCGGTAAATCGACCTTCATCAACGCGCTCCTGCAGGACGAACTGCTGGCGATGGGGATCACGCCGACCACCGAGGCGATCCACATGATCCGGCATGGTGCGGAGACCATCCGTCCGACTGCTGCCCGACCGGATGGGGTGTACGAGTGGCAGCACCCCAATACCGGTGCGCCGGGAGTGGCGCTGGTGGACACGCCTGGCACCGGATCGGTCTTCCAGAAACATGAACAGACCGCCAAGTCGTTCCTGCATCGCAGCGACCTGGTGATTTTCGTCATTTCCGCCAAGCGCGCCTTTGCCGAGACCGAGCGGCTGTATCTCAGCCTGGCACGCGACTATGGTAAAAAGATCATCCTGGTGGTGAACCAGGTCGATCTGCTCGACCCGACCGAGCGTGGACAGGTACGGCGCTTTGTCGAGCGCCAGGTCGAGGAACTGCTCGAACTCAAGCCCCCGATCTTTATGGTGTCGTCAAAAGAAGCGCTCAAAGGATCGCGCACAGGCGAGACCGATCCGCATGGCATCGACGGGCTGCGCGATCATCTGCGCGCGCTGTTCAGCGAGGCACCGCCTGCGCGTCAGAAATTGCAGGCACAGTTGACGACAGCGGAACGGATCATCGGACGTTATCAGGACGTGGCGAAGAACAGCGTCGATCTGGTCAGCGCCGACCGTACTCAGCTTGAAGACATCCAGCGCGAATTGGGACAGCAGTCCACTGGGTTGTCCGGTCAGCTGGCAGTGGCGCGCGCACAGGTCGATGCGGTCTTCGAAGCGATGCGACTGCGTGGGCTGTTGTTCATCAACAAATATATGTCGGTGCGCAATCTGGCGCGTCCGGCTTCGCGCGAGGTGATGCAGGGGCAGTTTCAGCAGGAGGTGGTTGGTCGGGCGCTGCGCGATGTGAGCGACGCCAGCGGCAATTACATCAACGCGCTGATCGACAACAGCCGATCGTACTGGCGCGGGGTGATCGACCGCCTCAACCAGCTTCAGCGCTTGCTCGAACAGGAACTCCCCGGCATGGACGCAGGGATTTACGCCGAGCAGCGCGAGGCGCTGCAAGAGGCGGTGCGGATCGCGGAGAGCGAGCTCAAGACCTACTCGACAGGCAGCGTGATCGCCGACATTCAGGCGGGTTTCCGAGAAAATCTGAACGGCTTTGCGGTCAGCAGTGGCGCCGCGCTGGTCGGGCTGATCGTTGCCCTGATCGGGATCGCTACCCCCGGCGGCGTGATCACGGGCGCTGCCTCGATCCTGGTGGCGCCAGCGGTCCTGATCGGGCTGCCAGTGGCGGCGCTCGGCGGTATTTTCGCCTGGCGCTATCTCAAGCGTATCGCTGACGAGGCGAAACGCGAGCTCAATGCCAAAGTCGATGCGCTGATCAAAGCCTATCACGACGCGCTCGACGATCTGACCAACAAAGAACGCGATCGCCTGGCACAGTACGGCAATCGCGTCCTGACGCCGATTTTCAGCCGTTTAAGCAGTCTGTCGGAGCGCTATCGGGGGCAGCTCGACCAACTGAGCAAACAGCGCGCCGCCCTGGAGACGCTGCGGCGCGACATCGACACTGCGTAGTCTGTCGATCTACAGACCGTGAACCGCTCGTACCGACGCGATCAGCGCGCCCATATCCGGCTCGGCGGCGCGGTCAGGCGGGGCACCGAGGGGATCACTGACGGGCTGACCGACGAGCAACCGCGCGACGTTGGTCATGCCATACGCCAGGGCATCGAGGTTGTAGCCCCCCTCCATGACAAAGGCGATCCGTCCACCGCACAGCGTGGTCGCCAGATCGATCAACTGCTGTGCGAGATCGGCGTAACCCTGGAGGGTCAGACGCATCAGCGCCAGCGGGTCTGTCCAATGTGCATCGTGTCCGACCGACACCAGAATTATCTCCGGTTTGAATCGTGCTGCCGCCGGGACGACGATGGCGTCGAAAATCGCGCGATAGACCGCATCACCGCACCCACCCGGTAACGGAATGTTGATCGTTGTGCCGACACCCGACCCGCTGCCAGTGTCTCCGACCGCACCGCTGTGCGGAAACAAATTGTACTGATGCGACGAGATGAACAGCACCGACGGGTCATCGTAAAACATCGCCTCGGTGCCGTTGCCGTGATGCACATCGTAATCGACGATCATGACTCGTTCGAGTCCGTGAGCGCGCTGGGCGTGGCGCGCGGCGATAGCGATATTGCCCAGCAGACAAAACCCCATCGCCCGGTTGGCGAGCGCGTGATGACCAGGCGGACGTACCACTGCGAGCGCGTTCGCCGCTTCACCGCTCAGGATTGCATCGACGGCGCGCACCACGCCGCCCGCAGACAAACGCGCGATCGTGTACGAGGTGGGGGTGGCGTAGGTGTCGGGGTCGAGGCGGACGGTGCTATCGAATGTCTCCAGCCGCGCCAGGGTTTTGAGATAATCGTCGCTGTGCAGAGCGCGAATGGCATCATCACTGGCGAAGGGCGCCTCGATCGCGTGCAGCAGCGGCGCGACTCCGCTTTCCTCGATGGCACGCCACACCGCGCGGATGCGACCTGCGTGTTCCGGGTGCTGTGCCATGTCGTGTTCGACATAGCGGGGATGCGTGATATACGCCGTCGTCATCGTGTGGTTGTCCTTTTTGGATGCAGGCACAAAAATTGGGCGCGCTGCGCGCGGTCGCGGTCTAACGATAGGGTATATTATAGTGTCTCTGCTCAAACGGATATCGACCAAACAAACCACGACAAAAGGCTCGCACATGGTGTATGAAAAACTGGTCACATGGGCGCGCGACATCTGGCACTCGCGCCACCCCGATGTCCCGGCTGTGACCATCTGGGCGTCGTCGGAATGCAGCAATCACATCGCGCACGCCCAGGTCAAAGCCGGGCGGCGGCTGCGCTCCAAGGCACGCTTCGAGAGCATAGAGGCGCTCGACTGTCCTTTTATCGTACCGATCAGCGATTACGGATCGCGCGGACGCCAGATGGTGCTGACCGCCAGCGCGGGCGCCTATATCTTCCGCTTCAGCGACCAGGGCGAGTCGTTCGAGGTGGTGTATGCGTGCGGCTTTCTCAACGAAGAGACCCAGGAATTGGGCGCGATCGCCATTCTGCCGCCCGAACGACTCGATGTGTGGGCGGCATTCGAGATGGCGTGCAGCCGCGCCGTGCGTCCGCGCATCCGCCGTCGCCGCGATGTCTACATCATCGGCGGCACCGACGCCTTTTTCGACCCGGATGTCGATTGGGACGATGTGATCCTGCCGACCGATCTCAAGAATAAGCTACTTGAGGACATGGAGGCGTTTTTCAGTGAGGGCGTCGCTATCTATCGTCAGTTGAAGCTGGCGCCCTTTCGCAAGCTGCTGCTGGCAGGCGTGCCGGGCACGGGCAAGACGATGTTGTGCGCGGCGCTGGCAAAGCTGGCGATCAAGCGGGGCAGGGTGGTGGTTTACGTATCCGGTTCCGACCGCGACGGCGCCTCGTTTGAGAAGATTCAGCGCGCGTTACAGGCGGTCGCGGCGGCGCGTTTTCCGGTGCTGCTGATCGTCGAGGAATTCGACGCTTATCTGCGTGGTGACGACAAAGCGCGGGTGCTGAACGTGCTGGATGGGATCGAGTCCCCTAACAATCCTAAAGGCGCGCTGCTGCTGGCGACCACCAATTACCCTGAGGCGATCGATGAACGGATCGCCAGGCGACCGGGACGCCTCGATCGCATCTTTGTCATTCCCACCATCGAGGACAGCCGACAGGCTGCGCAGATGCTCAAGCATTACATGCGCGAACACTGGCGCGAGGAACATGCCGCCGTCGTGGATAACCTGGTCGATCAGCCCGGCGCGTTTGTGCGTGAAGTGGCACTACACGCGCGTATGATCGCGGCGCACGAGCGCCGTACTGAGGTGACGCTGGAGATGCTGGAACGATCGGTGCAGAGCCTGCTGCGACAGCTGCGTTCCGAGCGTGATTTTCTCAGCCAGCGCCGCCCGATCAGTCTGGTCGGACCCGCACGACGGCGGTCGCTGCTGGGCGACGACGATTGAACCGAGGGCAAATAAAAACGGCACATCAACAGATGATGTGCCGTCGTCGTGGGCGTAAAATTCCCGCCATGCCGTGTGTGCGAGGTTTTGAACCTGCTTTCGCAGGTGGGATCCGCATTGCCAGTCGGGTCTTGGCTACGCGAGCCTATCACCTTGGTGACAAAGGGTCGAACCCCGTTATATGAATGTTGGCTCAAAACGTGGTACGCAGCATCACGTACACAGCAGGATACGCCATTTATACCAGCGTGGCGCCAGATCGTAAAGGGCAAGCCTGATTAAAAGACGTGTGCAAAGATTGACGTAACCAATTTACGCATGTTATTCTCAATCCACTATCTTTGCTGCCTCGATCAAGGGGAGAAATCAATTTTGAATAGCATGATGAAAAGCGCAGTCGCGGAGTTCATCGGTACATTCTTTTTGGTATTCGTCGGTATCTTCACAGCGGCGATCGCGGGCGGTGGCGGCGCGGGTCTGGCTGGCGCCGATGCCCAGGGCGTGGTCGTCGCCGCGCTTGGTCACGGCTTGATTCTAGTGGTGATCGCCTATACATTCGGTAAGTTCGCGGCTGCCCACGTCAATTCCGCCATCACCGTCAGCCTGCTGATTGGTGGCAAAATTAAGATCGATCGTGCCGTCGTGTACATCGTCGCTCAGGTGATCGGTGCTATCCTGGCGGCGGTCATCGCCAACATTCTGGTGCCCGGTATCGTTACGGCGGGGCAGACCAAAGGCAGCCTGACGGACAGCGCTCCCTGGACAGCTGCGCTGTTCGAGGCATTCCTGACCTTCATCCTGGCGACGACCGTGTGGCAGACGGCGGTCTATGGCAAGGGTGGCGATTTTGCGGGGCTGGCGATCGGCGTTTCTCTGGGTGCCAGCATCCTGGCGGGCGGACTGTTCACGGGCGCGTCGCTGAATCCAGTGCGCACGCTCGGACCGGCGCTGATCGCGGGCGATCTCAGCTACGTGCTGCCCTATCTGGTCGGCATCTTCGCGGGCGGTATCGTCGCGGCGATCGTACACGGTTATATTCTGACGCCGGACGACAAGTAGTTCACGAGTTTCTCTGCGGACGCATCAGTATGCGTCCCTGCAATGAATGAAAAACGGTCGCCCTGGATGAACAGTGCGACCGTTTTTGATGATGAATGCGGTGCCGGCTCAGTTCTTCTTAGGCGGCTCGACAACCGCGATGAACAGGTCCTGCAGTTGACGCGGCTCCGCCGGGGAGGGCGCGCCCGCCATCAGGTCGGCACCATTCTGCGTCTTGGGGAATGCCATCACCTCGCGGATATTGGTCTCCCCGGTCAGCACCATGATCAGGCGGTCGATCCCCGACGCCAACCCGCCGTGCGGGGGTGTGCCGTATTCAAACGCATCGAGCATGTGCCCGAACTGTTCTTTGGCGCGTTCGATGGTCAGCCCAATCAGCGGGAAGATTTTTTCCTGTACCGCGCGCTCATGAATGCGGATGCTGCCGCCCGCCACTTCCTGACCATTGCAGATCAGGTCGTACTGCGATCCGCGCGCCTTGCCGGGGTCGGTCTCTACCAGCGGCAGGTCTTCCGGGACGGGCATGGTGAACATGTGCTGCGACGGATCCCAGCGCTTTTCTTCCTCGCTCCAGAAGAACATCGGGAAGTCGATCACCCAGGCGAATGCCATCACATCCGGATCAGCCAAATTCAGCTTTTCTGCCAGATGACGGCGCAGCGTATCGACTACGCTCACCATAATGTCGCGGTCGTCGGATGTGAACAGCACCAGATCGCCGGGTACGATGCCGACCTGATCGAACAGTGCCAGCTTTTGATCGACAGTGAAGTATTTCCCGATCGGGCCCTTGACCTCATCTTCCTCGTTTTCGGGGATCGCCATCCATGCCAAGCCTTTAGCGCCGACGGTCCTGACCAGTTCTTCGAGGGCAGCCGTCTCTTTGCGCAGCGCCATACCGCTCAACGCGCCCATTTTGGGTACGCGCATCGCCTTGACCGATTTGCCCGCCGCGACGTTATTGACAAAGACAGGAAAGCCGCTCTTGCCCGCCAGATCGGTTATATCGATCGCTGCCAGGTCATAACGCAGGTCGGGCTTGTCCGAGCCGTACTTGTCCATCACCTCGGTGTAGGTCAGGCGCTGAAATGGACGACTGAGAAAGCGTTTTTCTGGCGCCAGCGTCTCGACCAGCGCGGTCATCAACCCTTCGACCAGGGACATCACGTCTTCACGTTCGACGAAGCTCATCTCCAGATCGAGCTGGGTGAACTCCGGCTGACGGTTGCCGCGCAGGTCTTCGTCACGGAAACAGCGGGCGATCTGGAAATAGCGTTCGTAGCCCGCCACCATCAGGAGCTGCTTGAGCTGCTGTGGGCTTTGCGGCAGCGCGTAAAATGTGCCGGGATTGAGTCGGCTCGGCACCAGAAAGTCGCGCGCGCCTTCCGGGGTGGTCTTGAAGAGGATCGGCGTCTCGATTTCGAGAAAGCCGCGCTCATCCAGATAGTCGCGGATGAACTTGACGACCTTGTGACGCATGATCAGGTTGTGCTGCACGTTGGGGCGGCGCAGATACAGATAGCGATAGCGCATCCGCGCTTCTTCTTCCACGAATTCGTCGCGGTTGATCAGGAAGGGCGGCACTTTCGAGGCGTTCAGCAGCACGAGTTCGTCGGGAACGATCTCGATGTCGCCGGTCGCCAGCTCGGGATTGGTCGTCCCTGCCGGACGGGTCATCACTGTGCCGCGCACCTGCACGACATATTCGCTGCGCAGACCGCTGGCGACAGCATGGGCTGCGGGCTGATTTTCCTGATCGATACGCACCTGGACGATTCCCCAACGGTCGCGCAGATCGAGGAAAATCAGACCGCCCTGATCGCGGCGGCGATGAATCCAGCCAGCGAGGGTCACCTGCTGTCCAGCGTGTTCGGCTCGCAGATCACCGCAGTGATGAGACTTCAACATGGGGACTTCCGCTCCTGCGTGGGAATGCTCACGATATAGCACAGCATAACACACGGGCGCGGGTTTCAGTAGGGCGTCGGCATTTGTTGATGCGCGGGGTCTGGCACACCAGACCCCGCGCACTGATTTTGGCTCAGATATACCGCGACGGGATGCGCGCGGCACCGCTCAACTGGCGATCGATCCAACGGCTGACCAGCGGATAACGATAATCGCGTCCTCGGAAGGTCTCGATCGCGCCGATAGTGGCGTACAGCACCATCGCCAGCGGCATCAGGGCGATCGCCAGCAGCCCGACCAACCCGACCAGCGCCCACAGCGGCACCAGCACAAAGCCGACCAGCACCAGCACCGCGACCAGCGCCACCACCATGCCGATACCCCATACCACACCGCCGACTGTCAAAAGCAGCGCGGCGCCGACGGTGCCAATCAGTTGAAAGACAAAGGCTTGCAGTGCGTGAAAGGCGATATAGTCGCTCTTCTTGCGAAAGATGAAGAAGATCGCCAGCGGGATGAAGATGCTGATCGGGACGATCGCGCCGATGCTGACGATCCCGCCGAAGAGCGTGATCCACGCGCTGGCATGGGCGATCGCCGCCCATAGGCGTTCATCGTCTGTGACCGCAGTCGCGGCGAGCGACGAGCGCGGAGTCATCGCAGACCAGGCATTGGCGGCGCTCATCCCGGTTTCAAAACGGCGGGACTTGCGTCCTGACGGCAGCGAATCGTGCGGCAGCGGCTCGTCGTAATCGGCATAGGATGCGCTCAGGGCAGGGCGGCGTGACTCCGCGACTGTTTCATGGGGTGCGGGGGCAGGGGTGGAAAGCCGCGATACGCGGTCGGGGTCTTCGTCGGGTGTTCGAAAGTCGTCGTTCATCGCATCGATCCTCGTCCAGGAATTTTGCTCATTGACACTATACGCGCCGACTCGCAAGATCGTTGCAGAGACCAGATCGATCTGGTGCGAGTTTCGAGGTGAAGCCAGTTGAGTAGGATACGCAAAATAGTTTCACCCGGTTTCACGATCAGCAAGCGCTTGCTAGGGCTGCTGATGCTGCTCGGTGGCGTCGGCGCACTGCTGGCAATCCTGGCGATCGACCTGCTTGACGCCGGGCGTCAGGGAGGCATCGGGCCTGCGCAGCAAATCGCGCTCGGCGCTGCTGCCCTGATCGCGCTCGTCGGCGTGACTCTGCTGCCGCTGGGAGAAGCCCCCGCATGACTGAGCTGCCGCTCTCCCGACCCTTGTCGGCATCCCCCGTCCGGTCGGATGCGCTGCTGTACACCGCGAGCCGCATCCTGACGATCGTGGCGCTGGCGATCCTGATGGGGTATGGCGTGGTCTACATCGCCTATGCCGCCAATCTGATCGCTTTTCCATTCGACTACGATCAGGGTGAAGGCTTTGAACTGGTCGATACGCTGCTGTTCAGCCAGGGCGAATTGCCCTACAAGGACACCGACGTTTATCCGTTTTATTCGAGCAACTACCCGCCGCTGTTTCACGTCATGGCGGCGCCATTTGTCCCGGTCTTTGGCACGGGCTACTGGTATGGGCGGCTGCTCGGATTTTTAGGCACGCTGGTGACGGCTGGCGCGATCGCGCTGGCGGTCTACCGTGAGGGACGCCGTCCGACGATCGCGCTGCTGGCGGCGCTGGCATTCCTGGCGTCGAATACGGTTTACCATATCGGACCGCTGTTTCGCCAGCACATGACAATGGTCATGTTCGAGACGCTGGCGGTCGTCGTGCTGGCGCACATGGACGCCATCCCCAGCCTGCGCCGACGGCGTTGGGGTTTGTTCGCCGGGTTGAGTCTGGTGCTGGCGGCAGGCTACACCAAGCAGCTGGCGCTGACGACGGCGCTGGCGGTGTTCGCATTTTTGTTCATCCGCAGCCCGCGCCGGGCGATCATCTCCGGGGTGTTGTTCGGATTGGCGGGCGGGGCGATCTTCCTGTGGCTGAACATTGCCACCGACGGTCAATGGTGGCTGCAGACGATCAGCGCCAACGTCAACGAGTTCATCCCGTCGCAGACGTGGGGATTGTATCGCTTATGGTTCGCCTTACACGGTTTCCTGATCGTTCCGGCGCTGATGTACGCGCTCTATGAATTGTATTTTTCGCGGCTGTCGATCTACACCATCTGGACGATTGCAGGGATCGGCGTCGGCGTTCTGAGCGGAAAATGGGGTGCCGGGGACAGCTATTTCGCCACGTCGATCGCCGGGATATGCCTTCTGAGCGGCATCTTTTTCGCGCGGCTGCTCAATGGCGACCTCGCTGTCCCGCGCAATCCAATCGCCCGCTTTACGATCGACCCGCTGCGTCGCGCCGCGCCGATCGTCGCCGCTGGCTCGCTGCTGCTGGTGCCATTATGTTACATCGGCTACGGCAGGGCGGTACTGCATCTGCCAACCGAAGGCGCTGGCTTTGCCGTGATCGCCGATCTGCTCGGTATCGAGGCAAACGCGCGCAACGGATTCTACGACTCGGCAGGGCGGATCGCGGGCGGCTATGCCGACATCGGACACTTCACGACCCAGGCGGACATCGACGCCGGGTGGCGCATCGTCGAGCGGGTGCGCGCGGCGCCAGGCGACGTGTTGAGCGAGGAAGCCGCCTTCAACCTGTTGGCGGACAAGCCGGTGATCGGCAATCCGACCCAGCTGCTCAATCTCGCCAACAACGGACTATGGGATCCGACGGCGTTGGTCGCTCTGATCGAGGCGCGCCAGTTCGGGTTGATCGTGCTGCGCGCGCAGTTTTACCCGCCCGACGTGTTGCAGGCGATCGCGGCGCATTACGGACAGGACGAGGTGATCGCCATGAACGGCTTCAATTACCTGCTGCTCGTGCCGAAATCGGAATAATGGGGTCATGGAGAGCTGGCGGCTGATCAGCGACCCTGCGCGAGACGGCGCGCACAATATGGCGGTCGATCACGCCATTCTCGACGCTGTGATCGACGGGTCAGCGCCGCCGACCGTGCGCCTGTATGCCTGGTCGCCGCACTGCCTGTCGCTGGGAATCGGGCAGAGCGCCCACAACCTTTCGCGCGATCGACTGTGGCGGGACGGGATCACGCTCACGCGCCGTCCGACTGGGGGACGCGCCGTGCTGCACGCCGACGAACTGACCTACAGCATCGCGCTTCCGCCTGGACATCCGTTGGGTGCCGGGACGATCCTCGACAGCTATCGCCGTCTGAGCGCTGGGCTGATCGACGCGCTGAAGCGACTGGGCGTCGATGCCGACATTCCGACAGCGCGCACCGCTCCCAAGCCAGGCGAGTCGCTCGTCTGTTTCGAGGTGGCGGCGGATTACGAGATCGCCGTTCGGGGTCGCAAACTGATCGGCAGCGCGCAAATGAGGCGCGGTGGCGCACTGTTGCAGCATGGCTCGCTGCCGCTGACTGGCGACATCGCCGCCATCTGCGCACTGCTCGATTATCCTGACGACTCGTCACGTTGTGCGGCGGCTGACGATCTGCGCAGGGCTGCGCTCACGCTGGCAGACGCGATCGGCGCTCCTCCGGATCGCGGGGGGGTGGAGAGAGCACTGAACGAGGCTTTTGCCGCCGTATTCGATGTGCAACTGGTGCCGGGATCGCTCGACTCCGCAGAAACTCAAGCCGCCGCTGTGCTGTCCGCGACACGTTACGGTGCCGATTCCTGGATCATGCGGCGTTAGCACTCAATCCGATGACGCATTGTCAAGCGCGCGCACACCAGCGCAATCCATCGACCAGATCGTGTCATAGTGCCCCAGACGACCATCGTCGGTGGCACGAACCGCCAGCCGAATCAACTCGTGACGCATATGCGCGAACAGAAATGAACCCGTGTGCAGGTAAACCTCGCGCGCAATCGCACGACGACGACCCAAACGGGCGATCAATCGTGTCCATCGTGTGAGCGTGCGATCTGCGGCGCTGTCCGATGCAGGAACGGATGCAGTGCCGAGGCGGATGAGAGTCTCGTAAAACAGGCGCGGGTCTTCTCCAAAGCGTGGGCACGCCAGATCGATCCCGTCGAGCGCGCGGTGTGCGAACCGATCGCACAGCAGTGACCACACCTCGCCAAACGGGGAGTCGGGATCGAGCGCCTGAAAAAAATCCGCGTCCGCGATCGCCGTGCGCAGTACCGGGTCATCCGCGATCAGTCGATGCAGCAGTATACCATCGCGCCGCAGCGCCCAATCGATGGAGCTGGGTGCCGGGCGTGGTGCGCGCGAGTCGGTCAGCAGCGCGATCGTCTCGCCATAGTGTGCATACAGCGTCAATGCGCCGTCGAGCGCTGATGCGAACGTCTCATACGGACGACACACGTCGAGCATCAGCGCGTCGGTCACCTTGCCCATCGATCGCACCAGCCGGCGCCGCGCGCGCCTGGTCTGCAACCAGGTCCTCGGTGGATGAGATGCGGCAGGGGAGTCATACGCAGCCGCGATCAGGCTGCGTGTCAGGGTCGATCGCGGCGGCTCGCTGTGAGCATGTAATGGTTCGGCTGGTGTGGGTCGCATGTCGCAACTATACATGAATTGCCCTCTTGATCAAAAGAACTTTTGTTCGTATAATGGTGGTATGTTAATCAAATCCGATCCTTCCCCGCTCGACAAGATCGCCCTGATGGGCGATGTCACCAGCGACGAACCCGCTGGCGATACGCCCGCGTCCGAACGCAAACGGGGACGGTATCAATCGTCCAGCCTGGAAGAATGTATCAGCAACGTCAGCACGCCGACCGGCAAAAAGCCGATCCTCAAGACGATGATGACGACAGCGTGCGAGCGCAACTGCTACTACTGTCCATTTCGCGCCGGACGTGCTAAGACGCGCCGGGTGACGCTCAAGCCGGACGACATGGCGAAAGCGTTCGACACCTTGCAGCGTGCCGGACGGGTGGACGGGTTGTTTCTCTCGTCGGGGATCATCAAAGGCAGCGTCACGACACAGGATAAAATCCTCGATACGATCGATCTGGTGCGCGGCAAATATGCCTATCCGGGCTATGTGCATCTCAAGCTGATGCCCGGCGCCGAGGAAGGTCAGATCGCCCGCGCGCTGATGCTGGCGGATCGCCTGTCGATCAACCTGGAGGCGCCGACTGCCGCCCGGCTAGACGCGCTGGCGCCCAAAAAAGATTTCAACGGCGAGCTGCTCGCCACGCTGCAAACCGCGCACCGTCTGCGCCAGCGTATGACGGGCAAGCGTCCCAGCCTGGTCACACAGTTCGTGGTCGGCGCGGTTGGGGATACCGATGTCGAGCTGTTGAGTCTGAGCGCGAAACTTTATCAGACCATGCGACTCAGCCGCATCTACTATTCCGGCTTCAATCCAGTATTGGAAACGCCGCTGGAAAATGTCGGGGGAGTCGATCCGCTGCGCGAACATCGTCTCTATCAGGCCAGCTTTCTGCTGCGCGACTATCACTGGGATGTCGAAGACCTGGTCTTCGGTACGTCAGGCAATCTCGATCTGACGCTCGATCCAAAACGAGCCTGGGCGGAGACGCACCTGCGTTTTACGCCGATCGAGATCAACCGCGCCTCGCGCGAACAGTTGATGCGCGTGCCGGGGATCGGCGCCAAAGGCGCGGACGCGATCGTCGCGGCACGCTCGAAAGGACGCATCACCAGCCTGGACGACCTGCGCCGGATCGGCATCAGCGGAGTCGATCGCACGGCTGAATTTATCACCCTCGATGGACATGCCCCCGAACGCCAACTGCGCCTGTTTTGAGGTGGGTCGGAAGCAGAGTGCTGCGTCCCTGCACTTGCAAGAACGCCCCGCATCAGAGATAATGCCCTTTCTACAGAAACGCGCTGCCGGTCTCACCTGACCGGCTTTATCACGTCAGGAGCAATCTCGTGGGTCCGCTGCCCAAGCGCAAACACTCTCGCAGTCGTCGTAATCGCCGCCGTGCGCACGACGCGCTGACGCTCAATCATCTCGTCATCTGTGAAAACTGTGGCGAGTATCATGTCGTGCATCATGTCTGCCCCAAATGCGGCACGTATCGCGGCAAGACCATTCTCCAGATTGAACAACCGTAATTCGCACCTGCACTACCCCTGACACGCCGTTCCAATTCATGTGGAGCGGCGTGTCGATTTGTGCGGCAGCCTGGCACCCGAAAGGCGACTGAGATGATCGATTTTACCAGTATCGCCTTTTTGTTCCCCGGACAAGGTTCGCAGGTCGTCGGCATGGGGGCAGACGTTGCATCTGCATATCCCGCGGCGCGTGCTGTCTTTGACCGGGCAGACGCACTTCTCGGATTCAGCCTTTCGACGTTGTGCTTTGAGGGTCCGGCTGACGCGCTCAACGACACGATCAATACCCAGCCCGCGCTGTATGTGTGCAGCCTGGCAATGCTTGCCGCATTACAGACCGACCTTCCCGCCGCTGCACCGCGCGCCGTCGCTGGACACAGCTTTGGCGAATTCACGGCGCTGACCGCGGTCGGCGCGCTGCCATTCGAGGACGGGCTGAGGCTGGTGCGCGAGCGTGGACGGCTGATGCGCGAGGCGGGTGTTGCCCAACCTGGCGCAATGGCGGCGATCCTGGCGCTCGAACCCGACGCGGTACGCGCTGTATGCGCCCAGGCAGCCGCTGAGACCGGTGGTGTGCTGGTGCTGGCAAACGACAACTGTCCCGGTCAGATCGTGATTTCCGGGGATGACAGCACGCTGGAACGCGGTTTGGAGCTGGCGAAAGCAGCGGGCGCACGCCGCGCGATCAGGCTGGCGGTCAGTATCGCCGCCCATTCGCCGCTGATGACATCCGCCGCTGAGTCGTTCGTCCAGGCGGTGCGTGCAGCCCAGTTCAGCGTGCCGACCGCGCCCGTATATGCCAATGTCAGCGCGCTGCCGATCGCGGAGATCGGCGCGATCCGGGCGGAGTTGGAAGCACAGCTCACCCAACCTGTGCGGTGGCGCGAGTCGATGCAGGCGATGATCGTGGACGGCATCACGTCGTTCGTCGAGATCGGACCCAAAGATGTGCTGGCGGGTCTGATGAAGCGCATCGACGCCGACCGACCTGTGCAGTCACTCGGCACCGTAGAAGCACTGGGTGTCTTCGTCGGTTCCTAATCCTTTCCTCAGCAATCTTTGGCATGCTGCAATACTGGATAGTGATATTGCCCAATCGATCCTAAAAACAATTAGTCGCGGCGCACCTAGACAACGTACCCATTATTGAGCAAAAATTTTATGTTGGTGCATTCACGAATTGCATTCGTGAACAGCTATCTACTTTTGTGCTTTTCGCCTGGAGGATGTGTCAGATGAAACTCATTGTACGAAACGTGTTGGCATTGTCGCTCGTCTTTGTGTTGGTGCTGGCTGCCTGCCAGCCCGCCACCCCCGCTCCGACGGTGACGGCGCGCCCCCCGGCGACTGCTGTTCCGCCGACCACCGCCGCCGTCACGGAAGCGACCGCTGAAATGACGATGGAAGCGACCGACGAAATGATGGACGCGACCGACGAAATGACAATGGACGCGACCGACGAAATGACAATGGACGCGACCGATGAAATGACAATGGACGCCACTGAAGAAATGGCGATGGACGCGACCGACGAGTCATCCCCTGTCGTCATGGGTATGGATGCGACCGCTGAAATGATGGCACCTGTCGCTGAAGAGACTGTCGAGATGGCGACTGACGAGCCGACCGCGACCGAAGCCCCGACCGACGAGCCGACCGCGACCGAAGTCCCGACTGAAGAACCCACCGACGAGCCGACCGCGACCACCGTCCCGACCGCAGCCCCCACCGAAGAGCCGACTATCGTGCCAATCCCGGAAGTGACTGTTGAAGCCACTGACGAAATGATGATGGACGCGACGGCTGAAATGACGATGGACGCCACCGCAGAAGCCACCGAAGCTGCGATGATGCCCGAAGATATGACCGACATGACGATCGCCGAAATTGTGATGGCGGACGAGAACTTCTCGATTCTACTCGCCGCTGTCGTCGAAGCGGGTCTGGCGGATGCGCTGGCTGGCGACGGTCCCCTGACCGTATTTGCGCCGACCAACGAAGCATTCGAGACGCTGCTCGACTCGATGAACATGAGCGCCGAAGACCTGCTGGCGAATGAAGACCTGGCGAGCATTCTGCTCTACCACGTCGTCGCGGGCACTGTCCCGGCGGAGACGCTGATCACCCTGATCCGCACCCAGAGCGACAACGAACTCGAAATCAAGACGCTGGTCGAGAATCAGGTCTTGTTGTTCACGCTCGATGAAGACAACAATGTCATCATCAATGGCACCGTCAAGGTGACCGTCGCCAACATCCGCGCCTCGAATGGCATCATCCATGTGATCGATGCTGTCCTGATGGCGCCCGCCGGCGAATAACCAGCGCCACGCTTCACGAACACACGATAAAAAAGCGGGGATCACAATTGTGATCCCCGCTTTTTTTATTGCTTATGGCGTTTGCAAAAGGAAGTCAAACGACGTAGGGACGCATAACAATGCGTCCGCCCGACTACCGTCGCTGGTTAGCGGCGTCCGCCACCGAGCAGGCGTAAGATGAACAGGAACAGATTGATGAAGTCCAGATACAGCTCCAGCGCCATGAAGATGCTGACGCGCGCCCGTAAGGTGCCATCTTCCTGGATTTCCGGCGACGATGCTAAACGCTTGAGCTTCTGGGTATCGACGGCGGTCAACCCGGTGAAGATCAGCACACCGAACAGGCTGATCACGTAGTCGATCAGGCTGCTGCCCAGGAAGAAATTGATGATCATGGCGATCACCAGCCCGATCAACGCCACGAACAGGATATTTTGCCAACGGCTGAGGTCGAGCTGGGTGGTGAAGGCGAAGAAGGTCAGCGAACCGAACAGCGCCACTGTCGCCAGAAATGCGGTCGTGATCGCCGATGTGGTGTAAATCAACAGGATGACCGACAGCGTGAAGCCGGTCAGCGCGGAATATGCCAGAAACAAGCTGGCTGCCAATCCAGGCGACAGGCGTGGCATTGCCGCCGTCAGCACGATCACCAGACCGATCTGGATGACGAACGTGATCAGCAGGGTCGCTGAATTGATCATTCCCAACAAGGCGGGTGTATTGACAGTGATCAGCGCGACTGCCGTCGTGACGATCAACCCGATCAGCATCCAGGCATAGGTCAGCTTGATCAGCGGCTGAACCTGATTGTAGGTGACGGCAGGGTTGAAATCCTTCCGCCGCATCAGCTCGACAAAATTGGTGTTTTCCATGATCCCTCACAAGATTGGATGGGTCGAACGCACATTGCTACCATTTTAATGATACGCCAGAATCGGCGCGTCCGACCCCCTAAAACCGGGGTCTAACCCGCGCTCGTCACCATCGCACGCAGCCCGGTGAACAGCCGCTCGACCGCGCCCGCTGTCTTTGCCGGCGGCAGGGCATACGAGAAGCGCACCCAGTTGGCGCCCGCTTCTGAAAAATACGATCCAGCGACGATGGCGATTCCGTGTTCGGCGGCTAAATATTTGAGAACGTCTTCTGAATCGCGTTTGCCCGCCGCCTCGATATACTGTGTGCAGTCGATGAAGGCGTAGTAGCCATCGCCCATTATATGGCGCGTGCCGGACTCGCTCAGTGCCTCACGCAGGATGCGGCGGCTCTCGCGGGTCGGCTCGATGATCGAGGCGGCTGCCTTCTCGAAGCCCATCTCGTAGGCGGCGATCGCCACCGCCTGTGAGAAGTAAGCCGGGATGATGCTGTGCGATGCCTGTCCGATGATGTAATCGACGACCTGCTTGCCGGCGACCAGATGCGCGCTGCGCACATTCGACGCGCCCAGGCTCTTGGTCAAGCCGTCCAGGAAGATCAGACGGTCGCGTTCCTCCGGTGTGAAGGCTTCCAGGATGACGTTGATGTCCGAATGTCCGCTGTCGGTCACCCAGTGGTAAATCCAGTCGAACAGCACATACGAGATGCCCGCTTCCAGTGCTGCCTTTGCCAGCGTGATCTGTTCTGCGACCGGGATGGTGCGTCCGGTCGGATTGTCGGGGGAGGTGATCACCAGCCCGGCGATCTTGCGTCCATCGGCGGCGGCGGCGTGGGCGCACGCGCGAATCCCTTCAGGGGTGTAGCGCCAGCCTTCGTCTGGGTCGCCGGGCGCCAGCATGACATTGGCGCCGATCGCATACGGACCCCAGTTGTAGCTGACCCAGGGCACGCGCGAGACCACGATCACGCTGCCGATTTCTTTGGCACCCAGAGTGATCATGGCGTTGTAGGCTTTTTGCAGTCCGTCGCGCCCGCCCTGCACAAAGACGATATTGCTTTGCCCCCATCCGCTGGCAGTCGTGAACTGCCAGTACTGTTCGGCGGCGGCTTTGCGGAACTGCGCTGTCCCGAACGGCTGATCATAGGCAGAACCGTGATCGAGCTGGAGCTGCAACGCGCGCTCCAGCAGTTCGCGTGGGACACCGGGAAGACTGGCGCCGCCATCCCCTTGCGAGGCGTCGAAGGTCACAGCGTCGGCGCCGTGTGTATCGCGGTAAGCTTTCAGCGCTTCTCGGATCAGGAACATCCGTGAAGCGGGAATCTCCGCCATGTTCCCCGGATACCCATTGACCGGGATACGCTTTTCTGGCGGCTGGACAAAAATCGGGGTCTCATGATCGAGGCTTGTTGTCACGAAAGACACTCCTTGCAGGACGAATGAAGCCATTGTGAACAATTTCTGTAAGCGCGACTATCGGAGAATGAACCGATCTCGCATCGTGCAACTTGACCATTTTACGGGCGCGACGCTTGTCGATAGTGATACACAGGCGGAGCATTGTTATGCGTCCCTACGTCGATATGCCGCTGACACGCGCGCGACATTCGTCGAGGACATCGCGTAAGGTGCCGCTCAGATCGATCGACGGCTGCCAGCCGCTCAGGGCGCGCAGGTGTGACGCATCGCCCCAGGTGCGCGGCTGACTGTTCGGGCGAAAGCGTGCCGGATCGATCTCGATCGTCACCGGGACGCGCGCCATCGCCACCAGTCGATCGAGCAGATCGCCCACCGTCGTGATCGTGCCGCTTGCCACATTGTAGACCTCGCCGGGGATGCCGTGCGCGACGATCAGCGCGTATGCCCGCACGACATCACGCACATCGGTAAAATCGCGCTCTGCGGACAGATTACCCACGCGGATCAAGGGGGGCTGTTGTCCTGCCTCGATGCGCGCGATCTGCATGGCAAAATCGGGCACGACGAAGCCGGTGCGCTGTCCAGGTCCAAAATGGTTGAACGCGCGGGCTCGCAGCATCGGCAAGCCGTGACTGCGGTAGTATGCCATCGCCAGCATCTCCTGCGCCACCTTGCTCACCCCATATGGGCTGGAAGGCGCGACGGGAGTGGTCTCACTGAAGGGACGCACAGCGCCCGAAGACGGATCGCCTGCGTCGCCTTCCGCCGCATAGACTTCGCCCGAACTGATGATCACCACGCGCGGCATAATCCCGGCGTCGAGGATGCCCATAGTCAAATTCAACTGTGGACGCAGATTGTGATCGAGCGTGTCCCAGGGCGTGTCGAACGACTGGCGCACCGATGCCTGACCTGCCAGATGATAAATCTGGTCTGGGAGCAGCTCGCAGATTAATGCGCGTACCGCGTTTTCTTCGCGCAGGTCGAGAATGTGCGGCGTGACTACTGCGTTGTCGATCGGCGTGACATAGACGCCGTGCAGCTCGTCGTCAGGATGCAGCGCTCGCAGATGTGCCGCCAGATGCGCGCCGACGAATCCGCCCACGCCCGTGATCAGGATGCGCACAGGTCACTCACTTTCGCTGCGTTTCGGCGGCTGATAGTAAACGGTGCCGCGTAATTTTTCCGGCAGCAGCGAGCGATCATCGGGGGCGTCGTCTTTGCCGTAACCGAGCGACTGCATCAGCGCGGTCGGTGCGTTACGCAGCTTCAGCGGGACGGGCAGATCGCCGTGACGGGTCACATCGTCGAGCGCGCTAAAGAACGCATCGCATGAGGCGCGGCTCTTGGGAGCGGACGCCATGTAGACTGTCCCCTGCGCCAGATTGATCTGACATTCAGGGTAGCCGATCGTCTCGACGGCGCGAAATACCGCGTTTGCCAGCGTCAGCGCGCTCGGATCCGCCATGCCTACATCTTCGCTGGCAAAGATCACCAGCCGTCGCGCGATGAATTTGGGGTCTTCTCCGGCATAGACCATACGCGCCAGATAATGCAGCGCGGCGTCGGGGTCGCTGGCGCGCATACTTTTGATGAAGGCGCTGATGGTATCGTAATGTTCCTCACCCTGTTTATCGTAACGCAGAAAGCGCGATTGCAGGGCATTCGTCAGCGACTCGACCGTGATCGCGCCGTCGTACAACGACGCGGTCGTCTCCAGCAGATTCAACGCCTGTCGCGCATCGCCCGCCGCCATCCGCACCAGAAAATCGATCCCATCGGCGTCGGGCGTGACCGCCAGTTCGCGCGCCCCGCGCTCGACGATCTGGCGCACGTCGTCGTCGGTCAGCGCCACCAGCGTAAAGACGCGGCTGCGCGACAGCAGCGCCGCGATCACCTCGAACGATGGGTTTTCGGTCGTCGCCCCGATCAGGACGATCGTCCCCGCTTCGACATGGGGCAGCAGAAAATCCTGCTGCGCTTTGTTGAAGCGGTGAATCTCGTCGAGGAACAGGATCGGCGCGGGCTTGGGTGTGACGGTCTCGTGCATGTTGAAAAGATCGCGTGGCACGTCGGGATTCGCCTGGGCGATGATCTTGCGCATTTCGTCCTTGCCTGCCGACACCGCCGACAGCTCGTAAAAGTCGCGCCCGGTGCCATGCGCGACGATGCGCGCCAGCGTCGTCTTGCCGACACCTGGCGGTCCCCACAGGATCATCGACTGTGGACGCTGTGTCTCGATCATCTTGCGGATCGGCTTGCCCGCACCCACGAGGTGAGCCTGCCCGATGAATTCCTCAAGCCTTTCTGGTCGGATCCGGTCGGGGAGGGGCTGGCGCGATAAGTCCGTCATAAGCTCAATCCTTCCTGAACTGGCTCAATAAATGCGTCGCGCTGGCACGCACGAATACCGGAATGCGGTCGAGCGGCGCTGGCGCACTGATCGTCGCTCCGCCGCTGTAAACGGTGCCGCTGTGAACATCGACCCACTGCGTGCCGTGTGCGCCCGTCGGCAGATACACCGCGCGCTCGCGGGCGTCCGGCTCGGTGATCGGCGCGATCAGCAGGTCGGCGCCGAGCATGAAATCGAACGATTCCAGACGTGCGCGCGCGTCGTCGGCATAATGATAAACGAGCGGACGCATGATTGGGTGTCCGGTCTCGTGCGCTTCGTGTATCAGCGCCGACAAAAGCGGCTTGAGGCGATAGCGCAGCCGGATCGCGTCGCGGATGAGTGGCAGGACTTCAGGATACATCCAGGGTTCGTTGACCGTGCCGTCGCTGTTCCACGAGTGGATGGTAAAGCGCGGGAAAAAGACGCCTACCTGACACCAGCGCACGAACAGTTCCGGATCGGGCGCCGCTCCAAAAAAGCCGCCGATATCGTGTCCATTATTGGGCACGCCCGACAGTCCCAGTCCGAGACCCATCGGGAGATTCCATTTGAGTGTCTCCCACGAGGTAGTATTGTCGCCCGACCAGGTTTGGGCATAGCGCTGGATGCCAGGCACCCCCGCCCGCGTCAGCACAAATGGCGGTCGGTCGGGCGCGTGTGCCGCCAGCGCTTCATACGAGGCGCGCCCCATCAGCAGCGTACCCAGCCCGCGCCCGCCTAAACCCACCCGAAACGGTGCGCCAAAGCCGTCGCAGAGCGCGTCATCGTCCCACAGCTCAAATTCGTTATTGTCGTTCCAGATCGCGTCCATCCCGTAGGACAGCAAATGTGCCGTGATCTGATCTTTCCACCACGCGAACGAGTCGGCGTTGGTGAAGTCGAGCAGCGACCCGTTTTCCCCCTGATACATGCCGCCGCTCCAAAATCGGTTGAGCGCGGGCGCACCCGTATCGGGATCGCTGATAAAGCCGCCGCGCGCCGCCACCTCGTTGTAGCGCGGATGCGATAACAGCAGGTGCGGCTTGACGTTCGGTGCCACCTGAATTCCGGCGTCGTGAAAATGTGCCACCATCGCCGCCGGGTCGGGCACGCGATCGCGGTTCCACTCGAATACGTAACGGCGCCCGTCGGCGCTGGTGGTGTAGCCCGACGACAGATGAAACAGATCGCAGGGGATGTCGTGTTCGCGGCAGAGCGCGGCGAAACGGGCGAGCTGTGCCTGGGCATCCGGCGCCTCGGTGTAGCTCATCGTCGATCCCAGATAGCCGAGCGCGCTGTCGGGCAGCAGCGCCGGACGCCCGGTCAGCCAGGTATAGCGCTCGACCACTTTCTCGATGGTCGGACCGTAGATCAGGTAGTAATCGAGATCGCCGTCCTCAGCATGATAGCTGCGATAGGCGCCGCCTAAGCTGCCGTTGACTTCTCGTCCCATGTCAAAGGTCGTGGTCGCCAGATTGTCGTAAAACAGACCATACGCGATGTCGTGGTCGGATAGATAGGTGATGTAGAACGGGATATGCTTGTACAGCGGCGCGCCATTCCTGGCGTCATAGCCCGCCGCATCGACATTCAGCAGGCGGATGCGTTCACCGCGCTTGTCGAGCGTCCCGGTCACCTCGCCAAAGCCGAAATAATGCGCGGTGCTGTCGTGCTTCATGTAGTGATAGACTGCCCGTCCTGCCCGATCGTACACGTAGGGGCGCGAGGGCAGGTCGGCGGCGAACGGGTCAGCGTGATCGGCGCTGAACCACGTCAGCGCACCGGAGGTGAGATCGATCTCAGCACGCACCAGATCGGTGGCGAAGCGCAGCGATCCGTCCGCGGCGCCCACGATCGCTGCTGAGGTTGTCGGTATGGTAGCGCGCGGCTGCCCCTCCAATGGGGTGTCGCGTTCGCCCGCGACGATCGACCAGGTACGATCGAGGCGATAGGCTCCCTGTGGCAGATGTTCCACGCGCACGATCCCCGCGTCGAGCGCGCTGATGCGCAGCGTCTCGCCATGTGCGCCATGCAGACTCAGCAGATCGGGTCGCATCGGCGTGTCCAGTGTGAATGGTGCCGGGTTGGTCAAACGCATGATTTTTCTTCAGCCTCCCAGACGATGGGTAAAGTGTGCCGTCAACTGTGTTTCACCGTACAATAGGCGTGTTCTGTCACTTGCCCATTCATGCGGAGCAGTCATGCTTTCAATCGTACACGGATGCGCCATCGTCGGCATCGAAGGGCAGATCGTCGAAGTAGAGACGGATTTTAACCCGCGCGCCGCATTACCTCAATTCAACATTGTCGGTCTGCCCGACAGCGCGGTACGTGAGAGCCGCGAACGGGTGCGCGCGGCGATCAAAAATTCCAACATGCAGTTTGTCAATAAAGCCTATGTCGTCAATCTTTCGCCCGCCGATCTGCCCAAGAGCGGACCCGCCTATGATCTGAGTATCGCCGTCGGGGTGCTGGCTGCCACCGATCAGGTGCCGATGGCGTCTCTGGAAGGGGCGCTCTTCATCGGAGAACTCTCACTCGACGGCGCGATCCGCCACGTCAAGGGTGTGATGTCGATGGCGCTGGCTGCGGCGGAAGCCGGACTGAAACGCATCTTCGTCCCCGTCGAGGACGCCCGCGAAGCCGCGCTGATCGGCGCGATCGAAGTCTTTCCTGTCGAGTCGCTCGGTCAGCTGGTGGAACACCTCTATAACCTGGCGCCGATCGCCCCGTTTTACGTCGATGTGGCGAGCATCCTGAGCCAGGAACCCAGCTCGATCGAGGGACTGACCGACTTTGCCGATATTCGCGGGCAGGAAGGAGCGAAACGGGCGCTGGAGATCGCCGCCGCTGGCAATCACAATTTACGCATGACAGGTCCGCCCGGATCGGGCAAGACGCTGCTGGCGCGCGCGCTCCCAGGTATTCTCCCTCGACTGGCGTTGAACGAGGCGCTGGATGTCACGCGGATTTATTCGGTCGCGGATATGCTGTCCGCCGATCAGGGGCTGATGCTCACCCGTCCGTTCCGCGCGCCGCACCACACCATCAGCCTCGCCGGGATGGTGGGTGGCGGGGCTGTACCGCGTCCTGGTGAGGTGACACTGGCGCATCGCGGCGTGTTGTTTCTCGATGAGGTCAACGAGCATGGTCAGCATACGCTCGAAGGGCTGCGCCAGCCGATCGAGGATAAATTTGTCACCATCAGCCGTGCCAAAGGCACGCTCACCTTTCCAGCTAATTTTCTGCTGATCCTCGCTCACAACCCGTGTCCCTGCGGCTATCTCGGCGACCCCATCAAGCCCTGTACCTGCACCCCGGCGATGATCAGTCGCTATCAGTCGAAATTATCCGGTCCGCTGCTCGATCGGGTGGACATTCATATCGAGGTGCCGCGCGTCGATTACGACAAGCTGCTGCTCGATACCCGTGCCGAGCCATCGCGCGATGTGCGCGCCCGTGTCGAGTCGGCGCGTGCCATACAACTGGCGCGCTTTGCGGGTACGGGATTGTACGCCAATGGCGATATGGACGTGAAAGAATTGAATGAATGGTGTGTGATGGAGCCGAGCGCCAGACAGCTGCTCGAAACCGCCGTCCGCCGTATGTCCCTGAGTGCCCGCTCGTACCATCGCATGATGAAATTGAGCCGCACGATCGCCGATCTGGCGGAAAGCGCGCTGATCACCGTGACGCATGTCGCTGAAGCGGTGCAATACCGTCCCAAGATGGGCGGCACCTGATTGTAATCTGTGAGTGATCGTACCGAGGAGCCATTTTATGACGAGGTTGTCGCAATTTCAGGCATGGGGGCAGCTAAAAACACATTTTGACGCTGTGCGAGCGCTGCACATGCGCGATCTGTTCGCCGCCGAACCCGATCGCTTCGAGCGCTTTTCGCTGCAATTCGATGATCTGTTGTTCGACTATTCCAAGAATCGCATCACCGATGAGACCATGACTCTGCTTTTCGAGCTGGCGCGCGAAGCGGATGTACCGGGTCGCATCGAGGCGATGTTCAACGGCGAGAAGATCAACGTGACCGAGGATCGCGCCGTGCTGCATGTCGCCTTGCGCAACCGCGCTAACACGCCGATCCTCGTCGATGGCGCCGACGTGATGCCGGACGTGAACGCGGTGCTGGCGAAAATGCGCCTGTTCAGCGAGGCGGTGCGCGGCGGGACGTGGCGCGGTGCCAGCGGCAAGGCGATCACCGATGTGGTCAATATCGGCATCGGGGGCAGCGATCTGGGTCCCAAAATGGTGGTACTGGCGCTGGCGAATTACACGCAGCCAGGCTTGCGCGCGCATTTCGTCTCCAACGTCGATGGCACCGACATCGCGGAAACGCTCAAACACCTCGACCCGGAAACGACGTTGTTCCTGATCGCCTCCAAGACCTTCACCACGCAGGAGACGATGACCAATGCCCATTCCGCCCGCCGTTGGTTTCTGGCGTCGGGCAACCCGGCGCTCGATGAAGCGGCGATCGCCCGCCATTTCGTCGCGTTGTCCACCAATACCGACAAGGTGCGCGCGTTTGGCATCGACCCGGAAAATATGTTCGGCTTTTGGGATTGGGTCGGCGGGCGTTACTCGTTGTGGTCGGCGATCGGGCTGTCGATCGCGCTGATGGTCGGCATGGATCACTTCGAGGCGCTGCTCGATGGCGCGTTCGCGGTCGATCAGCATGTCCGCACGGCGCCGCTGGAGCAGAACATCCCGGTGATCATGGCGCTGCTCGGCATCTGGTACAACAACTTCTTCGACGCGCAGACGCAGGCGATCCTGCCCTACGAGCAATATCTGTCGCGCTTTCCCGCGTATTTCCAGCAGGGTGACATGGAGAGTAATGGCAAGTCGGTCACGCGTGATGGGGCACTCGTCGATTATCAGACGGGCGCGATCCTGTGGGGCGAACCCGGCACCAATGGTCAGCACGCTTTTTATCAACTCATCCATCAGGGCACCAAACTGATCCCATGCGACTTTCTCGCCGCGGCGCGGACGCTCAACCCGATCGGCGATCATCACCCGATCCTGTTCGCCAACTTTCTGGCACAGACCGAGGCGCTGATGCGCGGCAAGACCGCCGATGAAGCGCGCGCCGAATTGGTGGCGTCGGGTGTCACACCGAACGATCTGCTGGTAGCGGCAAAGACATTCGCGGGCAACAAGCCGACCAATTCATTCCTCTATGGCGAGCTGACACCGCGCCTGTTGGGCAGCCTGATCGCGCTCTACGAACACAAAATTTTCGTGCAGGGCACTATCTGGGGGATCAATTCCTTCGATCAGTGGGGGGTAGAATTGGGTAAGCAGCTGGCAAAGGCGATCGAGCCAGAACTCCAGGGGGATGCCTTGGTGACCAGCCACGACGCCTCGACCAACGGGTTGATCGCGGCGTACAAGCGGATGCGCACAAGCGGATGATCGACTACAAATATACTCAGGAGCTGCCTTTTTCCAGTCCCCCGCGCCGTGTGGTCTCGCTGGTGCCGAGCACGACTGAGTCGCTGATCGAGCTGGGCTTGGGCGATCGATTGGTCGGGCGCACCGATTACTGCGTGTATCCGGTCGGCAAAGTCGAGCATGTGCCCAGCGTCGGCGGGACAAAAAACCCGAACATCGATCTCATCCGTGCGCTGTCGCCCGACCTGGTGATCATGAATTACGAAGAAAATCGCCGCGAAGACGCCGATGCGCTCCGGGATGCGGGGATCGTGGTATGGGCGACCTTCCCGCAGACGGTTCGTGAAGCATTCAATCTGCTGTGGACGATGATGTATGCCTTCGAGTCGCCCGCGCAGAGTGAGAGCATCCGCCAGATCGAGCGCCTGTGCGATCTGCTGGAATTGATCGAGCCAGCGCAGCCATGCCGTGTGTTCGTCCCGATCTGGCACGATCCGCTGATGACATTCAATAGCGACACCTTCGCGCATGATCTGCTGCGCATTTGCGGCGGGACGAATGTCTTTGCCGAGCGCGAACGTCGTTACCCGCTGGCGGCGGATCTGGGAGCGGCTGTGCCTCTGTCCGCCGACGATCCGCGTGCCGCCGGGCGGGATATACGTTACCCGCGTGTCACGCTAGATGAGGTCGAGGCGGCGCAGCCCGATGTGATTCTGCTGCCCAGTGAGCCGTTTTTATTCACCGAGTCTCATCGAGCGATTTTTGCGCCGCTGGATGTCCCCGCTGCGCACAACGACCGTATCGTGCTGGTCGATGGCTCGTTGCTGACCTGGCACGGCACACGCCTGGCGCGCGCGCTGCTGACCATTCCCAACCTGTTGTGTGCGACCGATGGGGAATAACGTTGCTTGCAGCGGATTGTTCTAAAGGGTACAATCGCATCACTTTCGATCGTGATGTGTCATTGAATCTCAGTGAATCACGATTTTCTCTGCGGACGCATTGTTATGCGTCCTGGCGATCGTGCTGAATCCGTGATTCGTTGAAGCTGGATAAAGATCAAGGAGGGGCTGCGTGAGACGCTATGGTGTTCTGATCGGATTGGTGCTGCTGCTGCTGATCGGCGGCGGCTTGACCGCGCTGCTCAACAGCGGTGAAGGCGCCATCCTGCCCGTGCTGCAACAGGTCGAAGCCGCTGACGCATCACCGATGACGATGATGCCCTGGAAAGCCAATCAATTCGTGCTGCTGATCGGCTTCATCGTGTTCAATCTGGTCGGTATCGCAGTGACACTGGCGATCATCTTTTGGTTCATCGATCGCGGTATCCGCAAGAGCCGTGCCGAGGCTGCGGCGGTGCCTGCAAGTGCCGCGCCCGAAAAATCTACCGCCTGACATCTAACACGAAAAGACTGCCATGTCTCAACGTCGCATCGTCGTACTCGCGCTCCAAGCGCTGTTTTTATTCGTGCTTTCGCTCGGCGTGCTGTTGTTCGCTGGTTTGCGCACGGTGACCTTTTACAACTGCACCGCCTGGCTGACCTGTGGCGAACAAATTTTGCCGTCGTTGAGCGATCAATATGGCATTTTTGAATGGCTGCATCATTGGTCGATCATCACGATCGGGCTGTTGCTGCCTCTGGTACTGCTGCTGGCGGTGATCGTCTTTCGCCGCAGTGATGAAATGGTCATGGCGGGTATCCGTAATCTGGCGATGCTGTTCCTGATCCAGGCGGGTGCCGCCGTCGTCACCAGCGTGACCTCGGTGTTGTGGCAGGGACCCGCGCTGCATTTCATGACGGCGGCGCTGCTGCTGGTGATCACAGTCGGAATCGTCGGATGGGCGCTCTTCAGCCCTAATCAGGATTTTTCGGCACCCGTGTTACAGAGCGCGCTGGTGGTCATCTCGGTTATTCCGGTCGTACCCTACATTTCACGTTTCGTGACCTGAAACAGACGTTCTCGTCGGCAGAGTCGCTAGGAATTTGCACCATGCGTTCTCGCGCATTTCCCGTTTTGGCGCTCACTACTGCACTGCTGACCATCGGACTGGTGGTGTTTGGAGCGGTGGTGCGCGTGACCGACTCCGGCTTGGGCTGTGGCAACCAGTGGCCGTTGTGCAATGGCACGCTGATCCCACCAATGGACAATATGACTGCCTGGATCGAATGGCTGCACCGTCTGTTCGCGGTGCTGATCGGGCTGTTCGGCTTAGTCACGCTGGTGGTGGCGATACGCGCCTATCGCCACCACGACACGCGCGTATTGACGATCACCATCATCGCGGCGGTGCTGTTCGCGCTGCAGAGTGCGCTCGGCGCCATCGTGGTCGTCCTCGATCTGCCGCCGACGGCGGTCACACTGCACCTGGGCACAGCGATGCTGCTGCTGGGCGCGTTGTTGGTGGCGGGGGTAGCGGGGGGGTACCAGCCAAAACGCATCTACGGACGCGACTCGTTCTCGATGCTGGCGTACACTACGACGGCGCTCTCGCTGGTCGTCATCCTGAGCGGGGCGCTGGTGCGCGGCAGCGGCGCGACCCTTGCCTGCACCGATTGGCCGCTGTGCAATGGCGAAGTACTGCCTTTCAGCCAGGGCGCGCTGGCGTCGATCCATTTTATGCACCGGCTGATGGTGCTGGCGTTGGGCGTCGCACTGCTGCTCACGACGCTCGCCGCGCTGCGCAGCGGACGCGATACGCGGCTGAAAGTGCTGACACTGCTGGCGGCGGGACTGTATCTCGCTCAGGCTGGTGTCGGCGCCATGTACGTCGTCAGCGCGGCGGCGCCCGTGTGGGGCGCGGCGCATGTCGGGATGGCGGCGGCGACCTGGTCGCTGCTGGTCATCGTCAGTACCTTTGAAACGCTCAATCAAACAGAAGTAAGACAAACAAACGCATGGCAAGTACAGTCAGAACCCCTGACCCCTTGATTAAACTGACCTTCGGACAGTCCGTCGGCGCCTATCTCGAACTGACCAAGCTCCGCATCGTCACCCTGCTGCTGTTCACCACGGTGACGGCGATGGTCGCTGCTGCCGACGGTGTGCCAGCGTTGGCGCTGCTGCTGCCGACTATCCTCGGCGGGGCGCTGGCGTCGGCGGGTGCCAGCGTGATCAACCAGTACTACGACCGCGACATGGACGCGCTGATGACACGCACCGCGCGCCGCCCGATTCCATCGGGACGGATCAAGCCAATCCCGGCGCTGATCTTCGGGCTGATTCTGATCGTGCTGTCGGTGGTCATCCTGGGATTTTTCGTCAACTGGCTGACGGCGGCACTGGCATTGGGCGGCGCGATTTACTACGTCGTCATCTATACCATGCTGCTGAAGCGCAATACCTTCATGAATATCATCATCGGCGGCGGCGCGGGCGCCATGCCTGTGCTGGTAGGGTGGGCAGCTGTGACCGGGACGATCGCGCTGCCAGCGATGATCCTGTTTGCGATCGTCTTTTTCTGGACACCGCCGCACAGCTGGGCGCTGGCGCTGCTGGTCAACAAGGATTACACCCGCGCCAACGTGCCGATGATGCCCGTCGCCAAAGGCGAGGATGTCACCCGCCAGCAAATGATCTCGTACTCGGTGATTCTGCTGGTCGTCAGTCTGCTGGCGTTCAATACCTTTAGCTGGCTCTACCTGTCAGCGGCGCTGCTGCTCGGTCTGCGTCTGATCTATCTGACGATCGTGCTGCGCCGCGAAAAGTCGCAGCCTGCAGCGCGCACCACCTACAAATTCTCGACGGCGTATCTGGCATTCCTGTTCCTGGCGATGATGCTGGACAAGATTCTGCTGTGATGCTGTGAAAGCTGACTCCGCATGACCCAATCAACTCCGCCGACCGCGCCGAGCCGCACGCTGACTCCGGCGGTCCTCCTGACGATCGCGCTGCTGGTGATCGCCGCCGCCGCTTTTTTTGTCGTGCTGCTGACGTTCAATCCGTCGAATGTCACGCCGACCACCACCGAAGAAGCGCGCTACACCGAGATCGTCGATCGTCTCACGGCGAGTGGTGATCCCACGCGCGCGGAAGCGATCATGGAGCGCTACGCCTGCACTGCCTGTCACCTCCTGGGCGGGGAGCGGGTCGCGCCGCCCTGGGAACCGCTGGCAGCATTGGCGGCGGGGCGTCGTCCACCGCTGACGGCGGCGGAATACCTGTACGAGTCGATCGTGCATCCGGCAGTCTACGTCGTCGAGGGCTACCCGGCATCGATGCCCCAGGATTACGGGTCGCGTATGACCGAAGCCGAGATCGCCGACGTGCTGGTCTATCTGCTGCAAGGCGGTGCATAGCCGATGTACCTGGACGTGTTCACGTTGTCGGCGCTGGTCGATGAATTCATGGATACGCTCGTCGGCGGGCGCGTGCAGGACTCGGTCAATATCGATCATGACAGTATCGGTATCGAGGTCTACGCCTACGCCGACCACCGCCGCCGCTACCTGTTTCTGAGCGCCAACAATCAAAGTCCACGTCTGTACGTGACTGACGAAAAGCTGCGACGCGGCTTGCCCAGACCGACTCAGCTCGGTCTGATGATTCGCAGCCATGTCGAGGGCGGGCTGATCATGCACGTCAGTCAGCCGCCCTGGGAGCGCGTCCTGATCTTCGACATCGACGGCGCCGAGGGCGAGGTGTCGCTGATCGTCGAGCCGATGGAGCGGCGCGCCAATCTGCTGCTGGTCAAGGATGGGATGATCCTCGACTGCATTCGCCGCGTCGGTGCCGACGAAAACCGTGTGCGTGTCAGTCTGCCCGGTCATCGCTATGTGCCGCCGCCGCCGCAAAAAGACAAGATCGACCCGTTCACGATCACGCTCGACGCGCTGCGTCCGCTGTTCGTCACCGGGGACGATCCCAAACGCAGGGCACATCAGGTGTTGTCGGCGCGGCTGTTCGGGATGAGTCCGCTGCTGGCGAAAGAGATTGTCTACCGTGCCAGTGGACGGATCGATACGCTGCCCGGCGAGATCGACCTCGATCGCGCTTACGCCGCGCTGGTCGAGATGACCGCGCCGCTCAAAGCACGCGACTGGCGCCCCGGCGTGGTCATGAAGCACGGCATCGCCGCCGCCTTCAGTGCCTATGCGATCACGCATCTCCCCGACTGGCGCCCGGTCGAGTCGATGAGTGCGGCTCTCGTGTCGTTCTACGGCGCACCCGTTGGTGAAGAAGCCTACGACGCGGCGAAAGTGCCGGTGCTGGAGGCGATCAAGCTCGGTCATGGCAAGGTGGCGGCAAAGCTGGTGTCGCTGCGCCGTTCGATGACCGACGACAGCGAACGCGAGGCGATGCGACAGGGCGGCGAACTGATCCTGGCATATCAGTATGCGCTGACGCCCGGACAGACTGAGCTGCATGCACAGTACGATCCCGACGCGCCGGAGCTGGTGATCGCCCTCGATCCGATGCTGACCCCGCTGGAAAACGCGCAGCGCTATTTCGACCGCTATCATCGCGCCAAGCGCGCGCTCGACGATGTGCCCCGCCTGATCGCTGAGAGCGAAGCCGAAGCCGCATTCCTGGATCAATTGTCCAGCGACATCGAATTGGCGTCGAACTGGCCCGATATCGAAGAGGTGCAGAACAGCCTGCAAGCGAGCGGATATTGGAAAGGCAAGAAGCTGCTCAAGACGGGCAGCATCAGCGCGCCGCTGCGAGTCGTCACACAGGATGGATTCGTGATCTGGATCGGGCGCAACAGTCGCCAGAACGAACAGGTCACCTTCGACAAGGGCAGCCCGCTCGATACCTGGCTGCACGCGCGCGGCGTCCCCGGCGCGCATGTGATCGTCAAGAACGACGGTCGGCGCATCCCCGACGATGTGATCGAGACGGCGGCGGCGCTGGCGGCGCATTACAGCGGCAACCGTGCTGAAGGCAAGGTGATAGTCGATGTCACCTCCAGACGCCATGTCAGGAAGATCAAAGGCGGTCGTCCGGGCATGGTGACATATTCCAACGAAGAAACGCGCACCGTCGCGCCGCGTCCGGCGTCCGAGGTGGCACGACCGGGCAAAAAAACAGAGGATTAAGCAGGATGTCGAAACAAACGCTCGTCCCCCCATTCGTGGCAGACGACAAGGCAAAAAACACTTTTCATCTGGCGGATTACGATCCCAGTCACAGGTTCGGCATGAGCAAGAGCGACGCCAAAGAGCAGGAATCTGCTCTCGAAGCGCGATTCTCCGAGCTGCAAGAGATGCTGTACGCACAGGGACAATCGTCGCTGCTGGTGATCCTGCAGGCGATGGATGCGGCGGGCAAAGACAGCACGATCAAGCGCGTCTTCGATGCGGTCAATCCGCAGGGCGTGCAGGTGACCGCCTTCAAGCAGCCGAGTCCGGTCGAGCTGGCGCACGACTTTTTGTGGCGTGTGCATCCGCGTGTCCCGCCGAAGGGGATGATCGGTATCTTCAACCGCAGCCATTACGAGGATGTGCTGGTGGTGCGTGTCAACAATCTCGTCGCACCAGAGGTGTGGGAGAGGCGCTACGACCACATCAACAATTTCGAGCGGCTGGTGTCCGAGGGTGGCACGCGCATCCTGAAATTTTTTCTGCACATCGGGAAAGATGAGCAGAAGAAGCGCCTGCAGGATCGGCTCGATGATCCGGCGAAACACTGGAAATTCTCGACGGGCGATCTGCCTGTGCGTCAGCAGTGGGACGAGTACATGGCAGCCTACGAAGCCGCGATCGCCCGCTGTCATTTTCCACACGCGCCCTGGCACATCGTCCCGGCGAACGAAAAATGGGTGCGCGACACTGTCATTACCAAAACGATTGTCGAAACGCTGGAGTCGATGAATCTGGCTTATCCGCCGCCTGAACCAGGGCTAGACAAGATCGTCATCCCGGATTGATACGGCGGGGCGCGTGCAGCGCCCGCCACGCCGCGTCGATCACCTGGCGCGGCGTGATGTCACGCACGCACGGATGAAACGCCAGATCGTCGCCGTCCCAATCGAGGATGCGGCACGGTCGGCAGGCGATCTCCGAGATGACCACACGCTGGCGTTCCGGGTCGCCCCAGGGACGGAATTCATCCGGGTCGGCGGCGCCAAACAGCGCCACCGTCGGCGTCCCGACCGCTGCCGCCAGATGCAGCACGCCGCTGTCGGCACCCAATACGATGCGCGCCTCCGCGACCAGCGCCGCCAGCACGGGCAGATCGGTCTCACCCGCCAGCACGACGCCGCGTCCGTCCAGCAGCCTGGCAATGTGATCAGCGTCGGCGCGTTCGCGTGCGCCGCCCGTCAGCACCACCGTCGCATCCAGCCCACCCGCCAGCGCGTTCGCCACCCCACCCCATTTTTCATTGTCCCAGTTTTTGACCGTCGCCCCGGAACCGACATGGATTACGATATAGGCGCTGTGCGGATCGACTCCGTGATCACGCAGCAGCGCCTGGGCGATCATGCGCCCGTCATCACCGATCGGGTAGTCGATCGACCCGACCGGAGCGATCGTCGAGCCGATCGGCTGAGTCAGCCGCAGATTAGCGATCAGCGCGTGCGCGCGCGTATCGGGATGCGCATGGGTGAGGAAGGGCGACACATCGATCGTGTCATAGCCGATGCGAACGGGGATGCCCGCTAAAAATGCCACCAGCGCCCCCCACCAGTGATCGCGGCGCAGAATATAGGCTTCGTCGTAACCGATCCGCCGCAACCGGCGCGCCGTTTTGTGTGCCAGCAAATACGGCGCCAGCACATCCGGCGGCTCGTCGGTGCGGGTGAAGCCGGGAAATGCCAGCGTCAGTACAGTGTCGATCGCCGCGATCGGCGCCAGCACCTCCGCCGACCACGTGCCGACCAAGGCGTGAATCCTGCGACCGGGGCGGGCGGCGTCGAGGGCGTGCAGCGCCGGGATGGTGAGCAGCATGTCGCCCAGGTGATCAGGACGTATCACCAGAATGCGCCCCGTGCCTGGCTCGGTCTGTGCGATCGGCAGCGCGGCGATCGTCTGTAACATCTGACCGCGCACCCGCTCTTTCAGCGAGCGGGTCTGAAAGGCGGCGACCAGGTGGCGGTTGCGTTCAGCCAGCGCGCTGCGGTCGATCATCACAGTGCGCCGATCGCCAGATAGATTTTCTGGAGCTGTGGCGCCAGCACCGACCAATCGTAAAACGCGCTGACGAAAGCGGTGGCGGCGGCGCCCAGGCGAGCGCGCTCGTCTGGGTCGTCGAGCAGTCGCTGGATCGCGTCTGCGAATTGCGCTGCCTCGTCTGCGACGACCAGCGCGCCGCGCACGCGATCGTCCAGCCCGGCGATCGCGGTCGTGGTCGCCACGATCGCGCAGCCCGCCGCCATCGCCTCCAGGATTTTGAGCCGCGTGCCGCTGCCCATGCGCAGCGGCGCGATGAAGACGCGCGCTCCGTGCAGAAACGGCGTGACGCTCTCCACCCAACGGGTGAAGGAAATATGGCGCGAATTTTGTTCCAATGGCAGCAGCTGTCGATGCACCGCCTGACCGACGACGTACAGATGCGCGTCGGGGTGAGTCGTCAGTACGCGCGGCAGGATCGCCTCCGCGCACCACAGCATCGCGTCGATATTGGGGCGGTAGTCCATCTTGCCCGTGAAGACCAGCGACTCGGCGTGCAGCTCAAGCGCGGACTGTGGCTGGCGATAGTCCTCGACAAAAATACCGTTGGGCAGCGTGAATACCGGGGTCAGCGTGCCGAGCGCACGCAGCAGCGCGGCGTCGGCGTCGGACACGGCGATCACGCCATCGACCGAGGCGCAGATCGCCCTTTCAAAGTCGGTGATGCGTCCTGCCTGAATGCGCGAATAGAGCGCGGTCGCCAGGCGACGCGGCGAACGCCCTTCTATGTGGGCGATATTGCGCTGCAAGGCATATTCAGCGTTGTGCGCGTCGTAGACCAGCCTGGCTCGTGGTGCCAATGGTCGGATCAGGGGGGCATAAGACGCGACCTCCAGCCCCTCGAACTGGATCAGGTCGAAATCGTCATCGCGTACCACCTCGATCAACGCCGCTGTAAACGCAGTCGAGGTCAGCCGTCGCGCCAGGTCGGGCTGATCGCTGGTGAGCAAATCGCGCAGGCGCGCGGCGGTCGAGCGGGGTGGGGTCGGGACATAGACGATCCGTTCGCACAGCGCCGCCAGCGCGTCGGCTGGCGCGGATGCGCTGTCGCCGCAAAAACTCAACAGGGTGATCTGTCCGCCCGCTTTGGCGATGCTGTGCAGGATGCCAGAATTGCGCAGCGCGGCGCCCTGCTGCGGCGGGTAGGGCGGATTAGGTGTGACCAGTAGGACGCGCATCAGACTCATTCACTATGCGGTGACGCCGATTACAAATTAAATGTGTGCGGTCGTAGGGACGCATAACAATGCGTCCGCCCGGTACAGAATGCCGCCGCCGCATCATCATGCGGACAACAAACGCTGGTACACCGACAACGCAATGCGCGCCGTCGTCTCCCACGAGAACTGCCGCGCACGGGTAATTCCGGCTGCGATTTGTGACTCGCGCCACGCATCATCCTGCCAGACGCGGCGCATGGCTGCCATAATCGCCATGTCGTCTTCCGGCACGACCTGCAGACCCACTGCGCCGACGACTTCCGGAAGCGACGAGCGGTCACTGACGATCGGCACGGTGCCGCACGCCATTGCCTCCAATGCCGGAAAGCCAAACCCTTCGTAAAAAGAAGGCAGCACCAGCGCCAGCGCCCCATTGTACAACGCGGGCAGGGCGTCCTGCGCCACCGATTCTCGCCACAGCAGCCGATCGCCCAGCTTGAGCGCGTCGAGCGCCGCGCGTGTCGCGTCGAAATTCCAGCCCGGCGACCCCGCGATCAGCAGCGGCGGCGCGTCGGGATGACGATCCAGCAGGTGACGGTAGGCGCGTCCGAGTCCGATCAGATTTTTGCGCGGTTCCCAGGTGCCGACGAACAGAAAATAGCGATCAGGCAGCGACAGATCGCGCCGCACCGCGTCGATCGCCTCGTCCGCCAGCGGACGGAATGCCGCATCGACTCCGAGCAGATGCACGGTTATCTTATCTTCCGGCACGCCCAGCATGGCGATCAGATCGCGCTTGCTGGCTTCGCTGTCGGTGAGCAGGTGATCAGCGTGATCGACGGCGTAGGCGATCTGATCGTTGTAGTAGCGGCGGCTCTCGTTGGTCAGAAAGTCGGGGTAGTGCAGGAAGGTCAGGTCGTGGATGGTGGCGAGATGACGCCGCGCCCCGCGCCAGGGCGGGATGAAGTCGGTGGTGTGCAGCAGGTCGAGGTTGAAACGCATCAGCTCGGCAGACAGGGTGATGCGCTCGAAAGGGTGATGGCACGGTGTCCAGATCGGCACCTGACGCAGGCGTCCCGCCGTCGCGCCGGTGTCTTTGCGGCTGCGCAGGATCGTATAACGGTTCGCCGTGTCCAGCGACTCCAGCGACTCGATCAGCCGGGTGATATAGGTGCTGATCCCGCCGCGACGATAATAGGTCAGGCGCGCGTCAATGCCGATGTGCATAATGCTGCGAGTATAGACGGCGCCGCTGGTGCTGTCGAGGGATTACCTTGTTTGCCAACCCCTTTCCGAAAGAAAGGGGTTGGTATGCAGCATCCTGGTCAGTTAGGGAGGCGATAGCGCGACGGTGGTGCCAGCATCACGAAATGCTGACGTGGATTGGCACGCAGGTTTTCGATCCGGCGCGCCGTCTCCGGCTGATTGTTGGCGCACAGCGTATCGATGTAGGCGGTCAGCAGCGCGGTCACATCGCTCAGACCCTCGTCGTCGAGCGCGAACAGCTCGACGGTCGCGCCTTCCGCGATCCGGCGCCTGATCGCCGCCTCGGTCAGCCCCATCTCCGGCTGCACCCGCTGATAGACCACGCCGCCGGACATGCCGGCGCACATCCATGGACCCGGATCGCCCAGGATGATCACGCGCCCAGAGGTCATATACTCACAGGCGAACCCCTTCAGGTTGGCGCGTGCACCTAGTGCCCCCAGTTCGTCGCGCAAGGGCGTGCGGATTTCGCCACCAAAGACCACATCGGCACCGCTCAGGCGGATACAGGCGCGCGAGTCGGCGTTGCCCTGCACGATGAAGCGCCCACCCTGCGCGCCATAGGCAAAGCTCTTACCGACCGATCCGTCCAGGCGTGTGCCGTCGTGATTCAGACCCTTCAGGATCGAGACGGTGCCGCCTTTGGCGCACTTGGCGACGCCATCCTGTGCGCCGCCCTCGACCAGCACATCCATGCGCTCATCGATGAACGCGCCCAGTCCATTGCCGGGAATGGCTGAATTGCTGAACCGTAAGTGCAGGAAGGGCGGGTTTTCGATCTCGCCGCGCTCAATCGCGCCGATGGTGTGCGTGCCCAGCGCGCGATCCATCGCCATGACCTGTTCGTCGTCGTAGGTCATCTCGCTGTCGCCAAATTCGGCGGAACGCCCGACCAGACGGGTGATCTGCATCGTCAGGAAATTGCGCGGGCGCGACACCAGCCGTCCGACGCCAGCGGGCAGCGTCACCTTGTCGGGCATCGGGGTGTAGCGGAAGAGCGGGGACAGGTCGATGCGGTCGGTGTAGGCGATCTGTTCGAGCAGGTCAGCGCGCCCGACCAAATCCTGGGTGCGCGTGAAGCCCAGCGCCGCCGTCCAGCGCTGGATGTCCTCGCGCAGCATCATGAAGACGTTGCAGATGCCCTGGACTGCGTTGTCGAATTCGCGGGGTTCAAAGTGTTTGACGCCAACAGCGAGGGCTTCTTCAACAGTGGTGAGGTGGGTGGTGATGCCGACATGACAGGTGCCTTCATGACACTTGCGACAGATGGTACAGCCGACGGCGACCATCGCCAGCGTGCCAAAGCCGACGCGGTTGGCGCCCAGGCACATCATCTTGATCACGTCGCGCCCGCTCTTCATGCCGCCGTCGCACCACAGCTCGACATTCTGGCGCAGCCCGCTGGCGATCAACGCCTGATGCGCCAGCCACACCCCGATCTCGGCGGGCAGCCCGACATGACGCAGCGAGTGCGCGCGGGCGGCGCCCGTCCCGCCCTCGTAGCCGGTGATGTTGATGATGTCCGCGCCCGCCTTGGCGATGCCGACCGCGATGATGCCGACGCCGGGCACGACCGGGATTTTTACCGACACTCTGGCGCTCGGATTGGCAATCTTCAGTTCGTCGATGAGCTGTGCCAGGTCTTCGATCGAGTACAGGTCATGATTGTTGCTAGGGGAGATCAGATCGACGCCTACGGCGGTATGCCGCGCCTCCGCGACTTTCGCCGTCACTTTGTAGCCGGGGAGCTGACCGCCTTCGCCCGGTTTCGCGCCCTGACCGACCTTGATCTCCAGCACCGAACACGAGTTCAGGAATTCGATATTGACGCCGAAACGCGCCGATGCGATCTGATTGCCGCGATAGGGCTTGTACTTGCCCATCACGTCGGACAGCTCACCGCCCTCACCGTTGACGCACAGGATTTCCATGCGCGCGGCGGCTTCGGCATAGGCTTTGTACGCCAGCTCGCCCTGCGACCCGAACGACATCGCGCCGATCAGGATCGGCATGGAGTGCGTCCCGACCGCCAGATTGACCGACGCTGGATGCACATCGCCGTCGGTTTTGGTGAAGCCGATCAGATGGCGCGGCGCGACTGGCATTTCGCTTTCCAGCTTCAGCATCGCGGTTTCGTACTCTTCCAGCGACATTTCGCCAACCGCGATGTCCTCGATCTTCTTCCACATCTTGGGATACAGGCGGTCGGGGTTGTCGAGGCGATTCTTGTCTTCGCCGCGCAGCTCGCGCCCGCGCGCCTGGCTGTCGCGGGTGAGCGCGTCCCAGGTCAGTCCGCGTGTGGCGCTGCCAAAATAATTGGGTGTACCGAGCATGTCCGCGACTTCCAGGCTGAGACCGACCGAGCTGAAGCTCTGTCCGTAGCCGCGCAGCTCGTGGCAGCCGATGGTCGAGGTGATCTTCTGGATGCCGGAGATCATCGCGGTCAGGGTCGAGTCAATCAGCGTGATGAGCGCGTCGGGGGTGAGCGGGTCTTTGGGGGCGCGCGGCGCGAGTCCGGCGGCGACGGCGTAGAGCGCGTAGGGCACCAGCGCGTTGGCGCCCATGCCCAGGCACAGGACGAGATCATGCAGATCGCGCAGCGCGCCCGATCGCACGACGATCCCGGTCTGACGACGCAGATTGGGGTCGTCCGGCGCCTCACGCAGCGCGCGATCGACCGCCGCCGTCGCCAGCATCGGATCCATCCACAGCAGCTCGCCGCTGGTGGCATCGGTATCATCGAGGATCAGGCAGCGCGCGCCATCACGCACCAGCATCACCGCCATTTCGGTCAGGCGCAGCAGGGCGGTATCGACGCTCTCGTCGTGGGCGGCGCCGACCGACAGCACGACCGCGCTCGTCCCAAAATGCGCCATCACGTCGTCCAGCGTCGCGGTGCCGTGCTTGCTCGCCAGCTTACGCAGCGAGTCGCCATCACCCAGGAGCTCATGCCCACCGACCAGCAGCGGCACGCTCAACGTCAGCGGTGCGCTGTCGCTGGTCGGAGTCATGCCCAGGGCAGGGCGGGCGCCGAGCAGCACGCGCGTGGAAAATTGCGCGCGTTCGCGTTCGCGGTCGATTGAGGGATTGGTGACGACGGCTACCGTCTCTTTGAAGTAGTCCGCCAGATTGACGCGCGTCTGGCTCATCGCTGCGAGGGGTCCATCCCATCCGAGCGAGCCGACCTGTTCCTTTTTGCTCTCGCCCATCGTCTCGACGACCGAGATGTGATAGCGTTCCCATCCCAGCGCCGCCAGCACCGTCGGCGACAGCGCCTGTGCCATGCTGACCCAGGGGTGGGCAGATGGCATCTGAAGGGCGACCGCGACTGGCGCCGGGGCGACCATTTCCGCGACTCTGGCTGACGCGGGCGCGAAGCGGTCGAACGCGGGTGCGGGGCTGTAGGCATTCCCGCCAACGGGAGTCCACGCTGAGTCGCCTTCCTGATCGATCCAGGCTGCATCCTGACGTTCCTGGCGCCGACGCAGCACATAGCGCTGAATCGCGGGATGCGACAGCACCTCGATGCGCTGACCAGGGCGGATGATCAACGCTACTTTTTCGCCCGGCGCCAGCGGCTTGGGATCGACGGTCATGCTGTCGAGTGGATACACGCCGCGCTCGGACGAGGCGAAGTATTCTTTTTCGGTCTCGCCGAACCACAGCGGACGTAATCCCAGCGCATCCACGCTCATCACCACCTGATCGCCGACGCGCGCCACCACAGCGGCAGGTCCCTGGGCGAACGGACCAAACGATTGGCGCATCGCCTCGTAAGTCGCGTGAATTTCCGGTGCGTTCTGGATCAGATCGTGGGCAAACGGTGGGAAGACGTGTTCCATCGCCTCGATCAGGTCGAAGCCGTGATCCATGCACAGCGCGTCGATGACCGCATCGACATCCTGCGAGTCCGAGCCATTTTCCGGCAGCGCCAGTCCGAGCATCTGTGCTTCTAAACGAAAACGCGAGATGGTGTTGAATTCGCCGTTGTGACCCAGCACATTGAACGGCTGTGCCCGCTCGAAGACCGGATTGGTATTGGTGCTGTAGCGGGCGTGACCGAGTGTGACCGTCGAGGCGTAGTCGGGGTCACGCAGCTCCGGATAATAACGGCGCAAAATCTCGATCGTGCCCTGCACCTTGTAGACGACGCTGCGCGCCGAAAACGACGGAAAATGCACGCGGTATTCGCGTTCGATCGATTTTTGCAGTCGATAGATCGTCTGTTCCAGCCGCTCGACCGTCAAGCCCTCGCTTGTCCCGGCGAGCTGCACGAACAGCGGTTCATTGAGCTTGGCGCTGCGTCCGAGGATATAGGACTCGGTGCGCCCATCGCGCTCGATCAGGACTTCCAGCCCGGCTGACTGGATTTTCTCGATGATACGGCGGACGAGCGCGTCGCGTTCGTCGCGCATGGCGTTGGGGATCATCAGATGCGCCACCCAGAACGACGGCGACGTGACCAGCGACGAACGCACATTGGCGCCCGCCAGCGATTTCGCCCACAGTTCGCGCGGAATATCGGTCATGATGCCGACGCCATCGCCCTCACCGTCCACGAATCCGGTACGGTGGTTCATGCGGGTGAGCGCCTCGATGGTGCGCTTGACATTGCCGTGCGTCGCCTGTCCGCCTTTGCGGACGGCGCAGATCAGGGCACAGGCATCACGTTCACGGCGATCTTCGTCGTGGAGGGGGACATCGGAAAGGTAGTCAAAGTCGGGCATAGCGCTCCTCTTTCCAGGGGTTGCACCAGGTGCCAATACAATCGTTGTGTGCGTCAGGAGTGAAGACAATGCGCCGGATGCGGTGGCACAGATGCCCGTCCGTGCCCGTCCAGGCGCTGCTAGGGTCACTGTCACTAAAAAGCGGCGGCATTTCCAGGTTAAAGCTTACAAGATTGGTGCGGGGGTTACATCGCACAAATTAGAGGAAAATGCTCTCCTCTAATTTGTGCATGATGTATGAATGGGTTGGCGCGCTTGTGTAATTTGCGCTGTGAGGACGCATTGTTATGCGTCCCTATGGTGCGGACTCAGGTGGCACTCAGCAGCCTTCGGATCGTCAGCGCCAGATGGAATGCCAGACGAATTTCGGGGCGATCCAGATCGACGCGCGCGATCTCGTTGATGCGGTTCATGCGATAGAGCAGGGTGTTGCGATGCACGATCAGCTGGTCGGCGGTCTTGGAGAGATTGCCATGACACTGGAAAAAGGCTTCCAGAGTCTTGAGCAGGTCGGCGTGCTGGCGCACATCGTATTCGATCAGCGGTCCGAGCGTCTGTTCACAGAATCCCATCAGACGTTCTTTGTCGTTGAGGCGGATCAGGAGCTGATACACGCCCAGGTCACCGATGTAGAGTGGGGTATCAGTGTGCAGTCGTACCGCCAGGTCGCGCGCCTGTACCGCTTCGCCATACGAGCGGCGCCAGTTCGCCACGTCCGACGCGGGCTGTCCCAGCCCGACGGCGACGCGGTAGCCCGGATACTGGCGATTGACCTCGTTGGGAAATGCCTTTGCCAGCTTCATGCCCAGCGCGATCGGATCGTTTTCGTCCACCGCCAGAAAGACGATTACTTCGTTCTCGCGTTCGCGCTGCCAGACCAGGGCGTGCGCCTTGCTGTTGCTGACGACGGTATTGATGATCGTCTCCAGGCGGCGCATCGACGCGGTTTTGTCGCCCTGCCATTTGAGGACGATGGCGATATGCGCGCGATTCATGTCGTGTTCCAGCCGTTCGCCCTGCTGCACCGCTTCCTGCTGGCTGACATCGCCGAACAGCAGCCGATCCAGGAAAGTGCCGCGCAGCCGCTTTTCGGCGTCGCTGATCGCCTTTGCTTTTGCCATCTCGATCGCGCACGCCGCCGCGCCGTGTTCGGCGACCAGCAGGTCGATCTCGTCGAGGTCGTTGTCATGACCGATGATCGACAGGGTGCCGCGTCCGATCTCTTTGGTGATGATCGGCGCGACATAACGGGCGATACCAGCGGTCGGCAGCGACTGCATCAGCACGGGATTGTCCAGCTCGCTCACCCGCAGCCGATCCTGCATCTCCACCGGGAGATTGTCCAATTTGCGCAGGAAGGTCTCGATTTCATCCCAATAGGCGACGAACTGCGGCTGTACGCTGACGTAGAGCAGCTGCAGCCGCTTGTCCTGCACGACGATCGCCTTGTTGGTCAGGCGTGCCATCTCGTTCACCAGCTCCGCCATGCCCTCGTTGCGTGAGGTGATCTGGGTGAGCTGACGGTAAATCTGGGTGCCGCGCCGCTCCAACTGTCCCTTGTGATCGACCAGCAGACTGACGACCGCTTTTTCGACCACCCGCATCCGGCTGCCAGTGGGCAGGATCAGGATCGGAATGCCATAGGCGTTGGCTTCGGCGATCGCGGTGGTACTCGGCTGATCGTTGAGCACGATCGCCGAAGCGCGCTGATCCGATGCCCAGCGCACGATCTCGACATCGCGCAGGCGCGTCGTGCCCGTCCCACCCTCGCCGTTGGCGACCAGGATTAGCTCGGACTCGTGTCCGACTTTAGCGGGCAGGCTCTCTTCAGAATAGATCACCGTCGTCCAGGTGACGAGACGACTCAGCAGCAGTCCCTCCCCGGCGGCGACTCGTGTGCCCAGGGGCAGGGCGAGCTTACGGACATCTTCAATGGAAATGCGCTCGGACTCAGACATATCAACTCGACTCGTTCAAAATGCACAATCTATGTTGTAAGGAATAACTCAATTTGGGCAAATTGTCAATATTGTTGTGGTCTACTGTTGCAACGAGAGACAACAAATGCAAATAATGTCGGACGCATTGTTATGCGTCCCTGCCTATCCCTACCTATCTCTACCTAAAGGAGGGCGCTCGCGCGCCCCAGGGTTAAGTCTCTCCGGTGATGACACCGAAGATGATCACGGCTGCGAAGATCAACAGCGACTCGCCCGTGAACGAACGTCCCGGATTGATCTCGAATCCGTAATAGGTGAGGGCTGCCATACCCGCTCCAGCCAGCCAGGTGATCGGACTGACCTGCCAGCGCTGGCTGTACTGATAGATACCCGATCCCAGCAGGATGATCGCGCCGGACAGCGGGACAAAATAGTACGGCAGCGAGTTTTCGGGGACGATCTGCAAGACCGCGAAGACCAGCACCAGTGCTGCCCAGGTGATCATCTCGACGCGGCGCTCACGATCACTCTTTGTTCGTGGCGTTCTGCTGCGCCGATCGGTCGTAGTGCGTTTGCGCGCCATACGCAACCCTTTCTTTGGGTGAGTGAAGAGAATCAGTGAAGACGGCTAAAAGGAAATCAAGGTGAGTGATGTGGGTTCGCTTAACATCCGCATTGTAACATATAATCGCCACACTTCAGGCATTTCATCGAACTCTTGTGCAGGTTACGCATGAAAAAAAGATTGGGCATCCTCACAGGCGGCGGTGACGCGCCTGGCTTGAACGCGGTCATTCGCGCGGTCGTGCTGACCGCGCAAAATCGCTATGGGTGGGAGGTGGTCGGCATCCGTCAGGGCTATGACGGGCTGCTGTTCGACGAGACGCCGCTGATCGAGCTGACGCCGGCGCGGGTGCGCCCGATCGTCGCGCGTGGTGGGACGATCCTGGGGGCGGTCAACCGGGGCAATCCGTTCGTACAGCAGATCGCCCATCCCGATGGGACGGTCGAAGCCCGCGACATGGCGCCGGAAGCAGTACGGCGGCTGCACGCCCTCGATCTGCACGCGCTGATCGTCGCGGGCGGCGATGGGACGATGGCGATCGCGCAAAACCTGATCGATCTGGGGGCGCACATCGTCGGCGTGCCTAAGACGATCGACAACGATCTGGCGCAGACCGACGTGACGTTCGGCTTTGACACCGCCATCCTGACCGCGACCGAGGCGCTCGACAAATTGCAGACAACCGCCGAAAGCCACCATCGCATCATGGTGATGGAGGTGATGGGCAGAAACAGCGGCTGGATCGCGCTCAAGACGGGGGTGGCGGGCGGTGCCGATGTGATCCTGATCCCGGAAATTCCCTATGACCTGGCGCGCATGTCCGCGCATCTGGTGGAGGCACGCACGCCCGAACGCAATCACGGTCTGGTCGTGGTCGCGGAAGGGGCAGCGCCGATCGGCGGGGAACAGGAATACTACATCAAAGCGGCGGGCTTGATGGATGCGCGTCTGGGCGGGATCGGCTATTCGCTCGGTAACGATATCGCTGAAGCGACCGGCTTTGATGTGCGCGTGCTGCGCCTCGGACACCTGCAGCGTGGCGGCTCACCGACTCCGCACGACCGCTGGCTGGCGTCACGCTTCGGCGTCGCGGCGGTGCATCTGGCGGCTGAAGCGGGGTGGGGGATGATGGTGGCGCTGCAAGGGACGGCGATCGTCGCCGTCCCGATGCGCGAGGCGATGCAGATCAAGCGAGTCGATCCTGACAGCGAGATGGTGCAGATGGCGCGCGATCTGGGCATTTCGTTTGGCGACACCTGACGAGATCGGACGCCTTGCCATGCGTCTTTACGGGTGGAGGCTGTCCTGCACCAGTCGGCTGTAGCTGCCGCGCCACACCGACTCTTTGCGCGTCAGCTTGGCAACATCGATGTCACTGACGTGCGGCATCAGCTTGATCATCACAGCCGGCAGATCGTCCCAGCGCTCTTCCAGCGCGATCTGCTGTATCTGGGCAGCCAGCGCGCCCGTCCAGACATAGCGCATCCGCAGCTCGTCGGCTTTCATCCAGTAATCGCGCTTTTCCCATGCCGTCGCGGACGAATCGATGCCAATGTCGATGTCGCGCAGGCACAGGGCGAGATGGGCGATCATATCTTTGGCGTCGTCGTCGATGTCGGGCTTTTGACCCAGACGACGCAGCAGTTCAGCGATCGTGCGCAGCAGCGCGTTACGCTGCTTACCAGTGCTGTCGGTATTGATCACGCTCATGAGCAATTCCTTTCATGGCGGACGCATCGTCAGGCGTCCCTGCACTCGTTAGCGGACGCACGGTTAGGCGTCCCTACTGGTTCAGGATGTGATCTCGGTCGGGCGAATCCCTTTATACACGCGCGTGCCGCTCAGCATTTTGAGGATGGTGGCGGCAGGACGCTTCAACTGTTCGCCCAGCTCGGCGCTGGACAGCGGACGATTGTTGTTTGCCACCAACAACCGGAAAATCGCGTCCACCAGCGAGGTGTGCTGGGTGATGTAGTCGGCTTGTTGCGCCGCACGCTGGAGCGCGAAATGCAGTTCATCGACCTGAGTCACCTCCCCTGAATCAGAGTCGATGGCGTCGATCGTCTCATCCGAGGGGGTGTGTACCATCCGGTCGCGCTGATCCTGCGGCAGATGACTGAGCAGGTAGGTGCGCAGATCTTCGTCCGACCTTTGCCACCAGTTGTAATCGATGTGATAGCGGGTATCGACGGTTGGTTTGACGAGTCCGCTTGGTTTAGGCTGTACCATCATGTGTCATCCCTTGCGGACAGGCGGTGGCGCCGCGCCGTCCCCTCTGTTGTGCAGATCGTGTACGACCACTACGCGCTGCCGAGCCGCCAGTAATGATTGCCCACGTAGGCAAAATCAGGCTCACTCATGAGAGTCGCCAGCATTACCCCCGGCGGACAGCGCCGCAGCACATTGAGCGCGCTGTACAGCGTCTTGGCATGGACGGCGCCCTGCGGGTTGGCGCGGCTCAGCTCGGTGAGCAGATTGCGCAGAATACCGTTCAGCGTCTTGCGTCCGCTCTGGTGCGTTTGAAACAACCCATCGACAAAGGCGAGATCGTCAGCACCCAGGATCATCAGGTCATCGTATTCCGCCCCGATCGCGCGCTTACTGTCTTCAAAGCTGATCTGTCCATTTTTGCTGACGATCAGGCGCACGTATTCACTGCGTGGACGATGTGCCTGGAAATCGACGATCACCTTGTCGGTGTCTGGCTCACGCCGCACGGTGACCAGAGCGCCGACGGGGAGCTTGTGCTTGCGATACAGCGCGCTCAATCCGTAGACATAGCGTCCTTCGCGTACCACCCACCCCGAATATTCTTCCCCGTCCTGACCATCGATCAGTCGCAGCGCGATCCGAGGGGAGCGCCGCGCCGTCGGAAAGATACCGCGCATCCGCGCGGTCAGCGGCAGGGTGCCCGCGCGTCGATGTGGATAAATGAGAATCAGGCGCACCAGTTCCGATGCAGACAATTCCTGATCGTCGAGCATCGACCACTCATCGTCGATATCGACTTCCAGACTCCGCTGTTCGTCGCTCAACACCGATTCGTTATGAGGCAGCGGCACGTAACGCAAAATCTCCGGTGTCTGCTGCACTTCAGCGGGTTCATCGCGCTTGAGGAACCACAATACCGTATCGAGCGGACCCACCTCGTCGAAGCGCGCATCGTTGTTGAGCGCGTCGTTGAGGCAGAATTCCTGGAGACTTTGCGAGCCGGCGCCCAAGCCACCAATTTGCTCCAAAATCTCTGGCGCGGTCAGCGGTCCACCTTGCGCCATGTCCAGCACGGCATCCGCGAGGTGCAGATGTCCGTCGTCGATGTCGAGCATGAGCGCGCGCGAAAACCAGCGCCCGCTCAGACGCACGAAGTCGGAGTTGGCGTTGAGCGCCTCGTCGATCTGGAATTCGATGTCTTCGCGCCCCACCGACAGGATGGCGTCGGTCGTCAGTGGTTCGCCGCTGCGCAGGGCGAGGTCACCGCTCTCGTCATTGAGGCGGTGGGAGGCAGTCAGCGCCGACGCGAATTCCCGGCGCGTCCCGTCGTCGAAAGCGACCCGGATCACGCTGAACGGCGGCAGTTCAGGGCTTTTGCCCGCGCGCAGCTCGACCACTTCCGCCATCGCAAAATCGAGGCGCGGGAAGACCAGCCGATCACCGATGCTGAATGTTTCGACGGGACGGTACAGCCTGACACCACGAAACTCCGCTGCGAGGGCGGCTTGCTCTTCTTGCAGCCGCTTGTCGATCAGCAGACGGGCGATCTCGTCGATGGAGAGGGGGGTTTCGCGTTCGAGCAGCAGTCCCTGTATAACGTCGATGTCGTCAGGGCGGATTATGAAACTGCGCGCCCATTGTTTGGTCAACATAACTGGCGCACACCCTCCGGGGATAGATATGATAGCGTAATGTGAAAATTGTGAACGAACGACTCCTTTTTGGATTATACGCAAATGAGGGGGGATTGCAATAGCCCTACTGATCGTTCGTCCCCGTTGACCCTCCGCATCCTGACATGTATACTGATGCTTCTTGAGTCGTCACCATCGACGTAAATGGGAACCTGACCAATGTCCACAAAACGCACTTATCAGCCCAAGATCCGCCGCCGCCAGCGCGTGCATGGCTTCCGCGAGCGGATGGCGACCGCCAATGGACGTAACGTCCTCAAGCGCCGTCGTCTGAAGGGACGTCACGAGCTGGCAGTTCAGCCCGTGCATGTCAAGAAGATCAACTGGAACGCGCACTAGATCGCGCGCCGCAGACGAGGCAGCCTATCGATACAATTCGATAAGCTGCCTCGTCTGTGTTCATGACACTGCCTGACTCATGCGCCGTGAACTGCGATTGAGACGCCGCGAAGATTTTGCGCGGCTGCGGCAGGAAGGGCGCACCATTCGTCACAGCTGGCTGATGTTGAGCGTGGCGACCAATGAACACGGACAGAACCGTTATGGCTTCATCACTACGAAACAGCTTGGCAATGCCGTCGTGCGCAACCGCGTGCGGCGCCGTTTGCGCGCTGTCATGGTGCAGCAGCACGCACAGCTCAAACAGGGTTTCGACCTGGTGCTGATCGCTCGTCCTGGGATTATCGACCAGCCTTTCGCCGCGCTGCAGCAGATGATCGCCGATCTCGCGCGACGGGCGGGTCTTGAACGAGAAAGTGTTCCGTGAAAGCGCTCGCGCTCGCTTTGATCCGCCTGTACAAACGTTTCCTCTCGCCGATGCTGCCCTCCTCGTGCCGATTTCACCCGACCTGCTCGATGTATACCTACGAGGCGATCGAGAAATACGGTGTCCTCAAAGGAGGCTGGATGGGCGTGAGACGGATCGCGCGCTGTCACCCGTTTCACCCCGGTGGGTACGACCCGGTTCCATAACTTCGAGGAGAGTACGATTGTACAACCGCGCAAAAATGTCTCGTGCATGCACTCTATTGGCGGCAGTCGGTGTGATCGCCGTCAGCGCGGGCTGTGCTGGCTTGCCACTGGAAGCGAGCTGGCCTGATGTCAGTCTGTTCGGGACGCCGCCGCAGATCATGTATGTCTATGCCGATCAGGCGCGCCTGATCGATCCGGTCGATGGCTCGACCAGCGAGCTGCGCGACTCTCAAGGGGATGTTCGCCTGGACGACGCCGGTAATCCGCGCACCTGGGCCGTACAGCAGCCAGCGAGCGGCGCCGTGACGTTCTATACCCGTCCGATCGCCCTCGACGAGGATACGCTTTACCTCACCGCCTACGAGAACAAGTTGTTCGAGATTGACCCGGTATCGTCGCGGATCGCCAACGATAGCGGTGTCGCGCTGCCTGGTCATGTGGTGGCGACACCGCTGTTAGGCGCAAATCTGCTCTACGTGCCGCTCAGTGAGACCAATCTGGTGGCGCTCGACAGCGAGACCTTCGATACCAGCTGGACGCACTCGACCGAGCGCGGTGTGTGGGCGACCCCGCTGCTTCATGAAGGTGTGCTGTATGTCCCGTCGATGGATCACATCCTGTATGCGCTCGACGCCGATACGGGCGAGGAACGCTGGCGCCTCGATCTGGAAGGGGCGGTCGCATCGACACCCGTAATTGCCAACAATCATCTTTATGTCGGCAGCTTCGGACGCAAGCTGTTCAAGATCGGTCTGGACGGCGTGATCGTCGCCAGCATCGCTACTACAGAATGGATCTGGGGCGCGCCGCTCGTCATCGATGACGAAGTTTATGTCGCTGACCTGGGCGGGTGGGTGTACGCACTGCTCGATCAGGGCGACAGTTTCGAGACGGTCTGGTCGCGTCAGGTGGCGACGCGCGGCATTCGTCCGACTCCGCTGGTCACCGAAGACAGTGTGATCGTCGGTTCGCGTGACAAATTCGTCTATTGGGTGTCACGCACGACCGGAGATGAACAGGTCAAACGGGAACTGCGCGGCGATGTCCTGTCCGAGCTGCTGCTGCTCCAGCCTGACCAGATCGGCGGTATCGACGAAGCCTACGTCGTGGTAAGTACGCTGGCGCGCGAAGAACTGTTGGTGGCATTCACCCTCGACGATGGCGAACGTAAGTGGGTATACCCGTAAACCGGGACTAGGATCAAGCACGATGGATTTTATCCTCAATCCGTTTATCACCATCATCACGCTGCTATACACCATCCTGGGACAGAATATGGTGCTGGCGATCATCGTCTTCACCGCTCTGATCCGTCTGCTGACCTACCCGCTGACGATGCAGCAAATGAAGTCGTCGAAGGTGATGCAGGAACTCCAGCCGGAGTTGAAGAAGCTGCAGGAAAAATACAAGACCGACCGCGAAAAGCTGGCGTCCGAGCAAATGCGCCTCTACAAGGAATACGGGGTCAATCCGGTGGGCGGCTGCCTGCCGCTGCTCGTCCAGTTCCCGATCCTGATCGCGCTCTATCAGACTGTCATCCATGCGCTGGCGGCGAACCCGCTGTCGCTGATCGATCTGTCCGGTCGGCTGCTGATCCCCGGTCTCGCCGATGTCATCCCGCTGGAAAATCGCTGGCTCGGCATGAACCTGTCTCAGGCGCCGAACACGACCACCGGCTCGATCGTGGTGTTCATCCTGCCGCTGCTGGTGGTGATCACGACCTGGCTGCAATTCAAGGTGTCGATGCCTCCCACCCCGCCATCCACCGACGGCAAGCCCAATCCGATGGCGAGTACGCAGCAAACGATGGGCACGATCATGCCGCTGATGTACGGCTTTTTCGCGCTGTCGTTCTCGGTGGGCATGTCGATCTACTTTATCGCGTCGAACATCATCGGGATCGCGCAGTATGTGCTGACAGGGCGGGCAAACTTGAAGAACCTGCTGTCCTTTGGTCCGGCGCGTCCGCAGATCGCCCCCGCAGTCGTCACGGCGCCCGCGCGCTCGACTGCCAGGCTGACCAATGGTGCGTCCGGCACGGAAGGGCGCAAAGCGGCTGGCGTGAAAAGCGTCAAACCGACCAGCGGTGTCAGGCAGACCGGCAGCGCCAAGTCAGGAACCAAGCCGAGTAGTAATAAATCGCGGCGCTGACGACGCCGCAAAATTTTGGCTCAACAGTACCCGTGCAGACCTTGATTTACCGATCAGGTCTGCACATTTTTCAAAAAGGATTGATAGCACGATGAGTTTAGAAAATACAGTCGAAGTTACAGGTGAAAGTGTCGATGCCGCCATCCGTAAGGGACTGGAAGCGCTTGCCGCTGCGCCCTACGAGGTGATCGTCGAGGTTTTGGAAGAGCCGACCGAGGGTTATTTTGGTGCAGAGGCGCGTCCGGCTAAAGTGCGTCTCAAGCGGCTGTCGATGCCGAAGCCGCCTATGGATCCCACCGCTTACAGTGCGGCGCCGGTTGTGGAAAATCCGATCGTCTTCGATCGACTGCCAGACCGTCCCTTGATCGATGCGTCCGCGCCGCCAGAGCGACGATCCAGCGACAATACACCGCGCCCGCCGCGTGCCAATGAAAATGCGACGGCGCGTCCGTCTCGTGAGCCGCAGGCGAATACTGCCCCAAGTCCGGGACGGGACGGGAAAGAGGGACGTGATCGCAGCGACCGACGCACGGGACGGCGCGGCGATCGAGACGCGCGCTCTGAGCCGCTGCAAGAGCCGAGTTTCGCAGCGCTCGCCGCCTCCGATCTGCCGCACAATGCCGATTATGGCGTGACCGACGAAGAGCTGCCAATGTTCCTGGAATCGGCGCTGGTGCCTGCCGATCAACAGGACGATGAGGCGCAGGTTGGCAGGAGCGTCCTGGAGACGCTGCTCGAACATATGGCGCTCACGACCACTATCGAAGTGCGTCGCGCCCCTGCCGCTGAAGTGGGTGAGGCAGCGCCCTGGGTACTGAATATCACGGGGACGCGCTTTGCCAGTCGTCTGGTCGGCAAGCGAGGCGAAACTTTAGCATCGCTGCAATACCTGACGCGCCTGATCGCCAGCCGCGAACTCCAGCGCCGGGCGGAATTGATCATCGACGTGGATGGCTACAAAGCGAAACGAGCGTCCGGGCTGCGCGCGATGGCGCTGCGCATGGCTGATGATGCGATTGCATCCCAACGGTTGATCACGCTGGAACCGATGCCGCCCCACGAACGCCGGATCGTGCATCTGGCACTGCGCGATCACCCGGATGTATCGACCCGCAGTGTTGGTGAAGGCAGGAATCGCAAAGTGACGATCGTGCCGCATACGTTAGCTGCCGAAAGCCCCGACGAATGACAGCCGATTATGTGCTGGTCGGGCATATGACCGCCGATCTGACCCCACAGGGGCGGGTCGCGGGTGGGACGGTCTCCTACGCTGCGCGCACGGCGGCGGCGTTCGGCTGGAAAGTGGCGGTCGTCACCAGCGCTCATCCCGACGAACCGCTGTTGGACTCCCTGCGTCAGTATGCTGATGTGCGCGTGCTGCCCGCAGCCGAGACCACCACCTACGAGAATATCTATACATCTGCAGGACGCATACAGTACATTCGTGCTCGCGCCGAGACGCTCACACCAGACGCTATTCCCGCTGATCTGCTCAGTGCGCCGATGGTGCATCTGGGTCCGATCGCCGATGAGGTGCCGTCTGCTGTCGCCCCGATCTTCACCGACGCCACCATTCTGGCGACACTGCAAGGCTGGATGCGCCGTTGGGATGCCGATCAGCGCGTGTTGTTCAAGCCGTTTCACGACGCGCTGCTGCTGCGTCATGCCAACCTGATTGTCTTCAGCGAAGAGGACATCCTCGCGGAGCCGGAGACCGAGGCGTGGGTGAGAGAACGCGCTCGCCATACTTTCGTGACGCGCGCCGAACGCGGCGGCACCTATTATCACGATGGAATCACAGAAAGCTATCCCACGCCGCAGGTGACGGTCGTCGAGCCGACGGGTGCTGGCGATGTCTTTGCGGCAGCGCTGCTGGCGGCACTGCCGTTGGTGTCGTTCAACATCCGTCAGGCGACGACGATCGCAGCACGGTTGGCGTCGCATTCGGTCACTCGACCCGGACTATCCGGCACCCCGACCGCCGATGAAGTCGCGCTGGCACTGGCTGGCGATCTGGAGGCGGATCGATGACTCCGGCGATCGAACGTATTCTGGTCGATGGAAAGATTCGCACGCTCGATCGTGTGCGCCCGACTGCTGAAGCACTGGCGATCGGCGGCGGACGTATTTTGGCGGTTGGGTCGAACGACTCGATCCGCGCGTTGGCGGGGGCGGACACGGTGATCGACAACCTCGAAGGACGGTCGCTGCTGCCGGGGTTGGTCGATGCGCATGTGCATTGGTCGGGTACGGCACAAGCGCTGTTTTCCGTGAAGCTCGATGATGTCGTCTCCCGCGACCAGGCGGTTGAGCGGGTCGCGGAGCGAGCGGGAAAGACTGTGCCGGGCGCATGGATTACAGGTTATGGCTGGTCGCATGCTGACTGGAAAAGCGACCCGCGTTTCCCGACCGCACACGACCTCGACGGCGTGACGCCCAATCATCCGGTCATGCTCAAGGCGCGCAGCGGACATGCCGCGTGGGTGAACAGCATCGCTATGCGCATGTGTGGCATCGACGGCGATACGGCGGATCCAGCTGGCGGTCAGATCATGCGCGACGATCTCGGTACGCCTACCGGGGTGTTCCTCGAATGGACGGCGATGGATTTGATCACACATCATGTCCCGCCCGACACGACCGACTCGCTGATCGCTAAGATGCGCGCCGCCGGGGAATATGCGCTGTCACTCGGATTGACAGGGATTCACGATCTGGATTGGCGCGACAGCTTCATCGCGCTGCAAACCATGCGCGCCGCCGATGCGCTCGATCTGCGCGTGGTCAAGCATATCAATCTGGAATATTTCGATTCACTGCTCGACCTGGGACTGCGTCCCGGCTTTGGCGATGATTGGCTGCGGATCGGCTGTCTGAAGCTGTTCGTCGATGGCGCGCTTGGTGCGCGCACCGCCTCGATGCTCGATCCCTACGACGGCGAGCCTGACAATGTGGGCATCATCGTGATTGACAAGCATAATGCTTACAACGCGATCAGCCGTGCCAGTGCCGCCGGATTTGCAGCGGCGGTTCACGCCATCGGCGATCGGGCGGTGCGCGATGTGCTGGACACCTTCCAGACCGTGCGCGCCGAAGAAGCGGCGCGCGGCGTGCCGCCGGACGCACGTCGGCACCGCATCGAGCATGTGCAGCTCATTCACCCCGACGACGTGGGACGCCTGGCGGAACTGAGCCTGATTGCCTCGATGCAGCCGATTCACGCCACGTCGGACAGGGACTTTGCCGATCGCTACTGGGGTGAGCGCTGTGCAACCGCTTACAACCCGCGTCTGCAGCTCGATCGCGGCGTAGTGGTGGCGTTCAGCTCCGATTCGCCCGTCGATAATCTCGACCCGATCACCGGAATTCATGCCGCCGTCACGCGCCGCCGTGCCGACGGTTCGCCGGGTGCCGATGGTTGGTATCCCGACGCGCGCGTGAGCATCGACGAGGCGGTGCGCGCCTATACCCAGGCGCCTGCCTACGCCGCCGGGGTCGAGCGACGCGCCGGGACGATAGCCCCTGGCTGCAATGCCGATCTGACACTGCTCGACCGCGACCTGTACACCACGCCATCGGATGAACTGCTGCAGACGCAGGTCTCAGGGACGATGGTTGGCGGAACCTGGAAATATCGTCAGTTTTAGCGAATGAACCTTATTGAATGGGTAATGGACAAACGATTTAGAATTGGCGCGATCGACGTAGGGACGCATAACAATGCGTCTGCTGTGATAATTACGTCAGGTTTAATTCGTTTCTCCATAAGTATCGTTCGTCAATCATGAGGGAAACTGACCAAAAATGAGATCAGGCATGGTCATTGGCAAGCGCGAATTCGAGGTCGAAGGCGCGATGTTGGAGGTCGGGCAGGCAGCGCCAGACTTTCATCTGACAGCGAACAACTGGATGAGTAAGTCACTGGCGGATTACGCGGGCAAGATCAAGATTTTCAGTGTAGTGCCGTCGCTGGATACGCGCGTGTGCGCCGCCCAGACGCGCCGTTTCAATCAGGAGGCGACTGCCATGGACGATCGCATCGCCATTCTGACCATCAGCGCCGATCTGCCTTATGCGCAGCAGCGCTGGTGCGGCGCCGAAGGGATCACGGCGGTCGAAACACTGTCTGACCACAAAGACACCAATTTTGGCGCGGCATATGGTCTGCTCGTCAAAGACCTGCGCATCCTCCAGCGCGCGATCATCGTGGTCGATCAGGAAAATGTCGTGCGCTACGTCGAATACATCCCGGTCATCGGCAATGAGGTCAATTTCGCGGGCGCGCTCGAAGCCGCTCGCGCCCTGCTCGTCTAAATCTGCCGCACACAAAAGCCGTATATAAAAAAGGGAACCCGATCATGGTCGATGCACGAGTCAAACGGTTGGCGGACATCCTGGTCAATTACTCGACCGAGGTCAAACCCGGGGAGTGGGTGGGCGTCCTGGGCGATGTGGCGGCGCTGCCGCTGATCCGCGAGGTGCATGACGCGGTGGTGCGTGCGGGGGGTAACCCGTCGCTGATGCTGACCGACGAAACTGTGACGCGCTCGTTCGCGCGCACAGCAAGCGACGAACAGATCGCCTGGCTCGATCCGGCACAGTCGCTCTATTATGATCAGGCGGATGTATATATCCGCATCGGCGCGCTGCCCAATACCCGCGCCAGCACCAATATCGACCCGGTACGCATCCAGCGCGTCGCCGCCGCGCGTCGCGTCTGGCTCGATACGAGGCTGCTCCGCGCCGCCGCCGGCAAAATGAAGTGGGTCGGCACCATGTACCCGACCGACGGCAGCGCGCAGGAAGCGGGTATGAGTCTGGAAGAATACGAGGATTTTGTCTTCGGCGCGACCTTCGCCGATCGGGACGATCCGGTCGCGGCATGGCGGGCGATGGGCGCGGAACAGCAGAAGAAGATCGATTGGCTCAAGGGCAAGAAGCAGGTCAAACTTCAGGGACCCAATATCGACCTGGAGTTGTCGATCGCCGATCGCATCTTCATCAACGCCTGCGGCGCGCGCAATATGCCCGACGGCGAGATCTTCACCGGACCGGTGGAAGAGTCGGTCAACGGCTGGTATCGCGCCAGCTACCCGTCGATCCTGCAAGGTCAAGCGGTGCGCGGTGTCGAGCTGCGTTTCAAAGACGGCAAGGTCGTCGAAGCCAGCGCCGAAGAAAACGAGGCGCTGCTCTTTTCCAAGCTGGATGCCGACTCGCGCTCACGCTATCTGGGTGAATTCGCCATCGGCACCAATTTTGGCATTCAGAAATTCACGGGCAGCATTCTGTTCGACGAGAAGATCGGCGGCACGGTACATATAGCGCTCGGTGCCGGCTATCCCGACACCGGCAGCAAGAATGTCAGCACCATCCATTGGGACATGATCTGCGACATGCGCACCGACAGCACCATCCATGTCGATGGCGAATTGTTCTACAAAGACGGACAGTTCGTCGCGTAAATCGTCGCGTCTGTGAACAGAGGGGGCATGATCTCGATGCTCCCCCTGTTTATGTTAGCCCAACAGCAGCGCGTTGGGTTCTTTCTCCGCTAGAATCTGCTTCAACTCCACCATCTGATCGCGCAGCAGCGCCGCCTTCTCGAATTCCAGCGCTTTTGCCGCGATCTTCATCTCGTCCTGTAAGCCCTTGATCAGCTTGTTCAGCTCGTCCTTTGGCAGGGCGTGGATCGACGGCGCCCCGCTGGCAGCCGCCACTGCTTCCTCGGTGACTGCGCCGCGCACCCGGTCGGTCAGATCACGTACCTGCTTGACGATGCTGCGCGGGACGATCCCTTCCGCCTTATTGTGTGCCTCTTGAATACCCCGGCGGCGGTCGGTCTCGTGAATGGCGCGCTTCATCGAGTCGGTCATCACATCGGCGTACATGATCACCGTGCCCTCGATATGACGCGCCGCCCGCCCAATCGTCTGGATGAGCGCCTGTTCCGAGCGCAGGAATCCTTCTTTGTCGGCGTCGAGGATCACCACCAGCGACACTTCGGGCAGGTCGATGCCCTCGCGCAGCAGATTGATCCCGATCACCACGTCGTACACGCCCAGACGCAGATCGCGCAAAATCTCGATGCGCTCCAGCGTCTCGACCTCGGCATGAATGTACTGAGCGCGGATGCCGGACTCGTTGACATAGCCCGCCAGTTCCTCCGACATACGTTGTGTGAAGGTGGTCACCAGCGTGCGCTGACCCGCCTTGACGCGCTTGGCGATCTCCTGCAGCATGTCGTCGATTTGTCCTTTGGTGGGGCGCACCGTCACCTGTGGATCGACTACTCCGGTGGGGCGGATAATCTGCTCGACGACGTTGGTGGATACCTTGCGCTCATAGGGACCCGGAGTCGCAGTCGTATACATGACGGTGCTGAACCGTTCCTCGAATTCGTTATATTTGAGCGGACGGTTGTCCATCGCGCTCGGCAGCCGGAAACCGTACTCGACCAACGTTCCTTTGCGCGCCTGATCGCCGTTGTACATGCCGTTCAACTGCGGGATGGTCATGTGGCTCTCGTCGATCACCAGCAGGTAATCCTTAGGGAAGTAGTCTAAAAGTGTCCAGGGCGGAGTCCCCGGCGCACGCTGATCGAGATGGCGCGAATAGTTCTCGATGCCAGGGGTGAATCCCATCTCTTTGAGCATCTCCACATCATAGCGCACGCGCTGCTCGATGCGCTGTGCCTCCAGCAGCTTACCTTGTCCTTTGAAGCTCTGCACCTGTTGATCAAGCTCGCGCTCAATATCCTGGATCGACTGCTTCAGCTTGTCCTCGTCTGCCATGAACTGTGCCGACGGAAAGAAGACGATCACCTCGTGGCTGACCAGCAGCTCGCCTGTGAGGGGATCAAACTCGACAATGCGCTCGATCTCGTCGCCGAATAAGGTCACGCGATAAGCGGTCTGCGCATACGACGGATAGACTTCCAGCACATCGCCGCGCGCCCGGAACGATCCCGGCACCAGGTCCATATCGCCGCGCGTGTATTGCAGCTGCACCAGCCGTCGCAGCATCGACTCGCGCCGCACCTCGTCGCCTTTTCGCACCTCCAGGATCGACTTGCCCCACGTCACTGGATCGCCCGTGCCGTAGATGCACGACACCGACGCCACGATCAGCACGTCGCGCCGCGACAGCAGGGCAGCTTTTGCCGCGATGCGCAGACGCTCGATCTGCGCGTTGATGTCGGTCTGCTTTTCAATGAACAGGTCGTAGCGCGGCACATACGACTCCGGCTGGTAGTAGTCGTAATAGCTGACATAGTACTCGACCGCATTGCGCGGGAAGAATTCCTTGAACTCGGCGTACAACTGTGCCGCCAGCGTCTTGTTGTGTGCCAGCACCAGCGTCGGACGCTGAAGTGTCTGCACGCAGTGGGCGATCGTGAAGGTCTTGCCCGTCCCGGTCGCGCCTAAGAGGGTCTGGTAGCGCTGGTTGTCCAGTACGCCTGCGACCAGCTTTTCGATCGCCTGCGGCTGGTCACCGGTCGGCTGAAAATCGGAGACGATTTCAAATTTTGGCATCGGGGAGTCGTCCTTTTCGCGGGGCGAGAAGCGAACGATAGTTCTGGTATTATAGCACGATCCATTGTCTCCTTCATGTTCGATCGTGCGTAATTAGGCTATACTCATCCAACATCTATCCGCCGTCTGCAATGTGAAATGTGATCCACCATGACTCACGTCACCCTCGCCACCGTCACGCGCGGACTGCGCCGCGACACCCCGCCGATGCGCCTGTTTGAAAAGGCGAAACGCTACGGCATCTGGAATCCGAGCGATCTCGACTTCACCCAGGATCGCGCCGACTGGCTGCGCCTGTCCGACGAGGAACGCGACCTGATCCTGCGGCTGACGGCGATGTTCCAGGGCGGCGAAGAGGCGGTCACGATCGATCTGCTGCCGCTGATGATGACGATCGCGCGCGAGGGGCGGATCGAAGAAGAAATGTTCCTCACCACGTTCCTATGGGAAGAGGCGAAGCACACCGACTTTTTCCGCCGCTTTCTCGACGAGGTAGCGGGCGACCCCGGCGACCTCAGCAGCTACAACACCGCCAACTACCGCGCGCTGGTATACGAGGCGCTGCCTGCTGCGCTCAACCGTCTGATCGATGACTCGTCCGCCGAGGCACAGGTCTTGGCGTCGGTGACGTACAACATGATCGTGGAAGGGGTGCTCGCCGAGACGGGCTATCACGCCTATAAGTCGATGCTGGAGCGCAACGGGCTGATGCCTGGCACGCTGCGCGGGATCACGCTGCTGAAGCAGGACGAGTCGCGTCACATCGCCTACGGCATTTATCTGATCTCGCGGCTGGTGTCGGCGCACCCGCATCTGTGGGCAGTCGCTGAGGCGCACATGAACGCGCTGCTGCTGCCGACGCTCGGCGTGGTGAGCGATATGTTCGCGCTCTACGATCCGGTGCCGTTCGGCTTGCAGATCGACGAGTTCATGATGTATGCCACGATGCAGTTTCAAAAGCGCTACGGGCGGCTGGCAGCGGCGCAGGGTGCCACGCTGGACGACGTGATCGCCATCACCCAGGCGGCAATCGAGGCGGAGGACTCATGACCTGTTCAGGAATATGCCGATCTCACCGTTGACAGAGCGGGTCGCCGCTGATACACTTATATCCATGTTGCGGGGTAGAGCAGTGGCAGCTCGTCGGGCTCATAACCCGGAGGTCGCAGGTTCGAATCCTGTCCCCGCTACTTGACTAATGGTGATGTAGCTCAGTTGGTTAGAGCGACGCACTCATAATGCGTAGGTTCGCTGGTTCGAGCCCAGCCATCACCATGCTAATAAAAAAGCCCCTACTTGTAGAGGCTTTTTCGATTCAGCAGGGAAAAGGGGAGAGTATGAACAGGGAAGCACGTATACAGGCTCGTGCACTACGTGTACAAGGTAAGGCACTGGGGGAAATCGCAAGGACACTGAAGGTTGCTAAAAGTTCAGTAAGTATATGGGTACGCGACATTGTTCTCACCCCTGACCAAATTGTGCAGCTAAAGGCGCAGCATCCACGATATGGCGCACAAAATAAAGGAGCGCAGGTCAACAAAGAGCAAGCTCGAATGAAACGTGCAAGATGGCAGCAGCAGGGACGTGATCGCGCACGCTCAAATCCTACTACATTGCATATGTCAGGATGCTTGTTATATTGGGCAGAGGGTGCAAAACACCGCAATTTCATTCACTTTATCAATTCCGATGCTGATATGTTGATACAATTTATGCGTTTTCTGCAAAACGAACTCGCCGTACCATCTTCCGATATATTTATATACATACATTGCCACATACAGCCAGAGGAAAATATCAAACGTATTCAGCAATATTGGTTGACGCTATTCGGTTTACCACTCACTGCTCTAAAGCACACTTACGTCAAACCGGGCAGTGAATCTCGACACAATAAGCTGGAAAATGGAATTTGTACCCTTCGCGTTCACAACACAGCGCTAGTGCAGCATATCTACGGCGCCATTCAGGAATACATGCAAATCGATAAACCCGAATGGCTCGGCTAGAACGCTACGCTGACCACGAATACCGCGATGATCGCCACATTGACCACCAGCTCCAGCACCAGCCCGATCACCACCGACTCGGCGGCAAAGCTGCCGGCGCGCAGCGCCGTGCGCAGATCACCGACGCGCAGCACCTCCATCAGCATCGCGCCGCCGATCGCGCCTAAGAGTGTCCCTAACAGCGGGATCGGGATCAGGAACGTCCCCAGTAAGCCGCCGATGATCGTCCCAAACACACTGCTGCACGACCCGCCCCGCGACTTCATCCCCAGCAGCGGCGTCCAAAAGTCGCTGAGGGCGGTCGCCAGCATCAACAGGCTGATGATCACCATCGAGACGATCGTCAGCTCGCGGAACTCGGTCAGCACCCCATATGCCAGGCTCACCCCCCACAGCATCGCCGGACCCGGCACGAATGGGATCAGCGAGACGAAAAAAATCACGATCATCGCCACGATTGTGATGACGGTGAGCAGCCCTTGTCCGATGTCCATATACTCGCCTTTACATCTTCAGACCGAATAGGTATCCGGGAGATCGTTCAGGAATAGTACGCAGTCACCGCGCGTCAGGTTGCGCTGATACCAGGCGATCGCCTCTTTGAGCGTTCCGACAGTCTGCACACGATCGACCGGGAAGCCTGCTGCGATCAAGCCGTCGCGGATGGGCGCCACCTGTTTATCGCCGACCAGGATCACGTCGGTGGCGTGCGCTGCCGCGATCGTGCCTAGTTTGCGATTCTCACTTTCCATCAGCTCGCCCAGCTCGACCATGCCCGGCGTGACGAGCAGCCGACGCCCGGTCTGGTGCAGCGACAGCGCCCGCAGCGCGCCGACGATGCCGACCGGGTTGGCGCTGTAGCCGTCGTTGAGGATGGTGATCCCGGCAGAGGTGGTTTCACGGGTCAGCCGCGCGTCCGCAGGGCGCAGCGTGCGCACTCGGAATGCCACTTCCTGCAAGCTCATGCCCTCGTGAACGGCGGTCGCGGCTGCCAGCAGGATGTTGGTGACGTTATGCACGCCGAGCAGGGTCGTCATGAACGTCACTGACTCGCGCGTCACGGTGTCGGTGACGGTGAAATGCAGCCCATCCAGTGACTCGCTGACCCCGCTGGCGACGAAGCGCGGGATGCCGTCGGTCACGGCTGCCGGATCGACCGTCAGGCTCACCGTCAGGCGGGTATCCGGGTAGCCGCGCTCGACCATCGCGCGAATATACGGATTGTCCCAGTTGAATACGCCTGCTCCGTCTTTAGGCAGCGCCTTGATGATCTCGTATTTGGCGATGGCGATATTGTCGAGCGAGCCGAAGCGTTCGAGATGCTGCGGTCCGACCTCGACCACGATGCTGATACGCGGCTCGGTGAGCGCGCAGATTTGCGCGATCTCGCCGGGGACATACGCGCCCATTTCGGCGATGAAATAGTCGATGCTGCGATCCTGGGCGATGTCGTTGTTGATGGCGATGCACACGCCCATGAGCGTATTGTAACTTTTTGGCGTCGGATACGCGCGGTAGCGCCCATTGAGTATGTGCGCCAGATAGCTCTTGGTGCTGGTCTTGCCATAGCTGCCGGTGATGCCGATCACGGTCGGATTGACGGCGCGCAAGGTGCGGCGTGCCCGCTCGACGAAGCGGCGGCGCATGAACGCCTCGACCGGAGTCATGAGCAGGTTGGCGGTCACCAGCAGCAGAGGCGCCGCGATGAAGATGGCAAAGCCCAGCGCGATCGTCAGCAGGGGTCGCAGCCGTGACGGAAACCCGGTATTCACCTGCACGAATGCTACCCCGACCAGTGCTACCAGCAGCCACGCCGTCGCCAGCAGCCGCCGGGCGCGCGGAGTCGCGCGAAACGCTTTCTTGATCTCGACCTCACGCGGTGGCAACACGGCGGCGATCGCCGCGATCAGGGCGATCAGCCAGGGCAGGGGAGTGTCAGGTGCTTCGTTGAGGGTATTGGCGAAGATCGCGCCGATCAGCGTCGCGGCAAAGGCGCGCGTCGGCAGCCAGCGATCGCGCCGCGCCATCAGCCAGCGCAGATAGCGCACGCTCATGTATTCTTCGATCTGGTAGAAACGCGCCTGGCGATAGATGCGCGCTCCGGTGCCGATCAGCCAGACCAGCAAAAAGAGGATGTAGATCGCGTCAAGGAACAAGGTCGATCCGATCGTGGTTCACGAATCCATCATCAATGGCGCAGGAAATGGTCGAGCGTCCGGCACAGCTCTGCCGCCCGCTGGAGATAAGCATAATGATCGCCGCCCTCGTACACGATCAACCCGGCGTCGGGGATCAGACTTTCCAACAGGCGCCCCTGCCACAGCGGAGTCGCCTCGTCGTGATCGCCCCAGAACAGCAGTGTCGGACGCGAGACGCGCGCGGCGACCGGACGCAAATCCTGATTGACCACATTGAGAAAGGTCTGGCGCATCACGCCGATCGCTGCCTGATAATCCGCCGACCCGTAACGGGCGCTGTACCACGCCGCCAGGCGTTCCGCGGTCGGCGCCGCGCCGAGACGGTGCAGTCCGCTGCGCACCGCTTTGTACAGTGTCAGGCGCACACGAGCGGACAGCGACCTCCGCGACGGCACACCCGCCGCGCCGGTCAGCACGATCTTGTCCAGGCGATCGGCGTGGTCGGCGCCCAGGATCAACGCTACCCGCGCGCCGAACGAGTGCGCGAACAGGTGCGCACGTCGAATGTCGAGCGCGTCGAGGAGGGCGAGCGACCAGTCGGCGTAATCGCGCACTGTCCAGGCGATCGACGGCGTGGCGCTGGCGCCAAAACCGGGAAAATCGGGCACGATACAGGTGTAACCCAACGCGCTCAGACGATCCGCGATCGGCGTCATCGCCACTGAGTCGATCCCCCACCCGTGCAGCAGCACGATCGGCGTCGGATGCGGCGGGACGTGTGTGTGTGCGGCGACTCGCAGAAATGCCGACTCGACGCCGTGTAACGTCATGCTTTGGCGTACCTGGCTCGCCGGCGTCATGAAGTCTCGATACGGGCGCCCAACGCGCGCAACTTGCCCAACACGTCCCCGAAAGTATGCGACAGCACCTGTGCATTATCGATCTGGGTCACGCCGTCGGCGGTCAGCGCTGCCGCCACCATGCCCAGCCCGGCGCGAATGTCCGGTGTGTCCATGTAGGTGCCATGCAGCTTGCTGGCGCCGACCACGATCGCACGATGTGGATCGCATAAGACGATCTGTGCGCCCATCGCCTTGAGCTTGTCGATGAACAACAGGCGATTGGCGAACATTTTCTCGTGAATCAGCGCGGTGCCGACTGCCTGAGTCGCCACGACCGTCGCCACCGCCACCAGATCGGACGGAAAGCCGGGCCAGGGCGCGCTCTCGATCGAGCCGTCCACATCTTCTTCGCGGTTGGAGATCGTCAGCCCGTCGTGATGCGGAACGTACAATGCCGCCTCGCCCACGTCGAACTGCACCCCAAAACGTCCGAAGATGCGCGCGATCATGCGCATATCCGTGCGCAGCGCGCCGATGATCTCGACGCGCCCGCCGCAGATGGCGGTCATGGCGGCGATGCTGCCAGCTTCGACATAGTGCGCCCCCACTGTCACCTCAGCGCCGATCAGCGGCTGTGTGCCGTAAATGGTCAGCACGTTCGACCCTGCCCCCTCGACAGGCGCGCCCATCGCCGTCAGCAGCGCGGCGAGTTCGCGGATATGCGGCTCGGCTGCGGCGTTGTGAACGACGGTTTCGCGTCCCAGACTGGCAGCCAGCATCATCACCAGGGCGGTCGCGGTGACGCTGGCGCCCGACAACAGGATGTCGCGCTTTTCCCATCGTGACGCCTTGAAATCGACGGCGCCGCTCCCGGTGATCACATCGATACCGAGATCGCGCAGCGCCTCCAGATGGGTGCGGATGCGGTTGAGCGGAAAGTCGCATTCCAGCCGGGCATGATGCCGCCGCGCCAGCAGCGGTGCCAGCAGCAGCAGTGTCCCGACAGAGCGGTCGGTCTCTTCGGATGACAGCGTGCGCCGGGCGATCTGCGCGCTCGTCAGAGTCATGTCACCGTCCGACCACGCGACCTGAGCGCCCAGATCGCGCGCGATCCCCGCCAGTGTGCGCGTGATCACGGTGTCGGGCACATTGTGCAGTGCGACGGGAGCCTCGGTCAGCAGGGCTGCCGCCATCAGCGCGATCGCTGCGTTTGGGTTGCCGCCAGGGTGATAGGTGCCGTTGAGCGGATGTCCGCCCTCGATCTGAATCAACATGGATCGGCTATCCTGCCCGCTGGATCAGGCGCAGCGCTTCCGCGATCTGCCCGGCAACGTAGGCATTGTTGATCAGCAGCGCGGTATTGGCTGTCCGCGATCGCCCGTCGGTGATCTCCGCTACCCGGCTCAACACATACGGTGTTACGCGCGCGCCGTTCAAGCCGTGCGCGTGCGCTTCGTTGGTCGCTTGTTGAATGGCACGTTCGGCGTCGTCGGCGGTCATGGCGTCGTCTTCAGGGACGGGCACCGCGATCAACAGTCCATGAGCCGCACCCAGCTTTCCGGCGGCGTCGATGATGCGCGCGGCGTCGTGTATGCTGTCTACGCGCACATCGATTGGAAGGTCGGTCGTGCGGGTGTAGAACGCCGGGAGGCGATCGGTCTGATAGCCGATGATCGGCACGCCCTGCGTCTCCAGCACCTCGAGCGTCAGCGGCAGGTCGAGAATCGATTTGGCGCCCGAACAGACCACCGCGACCGGAGTTCGTCCTAGTTCGATCAAATCAGCGGATACGTCGAACGGTTGTCCACGATGCACGCCACCGATCCCGCCAGTGGCGAATACACGAATGCCAGCCTGATGTGCCAGGATCATGGTCGCGGCGACTGTGGTGGCGCCGTTTTCTGCCCGCGCTATGGCGATCGCCAGATCGCGGCGGCTGCACTTGCGCACATCGGTCGCCGCAGCGAGGGCGCGTATCTGCGCCTCACTCAAGCCGATCGTGATCTGTCCACTCAGGATGGCAATGGTGGCAGGCACCGCGCCAGCGTCCAGCACCGCCTGTTCCATTGCCATCGCGGTATCGACGTTGGCAGGATAGGGCAGACCATGCGTGATCAAGGTCGATTCCAGCGCGACGACGGCACGATCGCCGCTGGTCAGCGCGTCACGTACCACATCGGAATAGGTCAGGTGAGCATAAGAAAGAGTCATAATCGCTCGTCGTCAGGGGGCACAAAATACGGTAAAATCGTATCACGTTCGCGCCTTGATCGATATAGGCGAAAGAGCGCACGCCAACGGCGAAGGAAAAGTCCGGCATGACGCAAGCCACAACGTCCACACGCTCCGTCGATCGACGCCGCAGCAGGCGCCCGTTTCCCTGGAGTATCGCGCTGCCATTTGGGGGCGGGGTCGCCGTGATCGTCGTGCTGGTGATCGTCGCGCTGATCAGCGGACGCAGCGCACCGGTCGCGGACATCTTCCTGACCCTCGTGATTTTGTGTCCGCTGGTGATCTGTATGCTGCCAATTTACATCCTTTTCGTCGTCCTGATCGGCTTGATGACGCGCGCCAATCGTGGATTGAACGGCGGATTACGGCGCGTGGGCAAAGCAGTCGATTCGGTCGAGGACGGCGCGCTGGCGCTGACTGGACGTGCCGCGCGCTGGACGATCGGGCTGAACAGCGCTTTCGCGCGCTATGAAAAGCTGGCACACCGCATCATCAATCCGCATCACCCTGCAGATAAACCGTGATCGACAATCGACAACATCTACGAGGAGAGATTATGACCATGCTTCCTTCAGAAACACCGCGTGAGCAGCAGCGTCAGCAGGTAATGATCGTCGGCGCAATCAGTGGACTGTTGTTCGGGCTGTTTGGCGCCTATATGTTCAACCGCGCGGGTGGCGATCGCCAGATGATGAGCGAGACCCACAAGGCGACGACAGGCGAGCTGATCACGCTGATCGTGTCCGCCTTTGCCTTCATACGCCAGATTGTCGAGCTGGGACGCCCGGAAACTCCAGCCACACCGCGGCGGAAGTAGACCATGTGCGGTCGCTATGTCCTGGCGGTAGACCCCGGCGCGCTGCAGGATGCGTTCAGCCTGACCGAAGTGCCACAGTTTTCGCCGCGCTTCAATGTCGCGCCGACGCAGATCAACCCGGTGATCACCAATGAGGCACCTGACGCCGCCGCGATGATGCGCTGGGGATTGATCCCGTCGTGGGCGAAAGACAAGAAAATGGCGTCGGCGCTAATCAACGCTCGTGCCGAATCCGCCGCCGAAAAGCCGTCGTTTCGCGCCGCGTTCAAGCGCCGACGCTGTCTCGTCCCGGTCAGTGGCTATTATGAATGGCAGGAACGCGAGTCCGGCGGTGGTATTCCCACGTACATCCACTTGCCCGATTCGCCCCTGTTCGCGCTGGCGGGCTTGTGGGAAGTATGGCGTGAGCCAGAGACGGGCGAGACCGTCAAGAGCTATACCATCATCACCACCGACGCCAACGAATACATGAGTCAGTTTCATCATCGGATGCCGGTCATCCTCGATCGGCGCGATTATGAAGTCTGGTTGCATGATGGCGATGCCACGCCCGCGACCAGCGCCCTGATGCGACCATACAGCGGGAGCATGGATGCCTACGTGGTATCGCGCGCGGTCAATCGCCCCATGAACGATTCGCCGGATTTGATCGAACCCGCCGCATCGTGATGCGTCCCGCCTAGAATCGACCGGGTTTGGCACGCCAAACCCCCTACGACGATGGGGTGGACGATCCGCCGCCCTTGCTCAGGCGTTTGTCGATGATCTCCTTGAATGGGTCTTTACCGGGCTTGAGCAGTACCTCGCGTCCGCGCGCACCAGGAAGCTGCTTGCCGATCACGCCCAATTCTTCGAGCAAATCCATGATGCGCGCCGCGCGCGGATAACCCAATCCTAAACGCCGTTGAATCAGCGATGCCGATGCTTCGCGTTCCGCGATCACCAGCTCGATCGCCTGTTCGAGCATTGGGTCGGTCTCGCTCAGGAATTCGCGCCGGGTCAAGCCGCGCTCCCAGGGTCCGACGGCGCGTCCGGGTGCGAAATCCTCTTGATTTTGCGTCCAGGTCTTCCAGTGATGCACGATCGCGCGCACCTCGTCGTCGGAGACATAACAGCCCTGCACACGGCGAGGCGCCAGCATGTCGGCAGCCTGATAGAGCATGTCGCCGCGACCGAGCAGCGCCTCAGCGCCGACCGAGTCCAGGATCACGCGCGAGTCGGTGCCCGATGCCACCGAAAACGCGATGCGCGATGGAAAGTTCGCCTTGATCAGTCCGGTGATCACATCGACGCTCGGACGCTGTGTGGCGACGATCAGGTGCATCCCGACGGCGCGCGCCATCTGTGCCAGGCGCGTCAGCGTCTTTTCGGTCTCGTCGGGATGCGTCATCATCAGGTCGCCGACTTCATCGACCATGATGACGATGTAGGGCAGATACTCTTCGCGGCGCCGCCGACCCAGGCGCGAATTGTAGATGTCGATATTGCGCGCGGCATTTTCTTCGAGCAGTTTGTAACGGCGATCCATCTCGCGGGTACACCAGCGCATCACGCCGATGATGCGCTCCAGCTCGGTCTCGACGGGTCCCAACAGATGCGGCAGACCGTTGAAACGGCTCAACTCGACCATTTTGGGATCGAGCATCACCAGCTTGACCACGTTCGGCAGGTTGTCCAGCATCAGCGCAGTGGCGATCGCCGCCATACAGACCGATTTGCCCGATCCGGTCGTGCCGGCGATCAGCAGATGCGGCATCGACGCCAGGTCGATCCCGACGGGTTCGCCCGCCACGTCGCGTCCGAGCGGGATGAACAGCGGCGTCTTTTTCTTTTGCAGCTGCTCGTAGTAAGCCTTGCTCTCGTACACCGATCGCAGCGCTACCACGCTCGGTGTGCGGTTCGGCACCTCGACGCCGATGAAATTGGTGCCGGGGATCGGAGTCTCCAGACGTAAACGTTTTGCCGACAACGACAGCGCCAGGTCGTTGACGAGCGAGGCGATCTTGCTGATGCGGGTGCGGCTGAAAGCGATCTCGCCCGCGTCGTCGGTCTTTTCTTTGAATGGCTGGATCAGATACTGTGTCACTGTCGGACCGACATGCACATCGACCACATCGACATCGATATCGAATTCCAACAGCGTGTTTTCGATCAGCAGCACGTTGCTGTTGATCTCCTGGTCGTCGGGAACGGTTATGGGCGTGTCGATCAGCAGCGACAGCAGGGGCAGATCGGGTTCGCGCTTGCCGATCTGACGTACTTCCTTAAAATTGTCGGTGGTGAAAAAACGCTTGACGCGCCCATCGGGACGGGCGATGGTCGCCTGTTCGCCCTTTTTCTTGATCACCTGCATGGTGCCGATATTGATCGGGCGCGGCGGCTCCGCCGTGCGCTTGAACAAGGGATGTTGCGAGTAATCGATCGGCACGGGTGTATCGACAGGTTCATCGTCGGCGGGCGGGGTAGGGGCACTGTAACGCAGCGACGGCGGCAGGCTGTCGGCGTCAGGGCGGATGTGCATCATCGAGAAGGTGCGCGCGCGCTGTTGTGCGACCTCGCTGGCGCGCGTGAGCGCGGGGGCGCCGCTGTCCTCGATGACGACCGCGTTGGCTTCGGCTCTCAAGCCGTCGTCGAGCGACGGACGCTGTGGACGCGGACGCGGCGCCGGGCGCCAGTCGGCGGCAATCTGCGTCAGTCCGATGCGCAGCCGTGACAGCACGCGCACGACGTGATCCCGCTTCACGCCCAGGGCGATACCGATTCCGACGATCAGCAGTGTGGTGTAGAGTGCGATCGCCACCGACGATCCAAACAGACTGACGACCACCGCGCTCAACGCCCATCCGACCTGACCGCCACCGCGTCCCGCCCGCGCCAGATTACGCAGCTCGCTGTCGCCCGCCGCCAGATGCAGCAGCGCCAGCAGTGCCAGAAACACGACTTCCAATGCCAGAATACGCCGGGCTGGAAAGCGGATGACGATCCCCAGCTTGGGCAGCAGGATCACCACGCCGAGTGCGAACAAGCCTGCACAGACGATGATCCCGCCCACGCCAAACAAACTCGTCAGGGCATTCGACCATGCCGCCGACAGCGAGGCATCGGCTGAGACGTTGATCAGCGACAGGAACGACATGATTCCGAAGATGATCAGGGTGATCGCGGCGATCTCGTCTGCCCAGGGGGGCAGCGCGTTGAGCAGCGAATCCCAGAATTCCGTTTTGACGGTGTAGCGCTCCAACGCGGGCGACGCGGCACGCGCCTTGAGCTTTTCGCTGGCGCGCGGGCTGGATGATCCCTTGTCTTTCGACGGCGCTATGCCGCCCGGCGATGACCCCTTGTCTTTCGAGGGCGGTGTAGCGCCCGGCTTTGCAGGTTGCGTCACGATAGCTTCCTAATCAACTCTCAAGCGACGCGCGCGGTGTGGTTCAGGACGACTGACGTGGATGCAGTCCGTGTTAAAAAAACCTGTGCCGTCAGTATAACATCAGGGGAAGAGCGGGGCAATCTTTCGCTGTGATGCCCGGTTTCAGGCGTTTACGGTTAGCGTTTCGCCTGCTTGTCCCGCTCCAGTTTCCAGAGGATCTCCGCCAGTTGATCGATGGCGATCCGCTGCTTGCGGTAGAGATCGCTCTCGCCCAGTGCCAATCGCTGTGCCACCTCGCGGACTTTGTTCTGCTGCACGAAACGCAGATCGAGCAAATTGTAGAGCGTCCATTCTGGAGGCAGATACTTGCGTTCGCCTTCAGGCCGCAGCTTTTCGATGCCCATCGTCAGCACTGCCCGCAGCGCCTTGATCGGATTGTCGTCGTTGACGGGCAGTGCCTCGCGCACCAGCGTCGTCTCCAGCAGGCGGCTGCTGGTTAAGCCGGGACCGCCCCAGTAATGACGCAGTGCCGCGCGTACCTGTTCTTTGTAGGCGTCCTCGTCACTATGGTCGAGTCGCTCCCCCCGTGCATTGGGGGCAGGGGCATTGTCGAGCGCGGCAGACGGTTGACTCACTCGATATTCCAGAGCGGCGCTGCGTGAACGTGTCAATGCGACCTGAGGCAGTAACCCCTCCAAAGCCGCGAACAGTTCTGTTTGCAGCGACAGATCGTCCAGGGTTTGTGCCGCGCGGCGCACGAAGGCATCGAGCATCCGCTGGTCATCGGCGGTCAGATCGATTTGCGGTGCCCGTGCCTGAATGCCCAGACAGCCGATGACAATGACAGGGAGGCTGCCGCTGCGCCCGCTGACCAAAGGCGCCAGCCACAGCCCATTCCAGGCGAGCAGGCTGACGCCGCTTTCGCGCGCTGCCAGCGCTGTCTGGATACTCGTGAGCTGGCTCGCATCCGGGATCATCGGACCTTGCGCGGCGATGATCTCGTTTTGCGGATCGTCGCCGAGCGCCGCGACAAACGCGCTGCTGACGCGCAGATAATCGCAGGTGGAGGCGAGGATGGCATCGAGCAGCTGCAGCAGATCGCCGCGCGTGAGCAGACGGTCGCTCAATCCTTCCAGTTTCTCGATTTGATCGGCGTCTTCACCAGGATAAATCAGCCGTCGCTCGATGGTGGGCAGGGCGAGTGCCACGCTCCACTGCCAGAACAGCACCACCACGACCACCGCGAATGGCATAAACTCGTCACTGGGCAAGCCGAGAACGCGAAAACCGGAGGTCGAGGTGACGATCACACCCAACGCCAGCATACCCGTGCCGGGTCCACGCAGGAAAAAACGCAGCAATTCTGTTTTGACCAGGCGGTCGGGGATACGCGATCCGAAGAAAGATAAAGGATACGCCAGGAAAATCAGCATCAGAATGACGACGACATTTGCCACATTGACCAGCGCCAGCCCGGTCAGCGACAGCTCGGTGCCGGGCCCGAGCAGCAGTGCAAATGGGAAAATGCCGACCGCTGGCGTGAGCATGGCGACCTGAAGGTAGCCCATGCGTCGCCGGGTGCTGCGCGCGATACAGCGGTTCTTTGCCCGCTGCACATTCAACAACGCCGCGCCCGTTGCGATCAAAAAATAAACCAGATACACCGTGAATGCTCCGCCCGCCACAACGGTCACGTCCGAATCGCCGCCGACACGACTGGGCGAGGCGATGACGACCGGACGCAGCAGCGCGTCGCTCGAGGTGGCGAGCAGAAAGAAGATCAGGCTGATCCCGTACAGCACGCGGATCACCCGCCGCCGCCGACCACGCGAGGGCAAGCCGGTCGTCGCCAGCAGCGCATCGGAGAGGTGGTACATCGCCACCGGCATGAAGGCGATCCCAAGCCATTGCAGTCGCAGGACTGCACTGTAGGTGCGCGGATCAGGACCCAGCGACAGGAAGGTGTCGCAGATATACACGATGGTCAGGCAGCCCAGCACCACGCTCGATGTGCGCGCGACGCGATCGCGCAGATTGCGAGTCAGGTTGTACAGCAGCATCGAGGCAGCGACGATCACGATCGCCGCTGTCAGAATCGCGTTGGCAGTGGTCAGCAGGGCAGTGATCAGGCTCACAGACGATCAGCTTTAACGGATGACTTGCGTGAAGAAGAGCGCGATGTCGCGGTTGGGGAAATAGCGATCGTTGTAGCCGCACAAGCTGTAGCCCAGTGCCGACACGAAAGCGATCGCGGGTTGATTGGTCGTCTCGACGGTGATTTGTATCCGGGAAATTTGCTGTTCCCGCGCCCAGGCAGCCGCCACGTCCATCAGCCGCCGCCCGATCCCACAGCGCCGCACCGGGCGATCGACCGCAAAATCGACAATGTGTCCTGTATGGCGCATGATGTCGCGGCTCATCAGCAGATAGGCGAGCAGTTCGCCTGAATCGCGGTCGCAGGCTGCCACGAACAGGCGATCTGGCGCCAGTCCGTCGCGCAGCCGTGCCGGATCGGGCTGGTGGGTTGCCTCCAGTGTGCGCGGCAGACGCTCGCTGCGAAAATGCGTCAGATAGCCGTCGTCCTGGCGCATGTGCATCTGCCAGACGTGATCGGTCTCATAGGCGTGATCGAGCGCGACACAGCCCGCTATATCGTCGGGGAGCGCATCACGAATGATCAGATTGAGGGCTTGAGGCATGATGATTGCGCTACGTCAGGTAAGCGTCGCCGAAGACGCTCGACACGAACAGCACGATTTCCGGGCGGTCGGAGACGCTGTCACGGGCACGATACACCCCTGGCTCCACCTGTTCGTAGCGAGTCTCATCGGCGTGGATGCGGAAGAGGCGAGTCGGCTTGGCAATCACACGCACACTGTGTCCTGCCGGGGCTTGCACGCGAATATTGCCCAGGGATGAACGCAGATAGAGGGGTGCCAGCGCCTCGGACGGCACGACGAATTGAATATCTCCCACCCCGGTGGCGATCACGCCGCCCGCGACGATCAACCCACCGCAGTCGATATTCACCTGTCCGAGATGCGTGCTGACATAAACTTTCCAGGGCAGGTCGCGCGCCAAGGCAATCTGCCAGGGGGTGAAGGCGAAAAATGGGGTGGCAGCGCGATCGAGCCGCAGCCGGGCATCGACGCCCTCGACCGACAGCGCCGGACGCGAGTCCGGCGCGAATTGTCCGGCGATCAGCCGTCCTTCACGCTGGAGCGGATAGACCTGTACGTCGATCGCCCCGGCGCTGATCTCCAGCGCTGCACTCTCGACGCTGCCGCGCGTGATCCCAAAATTCTTGCCAGTGCCCCCGGCAAACAGATCGCCGCGCACCAGGATGACCACGCCCAGGACAACCAAAATCAGCGGCAGCAACGTTTGCACGTTGAAGCCGCTGATCAGCAGAAAATTGTTTAGCAGCAGCACGATCCCCAGCGCGATCAGCGCCACAGACCACAGCCAGCCGCCAGACGTTCCACGAGTGCGCAACGCCGCTTTACTCCTCGTAGAGGTAATCGCGCAGCGTGACGTGTGCCGATGACTGGCGCAGACGGTTGAGCGCCTGGGCTTCGAGCTGACGGACACGCTCACGGGTGACCCCGATCGCCTGACCGACTTCTTCCAACGTGTAGACCTTGCCATCTTCCAGACCGTAGCGCAGCTTGAGAATCTGCGCCTCGCGCTGGGGCAGTCGATCGAGCGCTGTCTTCAACTGTTCGTGCAGCAGATTGGTCGCCACTTCTTCGGCAGGCGCGGGACTGCTGACATCTTCGACAAAATCGCCAAAGGTGCTGTCGCCATCTTCATCGATCGGCGTCTCCAGACTGACTGGACGGCGCGCGATCTCCAGGAGATTTTCCACCTTGTCGGCGGTCGTCTCCATGCGCACCGCGATCTCATCGATCGACGGGTCGCGTCCCAGCTCCTGTGTCAGGCGCATTTGTATACGGCGCATCCGGTTGAGCTGGTCGCCCATATGGACGGGCACACGAATGGTGCGCCCCTGGTCGGCAACTGCCCGGCTGACCGCCTGACGAATCCACCAGGTGGCATAGGTGCTGAACTTGTGTCCGCGCCGATACTCGAACTTGTTGGTGGCGCGGATCAGTCCGATGTTGCCCTCCTGTATCAGATCGAGGAAGGGCACACCGCGTCCGATGTACTTCTTGGCGACGCTGATCACCAGACGGGCATTGGCGCGCACCAGATGTTCCTGCGCCAGCTCTCCATCCGAGATCAGGTCACGCAGATCGTATACATCGTCCAGCGGCAGTGTGTCGCCGTCTTCTTCGATCGTGCGGCGTGCTTCGACAGCGCGTTCCATGCGTTTTGCCAGAGAGACTTCCTCTTCGGCATTCAGCAGCGGTACACGCCCTGCTTCTTTCAGATAAAGTCCGACGACATCATCGCTGTCGAGCGCCTGCTGATAGCCAGCATCCTTGATCAGCGTATCATCGAAACCCCAAGTGGTCTCGATATCGTCTTCGTCGAACATTTCCAGATCGAACGTGGCATCTTCCATTGCGCGATCCATCTCACCCGACTCGTACATTCTACGCGCAGGATCATCCGCGCTGGTGATGTCGATACCAGCTTCCATGAGATCATCCATCAAATCATCGATCAGTCCCAGGTCGCGTTCAGCTTCAGGTAGGACGGCGAGAACATCGTCATAGCTGAGACTGCCCTGCTTGCCGGCACGTTGGATGAGTTGGTTACGTAGTTCTTCTCGATTAGCCTTGACCATCACCATATGTTCAACAGCAACTACAAAAGTCGCCTATACCCTTTCGGACGACTAGAGTGAACGAAGAATCTGCCCTGAGACTCGACGATTGAGAGGACAAGCGTCATACAGCGGACTGCGTGGGATCGGGGCAGACAGGATTCGGTCACCTATCTTTACGATGCAATCTGACAGAATAAACACTTTCGCTCCCCTTGTCAAGCAATTGGCGGATTCCGCAGCAGACTAATCAGGTAATCGACGGGTGCACGATCCAAAATATACAGCTCCGCGCGGTCGTCCACAACTGCATAGTAGCCCTGTTCGGAGGGGGTACGATAACCCACCGCGATCGCCGCTGTCGATCCATCGGTCAGCAGCAGCTCGATACTCAGGATGCCTTCCGGTATGAATCCGTACACGGTCAGCGCGGAGTCGGATACGAGTGTGGTGGTATAGGGCAGCAGCACCAGCGTGCGCGCCAGCGCCGTCATCTGTGCGGGGTCTGGCACGCCTTGAGGCGCGATCGCCTGCCACACGCCATCACTATCCACGCGCACCGCCAGGACAGCCTGGGTCTCCGGGCTTCTCAATTGCACCGCTGCAATATCCAACACCGCCAGATCGGGAAAGACACGATAAAAAGGCAGGATCGGCGTCCCTGCAGGCGTGGCTGGGGCGGACGTGCCCGGCGGGGTGGTGAGCGACCAGATCGCCACCCCGATGAACACCAGCCCCAGCACGATCACGGTCGTGCGACGATTTTTCATCCGCGCCCCCGCCGCACCCGTATGCCGATCCCGATCGCCAGCACCGCCAGCGGCATGAAAATGATCACGACGAACACGATCGCGTTCAGCGTTTGCTGGCTCACGAAGATCAGCGGGATATTCTGGTTGAACATCTGTGGCGCGAAATTGATCTCTTCGTTGAAGTCGGTCAGCCACACGATCGCGTCTGTGAACAGGATGCCGTTGCCCGCATAGCTGATCTCGCCTTCGGGGGTGGTCAGCCTGCCATTGGAGATGAAGTCGCCATCGCCGATCAGCACGATCTTGGCGTCGCTGCGGGTGTGAGTCGCCCAGACGACCGTAGACAGCGGACCGGGCAGATCGACGCCCGCGTCGTAGCCGTACTGATTGCTCTCGCCCAGTCGGGTGAAATCGGTCTCGCCATACGCCTGATCGGTGCTGAAGATGACGCGCCCGGTGGCGATGTAATCGGGTAATTCGGTCAGACGCACATCGACCGCCCGCGCGATCGAGAACAGGGTCGGGTTGGCGCCGGGATCGAGCCGTTCCGCGATCGGCGACTCCGCAAATACGAAGGCGCTGATCACCTCCAGCGGCGTCTGTCCACTCGCCCCCGGATCGACGACGGCGGCGTCCAGCGCGCCGATGCCATAGTCGTTCAAGAGGAATTGATTGAATACCCCATTTTGCGCCATGAACGGATTGTCGTTGAACAGCACGTCCGCCAGCAGCAACAGCGACCCGCCCTGATCGAGATAGCTGGCGATCACGCGCGTCTCTTCTTCGTTCAGATCACGGATGGGGCGCGGAAAGACCAGCGCGGCGGCGTCGGGCGGGATGCTGCCGCCGCTGCGCGCCAACGCGGGCAGATCGAGCGTGCGCGCGATGATGCCATTCTGCATCACGCCGCCGAACACCGCCGAGATGCCATCCTGGGTCAGGTCGTCCGGCGATCGTCCGCCCAGCCCGCTCTCGAAATAGACCGTGATCCGTCCAGCGACGATCAGGCTGGCGATCGCGCGCGTCATGTCGCGTTCCTGCGCCACCCCGCGCACGACGTGCATCACGGTGGCGAGATCGATCGTGTCATCCGGTCTCAGCTCACCGATGAAGGTCTGTCCATCGTAGTTGACGCCAAAACGCTGCGTGAGCGCGGGCTGCTCGTCCGGGTCGATATATTCGCGCGTGATCAGCCCATTGGTGGCGGTTTCATAGAGACGGAAGAACTGATCGTCGATCTCGCGGTCACGCAGGGCGCGCGCGCTGTAAAATCCGATGATCCGAATCGGTCGATCCACACGCGCCAGCACCCGTTCGGATTCGGCGCTGAGGGTGAACTCGCTCGACTGGGTGGTGTCGTAGGTGTAGGCGGCGCGTACAAGCTGGAGATAGACCAGCGCCACGATCCCGATCAACAGCAGCGTCGAAAAGGCAGCCACCGTCCCAAAGCGTACCCCGCGTCCGCTGAAAAAGCCGACGAACTCCTGCGGTGTCATCAATGCCCACAATGCGAACCCGCCGACGCCGATCGCCAGTGCCGCGATCACATAAGGCGCGAATGTCCCCGCCCACAGCAGCCCGACCACCCCGGCGATCACCCCGCCCACGCCGATGATGCTGCCCAAGGACCCGATCAGGCGTCGGCGGATGACGATCGATCCATGTTGCGTTCCTTTTTGGTTCATGCGCGCCATCGTCCCGCCTCGACGATCTGCGCCGTGACGAACAGCATCACCACGATGATCCCGGCGAAAAAAGCAGCATCCTCGACGCGCACCAAGCCTGCGCCAAACGAGGTCGAGTAATGCCCTTGCAGCGACAGCACGCGCACGATGAAGGCGATCGTGATGTTGCTGATCACCTGTCCCGCCTGATCCGCCAGCCACAGCAGCATCAGCGTCACCATCGCCAGAAACGCCGCGACGATCTGATTCTCTGTCAGCGCCGAAAAGACCATGCCGATGGTCAGGGTCGCGCCGCCGTAGAGCCAGATGCCGACATAGGCACTGACCGTGTGACCGAGGTCGGGCTGTGTCACCAGCGCCAGCACCACCTGATAGACCAGCGTGACCGCCAGCAGCAGCGAATAGTACGCCCAAGCGCCGAAAAATTTGCCGACCACGATACTCAGTTCGCTGATCGGGGCGGTCAGCAGCAGCTCCATCGTGCCTTCGCGCCGCTCTTCCGCGAACATGCGCATGGTGAGCAGCGGGGCAAAGAACACCATCGCAAACGACAGCACCGTCGGCACCAGCGCGGGATCGGCGGCTTTGGTGCCCATGCTGGTATTCAGATCCTGCACAAACAGCAGCCCGGTCAGCACCAGCACCGCCGCCGCGATCACGTAGGCGAATGGCGAGGTCAGGAAATGCGCGATCTCGCGCCGAAAGATGACTGTCATCGCGTTAGCCTCCCGCCTGACTGACCGACTTGCCAACGATACTCAGGAATACGTCCTCCAGGGTGGCGCCCGGCTTCAGCTTGCGCTTGAGATCGGCGGGCGTCCCCTGCGCGACGATCCGGCCCTGATGCAGGATCAGCACCCGGTCGCACACCGAGTCCGCTTCGGACAGGATATGCGTGCTGAATAACACCGTTTTGGTCTGTCCCAGCGCGCGCACAGTCTCGCGTATCTCGATCACCTGCTGCGGATCGATGCCGATCGTCGGCTCATCCAGGATCAGCACAGGCGGATCGTGCGCCAGCGCCTGGGCAAAGCCGAGCCGCTGTTTCATGCCTTTCGACAGATTGCGAATCAGCGTGTTGCGTCGATCGCTCAGGTTGACGCGCTCGATCGCGGCGTCCGCGCCCGCCTGGGCGTCACGACGTCCGCGCAGTCGCGCCCAGAAAGTGACAAATTCGCGCACCGTCATATCGGGATATACCGGCACCCTTTCGGGCAGATAGCCGACAGCGCGGCGGGCGTCGAGCGAGTCGGTGACGACATCGTGCCCGGCGATCGTCGCGCTGCCCTCAGTCGGCGGGAGGAACCCGGTCAGCAACCGCATAGTCGTGGTCTTGCCCGCGCCATTGGCGCCGAGCAAGCCGATCACCTCGCCGGGCTTGGCGCTGAACGAGATGCGATCGACGGCGATGCGATCGCCGAACTTTTTGGTGAGTTGGTGGACTTCGATCATCAGGTGGATTCCGTTGGTGTGATACCCATATCAAGCAGAAGGTTCAGGCGTCCATCCTGCGCCAGGGAGACCAGTTTATCCCTGTTAGCTTCCGCTTTTTGCACGTTGAACGTGTGTCCGAGCATGGTCGGCGCCTTTCTGATTTTGATACCAGTGTATCATGGGTTGTGAAGGGGATGTTCAGGATAATGGGGGTATCATCAAGTCATCGAATCAGAGGAATAAATCATGTCTCTTATCGAAATTCTCGAACAAGTGCAGGCAATGCCCGTCCACGAGCGCAAGCAGTTGATCAAATCTGTCATCGACATGCTGCCAGAAGCCGAAACGCAAGAAAACGGAACGCCATCTCCACGCCGCAGCCTGCTGGATTTTGAAGGTCTTGGGGCATACGCTTACACAGGTGAAGACGCCCAGGCGTATTTGCGCCGTGTCCGTGATGAGGAATGGGATCATCGTCCGTGACGATTCGTGAGGCGCTGCTCAATGTGAGGCTGGTGGGATTTGATACATCCCCATTTATCTATTTCGTGGAGCGCAATCCATTATTTGCGCCCAAAATACGATCGGTTTTCACCGTGATCGAAACGCAGAAAATGAAGATTGTGACTTCCGCAGTCTCTGTAACTGAAACGTTGATGAAACCCTTTGCAGACGGCGATAATCACCTTGCTGAGATTTACAGAGAATTGTTACTGCGGAATTCAATTGTAAACACGATCGCGGTATCCACTGACATCGCCGAGCGCGCCGCTCAACTACGTGCGCGCTATCGACTCAAGATGCCGGACGCGCTACACATCGCTACCGCGATCGAATCCGGCTGTGATGCTTTTCTCACCAATGACACGGTGTTCAAGCGCGTCGATGGGGTGCGCGTCCTGATACTCGATGACCCCTCCCTCTTGTCCTAATTCCCTGCCCCGCGTCATAATCCCTGCAAACATCACACCGCCGCACCGGTGAACTCATGTCCAATATTTTCATCTCGTACAGCCGCATCGACGAACCGTTCGCCCGTTGCATCGCACATTGACGCCTCGCCCATACACCGCTATAATGACTGTCACTCAATTCTATACACGAGTCGCCAGCGTATCATGATCCCGTCGAGCCGTCCTATCCGTCGCAGCAGCCGTCGCCCCCTGACTTTCGAGGTCAGGTTGGGAGCTTTGGCGTAGCGCGGTCTCGACCGACTCTCACCCATCGCTGCACCCGACCCCTGACCTCCACACGAGGCGGGGGTTTTTATTTGCCTGTAACTCAGGAAAGGAAACACAATCGCCATGCCCGATCCCGTCGAATCCATTTTATCTTCACAGCCCACGCCCACCCGTCCCATCCGCGTCGGCGTCTACGGCGCCAGCGGCTATGCCGGACAGGATGCCGTCGAATTGCTGGCGAAGCACCCGTGCGCTGAAGTGGTCTTTGCCACCTCGTCCACCTACGCCGGACAATCCGTACCGTTCACCGACCTCACCTATGTCACACCGGAGTCGGTGAGTCTGGAGGCGGTCGATGCCGTTTTTCTGGCGCTGCCACACGGCGTCTCGGCGAATATGGCAGCACAGGCGCGCGACGCGGGCGTGCGCGTGATCGACCTGTCCGCCGATCTGCGTCTGGATACGCCGGAAAGCTATAAACAATGGTACGGTCACGATCACCCGCATCCAGAGATGCTGGCGACCACGCCCTACGGCTTGCCGGAATTTTACCGCGACCGTCTGCGCGGCGCCGAGGTGATCGCCGCCCCCGGCTGCTACCCGACGACCACGCTGTTGGGCTTGTACCCGCTGCTCAAAGCCGACTGGATCGCCCCCGGCGCGCCGATCATCGTCGATGCCAAGTCCGGCGTCAGTGGCGCGGGGCGCGAACCCAAACCGAACACGCATTTTGTCGAGGTATTCGGCAATTTTTCGCCCTACAGTCCTGGTCGCACGCATCGTCATGTCGGGGAGATCGAGCAGGAGATCGCCAGGCTCAATCCGCGTGCCGGGATGCTGATCTTCACGCCGCACCTGCTCCCGGTCGATCGCGGGCTGATGTCCAGCATCTATGTCCAATTGAAAATGGATGATGCGAACATCCTTTCTGGCATGGTACAGTCATTGTATGAGACGACGTATGCCGACGAGCCGCTCGTGAATGTCCTGCCAGCCGGGCAGCAGGCATCGCTGCGGCACGTCGTCCGCACCAACGGCTGTGCGATCAGCATCACGCCAGCGGCGGACAAGCTGGTACATATCACCAGCGTCACCGACAATCTGCGCAAAGGCGCGTCCGGGCAGGCGGTGCAGTGCTTCAATCTGATGTACGGGTTCGACGAGACGATGGGCTTGCTCTGATGCTGTTGATCAAGATCAGCGGACACGAACTGGACAGCCCGGCGTACCTGGACGGTCTGGCGGAGGCACTCAGGGCGTTGTCAGGCGCGGTCGTGATCGTGCATGGCGGCGGCAAAGAGATCACGCAGATGCAGGAACGCATGGGCATCACGCCGACCTATCATGAAGGCGTGCGCATCACCGACGCCGACTCGCTGGCGCTGGTCGAGATGGTGCTGTGCGGCGCGGTCAACAAACGGCTGGTGCGCACGCTGGTCAACGCCGGAATCAACGCGATCGGCTTGAGCGGGGTGGATGGCGGCATCGTCCGCGCCGAAAAAATGGCACACGCGACGGTCGATATGGGCTTTACCGGGTCGATCACCTGGGTCAACAGTGATCCGGTGCGTGCGCTGCTCGACGCAGATTATATTCCGGTGATCGCGCCGATCTCGATCGGGCGCGACAGCAATTTCAACGTCAACGCCGATCACGTCGCCGGGGCGATCGCCACCGTGATGGGCGTCGATCGGCTGATCTTCCTGTCGAATGTGCCCGGTGTGCTGGTCGATGGCATGGTCGTGCCGAGGTTGACGGCGGCGGCGGCGGAAGCGCTGATCGCCGATGGCACGATCTTTGGCGGCATGATCCCGAAAATACGCACGGCGATCACGGCGGCGGCGAGTGGTGTGCTGGCGGCGGTCATCACCGACCTGGACGGCTTACGGTCGGGTGGCGGCACTGCTATTACGTCATAATGAGCATGTGACAGCCGATACCAACACAGTGCGGGTCGTGGGCCCGGATGCGAAAGGGGGAACATGGACAATATGGATGATGATCGCGTTCCGCCCGACGGAGACTCCGAGCAAACCGAGGCGCTGTACGCGCTGGTGCGGTCGCTGTATCGGGACAAAAACGCGCGTGATATTCTCGACAGTTTCGACGTTGCGCTGGCGTCGCTGCCCGATGTCGGCGCGCGCGCCGAGCTGGTCGCCTACTGGCTCGATTTCTACCGCTTGCAGCGCTACAAGCTGTCGCGGCGGCGGCGCAAGCCTAAATTTCACCAGCGCGTGACGGCGTGCGTGGCGTGCGGCTATCCGACCTCGCACCGTCATCATCTGTGGGACATAGCGACGCATGGCGAAAACAAAGTGACGATCCAGTTGTGCGCCAATTGTCACGAGCTGCATCATCTGCTGTACAACACACTGGTCCGGCGCTCGGAATATTCGCGTAAACTGGTGCTGCACGCGCTGTTTTCTGGCAGGGTGGCGCGGGATACAGGTGAAAAAATCATGGGTTGGTGCCGTGCGACCATCGATTATGAGACGCGCAATGGCTGGCTCGTGCCCGGATTCAATGATCCCGACTGGATCGAGGAACAGCTCCACTGGGCGGAGTTTCTCAGACACGCGCCGTAGGGACAACTTAATCTGCGTATTTTTAGGGACGCATTCACGATGCGTCCGCTGATGAAGGGACAATCAATGGACACGACACTGCAATTGCACGGGATCATGGCGGACGACGCCGCTCATATCGTGCAGACTTACAAACGGGCGCCGTTCGTGCTGACTCGCGGCGAAGGCATGACGCTGTACGACGACGCAGGCAATGCCTATCTCGATTGGGTCGCCGGGATCGCGGTCAACGCGCTCGGCTATGGCGATCCCGGCCTGACCGCCGCCATTCAGCGCGCGGCGGAGGGTCTGCTGCACACCAGCAACCTCTATTACACGGCGCCCCAGGTCGCGCTGGCAAAGGCGCTGACCGAGCGTTCGTTCGCGGATCGCGTCTTTTTCAGCAACAGCGGCACCGAGGCGAACGAAGGCGCGATCAAGTTTGCCCGGCGCGTCGCCTACGACAGCGGTGAAGCCGATAAGGTGGGCTTGGTGTGCTTCAGCGACGCCTTTCACGGGCGCACGATGGGTACGCTCTCGCTGACGCCGAAGGACAAGTATCAGAAGCCTTTCAAGCCGCTGCTGGCGGATGTCATCGTCGCCCGGTTCAACGATCTGGACAGCGCCCGTGACACCATCACCGACAGGACGGCGGCGGTGTTCATCGAGCCGATTCAGGGTGAGGGCGGCATCTATCCGGCGAACCCTGAATTTCTGGCGGGGCTGCGCGCCTTGTGCGATCAGCACGGCGCCATGCTGGTGTTCGACGAGGTGCAGTGCGGCGTCGGTCGCACCGGGACGCTGTGGGCGCACGAGACGATGGGCGTCACGCCTGACATCATGACGCTGGCTAAACCGCTGGCGGGTGGGCTGCCGATCGGCGCCATCCTGACGACCGAGGCGGTGGCGAGTCACCTGCACGCGGGCGATCACGGCTCGACCTTCGCGGGCGGACCGTTCATCACCAGCGTGGCGCTGTACGTGCTGGAACGGATCGCCGAGGCGGGTTTCCTCAGCCATGTGCGCACGGTCGGGGCGTATCTCAAGGAACGGCTGGAAGAGATCAACAGCCCGCATATCAAGGAAGTGCGCGGCTATGGGCTGATGGTCGGACTGGAGATGCACGTCGAGGTGGCGCCGATCGTCGAGGCGGGCTATCAGCATGGCTTGCTGCTGGTCAATGCCGGGACGCACATCATCCGTTTCGTCCCGCCGCTGATCGCGGAGACCGGGCATGTCGATATGCTGGTCGAGCGTCTGACCGGGATGCTGACGGCGCTGTAACGGCGACGCATCATGATGCGTCCGCGCGACTCATTGCGCAGGGACGCATCACCATGCGTCGGCATTTCCATCCTGGGTCTGGCACGCCAAACACTACGATCCTGTTGTGCATCATGATTTACAACGAAAGGAACGATCCTCCATGACCGAAGCCATTCAACCAGCGCTCGCCGTCACTGGCTTTCACGTCGCAGGTGTCCACTGCGGACTCAAAGCCGACGGCGCCCTCGACTTTGCCCTGATCAGCAGCGACCGCCCCTGTGCGGCGGCGGGCGTCTTCACCACCAACCAGGTGAAGGCGGCGCCCGTGCTGTACGATCAGGACTTGCTCGCTGCCAACGGCGGCGCGGATGTGCGCGCCATCGCCGTCAACACCCGCTGTGCCAATGCCTGCACAGGCGAGCTGGGACTCGCCAACGCCGCTGAGACGGCGCGTCTGACCGCCGAACGTCTGGGCGTGCCGCTGGAGTCGGTGCTGGTCATGTCCACCGGGGTGATCGGGACACAAATGCCGATGGACAAGATCGCGCGCGGCATCGATCTGGCGGCGGCGGCGCTGGCGTCCGACGATGACGCCTGGCACACCGCCTCGCGCGGCATCATGACCACCGACACCCGACCCAAGATCGCCAGCACCGATCTGGTCGAGATCATCGGCGGATCGTGCCGGATCACCGGGATCGCCAAAGGCGCCGGGATGATCGCTCCCAACATGGCGACCATGCTCGGCTTCATCGTCACCGACGCCGCCCTGACTCCCGAACAGGCTGGACGGCTGCTGCGCGGCGCGGTCGAGGTCAGTTTCAACCGCATTGTGGTCGATGGCGATACCAGCACCAACGACTCGGTATTTCTGCTGGCGAACGGCGCCAGTGACCTGATCCTGGACACGCCCGAACTGGAGGCGCAGTTCGCCCACGCGCTGACTCAGATATGTGTCGAGCTGGCGCAGTCGGTCGTGCGTGACGGCGAAGGCGCAACCAAGTTCATCACCATCGAGATCACCGGCGCGCCCGACGATACGGCGGCGAAGCAGATCGCCAACGCGATCGGCACCTCGCCGCTGGTCAAGACGGCGTTCTACGGCGGCGACGCCAATTGGGGACGGATCATCGCGGCGGCAGGACGGTCAGGGGTGGCGGTCGATCCGGCGAGGATGCAGCTGCGTTTCGCTGCCACCGATGACGCGCCCGGTCTGCTGCTCTTCGATGCTGGCATGCCGACCCATTACGACGAAACCGCCGCGACCGCGCTGGCACAGGGCGCCAATATCGTGGTGCGGCTCGACCTCGGTCAGGGTGACGGCAGCGCGCTGATCTGGACGTGCGACCTGACGCACGATTATGTCTCCATCAATGGGCACTATCGCAGCTAAGGGCGGAACAGTATGACAGCGCAACACTCACAGCAGCCAGCACTGTTGGCGCTTGAAGACGGACGGACATTCCCTGGCGTCGGATTCGGCGCGCACGGCATCACGACGGGCGAGATCGTCTTCAATACCTCGATGACCGGGTATCAGGAAATCCTGACCGATCCATCGTATCATCGCCAGATCGTGACCATGACCGTGCCGCATGTCGGCAATACGGGCATCAACGCTGAGGACACCGAGTCCGATAAAATCTGGGTCGCCGGCTTCGTGGTGCGGGCGCTCTCCCCGATCATCAGCAATTGGCGGGCACAACGCAACCTCGACGGTTATCTGCGCGAACAGGCGATCATCGGCATCAGCGAGGCGCCCACGCGCGCGATCGTGCGTCATATCCGCGAGCGCGGCGCCATGCGCGCAGCGCTGGCACACGGTGAGGCGGCGCGCGACCCCGACGCGCTGGTCGAGGCGGCGCGCTCGTCGCCCGACATGAGCGGCTGGAACCTGGTCGATGATGTCACCTGTGCGGAGTCCTATCCCTGGACAGGACGCAGCAATCCGGATTTTTATGGCGAGGTCGCTCACACGGACGCCGCGCCGCTGATCGTCGCCTACGACACCGGGATCAAGCAGAATATCTTACGGATGCTGACCGATCGCGGCTTGCGCGTGCTGGTCGTCCCGGCATCGACGAGCGCATCGGAGGTCATGGCGCTGGCGCCCGCTGGCGTCTTCCTGAGCAACGGACCCGGCGATCCAGCGGCAACCACGCACATGATCGATAATGTGCGCGGGCTGCTGGGCAAGACTCCGGTGTTCGGTATCTGCCTCGGACATCAGATTTTGGCACTGGCATTGGGCGCCAGAACGGAAAAAATGCGCTTTGGACATCGCGGCGGCAATCAGCCCGTGAAAAATCTGCTGACCGGCGCGGTCGAGATCAGCGCGCACAATCACGGCTTTGCCGTCAGTGCCGACAGCGAGCTGCATGGCGCCGAGGTGACGCACATCAATCTGAACGACGGCACCATCGAGGGCTTGCGCCATACCGAAATGGGCGCGTTCAGCGTGCAGTATCACCCAGAGGCGTCGCCAGGTCCGCACGACTCACTCTATCTCTTCGATGAATTTGTCGCCCGCGTCACGGGCGCACACCAGACCAAAGGGTAAGCGTCATGCCAAAGCGGACGGACATCCAGACTATCCTGATCATCGGCTCAGGCCCCATCGTGATCGGTCAGGGCTGCGAATTCGACTACAGCGGGGTACAGGCGTGCAAGGTGCTGCGTGCGCAGGGCTACCGTGTGGTGCTGGTCAACAGCAACCCGGCGACCATTATGACCGACACCGAGTTTGCCGACGCCACCTATATCGAGCCGCTCACTCCCGAAATCGTCGAACAGATCATCGCCGCTGAAAGACCGGACGCGCTGCTGCCGACCGTCGGCGGACAGACGGCGCTCAATCTGGCGATCGCGCTATCCGACAATGGCGCGCTCGCCCGGCACGGCGTCGAGCTGATCGGTGCGAAGGTGGAGAGCATCAATCTGGCGGAAGACCGTCAGTTGTTCAAGAACGCCATGATCGAGATCGGCTTGCGCTGCCCGATCAGCGAGGTCGTCGGGACGATCGATGCCGCCCTCGACGCGGCGGATCGGATCGGCTATCCGGTGCTGGTGCGTCCGTCGTTCACGCTGGGCGGGTCGGGTGGCGGGATCGCCTACACGCCCGACTCGCTGCGCACGATCGCCGAGCGCGGACTCAAGCTGAGTCCGGTGCATGAAGTGCTGATCGAGATGAGTGTGCTGGGCTGGAAAGAATACGAGCTGGAGGTGATGCGCGACGCGGTGGGCAATTTCGTCGTGGTCTGCACCATCGAAAATCTCGATCCGATGGGCGTCCACACCGGAGACAGCATCACCGTCGCCCCGGCGCAGACGCTGACCGACAAAGAACTCCAGCGCCTGCGCAATGCTTCCAAAAAGGTGATTGATCGCATCGGGTTGGCGACGGGCGGCGCCAATGTGCAGTTCGCGGTCAATCCCGCCGACGGTGAGGTCTACGTGATCGAGATGAATCCGCGTGTCTCGCGCTCGTCGGCGCTGGCGAGCAAGGCGACCGGTTTTCCGATCGCCAAGATCGCCGCGCTGCTGGCGGTCGGCTATCATCTCGACGAGATTCCCAACGACATCACCCGTGTGACTCCGGCGTCGTTCGAGCCGTCGCTCGATTACGTGGTCGTCAAGATTCCTCGCTGGGACTTCGACAAATTTCCCGGTGCCGATCGCACGCTCGGTCCGCAGATGAAGGCGATCGGGGAAGTGATGGGCATTGGGCGCACCTTTCCCGAAGCGCTGCAAAAGGCGATCCGTTCGCTCGACATCGGCATGGTCGGCTTTGGCGCCAAAACGGTCGCCACCAACGCCGATCTGCTGCATGTCCCGACCGCATTACGCCTGTTCCAGGTCGCCAGCGCGCTCGAAGCCGGCATGAGTGCCGACGCGATCATCGCCGCGACCGCCTTCGATCCCTGGTTCGTGGGGCAGTTGAGCGACATGGTGCAGGCGCGCCAGCAGGCGTTGCCCGACGGCTCGACACTGGAGGCGCTCGACGCCGATCGACTGCGCACGCTCAAACGCTACGGCTATGGCGACGCCCACATCGCGCGGTTGCTCGATGTGAGCGAACCTACGCTGCGCGCCCGGCGGATCGCGTTGGGCGTGGTGCCGAATTTTTATCGCGTCGATACCTGTGCGGCGGAATTCGAGGCGTTTACACCCTATCTGTATTCGACCTACGACCAGGAAGACGAGAGCGCCCCGACCGATCGTAAGAAAGTAATCATCCTGGGCGGCGGACCGAATCGTATCGGACAGGGGATCGAGTTCGATTACTGCTGTGTCCATGCCTGTTTCGCGCTGCACGAGATGGGCTACGAGACGATCATGGTCAACTGCAACCCGGAGACGGTCAGCACCGACTACGATACCGCCGACCGTCTCTATTTCGAGCCGATCACCGCCGAAGATGTGCTGAATATCATCGACAAGGAAAAGCCCGACGGCGTGCTGGTGCAGTTCGGCGGGCAGACCCCGCTGAATATCGCGCGCGCGCTGGCGGATGGCGGTGCGGTTATATGGGGGACCTCGGTCGAGACGATCGACCTTGCCGAAGACCGCGAACGCTTCCATGCGCTGATGACCGAGCTGGAGATTCCGCAGCCGGACGGCGCGACCGTCCTGACGCGCGAGACAGCGCTGGCGGCTGCCGATCGGATCGGCTATCCGGTGCTGGTGCGTCCAAGCTACGTGTTGGGCGGGCGCGACATGGCGATCGTGTTCGACCCGGCTATGCTGGGGGCATGGCTCGATAAGCACGCCGAACAGCTCGGTCGTCCGGTGCTGGTCGATCAATTCCTGGACGATGCCTACGAGGTCGATGTCGATGCGCTGTGCGACGGAGACCGGGTGACGATCGGCGGCATCATGGAACACATCGAGGAAGCAGGCGTCCACAGCGGGGACTCGGCGTGCGTGCTGCCCGTGTACAAGATCAGTGCCTATCATGTCGAGATCATCCGCGAGTACACCGAGCGGATCGGTCTGGCGCTAGGCGTGCGCGGACTGTTCAATATTCAGTTCGCCATCAAGGACGAGGTGGTCTACGTGCTGGAGGTCAATCCGCGCGCCAGCCGCACGGTCCCGTTCGTGGGCAAGGCGACGGGGGTGCCGCTGGCGCGCTATGCCGCGCAGATCGCGGCAGGCAGAACGCTGGCGGAAATCGGCTTCATCGAGGAGCCGCGCGTCGATGGTTTCTTCGTCAAAGAGGCAGTCATGCCATTTCACAAGTTCCCCGGCGTCGATGTGCAGTTAGGACCGGAAATGCGCTCGACGGGGGAGGTGATGGGTCACGCTGCCAGCTTTGGTCACGCCTTTGCCAAAGCGGAGATCGCTGCCAGCACGCTGATCCCCACCGGTCCCGATGCGGGCGCGGTCTTCATCAGCGTCAATCCCAACGATCGCAACGCCGTCTCGAAAATCGCGCGCGACCTGCACCAGATGAATTTCACGCTGGTGGCGACCAACGGCACCGCCGAATTTTTGCGTTCGATCGGGCTGCCCGTAAAGACGCTGCGCAAGGTCAGCGAAGGATCACCGAACATCGTCGAGGCGGTGCGCGCAGGCGAAATCTCGCTGATCATCAACACCCCGCGCGGTGGGCAGGCGCACCAGGATGGCGATCTGATCCGGGGGACGGCGCAGCTCTACGGCGTGCCGATCATCACGACCCTGAGCGCGGCGGCAGCGGCAGTGCAGGCGATCAAGGCGCTCGGCAGCAAGCCGATGCAGGTACGCAGCCTGCAGGAGCATCACGGGTTGGCGTGACCTGGATACGGTGCGCGATCGTGTAAAAGAGCAGTATCAGTAAATCACGATTTTCTCTGTGGACGCATTGTTATGCGTCCCTGCGATTGTGAGAAGCTGTGATGCTGACCTGGCTGCGTATTGGCAAAATTACGGTGCGAACCCCGCCCAATCTCCCGCACAACGCGCGGCGGCATTCTGCGCGACGATGCGCACCCCGCGCGTCTGACCCTGGGTGCGCGGCGCGAGGCTGGTCGGCTTGACGACGATGCAGCCTTTGCTGGCGTGCTGGATGGCGGCGTCTCAATGAAGGCAGGAAGCGTGAAACTAGGCGTCGGCGTGGGGTCGGCGCTGTCCTGCGCGGTCGTGCCTACGACGAGGATCGCGACGGACAGGGCGAGCAGCATGGCATAAAACAGCGGCGAACGACGCATCGTTGTTTCCCCCGCCAAGGC
>DAOTUN010000136.1:0-31660 GCA_034437395.1 Anaerolineae bacterium | reverse complement strand
CCCCAACATAGTCCCCCTTTCGCTTGCGCCCCCGCCGACTCCCCCCTACGATCACAGACAACTCTACTTCCACGTCCCAGGAGTCATGAAAATGAGACGATTTGCAGGTGCGGTGACCATGGTGTTCCTGATGGCTGTCGGCGCGGTCGGGCTGTACGCGCAGACCAGCATCATGCTGCGCTACGGCGAACCCATTGACGGGGCGCTCGCCGGAGGCGGCACAGTCGAATATACCTTTCTCGCAGAGGCGGGTGATCCGCTGCTGATCATCGCCAATGCCAAAGGCGGCGAGATCGACCCTTATTTGCAGTTATATGCGCCGGACGGCACGCTGATCGCCGAGGACGACGACGGCGGCGGCAAGCGCAACGCCCGCATCGAAGGCGTCAGCGCCCCGGAAACAGGCGTCCACCGTGTGCGCCTGACCAACAAGCTGCAAGGCGGTGGCGGTAACTATGCCCTGATCATCAACAACGCCGCCGAAGTGATCGCCTATCATGGCGGCGGTGTGGACTCGCCATTCGCGGTCGATCCGGGTTATCAGGGCTATCAACTGTCTGAACCCTGGGGCAGGACCGATCTGACTTATGTGATCGTCAATATCATCGGTGGCTTTCCTGAAGGCGCCGTCGAGCAGGTGATCGCGGAGGGCTTTCAGGCATGGACGAACAACACCCCGCTCACCTTCACGCGCGTCGCCGACCAGAACGCCGACATCGTGGTGCAGTTCTCGCAAATCGACGGTTCATCGCAGGTATTGGGGCAGGCGTGCCCGCCGTCCAGCCCGTGCGCGGGCAGCGTCGAATTCGACATCGACGAGAATTGGACGTTGTACGAGCCGCAGCAGTCCAACGATATTTCGCTGATCGGCGTGGCGACGCACGAGTTCGGGCATATCGTCGGCTTGCTGCACAGCAGCGACGCCAGCGCGCTGATGTATCCGCAGTACAGTCCGTACAATTTGCAGCCGAGCGACGATGACATCGCGGGCGTGCAGCGCCTGTATGGTGCCGGACGCGGCGGGGTGTTGGGCGCGCCGACGAGTGTACCTGGTGCGGGCGGTGAAGGCGATACCATCATCAGCGCCATCACCGATGAACAGTACGTCGAATTCTGGGACTTCGAGGCTGCCGCTGGTGAATATGTCACCATCAGCATGACCGCGCTGGACGGCGGACTCGATCCGCTGTTGATCATCCTGGATGCCAACGACAACGTACTCGCCTACGACGATGACAGCGCGGGCGATCTGAACGCGGTGGTGCTGAATATCCGCTTTCCAGAGAGCGGGACGTACACCGTCGCGGCAACGCGCTTCGAGCAGGTGCAGGGCTATAGCGAAGGACGCTATGAACTGGCGATGGAGATGGGTTTCACCGACGCGCCGACTCCGAGCGGGGGCGCCAGCGTCCCTGTCCCGACGGGTGGGGCGGTACAGGTGAGCGAGCCGACCCGTGATGTACTGGCGAGTACACCCAATCTGGCGGCAGGATTGGATACAGCGTTTGCCGACAGCGTGACACCCTCGACACAGAGTGCGACCGCGAGCGTGAACGCGGGCGAGTCTTACATCTGGTCGGTGACGTGGTGTGCGGCGGACAACGGGGCGCTGGAGCGCAGCCTGCGCGCGATCGACGTGGGCTTTGCGGTCGAGGGGCGAGCTGTGCCTGATGCAACGGTCGGGTTATTCCTGAGCGAGCGCGATGGGCTGGCGTGCGCCGATTATGCGGTGCTGTTAAGCGGATGGAGCGGTGCGGGCGTGCGCCTGACCGCGACGATGCGGCTGGCGGGGGCAGTCTTCGATGGCATTTCGATTTATCAGCCTGGCGATTATGTGTACGAGTATGCGGTGCGGGTGGAGTAGAAAATAACGACAAAAAAGATTGAACAGGAAGGCGCGAAGGGATGAAGAAAATCACCGATTGCCTGTGTGCCTCCTGTTCAATATTGTCGTTGTTTCATTTCTCGTCGTCGGGCAGCAGGCGTTTGAAGAATCCGGTCAACAGGTTGCCGATGCGCACCGGGACGCCGCTGCCTGTCGCGCCGACGGCGATCGGGGCGCTGTCCATCTGCAAGCCGAGTCGCAGCAGACCGACCCCAGTGCTGTACGCCGGAGAACGCAGCGCGTCCGCCATCCCGGTCAGACGCTCCGGCTTGGCGACGCGCACCGGGCAGTCGAGCATATTCGCCGCCAGGTCGCGCAGTCCGGGCAGCAGGGCGCATCCGCCCGTCAGCACCACGCCGGCGCGCAGCAGATTGGCATAGCCGCTGCGTTTCATTTCGTCGTGAACCATCTCGAACAGCTCGGTCGCTCGTGCCTCGATCACCATCGCCAGCTCGCTCAGTTTGTACTCGGTCGGCAGTCCTTCACCGAACGGCTGCACCATGAAGGTCTCATAACCGCTCACGCTTTTTTCCAGTGCGCTGCCATGCCGAATCTTGACCTCTTCAGCGACCTCGACAGGCGCGTGCATCCAGTGGGTGATGTCGCTGGTGATCATGTCACCGCCGACTGCCATGACCGCCGAATGCCAGACCGTCCCCTCGATGAAAATAGCGATGTCGGTCGTGCCGCCGCCGATGTCCACCAGCATCGCGCCCATCTCGCGTTCCTGAGGGGTGAGTACCACGTCGCCGCTGGCGAGTGGGTTGAGGATGAAGCGATCGGGGATCACGCCAGCGGTGCGGATCGCCTGTTCCAGGTTTGCCAGGCTGGTCGATGCCGCCGTGATAATATGGACTTCGACCTCCAGACGAAAACCGTGCATCCCGATCGGGTTGCGCACATTGTGATGATCGTCGAGCGAGTAGGTGCGCGGGATGACGTGCAGCACCTCGCGGTTGTGCGGAATGGCGATCATGCGCGCCTGTTCCAGCGCCTTGTCGAGGTCTTCCTGACGTACACCGCGCGTCCCCGGCAGACCGATGGCGCCTCGGCTGTTCATGGCGGCGATATGCGTCCCGGCGACGCTGACGAATGCCTGTTTAATCTCGTAGCCGCTGGTGCGCTCCGCTTTATGCACTGACGCGGTGATCGCCCCCGTGAGCGCGCCAATGTCGCTGACGACGCCCTTTTTCATGCCTCGGCTCGGCTCAATGCCGACGCCGACGACGAAAATTTCGTCCGGGCGCACCTCACCCACGATCGTACAAATTTTTGTCGTACCGATGTCGATGCCTACGACCAGATCGTTCACAGCGTCCTCATTGATGTCATGATGTTAGTTGTTCTGGCGCAGCGTGGTGACATGCGGCGCGTCGGGATTGACCAGATTGACCGTGTCGGCACGCACCGAACGCTTGTCCAGATCGTCGGCGATCGCCTCCAGAATACGCAGTTTTTCCGCCATGCCCGTCCCGGTGCCGAGCCAAGCCGTCCAGCCGCGTGGGTCGTCGTAACCGAGTCCGTTGTCGGGGTGGAAATGCAGCACCATCCCTGATGGCAGCAGCTCTTGCAATTGCAGGGCGCCCGCCACGACCGCGACGCCGACCTCGGTGCCTGGCTCGCCGTCCACGACTGGATCGGTCTGTATGCGCAGCAGCCCCGGACGATCTTCACGCTGTCGCATCACCCGTCCGTTGACATCGACCCACAGCGCCGCCCCCGCCTGTTCCCATACCAGCGCCGGCTCGCGTTCACTGATAATCAGAGTGAGCAGCTCAGGCGACCAGCCGATGATCACTTCGACATCGGCAATGGTCGGGCTGCGCAGAATGTCGGCGCGAATGGCTGCCGGATCGAGCCAAAAAGCGTGTAAACCGATCACATCGGTGAGCTGATAAATTTCATCGGCGCGCATGGTGCGCAGTCCGCCTACCTGGATGCTGTGGACGTAGAGCGCATCCCCAGCGAACAGGAACACCAGCGCGATCAGGATCGCCGCCGCCAATCCGCCGCTGACGGCGCGCGGACGCACACGCCAGCCGCGCGGCACCGCCTGTTCGGAAGGCGCGCGTTCGAGTGGAGGCGCGCCCGGCTGCCAGATCGCCGGGGTTCGGCGCTGGCGGGCGGCGCGGCGTTCTTCGCGGGAGTCGGTCGTCATCATGCTCGTGATTGTATCACAATGAGACAAACGGAGTGGACAGATACGCCTGAATTGCATGATCGAAAACCCGCGACTTGGGACTGGTGCCATGACCTGCCGACCGTTATAAATCAAGCCATTACGCATAGGATGGACGAGAGATTATGGACGGTATCGGAATAGAACTGCTGATCATCCTGATCCTGACGCTGGCAAACGGCTTTTTTGCCGCCGCCGAGATCAGCATCGTCTCCGCCAAGCGCGGACGGCTGCAGGCACAAGCCGACGCTGGCAGCGTGGCGGCGCGGACGGCACTCGAACTCTCGGAGAACCCCGATCGCTTCCTGGCGACCGTCCAGGTCGGCATCTCGCTGGTGGGTACGTTCAGCGCGGCATTCGGCGGTGCGCGGATCGCGGACATTCTGGCTGTCGAGCTGCGCCGGATTCCGGCGCTGACGACATCAGCGGAAGGGATCGCGTTGTTCATCGTCGTGTTGGGACTGACCTACTTGTCGCTGGTCGTCGGTGAACTGGTGCCAAAACGGTTGGCGCTGCGTCGTGCCGAGCGCATGTTGGTCATCGCCGCGCCGATTATGAAGACGATTGCGCTAATCGCCCGCCCGGTGATCGTGCTGCTGACTTTTTCGGTCGCGGGAGTGGTGCGCCTGTTCGGACGCGACGATGACGCCGGCAATCTGGTGACGACCGACGACATTCTGTACATGGCGCGTGAGGGCGAAGAGTCGGGATCGGTCGAGAGCGGCGGCGCACAGATGATCGAGCGCGTCCTCAGAATCGCTGATCGTCCGATTCGCAGCATCATGACACCCCGCACCGACATCCAGTCGATTCCGCTGACGCTGACGCTGCCGGAAGTCGTCAACGCCATCCGCGAGACGGGCGTGACACGACTGCCTGTCTATGACACCGACTCGGACAACATCGTCGGCATTCTGAACACTAAAGACCTGGTGACGGCGCTGCTCGACTCCACCAGCTTCAGTGTGCGCGCGGTGATTCGTCCTGCTGTATTTTTAGTCGAGGGCTTGTCGGTGAGCGAGGCGCTGGCACGCTTTCGCGCGGACGCGACCCATATCGCTATGGTCGTGGGCGAATACGGTGAAATTTCCGGCTTGCTCACGCTGGAGGACGTGCTGGAGGAATTGGTCGGGGAAATCCGCGATGAACACGATACCGAGGATCATAACGGCATCGTGCACAACGACGACGGATCGTGGTGGGTGAGCGGGCTGGAGCCGTACATCACGGTGGCAGAGCGCGTCGGACTGCCCGATGATGCGCCCGACACGGTACGTCCGTACAACACGATCGCCGGGATGATCATGCACCGTCTCAATCATATCCCACACACGGGCGATCAGGTCGTCGAGGGCGATTTCACGCTGGAAGTCCTGTCGATGGATGCGCGCCGGATCGATCGAGTGTGCATCCGGCGGACGGTGACGGCAGGTGATGCAGGCGCCCCCACACCTGAAAAAGCACTCCTGTCATGAGCCGTCGTTGAACGATGTCTGCACAGTGGTCGTGGTGTAACGACAACCGTCCAGGCTGGCAGGAATATCACAAACCGGGCGACCCATTGGGTCGCCCGGTTTCCATCGCTTACCCGACCGCAATTCCCTCTGGATCGACTCCCAGGAAGACCACCGAGTCGGCGGTCACCAACACCAACAGTGTCCCGTCGGGGCTGAACTGCAAATCCGTCCCCAGATCATAGCCTGTGCCGTAGAGCAGCTCGCCCGTCGCGGCATCGTAGAGCGTGACGACCGCCGGGACAGGCTCACCCGCCGACTGTAGATTCATTGCCGCGATCAACAGTCCATCAGGGCTGTAGCGGATCACGCCGGGGAAGAACGCGGGTGCGTCGCCAAACGCCGCCGCTGTGCCGCCAAACGTGATGGTGCGCACCTGGCTGCCGTCGGCATAGGCGACCTGATTTGGGGCGCCTGCTACCGCCAGTGGACGCCATGCCAGCCCGCGCACGCCCGACACCGCGATCGGCTGCGCCAGCAGCGGTGTCCCGTCGGTCACATTGATGACATTAAGCGCGCTGTCGATCCAGGCGAACAGCGTGCCATCGGGGCTGAACGCGACATCCCGCACTGCGCTGGTGGTCGGATTGACCGCGAGCTGGCGCTGATTGGGAATATCGTAGATCGCCCACAGCTTTGCCACGCTCGGATCACCGAGCAGATCGCCGCCGCTGATCGCCAGTAGATTGCCGCTGCTGAATGCCAGCGCGCGAATGTCGGTGTCGGGTGCGTCCGACGGAGTGATAGTCGTACCCGTCTGGGTGTCGGTGATGTAGAGCGTATCATCCTGGCTGGCAAAGGCGATGTAGCGTCCGTCCGGGCTGTAGGCGACCTGCGCGACATCGACGGCGATCGTGAGCTGGAGATCGAGCTGTGATCCGGTGACCAGATCGTAGATCAACAGTCCGCTCGCGCCGCCGATCACGATCTTGCCATCATCGCTGAATGCGACCGCCGTACCGCCGCCAAACGCGATCTCGGTCAACGGCGCCAGTAAGTTGGCGGACGCCGGAGCGATGCGCGCGCGCTCAGGGGGCAGATTGAGCGGTCCGCCCGCGATCGGGTCGATGAAGTAGTCTGCGCCGACTCCTTCGGCTGTCCAGCCGATCACGCCATCGGCGCTGACACGCCACCAGATGATCTTGGTGAGGTCTTCACACGAGGGACCATCGAGTACATCGAAAGTCGTCCCCGGCGCGATCAGACCGATCTGTTCGGCATCGCGCACGGGGCGGGCACGCAAGCGGTTGGGTGCGCCGTCCAGACCGATGCTGGCTTGTCCGCCCGCGATCAGACGCGGACGCAGATAGCCCTCGAAATTGAGCGGACAGTTGCTTACAGCGTCGGGTGTCGCTGTCAATGCGAAATTCGGGGCACCTGGTGTGAGTGCCAGCAGCGCGGCATCGCACGGAAAGGCGTCGGTGAGGTCTTCGCGGACGCGAAATTCGTAGCGAATTTCCTGGTAGATCAGTTCGACGGTGTAGACCGACACAGGCACTGCAAAGGTGGTCGGAGTAGTACGCAGCGCGCAGCCGAGTGACGTGTCTGGGAAGAATGCCTGCGTGAACCCATAGCGGTCAAAGTCGGTCAGCAGCAGCGGACGACCGAGCGCCTGACTGAGCAGCGCGATCGCACGATCGATCTGAGGCGGCAGCGTCGTCTGCGCCGTCACCGGGACGAGCAGCAGTACGATCACCAGCGGGATAAACAAGCGAATCAAATGAGAGAGACCACGATTCACGAGACAACTCCTTTTCCAGAACGAGTGAATCACAAAAACATGCTTTGAGCATGGCAGATCGCACGCCGCGCGCAAGTGCCAGGTCACCTACACGCCAGAAGCAGCATGATGCGTCGCTATGACCGAGGCGACAGGGGACACATCATGCTGAGTCCCTGCGTTACGTGCGTTCCTCGACATACAACGGGATGCGGATGATGAAGCGACTGCCCACCCCAACCTCGCTCTGCACGCTGATCTCACCTTTGTGCAGCGTGACAATCTGTTTGACGATGCTCAACCCTAAGCCCGTCCCATCGATTTTGCTGGCAACGCGAAAAAACGGCTCAAAGATGTAAAGCAGATGTTCGGGGGCGATTCCAATCCCGGTATCGCTGACTGCCATCAGCGCTACATCGCCCGTGCGCTTGGCGCTGACCGTGATCGTGCCGCCAGCAGGGGTATAATTGAGCGCGTTGCTGACCAGATTGGTCAACACCTGGGTGATACGCGGTGCGTCCGCGTCGATCATGAGTGGTTCGACGGGCAGATCGACGCGCAGAGTGAGGCGTTTGCTGTCGGCTTCGGCGCGCTGCACCATTGCCGTCTCCTCGATCAGTGGCACCAGATCGACTGGAAGACATTCCAGATCGACTATGCCTCGTTCCAGACGCGACACATCGAGCATCGTCTCGATCAGGTGCTGCATCCGCGAGGTGACCAGCTCCAGTACGGGCAGGTGATCCATCAGGGTATCGGGGCGGCGGCGGATCACGTAGAGACGGGTCTTGAGATTGGTCAGTGGCGTGCGCAGCTCATGCGAGGCATAGGAAAGCAGATTCGAGCGTTGGGCTTCGAGTGCTTTTTCCTGGCTGATGTCCCGCACGACCGTGACAGCGCGCGCTGGACGGTCGTCGATGCTGCCGATGGGGGAGATGGTCAGTCCGGCGTCGAAATCCGTTCCATCGATGCGCCGCAGGACGATCTCGCCGCGAAAGATGCCGATCTCGCGGATGATATCGCTGTAGTGCGCCATCATCGCGCGCATATCATCGCTGGCGTTGGGGCTGTAGAGCGTGTCGATCGAGGCGCCGATCACCTGATCGGGGGCACAGTACAACAGCTTGCAGAAGGTTGGGTTGACATATTGCACGATTCCGTCTTCGGTATAGACAATGCCTTCACCGGTCGAGTCAAAGATGGCGCTGAGGCGGCTGCGTTCCAATTCCAGCTCGGTCGTGCGCGTCTTGACCTGCGTTTCCATCTCTCTGGCGTGACGGCGCACCGCTTCGTAGAGGCGGGCATTGCGAATGGCGGCTGCCGCCTGGTCGGCAAAAGCCCGCAGCCAGAGCGCATGTTTATCGGTGAACGTGCCGGGTGTGTCGCTGTTGAGGATGAGAAAGCCGATCGTTTCGTGTTCCAGACGAATCGGCGCCCCTACCGTCGAGCGAATCCATTCCGCGCCTCGAAAGGCGAGCCACTCACCGGAATGATGGCTATCGCTCATCAGGTTGGGCAGCCCGGTGGCACTCATGCGCTGTAAATTGGGCACCTCGCTCACGCGCAGCCGCAGCGACGACACCAGCGCGGCGTAGGCTTCGTCATAATGCCCGGATGAGCGTGACATGCGTGCGATTCCGTTTTTCACCAGCATGATGTTGGCGTTGATGAACGGATAGGCAAAGGCGATGTGCTGAAGCAGCCGATCGAGGACTTCATCGAGGTTGAGCGTGCTGGAGATCACAGAGGCGTTGGCGCGCAGTGCCTCGGCGAACATGCGCTGTTCGCGCTCGGACTCTTCGGCGGCTTTGAGCGAGGTGATGTCGCGCCCGACCGACTGATATTCGATGATCGTGCCGTGACCGTCGAAGATAGCATGATCCGTCCACTGCAACCAGCGCACCACCCCGTCGGCGCGATGCATGCGATGCTCATAGGTGACAGTCGGCTGATGGCGGGAGAGATGGGCGATTTGTGCGCGCACGCCAGCGAGATCGGCTGGCTCCACCAGAGTCATGACCGACTCGCCAAGCAGCATTTCTGGTGTGCGCTCCACAAAGCGGCAGTAGGCGTCGTTGACGAATGTAGTCGTCTCGTCGGGCAGCCAGCGGCAGATCAATTCGGTCTGGTCTTCGATGATGGCGCGATAGCGCGCTTCACTCGATGCGACCGTGCGCTCGATGTGCAGGCGATCGATGAAGGCATATTGGCGTGCGATCGACAGCAGTCCCAGAAAGGCAACTCCTGACAGCAGTGCTTCGGCGCCGATCTCCAGCACTTCTGGTGTCGCAATACTGACAAGACTCAACAACAGCAGTATTTGAGCGAAGATCGCGCCATACAGCACGGTGTACCACACGTTGTAGAGTATGTAGGTCAGTACCAGCGCGACCACCAATGCCTGCAGCGTCGCCACGCGCCATATGCCGAGCTGATCGATACCGACCAACAGCAGCAGGATCGGCATTACGCCCAATGCGATCAACGTAATCGACCCGCCTACACGGAAATGACCGAGGCGAGCGAGGATGTAGCTGAGGATAAGCGTCCCCAGGAAAGCCCATACCAGCGGCCGATCCGCGTACATTGGCGGCTCGATCACCACCACCAGCAGCACAGACAGCACGGTAATTCCCAGTACTGCGGACACGGTACGCGCGCGGGCGTGATCTTCCAGCGAGCGCATCGGCACGGTTGACTCGAATGCCAACCGACCGATGAGCGCAATGGTGCGCTGCAGGCGGGTGATCGAGCGCGCTGCACTGACGCGGGGCGGAGTCTGCTTAGGTGTCACGAATCGATGCCTCCACATTCATGAATGATTGTAACGCCAATTCGCGTTCGTGCGCGTTACAATCAGCGATTGCATATTCTGAAAGCAGGCTGGATCCCACTCATGAAAGCTCTTGTCACTGGCGCGACCGGATTTGTCGGCGCACATCTCGTCCGCGCGCTGACCCACGCCGGGCACAGCGTCCGCGCGCTGCACCGCGACAGCTCGCGTCTCGATGCACTCGTCGGGCTGAGCTACGAAAGCGCGCTCGGTGATGTCACCGACCGCGACTCCCTGGATCGCGCCTGCGCGGGCTGCGATTGGGTGTTCCATGTCGCGGCGGTCGCGGACTACTGGCGCGCCGATGTCAACCGGATGTACGCGGTCAATGTCGAGGGGACGGAAAATGTGCTGGCGGCGGCAGCGTCCCAGGGTGTGAGGCGGGTGGTGTTCACCAGCAGCGCGGCGGCGGTCGGCTCACGTCTCGACGGGCAGCCCGCCGACGAACTGATCCCGTTCGATCTGCCTCCAGAGCGATTCCCGTATGGACACAGCAAGGTGCTGGCTGAAGAGTCGGTCATGGACGCGATGGCGGGCGGGCAGGATGTGGTGATTGTCAACCCGGTCGTGATCCTAGGTCCTGGCGATCTCAATATCATCTCTGGCGACATTGTGCTGAAGGTGCGTCGTCTCGGCTGGACGATCCCGGTGCCGCCGGGGGGAGTCGCAGTGATCGACGTGCGCGACGTGGCGCGTCTGCATATCGCCGCCGCCGAGCGCGGACGGAGCGGCGAACGCTACATCCTGGGCGCGTACAACGTCAAACATGCGGCGCTGTTCGAGGTGTCGGCACGTATCGCCGGGGTCGCGGCGCCCGGTCTGCCGATCCCGCGCGCGGCACTGGCACCGCTGGCGGAGGCGATCGAGGCGCTGCGCGTGTTCGGCGTGCCTGTGCCGGTCGATGGCAATCAGACGCGCCTGGGCGGGCGCGACATTTATTTCGACTTCGGCAAGATGCGCCGCGAATTGGGTGAGGCAGAGATCGACTGGCGCCAGAGCCTAAGCGAGACATTCGCGTGGTATCGAGACAACGGCTACATCCGCGACGATACGACATCACGCCTGATCGCCGCGATCGGGCGCTGGCTGTAATCTGTGGCATTGTACCGTTTCTGGAAGCCGTATGATGTGCTGACCCAGTTCACCGATGCGAACGGGCGCCCGACGCTGGCGGATTACATTACCATCCCTGGAATCTACGCGGCGGGGCGGCTCGACCGCGACAGCGAAGGGCTGCTGCTGCTCACCGACAACGGCGCGCTGGCGCATCGACTGACCGATCCGCGTCACGCTCATCCGCGCACCTATTACGTCCAGGTCGAGCGAGTCCCCGACGCCAGCGCGCTCGATCGACTGCGCGCCGGCGTCGAACTGAGTGATGCTGGCAAGCCCTGGCGCACGCTGCCTGCACAGGTCGTACTGCTGGAGACGCCACCCGATCTGCCCGATCGTCCGGTGCCGATCCGCACTCGCCTCAGCATCCCAACGGCGTGGATCACCCTGACGCTGACCGAGGGCAAGAATCGACAGGTGCGGCGTATGACCGCCGCCGTCGGCTTTCCGACGTTGCGACTGGTGCGCTGGTCGATCGGCGCAGTCACGCTGGCGGGTCTGACGCCCGGCGCACTGGAACCGATCGCGCTGGATCGCCTATAATCGCACCCATGAACACACGACGACTCACTCTCATTCTAATCGCTGTCGGCATCATCGGCGCGCTGCTAATCGCGGCGTCGCTGGTCTTCACGCCGACCAACACCTCTCCGGCATTCGACGCCGCGCTGCAATTCGTCGAAGCGGTAGCGCGCGGCGACGAAACGGCGGCGCTGGCGCATGTCAGCCCGGACATCCGTGCTTATGCCGCCGCAAATTGCCCTGATGGACTCCTGAGCGCGTGCATCGACGGCTATACCCCATCTGAATGGGGCGCGATGCAGCGCGCGGTCTACCGCCGCGCCGCGCCCAATACAGCACAGGCGACCGCCTGGGACATCGACATCATCTCGTATTACGCGGCGGGCACGGGCGCCAGCGGCGTGTGTATCTATGCGCGTGCGGAGTGGTTTGGCGCAGGCGAACAGGGGGTGTGGCTGGTGACGCGCTACGCCGGATTTGTCCACTGCGGCGATCCGGAGTCGCGTGACATGGCGAACAGTCCCGGCGCGCCCAACCGCGTACCGCCCAATCTCGACTCCGACGCCGCGCGCGGCGTCACCATCACCGACGACACCGTGATCACCGGCGCCTTTCGCGTTGATTACCCGGTGGGCTGGCGGGTGATCACCTCGGCAGCGGACGCACCTATCGCCGTGACGCTGGTCGCGCCCGGCGACTGCGAGGTGATCGTGATCGGTGTCGAGTCGGTCGCCGCGCCAGACTTGCCCGCCTGTGCCGACGTGATGATCGCCCCAGTCACGCAGACCTTCACGATCGACGGTGCCGCGGTGACGGTCGCCGGAGTCGGGCGCGAGTCCGAGTCGGCGGCATTCACAGCGACGCTGGAGCAGGTGATCGGCTCGATCGCGTCGGCGCCGGCATGAACATCCCTGTTCGCCGCCTGATCACGGTGGTGATCGCGGTCGTGCTGATCGCGGCGATCGGACGCGCGGCGCTGCTGGCGTCGGGGGCGGTCTCGTTTCATTCGGACGAGGCGGTCGTCGCGCTGATGGCGCGCCACATCGGACAAGGGGCGCGCCCGGTGTTTTTCTACGGACAGGCGTATATGGGCAGCCTCGATGCCTGGCTGGTGGCGGGCGGATTCGCGCTGATGGGCGAGTCGGTCATGACGATCCGGATCGTGCAGTCGGCGCTGTATCTGGCGATCGTCGCCTGTGGCACGATCGCGGCGTATCGACTCAGTAGGCGACTCGGAGTCGCACTGGCTGCCGGGCTGCTGCTGGCGCTGCCGAATACACTGGTGGCGCTGTACACGACCGCGACCCTGGGTGGGTACAACGAAACGCTGCTGATCGGCTGTCTGATCGTGATCCTGGGCGCCGGAGCGATGAACCGCGCGCGTGCTGGCGATCCGCCGCGCGTCGGTGCCTATGCCGCGATCGGCTTTTTGGCGGGAGTCGGCTGGTGGACGAATGGGCTGATCGTGATGGTCGTCGCCCCGGTGGCGCTGGTGCTGCTGGCGCGCATGGTCGCGGATCGGCGTCACGCCGGGCGTTATCTCGTCCCAATCGGCGCGGCGATCGCACTGTTTTTTGTCGGCAGTGCACCCTGGTGGACGTTCAACCTGGACAACGAATGGGCGGCGCTGCGCTTTTATCTGCCCGGCGGCACCCCGGACTCGTTCGCGGGTGGCGACGTGGCGCCGCTGCCGCTCGATCAGCGCATGATCGGGCTGTTTCTGCTCGGCTTGCCCGCCGTGATCGGGCTGCGCTATCCCTGGGCGTCGGGCTATTTATTCGATCCGCCGCTCGCCGCTGTCCTGGGATTCGCCGCGCTGGTCATAACACTGTCGTCGCTGTACACACTCGTCCGCCGAGGACACGGGCTGACGCGCGACGGGCGCGCGGTAATGCTGCTGACGCTGGCGCTGTTCGCGGTGGTGTTCACGCTGTCGCGCTTCAGCAGCGATCCGACCGGGCGCTACTTCCTGCCATTGACCCTGGTGCTGGCGATCACGATCGGGGCGTTCGCCGTCAGCTTGCCGCGCGCCGTCGGGGTGACCGTAATCGGGGTGATACTGGCGCTGCACACGATCGGGCTGGTCGCTGCAATCCGCACCAATCCGCCTGGCGTGACCACGCAGTTCAACCTCGATACCCATCTGCCCAACGACGATGACGCCGCGCTGATCGCATTTCTCACTGAAAACGGGCTGACGCGCGGGTATGCCAATTACTGGATCGCCTATCGACTCGCCTTTTTGAGCGGCGAGACCCTCATCTACCGCGCCGCGCTGCCCTATAAGCCGGACATGGGTTACACCCCGCGCGACGACCGCTACGAACCCTACGTCGCGGCGGTCGAGGTGGCACGGACTCAGGGTGCTTCGATCGCGTTCATCACAGGTGGGATCATCCCCGTGCGCGACTGGCTCGAAGGCTGGTTGGCGGGACAGGGCATCACCTATAGCCGCTCGGCTGTCGGCGCATACTGGGTGTACTATGCTTTCAACAGCACGCCCCCGGCGCCGCCGCAGCAGTTTACAGATCGTTATCCATAGACGGACGCATCGTTGTGCGCGACGGACTCTTGTTATCGCGGTATGCCAGCATTCCACCCAGGTCATCGATCAGGCAGGCATAACCGCTGTCACCGGCGCGGATGGAGACGATCAGACTCCAGAGCGCGGTGAGCTCCAGGCGCGCAACCAGTGAGCCATCCACACCATCATCGACGTAGACCGGGACGGCAATTGTGACGGTTGGAACGCCGAATTCGCTGTAATCGATGTCGGAAAAGTAGGTTTGTCCATCCGCTGTCTGCGTCTGCCAGGGCTGTGCGATGCGTATTCCAGTTTGCGAAGACCCGACCCGCCGCCGATCCACCAGCACCTGTCCATCGGCAGCGACGAAGCTGATCTGGAATACGGCTCCATAGGTATCCAGTACATCGCGCAGCACTGCCGTGCGGTTTTCCTCGTCGGTCAGCGGGAGAATGCGTCCGACACGCAGCAGGTCTGTTTCGGTATTGGACAGGTATAGGTCGAGCAGCTTGGCAGCATCTCTGGCAACCGCGACGACGCTGGCATGGGCGTTTTGAAACGCATAAAACAGGCTGGCGATCAACAATGCACCGATCGTCAGCCCGACCAACACGCCCAGGATGCGCACGCGATTGATCAGACCGTTGGTGAGTGAACGGGTACGGGGCGCGCTCAGAGCCATCATGGCGCTACCCAGGCTCCATTTTCAATGGTCATGACGCCAAAGCCTGTGTAGGTGGTGTCGCCGTTGTCATCGAATGACCACTGTCCCAGGATACCCTGATAGCTTTCGGTGTCGCGCAAAGCCTGCAGTACGCTGCTGCGGGTGGGCGTCTCTCCGGCGCGTGCAATCGCGTCCAGCACCACCTGTACCGCCTCATAGGTAGCGACTGCGTAATAATCGGAGACTGTGACCGTAACGTCGAATTTCGCTTCATAGGCGGCTACGAATTCGACAATTTCAGGGGTTTGGTCGAGGTCGATCTGAAAGCTGGTGGCAAACACATTGGTCAGGGGCGAATTGTCGGCGCGCAAGCCACCGATCAACCCGTCTCCACCCATGATAGGACGCGCCGGATCGCTGGCGTGCAGCGCATTCAGGAGGTCGTAGGTGCGCGAGTTGGCGCTGTCGATCACCACGACCGGATAGTAAATGGCATCGACACTGGCTTGATCGATGGTTGCGACCAGGGCTTGAATTTCAGCATCGGTGATGGTCGTTTCGTCATAGATGGTATTGCCCGCGATGGTGATTCCGAAATCTTCGGCGTTACTCAGCATCAGATTGGTCAGCCTGGTCGAGTAGGGGTTTTTCCTGCCCGACGATGCAGATCGAGGTGTGATTTTTATCGCTCAACCATTCTGCCGCCACCCGTCCCTGAATGTCATCACTGGGCACCACCCGGAAAAACATGCGTTCGCCGTTGGGATAGTACAGTCCCGGTTCACCGACGCCGTAGCCACTTTTGGTCAGTCCCGGCCAGGTGGCACTGGGGGAGACGACAGCCAATCTCAGTTCATTGGCTGTCTCCAATGGGTTGAATGGGTGATTCATCGAAGCTCATATCCGTTGACCACCCTTGCAGATAACTTATCCGAGTTTGTTCGGGATTGTACCTATCTCCCTGGACAGTTTTTTGGAGGGCGCATTCCATACGCATTGGATCGAGGACTGATGTTTCGATGCAGGGACAGCATTCTTTCCGTCCGATATAACGGACGCATTATTATGCGTCCCTACGACGCTGGTTGTCATCATTTTGATGCAAGGCGAATATGTGGTAAAAATTTCAAACGTTCAATGTTGTGTAAAAGGAGATTTTTATGTTCGCCAGCTTACCGACCACGCATGAGGCGCTGTACGACCAGACCTGGGACGACCTCAAACCATATTTCGACGATCTCGCCGCGCGCACGCTCGACGCCACGACCGCTGATGCCTGGCTGACCGACTGGAGCCGCCTCAGCGATCTGATCGGTGAATATGCGACACGCCTGCACGTAGCGACCACACAAAACACCGCTGATGCCGACAGTGAAATGCGTCTGAAGTCCTATCTCGAAAATATCGAGCCGAATACTAAAGGTTACGGGCAGATATTGCGGCAGAAACTGGTGCAGAGCGGGATCGTGCTGGACGGCATGGCGGTGCCGCTGCGCAACATGCGCGCCGCGATCGCGCTGTTCCGCCAGGAAAATATCCCGATTCAGACCGAGATCGAAAAATTGCGTATCGATTACAACAAGTTGATCGGCGCGCAGAATGTGACCTGGGAAGGGGAGACCCGCACCCTGCGTTCGATGGAGACCGTCCTGCAATCGGGGGATCGCACACGGCGTGAGGCGGGATGGCGGGCAGTGTCGGAGCGCCAGCTCGCTGACCGCGACGCACTCAATAGCATGTGGGGGCAATTACTGAGCCGCCGCCGTCAGCTCGCCGCCCATGCCGGACACCCCGACTTTCGCTCCTATGCCTGGCAGGAGCGGCTGCGGTTTGATTACAGCCCCGATGACAGCCTGCGCTTTCTGGACGCGATCGCGGAGGTCGTCGTCCCGGCTGCCAACAAACTGCACGAGAGGCAGCGCCGCGCGCTCGGCGTCGAGACACTGCGTCCCTGGGACCTGACCGTCGAGCCGGGCGATCAGCCGCCGCTGCGCCCGTTTGCGGACATTGACGAATTCGAGGATCGAGCGGGAGCGATCTTCGACAAGCTCGACCCGGAACTGTCGCATTACTACGCCATGATGCGCGACGACTCGCTGCTCGACCTGGACAACCGTCCCAACAAAGCGCCGGGCGGCTACTGCACCGCCTTTCCGGTGAGTAAGCGTCCGTTCATCTTCATGAACGCGGTCGGCGTGCATATGGACGTGCGCACCCTGATTCACGAAGCCGGACACGCTTTTCACGCCTACGAAAAATTCAAACTGCCCTACGCGATGCAGCGCACCGTTACCGCAGAATACAACGAGGTGGCGTCGATGGCGATGGAGCTGCTGACCTTCCCTTATTGGGGGCGAGAACAGGGCGGCTACTACGACGGCGCGGACGCCGATCGCGCCCGTGTCGAACACCTCGAAAAAATCATTCACTTCTGGCCCTACATGGCGATCGTAGATGGCTTTCAGCATTGGGCGTATACTCATCCCGAATCTGCCGCCGACCCGCACGCCTGTGATGATGCCTGGATGGAACTGGCGACCCGTTTCGAGCCGTTCGTCGATTATTCCGGCTTGGAGACGCACAAAGCCAATGGCTGGCAGCGCAAACTGCACATCTATCTGTATCCGTTCTACTACGTCGATTATGGCATGGCGCAATTGGGCGCGGTGCAGGTCTGGGCGCGCATGATCGACGACGCGCCGGGCGCGCTGGCTGCCTACAAACGGGGTATGGCGCTTGGCGGCACCGCGACCTTGCCCGATCTGTACGCGACTACAGGGGCGAAATTCCAATTCGATCGGGAAACATTGGGCGCAGCGGTCGAGCTGATCATGGGGACGATCGAGACGCTTCAGCCAACCTCGACTTGACATAATAGAACAAATAAGCTATCATGTGACTCTGACTTGAGTCCGCAAACGAGGTCAAAATCCCATGATCACCCATGTCGGCACCAGTATCGTTTTTGTGCGCGATCAGGATAAGGCCAAGGATTTCTACGTCAATACGCTCGGTTTCACGCTGAAACGGGATGTGCCGATGTATCCCGGCGCGACCAACCGCTGGCTGACCGTCCTCCCTACTCCTGACGCCCAGACGGAGATTCTGCTGGATGTGGCGCAGGGGGATTTCCGCGAAGCCTATCAGGCGGAGATGATCGGCAAATCGCAGACGCTGCTGCTCACCGCCACCGATGTCGTGGACGTGATCCGCGATCTTAAGGCGAAGGGCGTCACGATCGTCAGTGAGCCGCAGGTACAGGACTTTGGGACGATGGCAACGATCGCGGATCAGGACGGCAATCAAATCCTGATCGTCGAGCTGCCGACCGCGCCGTAGCCAATCGTTTTGTGCGCGGACAGTTGTAAATGGGTCTGGCACGCCAAGCCCACACAAAAATGGAATCAACGAGGGTTTGGCAGATGCCAAACCCTCGTTTTGATCCTAACCCTTGTTGCTGCCCGCTGCCGTTATTCCGGCAGCGTCCAGACCAGACGGGCGACGCTGGAGTCTTCGCCGATGGCGACCGCGCTCACCGAGGCGCTGCTGATCAGATTCAGCACCGCCGCCAGGCTTTCCCCCTCGCGCTCGGAAAACTCGTTGGCTGCCAGGAGTCGCGCGAGCGGCTGGAAGCCGCCGCCAGCGGCATAGGCGATCGAGACCGGATCAGCCAGCAGATAACCAGCCGCCTCGATATACGCCGGATCGCTGTCGAGACCCGCGCCTGCGGTCGGCGCCAATGCGAACTGCACCGCGCGGCGCGTGCCGATGGCGAAAACATCCTCATTGGAGGCGATAACGATCTCGATCGTGAAGGGCATGTTGTCGCCCTTGATGGTGATCACCAGCCCGTTCGACCCCGCCACGTCGCTGCGACCGATAGTGACTTCTTCGACCGGCAGGTCGGTCAAGCCGGTCGCCAGTCCCTCGACCAACTCAGCGAATTTCGCTGCGTCGGTCGCTTCGGCGATGATGGCGAACTCGACCGGCATGGCGGACGCTAGTCCTTCAAGGCTGGATGCGTCCGAGGCAGCCGCCGACAGACCGAGCGTGGCGGCAATGTCGCCCGTGAACAAGCCGAAGACTTCATCGGCTTCCAACCCGGTAATGCCGCGAATACCGGTCTCCAGCGCGAAGATCGCCTGACGTGCCTGGCGCTCGTCCGACTCGGTGAACATGTCCTGCGTGGCAAAGCTGTCGATCAGCGCCTCTAGCTGGGCGATCGGCTGTCCGCCGACGCTGTTGTTGGCGATGATGACCAGGGGCGTCCCCGCCGGGATATGGCTGGCAAAGGTGGGATCGATCGGCTCGGTCGTCATGCTCATGGTCATGCCGGCGACAGCCTGCAGCGCTGCCATGTCGTCATAGGTGGCGACCAGATCGATCGTCAGCGAACGCCCGTCGAGGATGGTGGCGCCGTACACCTGCGGCCCGATCGCCTCCAACGCCTCAAGGTAGCTCGGCGGCATCTGCATCGTGCTCATCGCTTCGTTGAATTCCATGCTCTTGGCGAGCAGGGCGCCAAAGTCGTTGTAGATGACGGCGTTGTACGATTCTTCGGGCAGACGCGCGATCGTACTGCTGAACGCTTCGACTCCGCTCAACGGATCAGACTGCATACCCGCGATCGCCAGATCGTCCAATTCCAGCGCCAGCAGCAGCACGTCGTCGCGGATGACCACGACACCCTGATCCCCCATGCGCATCATCGGCGTGAACACGATCGCGCCGTCCACCTCTTCACGGGTGAAGCCGTCGATCACGCCATTGGCTTCCAGGAAAATTTCGGTGGACGCCTGGTCGTTGATCTCGACCGCGACGATGAAAGGCGCCGATGATGCGCCAGTCATGTCGAAATCGAGGACGCCGATCGAGGCGCTGTCACCGAGCCACGAGCGGAAGACCGAGTCGAAGTCGCCTTCGGGGTCGATCGACATGGACGCGAAATTAAGGATTTCGCGCAGGCTGCTCACGGGCAGCGTGCCGGAGGGCAGGGTATCCGCCAGTGTACCGACCAGGGAGTCGAGTTCAGCGATGAAGTCGTCATCGGTGCGGATGGCGGCGAACAGGAGCGTATCCGACGGATAATATTCCGCCAGCCGGGTCAGTTCGGCGGGAGTCGAGGCTGTCACGGGGACGACGAGCGCGCCGACCAGGACGGCGACCGCTGCCAGAAGGACGAACAACTTACGCATACAAAGCTCTCCTTGAAAGGAATTAACAGGATCAGCGCGGGAGCGGAGTGACTATAAAGCGTGCGCTGTGTTCGGAAAGTGTATACGAGTCCAGGATTATGCGGGTTGCGCGTGTATATACGCCAGCGGGGACAGGGCAGTGCCTTGTCCCTGTGAGATCAGGCGGATACAATCATGCACGAACACATCGAGCAGAGAGAACACGGCATGAGCGAACAGCAAAACAGCCTCGCATCCGAGAGCGCGCGCGACGTGCTGCCTGGGATGGATCAGTCGATCGAGTTTCCGATCGAAGACGACGGGGAGGACCCCTACGATTGGCGCAGCCTGCTGATCTTCGTGGCGGCGGTCGCGGGGGTGGTGGTCGCCAGCGCGCTGCTGACCCCACCGACCTCGACGATCGTCATGGTGCTGGTCATCGGGCTGGCGTTGGGGTACGCGCTGCTCATGACTCGGACGCCGCTGCTGGCGTCGATGCGAGCCCGCACGAGTCAGATCACGCTGCCGGCGATCGCGGCACCGCGCGTAGCCGTGCCGACGAGCTGGACATTTTATCGCAACGTGTTGTCGGCGGTCGGCGCGGTCGGTGCGATGGCACTGTTCATCGGGGCAGCACAGGACTTCGATCCGCTGCTGAATCAGGCTTACATGCGTATTGGCGTCGAGAAGATGGTCGCCGGGGCGATCCTGCTGGCGCTCGCGATCTGGCTGTCGTCGCGGCGCCCGCCGCTGGCACAGCCGATCCGTGAACCGTTGAGCGAGGCGCGCGGACGCTGGCGCGCAGTCACGATCGGCGGCGCGCTGCTGCTGCTGGCACTGTCCGAGATCAACGGGATGTTTCTCAATATCGACGGCGTGCAGTACGTGCATATCAACATCCAGCATCTGATGCTGTTCGCCGGGGCGATCCTGACAGTGTACGGCTTGGGTGGGGCGCCGCGCATCGATTTGAAGGCGCTGCGTGTGCCGCGTGAGGAATGGCTGACGGCGGCTGCCGTCGTCGCCGTGCTGATCTTCGCGCTGGTAGTGCGCCTGTGGAACCAGGAGAACACGCTGCGATCGCTGATCGACGAGCTGCACTGGTCGGACGGGATCCAGCGGGTCGCGCTCGATCCCTGGACTCCGATCCTGTATCCGATGAGCGGACAATCGCCGTACACATTTTTGTTCCCCTACTGGCAGACCGGCGCGGTGGCGATCTTCGGCTACAACTTCACCGGCTTTCGCTTTGTCAGTGCCATTTGCGGTGTGCTGACGGTGCTGGCGACCTATGGCTTAGGACGCGCGATCTTCGATCGCTGGACGGCGGTACTGGGGATGCTGGCGCTGGCGGCATTTCCGCCCGCGATCCATTTCAGCCGGGTGGCGATGCCGCTGATCGGGGATCCACTCTTTGGGACGATGGCGGTGATGTTCATCGCGCGAGCGCTGCGGCGCAATCACCGCATCGAGTGGGCGGCGGCGGGCGTGTCACTGGGTTTCTCGCAGTATTTCTACGAAGGCGGGCGACTGCTGTTTCCGGCATTGGTTGTGGGCTGGCTGATCGTGCTGGCGGTGTCTGGGCACTTGCGTGGACGCTGGCGCGGGGTGGTGATCCTGTTTGCCGCCTTCATCATGGTCGGACTGCCGGTCTACTACACCATTATCGGCAACGATCAACCGCTGTTCGGACGCATGGACGTATCCGGCGACTCCAGCATCAACAGCCGCCTGTCCGATGGGCTGTCATTGGAAGACCTGCTGACGCGCGGGCAGCATATGCTCACCGCCTTCATGATGTACGGCGCACACTGGGACTTGAGCGCGTATTACGGGGGACAGCAAGCCCTGGTCAACACGATCGTCCTGCCCGCCTTCCTGTTTGGCGCCTTTTATCTGCTGTTTCGATTTCCGGCGCCCGCCTTCGTGATTCCATTGTGGATCGTGGCGACGGGCATGGGCAACGGTCTGCTGCGCGATACGCTGGTGTCTGCGCGCTATTATGTGGTGCTGCCACCGCTGGCGCTGGCGATCATGGCAGGGATACGCTATTTTCTGCCGTTCGTGGCGGGGCTGGTGCCGCCTGTACGCGCCGACGGACGCATGACGCGCCCCTGGCGGCTGGCAATGGCGGCGACGGTCGGTCTCAGTATGGTGATTGCCGGGTATCACGTCTGGTACTACTACGGACCGCATCTGGCATTTTTCAATATCCAGGTGCGCGAGTCGAAGGGGTATCGGGATGGGATCGACGCGGCACTGCGCGCGGTCGAGCTGCCCGGCAACACCCAGGTGTATCTGGTCGGTCAGCCTGAACATGACCAGAATGTCCCACGCCACTGGCTGACCTTCCTGGGACGCGATGCCGGACAGAATCCCGATCGTTATTTCCCGCTGCGCAGCTTTCCAACCGCGCTGATGAGTCCACGCTACCTGCGCGATCTCGATCGCGGCGTGAATTACGCTTTCTTTGTCGAGGCGGAGTCGCAAGAGACGATGAACAGTATCTACACTGCCTTTCCCCAGGCGTCACCACCGCAGTACACGCCGGACAACGTGCCCGCGCACAAGGCGTATGTGCTGATCTGGGTGCCGACTGGAATTGGGAGCTAGAGCGCACTGAACAAGCATGTCGTGGTTATGAAAAGGGGCTTGGCATCGCCAAGCCCCTAAAGTGCTGCATCACCCTACAAGTGCGGCATTGTGCGGCAATGCCACCTTGTCATCAGGCCGGCGTCACGGTCACCTCGTATGCCGTGCCATCCCACACCACGATCACGCGATCCGCGACCGCGAAGAACGGTGCCAGCGCCGGAACCTCGTCCAGCAGACTGAAATAGGCATCGCTCAGGAATTCGACCTTTTGCGTGGTCATGGTATCCGGCGCGAAGGTCGAGTCCGTCCATACCTCGCCCTGTAACAGGAAGGTCTTGCCGCCGACATTCTGAATCGGCGCGCGCATCCGTCGTGCTTCATCCTCAGGGGGTGCGATCGGGGCGTTATTGCCGGTCACGCCTCCCATCGGCGCCATTGTACCCGGTGCGGTCTGGGCAGGAGCGGGCATCCGCATGGCGGGCTGAACTGAGGACGCCTCGCGCATCTGGGCAAATGTGTCCGCCGCATCGACGGCGGCGCTGCCGCTGGCGCTGGCTGCGAGATCGCGGGCAATACTGCCAAATTGGGCTTCGGCGTCCGCGCGTGCCTGCTGGCTGAGAATGTCGTCTTCTTCAATCAGGAAGCTGGTATAGGGCGTGATGATCCCAAAGCGGATACTCAAACTGACGATACTGTCCACCAGCTCGGTATTTTCGCCATTGAGACGGACTGCTTCCAGTAGATCGGCGATGCGGCGGGTCGCCCACAGACGCGCCACCACCGAGTCGCCGCCCGCGCGTTCGCGGAAGGTCAGCGCTGGGTAGGTGAAGGTCTGGACGCGATCCCCAACCATACCCGACAGGGTGATGGTGGCGTTATCGGCGCCATCGCGGTAGCGTCCGACGATTGTCAGTTGATTACCCGCGAACAGGTCAGGCAGCTCGCCCGACGGATACAGCGACTCGACGCGCGCACCATCGATGCTCAAGGTCACGTCGGTCAGCACGGGCGAGCCGATCTTGTTGACCAGGCTGGCGACTTCTTCGTCGATGCGCTCACCCGGACGCACATACGACGCCGCGCCGCGATACGCCTCCACCAGCGCGCCCAGCAGGAAGGTATCTACATCGTCACCGACGCCAAAGGTGAACAGGCGGACGTTGTTCGGCGCCGCTGCCGCAACATTTTCCAGAATTCGGCGGGTGTCGGTTTCGCCCTCGGTGGCGAGACCGTCAGTCATGAACAGCAGCGTGGTTGGACGTTCGCCCACCAGTGACAGCCCGGCACCGAGCGCGCCGTCGATGTTGGTGCCGCCTTCAGCATAGTTACCGTTGATCCAGTCGATCGCTTCATTCGCGGTCGAGACGGGTTCCAGTCGATCGCTGAACAGGCGCCAGCCAGTGCTGAACAACACCACATTGAACCGATCCTGCGGATTGAGCTTTTCCAGCACCAGCCCGGCGGCGGCGCGTGCCTGATTCCACTTTTCGCCGTCCATACTGCCCGACTGATCCAGGACGATGATCACATCACGAGCGACCAGTGTCTCGGTTGGCGCGACGATCGGCGGCTGCACCAGCAGCATGAAATAGCCGTCTTCGTTGGCGCCCTCACGATAGGTCAGCAGGTTGACGTTGACCGAGTCGGAGGCGATCCCCCAATACAGGCTGAAGTCCTGATCGGGGACATATTCGCTGGTCTCCCAGCCGACATTGAATGCCGAGTCGCCATCGCGGGCGATGCCGATGGCGTGACTGGGCGAATAAATGTTGCTGATGGTGGCGTTGGCAGTCACGCCGACGCTGATCGAGGCGTCTGCGACCGTGCGGCGGCTGGTCAGACGGCTCACGTCCAATGGGTAGACGTAATGTACCAGTCCGTTATCGACCTCCAGCACCTGCGAATAGGTAATATTGATCTGGCGTGTCTCGCCCGGCGGTATGGGGAAGACATTCGCCTGGATCGCGTTGGCGCCGATGTATTCCAGCAGCGCCGGGTCGCGGTACTGACGGACGATGGCATCGTAGATGGCGCGGGCTTCGCGGGCGTCGAGAATTTTCGCCTCGATCGCCTGACCATCGATGAACATCAGCAGTTCTTCGACGCTGGCGCCCATCGGCAGCGGAAAGACGAATGTCCCTTCCGCCAGCCCATCGCCCTCATTAGTGAACGCCATATCGATGGTGGTGCGGGCGACCTGACCCTCGATCTCGACGTGGACGCGATGGTGATCGACTTTCAGCCAATCGGGATTGGTGAACACGCCCGGTACGATCGGGCGACATTCCATCGTGCAGATCGCCCCGTCGGGACAGGGGGCACATTCCTGAGCCGACGCGCCAAACGCGCCAGCGGCGATGGTGAGCAGCAGCAGCATCCAGAATACGAGCCGTTTCATCGTCTTTTCTCCTCATAAGCGGACACGACAGCGCGTGCCCTCACACGATGATGATGACGATCGACGTGTCACTTTTGTTCCATGCCTGTGAAAACAGCCTGATGCACAATCGATCCGATCGCGGCTATAATTTCCACCATCCATCGAGAAAGTGAGAAAGCATCATGGCAGACGATTACGAGCGTAATAAAGAACGTCGGGCACAAAATACCATTCATTCGACATTGGAAACGGTTCACATCGAGCAAAACGAGGCGAAGCTCGGTCATAAGCCTGGTTCGAACGCTGCCCCGCCGCCGACCCTCATTCAGCGCATCCTTAAGGCGCTCGGACTGCGGCGCTGAATTATTCCAAGGACTGATCATGTCACAGCGCAGCCGCACCAGGATCGCTGAATTCAAAGTACAAACGCAGACAAAATTGGCGGCGGTATTGAGCGAGTACGCGGCGGGCGCGATCAGCCGCGAGCAGTTCGACGCAGTATACGCGCACTATGCCGCGCATCTGGACATGGCGGATGCGGCGCTGGAAGCGGAAGACTCGTCGCTGGTCGAGGACAAGAATGGGGAGACCCAGGCGATCCGCCAGTCACGCATGGGCAAGGCGCAAGGGGTGCTGATCTACCACCGCCGCAGCGGGACGTTTTTCGAGGCGCTCGGCACCTTCGATCTGCCGCAGGCGGCGTTCATGGAAAAGTTTCGCGCCTCCGCCGCCAGCGCGCCCGGCAAGACCGACGTATTTCACCGCCGCGAACAGATCGACGCCGGACGCTGGGTACTGTACACAGCGGGTAAATATACGCTGGTGGTCACGCTGTTTCAGCATGAGCCATCGGTCGCGCAGATCGCGGAAATGCGGCGGCTGCACGAGGATTTCGAGACGGCAAACGCGCCGTTCCTCGCGGTGAACAGCGTGGATACGGCGCGTCTGGCATTTCCATTCAGGGTATTCGTGCAGCGCAAATTGAAGACAACGTAGAGACGTATCGTTAACCGTGCCTACGGGGAATCCATCACCCATTCTTTGAGCATGGCGGCGAGCAGCGTCGCACGGCGGGGCAGGCTGGCAAGTACGACGTGTTCGTTGAGCGCGTGCAGCCCATCACCCTGAGGACCGACGCCGTCCAGCAGTGGCACGCCGAGCATAGCGACGGTGTTGCCATCGCTGGCGCCGCCGCTGCCATCTTCACGCGCGGTCACGCCGACCCGTTCACCGATCGCCTGGCACTGTGCGAACGTCTTTTGCATCAGCGCGTCGCGCTCCATCGGGGTATGCCCGTTGATCTTGGTGATGCTGACCTTCGCGCCGGGGACGAATGGACTGGCGTCCAGCAGCGCCGCCTCGGTTTGCTCGGCGGCGTAGACGGTGAGCGCGCGCGTATCGATGTGCGCGGTGACGTGCGCCGGGATGACGTTGGTGGCGGACCCGCCCTCTACCATCGTCACGCTGACCGAGGTGCCATTCTTCAGATCGTTCAGGTCACGCGCGCGCATCGCCTGCTGTGCGAATTCGATGATGGCGTTGATGCCTTTTTCCGGCGCGTTGCCAGCGTGCGCGGGCAAGCCTTCGATGTCCATACGATAGGTGGCGATGCCCTTGCGCCAGGTCTTGAACGCCTCTTCTTTGGTGGCAGGTTCCATCACCAGCACGAGACCCGCTTCGGCGGCATACTGCTTGATGTATGGCGTGGAATAGAGACTGCCGACCTCTTCATCGGTCGTCATCAACACCCAGATCGGACGATCGGGGAATTCACCGCGTTCGCGCAGCCCGCGAATCGCGGACAGCACCAGGGTGATGCCGCCCTTCATATCGATCGCGCCGGGTCCGTACAGGCAGCCGTCGGCGTCGATGCGCACCGGGCGTTCTGCCAGCGTCCCGGCAGCCCATACGGTGTCGATATGGATCAGGAACATGATCGCCTTGCCCGGCGCGGCGATGTTCCAGCGTGCGAACAACATATCGCCGACCTCGGTCTGCGCGATGCGCTCGATCGACTCGGCGCCGAGCGACTCGAACTGATCCGCCATGAAGTCGGTCAATTGATCGACGTGTGCTTTGTCCTGGGTGCCGCTTTCGTGATTGATCAGCGCGGTCAGCAACGTAACCATCGCGTCGCGCTGTGACTGAAAATAGGATAACAGTTCAGACATGGTGCGGAACATCCTCTGAAGGGCGTGGAAGTTTAAGGTTATATTATAGAGGGGTTGTGTTCAATGAGGAGACTCGATCATGGGAAAAGTTTTCGATCATATCCGCGAGGAAGATGCGGCATTCATCGCCCGACAACCACTGTTCTTCGTGGCGACCGCGCCGCTCGACGCTGACGGGCACGTCAATCTGTCGCCAAAGGGCATGGACGCGCTGCGTGTCCTGAGCGCCGATGAGGTCGCCTACGTCGATATGACGGGCAGTGGCAACGAAACGTCGGCACATCTGCTGGAAAATGGACGGGTGACATTTATGTTTTGCGCCTTCAATGGCGCGCCGAACATCCTGCGTCTGTTCGGCACCGGGCGGACGATCCTCCCCGGCGACGCGGATTGGTCAGCTTATGCCGATCGCCTGCCGACGCTGCCGGGCACGCGCCAGATTATCGTCGCCAGCATCGACCGCGTACAGACCTCGTGCGGGTTCGCCGTGCCCTGCATGGATTATGTCAAGCCGCGTGAGACGCTGTGCGATTGGGCGGAAAAGAAGGGCGAGGATGCACTCGTCACCTACCGCCACGAGAAAAATGTGCGCAGCATCGACGATCTGCCGACGCCGATTGGGGAAGCGCTGGCACAGGAAGGGTGAGGATGCCAGCACTACCGTGATACGCGCGCACCAGGCGCGCGTATCGCCTTTTACACCTTAAACCAGGTCGTTTTTAGGCTTCTCGTCGCGCGGTGCGATCGTCGTATCCGTCGTGCGCGATCCCATCGTGGCGCGGATGCGATCGCCGAACAGCAGGTAGACGCCGATGCCGATCAAAATCAGCGGCAGCAGGCTGAAGCCGCCGAGCCAGTCGAATACGTCGCCCATGGTGAAGAAAGCGCCGATCGCCAGCAGCACCAGCGCGCCTGTGTTTTCGGTGAGCGGCTTGTTTTCGGCGTAAGTGCGTGCCAGTAGTGCCGCACCGATCACGAACATGATTCCCGGAAACCACCAGCCGGTGATGAAAAGCAGCGCCAACCCGATTAGAAATGTCCCGCCGAAAATCTGCTCACTGCGTTCGCTCATGTTCATGATGTGTGGGGTTCCCTGTCCTCGGTGCATGATAGATGTAATGAGCTATACGCGGATGCGGGGGACAGGTTGCGCGCCGACGCCAATGCGCCCATAATGAAAGTGTAGTTATCGCTCGCACCTGCCGAACCGAACCGACCATGACCGCACGCACACTGCCGAAATTCCGTCGCAACCTGCCTCGCCGCGCTGTGCCACCCATCACGGTCAGCGTGCGCGACCTGACGCTCTCGCATCTTGTCGAGATCAGCCGCGCGCTGGCTGCCCAAATCGATAGCGAGACGGTGTGGGATACCGTGCATGATCGTCTGAACATGATCTTCGACGCCACCACCCTTTTTGTCGCGCTCTACGACCGCGAACAGGATCAGCTCAATTTTCTGCTGTTGGTGGATGACGGTTTGCGCGCCGATCACGATCCGATCCCGTTGTGCGGAGTCACTAAATGGGTGGTGCAGTACAACACGGGGCTGTTTTTCCGCGATCTCGACGCCGAGACAGATCGGCTCGCCGCGCTGAATATCGAGCCAGACGAACGCGAACCCGGACTCTGGTCGCGCGCGTGGATGGGCGTGCCGCTGCGTGCGCGCACGGGCGAGGCGATCGGTGTTCTGAGCGTACAGAATGTCGTTCCCGGACTTTTCGACGATCAATCGATGCTGGCACTCAATGCCCTGGCTAATACGCTGGCGCTGGCGTTGGACAATCAACGGCTGATGCAAGTCGAGCGCGAACGCCGCCTGATCGCTGAAGCGCTCACCAAGATCGGTCAGCTCGTCAGTCAGAATGTCGATTACGACGAGGTGCTGGAGCGGCTGCTTGATCAGTTTCAAAGAGTCGTCGGCTACGACAGCGCGGCGGCAATGCTCGTCGAGGTGGGCGTGCAAGCAAAAGCGGCGCAGCAGGGTACACTCAGGATGATCGTCGCCACCAGTCACGACCCGGATCGCTTCCTGCGTGGCGTCGAGCTGACCCCGCTGCCCGACAGCCCGCCCGCGCGTTCGGCGGCGGCACGGCAGCCGTTGGTGGTCGATGCGCCCGACGGACTGAGCGCGTGGTGGGACGGCAGCGGCGGCACGGTCGGACGCAGCGGCGCGCCGGGATCGTGGCTGCTGCTGCCGATGGTGACTCAGGAGCGTGTGATCGGCATGGTGCTGCTCGGTCGGCATGGCAGCACACGCTTCAATCAGCAGGACGCCAGTGCGGCGTTTGCTCTGACCCGCCAGGGGGCGATCGCGCTGGAAAATACCCGGCTGTATGCGCAGTCGCGTTCGCACGCCAACACACTCCAGCAGCGCGCCCGTCGTCTGGCGTCGCTGAACCGCATGAGCGGCATAATCGGCTTGTCGCTGGACAGTATCGAGGTTCTCAGTACCACCGCACAGCTTCTCAATGAGCTGTTCGAGGTCGATCACTGCGGGATCGTGCTGTTCGACTCGCCCGACGACAACAAAAACGACTCGTTCGGCGCCACCCTCGCCGCCGAACATCCGGCGACGGGTGCGCTCGGTTTGCGTTTTGCCATTCATGACAACGCGCTGATCGCGCGCCTGGTCGAATTTGGCACCGCGATCGCCATCGATGACGTGGAAGATCCGGCATTAGACGAGATCACGCGCGCCACGCTGCGTCGGGTTGGCACGCAGTCGGCGTTGATCGCCCCGCTGATCTCGCGCGACCGCGTGATCGGATCGATCGGTATCGACATGATTCGGGGACGGCGGGTCTTCACCGCCGAAGAACGCGAGATGATCATGACCATCGCCGGACAAGTGGCGATGGCGATCACCAACGCCCAGTTGTACGAGCAGGCGCTCACCGCCAACCGCCTCAAGAGCGCGTTTCTGGCGAATATCAGTCACGAGCTGCGCACGCCGCTCAACGCGATCATCGGCTACAGCGATATGCTGCTTGGCGATTTTTACGGCGAACTCAGTACACAGCAGCGCGATCGGGTGCATCGCGTCAATATCAGCGGCAAACATCTGTTGTCGCTGATCGACGATGTTCTGGACCTGAGCAAGATCGAGGCGGGACAGGTGACGCTGGCGCGCACGCCGATGCGCTTCTCGCATGTCCTCGATCAGGTGATCAGCGAAGTTCAGCCCGTCGCGGACGATCGCAGCCTGGCGCTCACCGTCCAGATCGATCCCGACGAGCGCTATGTCAGCGGTGACCCGCGCGCGCTGCATCAGATCGTCAGCAATCTGGTGCAAAACGCGGTCAAATTCACGCGCGAGGGCGGGGTGACGATCACGGTGTCCACACTGACCTACAACGGCGCGCACGACTCAGCGTCCCAGATTCGCCCGCCCGCCTCGCTGGAGCTGCCTTCCGGCACCTACGTCGCGCTGCGCGTCAAAGACAGCGGGATCGGGATCGATCGGGCGGATCAGGCGATCATCTTTGACAGTTTCCGGCAGGTGGACAACTCGACTGTGCGCGAATTTGGTGGGACAGGTCTCGGATTGGCGATCAGCCAGCGCCTGGTGGTGCTGCATGATGGCGTGGTCTGGGTGGAGAGCGCGATCGGGGATGGCAGTACCTTCACTGTGCTGATCCCCGCCGTCGCGGTCGCGCCGTCGCGTCCTGTGCCGATGGCGATCACGCGCGATGATCGCGCGCTGGTGCTGGTGATCGACGACGACTCGATGACTATCCAGCTCATCCAGGATACGCTCGACAGGCGTCTGTATCAGGTCATCGGCGTCAACGACCCGGCGGATGGGCTGGCGCTGGCGAAGATGACCCCGCCCGACGTGGTGATCACCGATGTGATGATGCCGCGTCTGTCGGGGTGGGATGTGCTGCAAAATCTGAAAGATGACCCGATCACGCGCGCTGTCCCGGTGATCGTGATCTCGATCCTCGATCAGAGGATGCACGGTTTAGGATTGGGCGCGTCTGGCTATCTGGTCAAGCCGATCGACCGCGAGACTCTGATCGTGCAGGTCGGCAAGGCGGTCGCGGCGCGCGGCGTCGTGACCGGGATGTGAAGTAAGCGCGCCTGACAACGTGGCGCACGGGGTCTGGCACACAGTGTCACGGCGCGAACTCCCCCCAATCCCCCGCACAACGCGCGGCGGCATTCTGCACGACGATACGCACGCACCCCGCGCGTCTGACCCTGGGTGCGCGGCGCAGCTGCCGGAGGTAATTTGCGTTGATGGTGCGCCGGGATACAGGTACAGGCTGGGGTCGGCGCTGTCCTGCGCGGTCGTGCCTACGACGAGGATCGCGACGGACAGGGCGAGCAGCATGGCATAAAACAGCGGCGAACGACGCATCGTTGTTTCCCCCGCCAAGGC
>DAOTUN010000135.1:0-10248 GCA_034437395.1 Anaerolineae bacterium | reverse complement strand
AACTCTCCGTATGCTGAACTTACTTGGTTTCGTCTGCACGCTTCTGTTGTTAAAGTGCGTCACGGCGGCGTCACCGCCTACCGTGTTTGTGTTCGTTGGTATGTCGTTAGTTTACGCTACGTCGTTTTCGCTGTCAAGACCAGATTACCCCTCAATTTCACATTCGCTAAAACTTGTCTGCGACTGCTTGGGATAACCGTTTTCGCTTTGAAAACGTGCTGTTCAGGTCAGCGAGAGGGAAGTATAGCGTACTGAGGCAAGGTGTAAAGGGCGAGTTTGACCATTTTCAAAGTTGGATTCCTCAAACTCTGCCCTGCTGATGCCGAGCCGCGTGCGGACGTAGCGCTGCTTTCCTAACCGGTCGCCGGGCGACGCACCCCATTTTTCGTCATGGCGTTAACGACGATGTGATGGAAGGGGCGAATGACGTTGAAATAGACTGGACCTGCCCAATTGTGATAATGCACTACCGTGCCGACATGAAACCGTGTGCGTGTCCCGTCGAGCGGCTCTGCGGCGATGATCACATCGGCGGTCAGATGCGAGTCGGTGGCGCCGGCGATCCAATATGCTCCTTCCTGCCCTCCTTTTACGTCGAATATCGTCATCCGCTTACCGGGCTGAAAAGAAACGTCGTCCGGGCGCAGGTGCAGCGCCATCGGTATCCCTTCCTGCTTCATGCCCAGCACCCGCACAAACAGGGCGCGCACGGCATAGAGCGAGCCAATCCATTTCGGATGGTACGAGAGAAATCCGGCGAGGAATTCCCGAAGACTGACATCGCCTTCGATACTCTTCTCGTCGAAATGGTCTGCTCCCTGTAAAAGCGACTGGGCAGCATCGAGCGATTGAATATAGGTCATGGTTCCACGTTCCTTAGGTAGGCGGCTGTCATCTTTTCAAGCAGGTCATAGACCTGTGCCAATTGCTGGGTACTGTAGGCGGGCATAATCGTTTGCGCGCCGATCAGAATGGCATAGGCGATGCGGGCGAATGTCTGGGCATACATCTCGTCGCCGCTGAGTGCATAGCTCAACTGGTAAAGATAGTCGAGCCGTTTTTGATCCACATGCTGCTGATAAACTGCCGCCATTGGATCGGTCTGCGCCCAGGCACGTATGGCGACTTCCGACGTGCCATATGTCTCGATAACCAGTCGATTCAGCCTTTGCATCCTTTCCAGCGGCGTCGCGCCGTCCTGACTCACGGTGATGAATCGCTCGGTAAACTTTGCTTCCCAATGCTGGAGTACGTTCTCAAGGAACGATTCACGATTGGCAAAGTGATGGTAAAACGATCCTTTGGTCACCTTGAGATGTGCGCACATGGCATCGATCGTCAGCGCCTCGACGCCGGACTCAGCCAGCATCATCAATCCGTGTTCGAGCCAATCATTGTGACTAAAACGAGCCATGCCGTTTCCTCTTTCACAGCAAACATACCATACGGTATGGTATGTTGTCAATAGAAATCAGTTTTCGAGGTATCATGCGATCATCTTCCCCTACCAGCCCGTTTTTGTCCAGAAAGCACATGACATGAAATTTGATGTGACAATTTTTCCAAACAATCTGAATACTGTGGGTAGTATGGCGCGCGCCATCGAAAATTATGGTTTTCACGGCTTGTGGACATCGGAAACAGCGCACAATCCATTTCTGCCGCTCACCCATGCCGCCAGCGCCACCACCCGCATCGATCTGGGGACGGCGATCGCGGTCGCCTTTCCACGCAGCCCGATGGTGACGGCGCAGATCGCCTGGGATTTAGCGGAACAGTCGGGCGGACGTTTTCTGCTCGGTCTGGGCACCCAGGTCAAGCCGCATATCGAGAAACGTTTCAGCAGCACATGGGGCGCGCCTGCCCCAAAACTACGCGAATATATCGAGTCGCTGCGCGCCATCTGGCACAGCTTTCAGACCGGCGCGCCGCTGCGCTACGTGGGCGAACACTACAAATTCACGTTGCTCACGCCATTCTTCGCGCCGACCCCGATGCCGACGCCCGACATTCCGATCTATATCGCCGGTGTCAACGAGCATCTGTGCCGTCTGGCGGGTGAGCTGTGTCAGGGCTTTCACGTCCACCCCTTTCATACTGTGCGCTATCTGCGCGAACTGATCGTTCCCAATATCGAGCAAGGCGCGACCAAAGCCGGACGCAGCCGCACAGAGTGTGCGCTCACCTGTGCCGTCTTCGTCGTGACCGGGCGTGACGCCACCGAGATCGCCGACAACGCCGCCATCGTGCGCGCGCAGATCGCGTTTTACGCCAGCACCCCCAGCTACCGCGCCGTGATGGACATGCACGGCTGGGGCGATCTGCACGAGACACTCAACGGCATGTCGCGTGCGGGAAAATGGTTCGAGATGGGCGCGCTGATCAACGACGAGATGCTCGACACTTTTGCGGTCATGGCGCCGTTCGATCAACTCGCCCAGGCGGTGCGCGAACGTTATGCGGGTTTACTTGACCGTGTGGGGTATTATTTCCCTTTCAACCCGGACGAAAGCGACAAACGCCCGATCTGGGACAATGCCGCTGAGACATTTTGCCGTTAACGCCCACTCAAGGAGTTTTTTAGTCATGTCTTCCTCACCGATTCAATACGCCCAGGCACATCGCGGCGTCTTTTTGCAGCAGTTGTTTGATCTGATCCGTATCCCCAGTATCAGCACCGAACCGGAACGCGCGGGCGATGTGCGCCGCACCGCCGAATGGATTGCCGCTGAAATGACCCGCATCGGTGCGCAACATGTCGAGATCATGCCGACTGCCGGACACCCGGTCGTGTATGGCGACTGGCTCGGCGCCGGGGCGAGCGCTCCGACCGTGCTGGTCTACGGGCATTACGATGTGCAGCCCGCCGTCCTGGAGGACGGCTGGACGAGTGAACCGTTCGAGCCAACAGAGCGCGACGGCATGATCTACGCGCGCGGTTCATCCGACGATAAAGGGCAGATGTTCATCCATATCAAGGCGCTGGAGTCTTTTCTGGCGGATGGCGGAACCGCGCCGGTCAACTTCAAATTCCTGTTCGAAGGCGAAGAAGAGATCGGCTCGAAAAACCTGCTTCCATTCTTGCAGGCGAACCGCGCCAGGTTCGCCGCTGATGTGTGCGTGATCTCCGACACCGGGATGCGCGACATCAGCGAACCGGCGATCGTGTACACGCTGCGCGGTCTGACCTATATGCAGATTGATATCATCGGCGCCCGCCAGGATTTGCACAGCGGCGGCTATGGCGGCATCGTCCACAACCCGGCGCTGGCGCTGGCGCAGATCATCTCGAAGCTGCACAACGCCGACAACAGCATCGCCGTCCCTGGATTCTACGACGACGTACTGCCCCTGAGCGATGACGAACGCATCGCGCAAAAAGCGCAGGATATTGCTTTGGAAACGCTGATCGAGGAAACCAGCATCCGGGCGTCGTGGGGCGAGGAAGGATACACCTTGCGCGAACGCATCGGCGCACGTCCGACGATGGAGGTCAATGGGCTGTTGAGTGGGTGGACGGGCGCGGGTTCCAAAACAGTGCTGCCCGCCAAAGCGATGGCAAAACTGAGCTGCCGTCTGGTGGCGAATCAGAACCCGATGCGAATCTACGAACTGGTGCGCGATTACATCGCCAGCATCGCGCCCCCCGGCGTCGCCGTCACGGTCAGCCTGCTCAGTCTGGGCGATCCGGCGATCATCGATCGCAGCTCCCCCTACATGCGTGCCGCCGTCAGCGCGTACCAGCGCGGTTGGGGCGGGACGCCGATCTTCACCCGCGAAGGCGGGAGCATTCCAGTGGTAGCCGACTTTAAACGCGAACTGGGCGTCGATTCGATCATGCTCGGCTTTGGCATGAACACCGATGGCGCGCACGGACCCGACGAACATTTCAGCGTCGAGATGTTTTATCGCGGCATCGACACCGCCATTTGCTTCTACGAGGATGCTGCCAGGTAACAGCGTATTCCGGGGGTGTGGTGCGCCTCACCCCTAGCGCGCCTCCAACCACGCCCGCCGGAACGAGTCCCATTCGCTGGCGTCGGTCTCCCACTCTGCATAGACCGCGACACCCACGACATAGCGCGCGTCCTCCCCGGACTGTGCCAGACCCGTCAGCACACCTGCCGCTGTCATCTGGATATTTTCGATCGCGGGATCGAGGCGCGGTGTGCCGGACGGCAAAGACGGCACGCCGATCAGAATTTCGATATTCGTATCCAGCTCGGCGATCGCTCGCGCATAGGTGGTCACCTGATAGGCGACCCACGCCTGATAATCGTCAGCCAATGCCATACCCGTCTGAAATGCCATGATCACCATCTGATCGACCAGCAGACCGACGCTCTGCTTGTACGGCGTTGACCATTCGGTGCCGGGCGCGATCGACGGTGGCATCGGAATAGTGGCGCCAGCGGGAGTCCAGTCGGGCGGCAGCGCCACGCCGATCGGCGTGTCCAGCCCGACGCCCGCGCGCACCGTGCGCAGCAGCGACAGATAATTCTGATCGCCTTCCCAGATCGGATCAGCGCTGATGAATACGCCGTCGAACCCGAATTCCTCGACGATGCGCTCGCTGAACGCCGCGACCTGAGTTTGCAGCGCAAAATCATCGATGCGGGTGACACCGGGTTCGCGTTCGGTCGGCAGACTGATCCAGCCGAACAGCCTGACATCCGGGTAGGCAGTTTTGAACGCCACAGAAAAAGTGGACAGGTTGGCAAAGCTGGCTTCCCCGTTCCAGGTCTGATCGGGCTGGAGCCAGCTCACCCAGGCATACACCGAGCCGATCTGACGTTCACGCAAATCGTCGGCAAATTCTGCCACCTCTTGCGGAGAACGCGCCTCCAATGTCCATTCACGTCCGATCCAGACCGCGTTACTGAACGCCGTCGCTGGATCGTTGCGCAGTCGTCCTAACCCGATCACGATCACAGCGATAAAGATCACGCCCCCGATCACACCCAGCAGCGCCCGGTTGACCGGGATAGTAATTTTCGGCAGGTTCAGCCTATCGAGTGGGCGAATCTGGCGCGGCTGACGGGCACGGGCTGTCACCTGATCCCCTTCCTGGCGCGTGCGTCGGCGCTGTGCCTGGCGCGCGCGCGCCCGCCCGCGCGCGCCAGCATCGTCGGAGGCGCGCGTCGGCTCATGGGCAGCCAGCGGAGCCTGGACAAAGGGCGTCGATTCGAGCGGCAACTCCACGTCACGACTATCCTCGTCAGACGTCGAATCGATCAGGTCGGACGCCGGCTGTTCGTCGGGCGAGTCAAATGGATCATAAGAGTCGTCATTCATGATGCTGCCACCCTTTCGTGGAAATAGTGCTGGCGATCACAGCAGACCCAGACGCACCAGCAGCGGTGGTGCCAGAATGATCACGCCGATCACGACCGACGCCACTACGCCGAGTAAGACTGCCGCCGATGCCACATCTTTTGCCACCTTTGCCATCGGATGATACTCGCGCGTGGTCAGATTGATCGCGGCTTCGACGGACGCATTGATAAATTCTGCCATCCAGACGATCGTGATCGCCAGGATCAGGATCGCCCACTCGATCGGGCTGACATTCAGCCATGCCGCCACTGCGAACACGACCACGCTGGCGACCGCCTGAATGCGCGTGTTTTTTTGCCGTCGCAGCATGTACAGCCAGCCTGCCAGCGCGTATCCCAGACTGGAAGCGCGATTCTGGCTGGTGCGGTAGCTGTAGGCATCGGGATCGATACGTGAGGTGCCCGTCAGCGTATCGATCATGTCGCGGCGTGTGCCATTGTGGGAAGATTTTTCGCGCTGTTCATTCACGATACACGCTTCAACTTTCTTCCAGACGGGGCACGATTGACAGAGGCACGTCCAACGCCGTCAGCGCTTCCGCCTGTGCCGTCCACATCAGCGCACGATTTTCCGCGCTATCGTGATCGTAGCCCAGCAGATGCAGCGTACCATGCACGACCAGCAGCAGCAGCCCATGTGCCATTGCAAATTCCTCGCGTGCTGCCTGTGACGCTGCATAGGGATAGGCGATCACCAAATCGCCAAGATAAGGCGGCTCGCCCGGTAAATTTGGCGCGTCCATCGGAAATGACAGCACATCGGTCGGCGCGTCGATGCCGCGAAACTGGCGATTTAGCGCCGCGATCGCGGCGTCATCGTCGATGACGATGGTCATGGCGCTGTCCGGCTCGATATCATGTTCGGCTAGTACAGTGGTAGCGGCGTGGATCAGCGCCTCGGCGTCGAGGGCATAGCCCGCTTTGTTTTGCACGGCGATCTCGAAGGCGAATGGAAACGGCTGGCTGATAGTCATACTTTATCCGCTGTGTCATGGGCGAGATCGGGATCATCGGCTTGATCGTCGCTGGCATTCGCCTTCCCTGTACGGCGCAGGGGCGGCACCTCTTCAAGCGGCATATCTTCATCATCGGCGGCGATCACCAGCGGCTTGATCTCGACGGTCTGACGCCGACCGGGACGCGGGGGCTGCGCGTCGATGGTGTTGAACAGTGACGGCTGGGGCGCGGGTGATACAGGCTCCAGCGGCATGGAAATGTCGATGTCGGGCAGTCGTCCCATTTCCAGTGTGCGCGTCTTGCCCGCGTCGGCAGATCCATCGGTCAGGCTCGGACGTTCCGCTGTCCGTCCAGACGGCAGCGGCGTCGGATAGTTGATGCGCGGATGAAAGACCGCTTGCAGCATCTCGACAAAAATCTCACGGGCGGTGTCGAGATCGCGCAGGGTCAAATCGGCTTCGTCGAGCTGTCCATCGCGCATTCGCTGTGTGAACAAGGTATCGACGATCTCGGTGATTTCCAGTTTATTGATCGGTTTGCGTGCGCGCACCGTGCTTTCGCAGCCATCCGCCAGCATCATGATTGCCGTCTCACGGCTTTGCGGTTTCGGGCCGGGATAGGTGAACTGATCGACATCGACCGAGTCGGCTTCACCCGCCTGTTCGACGGCACGCGCATAAAAGTAACCCACTTTGGTCGTGCCGTGATGTTCAAGAATAAAATCGCGGACACGCACAGGCAGACGATACTGCCTGGCAAGCTCATTGCCCTCGGTCACATGCCCGATGATGATGCTGGCGCTGCGATAGGGATCGTTGAGCGCGTCGTGGGCATTGAGATTGTCGGCTTGGTTTTCGACGAAGAACGCTGGATTGAGCATCTTGCCAATGTCGTGATACAGGGCAGCCACGCGGATCAGCTCGGCATTGGCGCCGATGGCATTCGCAGCTTGTTCGCATAAATTTGCCACTTGCAGCGAGTGCTGGTAGGTGCCAGGCGCCTCGCGCAGCATCCGTTGTAACAGCGGATGATTGGGCTGACTCAGCTCGACCAGCCGTAAACTGGTCGGCAGATTGAGGACGAACGTCAGCACATACATGCCCACCAGCGCCACCATCGCAGCGAGGATGCCGTTGATCAGACCGTATACGATCAGCACCCCCAGTGCAGTCGTGTCGGCGCTGTCGAGCAGGTCGAGATTGAACAGCGTGACCACCACGACATTGGTCACGGCGATCAGCGCGCCGATCACGAAGTAGCTGTTGAGTCGTTCGGTGCGCCGCAGGATCAGCGCACCAACCATGCCGCCCGCGATCACCAGCGTAGCGATCTCCAGCGAGTTGTTCGCCATCAATCCGATCAGGATCGCCTGTGCCAGCGTGCCGATGACGGCGATCTCCGGCTTGGCGATCACCACCAGCAGCAGCGCCAGTCCCGCCGCCGGATAAATATAGTAAGGCGGCTGTACTCCGACGAATAAACGCGCACTCAACAAACTCAATAGAAATAATACGCACAAGACCGCGATAAAGCGTCCACGCATGTACGCCGCGTCGGGGAAGCGCGCCAGATACAGCCCGATCAGCACCAGTACCAGCAGGCTGGCAATCAGCGCACGCACCAGCATTTGCGCGCGGCGGTCGGCGCCCTCCAGCAGTCCAAAACGCTGAAGCGCCTCGTAATCGACCGCTTCCAGTCGCGCACCTGCCCGCACGACCACCTGTCCGCGCTCGAACGAACGCACGACCAGCGGAATGGCGTTGGAGGCAGCCTCACGCGCCAGCGTGGTACTCTCGACATCGACGAAGCGATTCGAGCGGATCACATCCTGCACCAGCGCTACCACGATCGCCGCCGCCGCTGGATCGAAACGCAGCGAAATTTGTGAGGGAAGTTGCTCGATCACGGCGGCGATCTCCGCCTCCCGGATCGGCTCACGCATGACACGCTCCAGCACACTGGTCGCTTCCCCGGCAATCCCACGCCAACCCTCATCATTGAGTGCCAGAATGCCCTCGATCACCGGTGCCGACAGGCTGAGAGCGCTGATCGATTCCAGATCGCGCGTCTTTTGCGACAGCGTGCCAAACGGATCGCGGCGGATATTGTCGACGAATTCGATGATCCGTTGCAGCAGCGTCACCTGCTGCCGCGCGATCGTCGGATCGGGAGGGTTGTAGATCGGTGTGATGACAGTGGCGGCGGCATCGCGCTGCTGCACTGTCAGCACATCGCTCTCGTATTGCAGCGTGTAGGGCGCGCGAATATCGTTGGCGCTCACACTGCCGATCCGCAGCGCGGCGGTGTCCTGCTGCGTTGGAAAGAGGGTATCGAAAGCTACGATCAGAGTCGTCCCCAAAACGAAGACGATTCCCACCAGCACCAGGCTCAACTGATGCAGCGAGGTTTCGCTGCGCTGCGTCGTCGAGGGCGCGAGGCTGTCGATAAAGCCGGAGAGCCAGTTAAGCATTGCTCAGGAGTTCGCGCACGACCTCGTTGACGAGCTTGCCATCTGCCAGCCCTTTTACTTTCGGCATCAGCACCGCCATCAGCTTGCCCATCTCTTTGGCAGAGGTGACACCGCTCTCAGCGATCGACTCGCGGGCAATGGCGACCACTTCGTCACGCGAAAGCTGCGTCGGCAGAAAGCCGACGATCAGCGCCAATTCGATCTCTTCCTGTCCTGCAATATCTTCACGCCCGGCTGTGCGCGCCTCTTCGATGCTCTCACGACGCTTCTTCACTTCTTTTTGCAGCGACGCCATCGCCTCTTCACCGGTCAGCGTCTTGCGCTCGTCGATCTCGATCTGCTTGAACGCGCTCAAGGTCATGCGCAGCACATCGCGGCGGAGTGTGTCTTTGCTGATCATCGCCTGTTTCAATGCCGCCTGCATCTCGATACGTGGATCGTCACTCATCGGCTCGTCCCCTGGACTGTGTGTATCTGCTCGACATTCAGTATAGCCGACATTTAACGCGCCGTCGTCGGTCGAGGAAGCATCCTGTTTCCATGATGACAGACAGACAGATCCTTAACTGTCGCTACAGCGCGATCACGATCAGGTTGTCGAATTCGACTATCACCCCGGCATCGCCCGTCTCGGTGCTGATTGCGCCGACTCCGATGCGCCCGTTGGCGATGGTGCTGTCGCGCAGTGTCTCGACCATCGTGCCGCCGACACACCCTCCCCCGGAATAGGTGCTTTTGCCCGTCGGATCGGTCGGGATACACAGTGAGACCGGGTTGCCGTTGATCGCAAACGCGAACGAGTCGCCAGAGGCGCGCACTTCCAGCGCGTTCACGGCGTCGATGCCGATCTCGATCGCGGTCGAGTCGATCCAGTCGCTCACGACCCGCTCGACGCCCTCGATCACGCGCACCAGTCGATAGTAGCCGTCGCTGCTGATCAGAAAAAGATAATAACTGTCGTCACTGAACGACCCATTGCCCTGATCCTGCAGGCGAAAGACCACGCCAAAGCCGTTATCGACCGGACCCGCGATCGCGCGTCCCTGTACGGTCAGGATGAAGTCCGTAAAGATAATATTGGCGGCGGAATATGCCCCTGCCACGACATCATCGACCGTGATGCGCATCGTCCCGTCGATGATCTCGGTCGAGAGGCGTCCGCCGTATTGATCCCAGTCGCGGTTCAATGACTCGTCCGCGCCGCCGTCGAACGACGCCGCGAACAGCACATCACCCGGCGCCGCGCTCACGTTTGGCGTGATCCAGTCAGGAATGGTACGAGACAGCATCCACAATCCGATCAGAATCAGAGAAGGCACGGCGATCCATGCCAGACGCAGCACCACCCGACCCGGTATCCTGTTCATTTTTCCTCTTCCCCAGTGTCGTCTGGTGCGTCTGGTGCTTCTTCTATTACTTCTGTTGATGGAGACAACTACTCAGGTATTCCTCATCCCCCGACCCCTTCTCCCACAAGGGGAGAAG
>DAOTUN010000134.1:0-20343 GCA_034437395.1 Anaerolineae bacterium | reverse complement strand
AGGGAACGGCGAAGTTGCGCATGAAGTGCAGCACCGCATGGCGGTCACGGTCGAGCCGCTTGAGGAGTTGACGCGGGGGACTCTCAGCCACGCGGCGTTTGCCCGGTCGGGTGGGGGGTGGAGGATTGGCGGCAAAACCTGCCTCGACCAAGACGCGGTACTCGGTCGTCAGCGTCTTGGCGAGGGCGTCGTCGAGCGCCTCCGCACCGGGTTGACGTGCCGCCTCAACCGCCGCTTTCGCCTTGAGCAGCAGCGCTTTCATCGGTTGTGCCCACGTTTGCTGGTACTGCTCGTGCAGGAAGGTCAGTTCGCGCAGCAGATGCGCGCCGCACAGGGCGTGACCACACTGGCTGTAGGCGGCATAGGCGCTCCTGACCTATACCCCCTGAGCAGTTACGAGAAACATTCGTCCAGCGCGTTCCTGCTGAACTGCCTGCACGGTTTCAACGATGGCATCCTGTCACATGGGAAGTGCGTCGTCGCAGTCATGTTCAGCGAGAAACTCGCGCAACAATTGGTGCACCATGACCAGCACTGCCCGATTATTGACCAGGCACCCGGTGTTCGCGTGCCGACCGGTTTGGCGTGCAGTTTGTCCCCGTAACCCTGCGCGTTGCTCTCGTAGCGTTCGGCAAGTTCGTACATGAGCGTTTCCGCATCGGTGCGCCCGGCGATCCACCGGATGAACGCCGCTGTGAAGGCGGGCAGATAGCGGCGCAGTTTGTCGGCTTCTCGGAGCCTCAAGCCATCCGGATCGCGCTTCTCTTTTAACCCTGCTACACCCCAAGTAGTGACCGCTGCAAATTTAGTTAATACTTACCTTGTTATTATTTTTAGTCAAGAACAGGTTTTTGCAATTGTTTTAACTCACGTTATTATTTATATGAACCGTTCAATCCACAGCCAGCAGATAACTTATGTCCGCCGACGATAAGCTGTGCATACTCTTTACATCGCAATCCGACTCCAGCGAAAGCACACTCAGCGCGGCACGCAGAGCAGCTCGCGCTGCTAGACAGCAGGATAGTCGCGTCACACTGTCAGAAAAGATGAACACCAGCTTTAATACGCTCACCCATGAGCTGAGGCGAAGCGGGCAAAGCATCCATGTTTGGCTGCATATTGGTGCGGCGACACCAAGCGAGACGGCGACTGCGCTGCAATTTGACGTGTCTGTGCCATCGGAAGCGCTTAACGAACTTTTCTCTGCTCAGCCGTCACTGCGTCTCTTCATCTGGGTCAAAACAGGCGGTGCACGGAGCGATGCCCAGATCACGCAGTGGCATGTGCCCGCACTCGCGATCGTCTCAGCCGGCGCACCTCAGCTTGAGTACTGTCTGCGTCTGCTGTTCAGCGCGCTGATCAGCGACGGGATCGCTGCTGCATTTGCGGCGGCACACACCAGCGTGGACGCTCACGACTGGATAGAGCGCAGTGATGGAGGGAGTCCTGACCGATTGCTGTCGGACACGGTCATGCCGTCGATCTTGTCGTTTGAACCTGCGCCATCGCAGCGTAAGGCTGATTCCATGCGCACCTCCGTGATACTGTCTCTCGCTGCCAACCCTTTTGACACCGACCGTCTGCGTTTCGATGAAGAGCTGCGAGAGATCGATGATGCTGTCCGGGATACGATCTATCACCACACCAATACCATTAAGCACGAAAAGCAGCTCGCAACACGCTATTCGGACGTGCAGCGTCATCTCCAGTTTTACAAGCCCGCGATCGTGCATTTCTCCGGGCATGGCAACAGGACGGGCGAGCTGTATCTGGAAGATAAGTCGGGTAATAAGATCGCCGTCGATGCCGCGTCACTAAGCGCGCTGCTGGCGGAATATGCCGCTGATATCCGGTTGGTCGTGTTGAATGCCTGCTGGTCTGCGACCCATGCCGAGCAGATTAGTCAGCACATCCCGTGTGTGATTGGTATGGTCAAGCCGGTCAGCGACCGTGCTGCGATCGAGTTTTCCCGTGGTTTGTATCAGGCGTTATGCGGTGGTAGCAGCCTCGCTTCGGCATTCAGGCAGGCGAAAGCCAATCTGGGCATGGCAGGGCTGGGCGATGAGAAAACTACGCCGTTGATCCTGAGTGCCAATCCAGCGGCACTCGACATGCTGGTTTTCACACACGCGATCCATGATTGACATCATTTATCCGATGACAGGTATCGCCAGGAAAACGCCGCTATGTCAAAGTCGATAGGTCTGTCCGAGTTCATCAATCGGGTGCGCCACGATCTGCTGAGCAGTGCACGACACGAGACACCCGATCCGTTGTTTGCCATTACGGACATCGAGATCGAGATTGGCGTGCAGGTGGAGCGAGGGGTCAATGGCGGGATCGATCTGCATGTCGTGCAAATGGGTGCGGACCGCAGCACCAGCGATACGCATGTGGTACGCATGCGGCTGACTCCGCTCGTCTCGCTGGACGAGCTGCGTGCCAGCCTGAGCGAAGAGCAGCGCCAGGCTGCCCGCAAACCTGTAATGCGTAGCTCTGACTAAGCCTGATTTGAAGGGGGAGTTGATGAACGACGACTTGCTGCCGCCCGCTGAGCCAACGCTGGAACCCGATGAGCCAACGCTGGAACCCGATCTGGTGCCTAACGAGCTAATGCCAGCACTCGACCCGCCGACCGCCTCAGATCCCGATCCGCTGCCTGATTTGCCATTGCCTCAGAACGATGAGACGCCGGACGAGCCATCCCCTCAGAACGATGAGACACCGGACGAGCCATCCCCTCAGAACGATGAGACGCCGGACGAGCCATCCCCTCAGGATGCGAACGGTGCACCTCCTGAGGCTGAGGCGTCTGGCGGCGATGGTGTGCAGGCTGAGGCGACTGATCCCGACCCGGATCAGCCGTCGATGGTGCTGAGCCCGACCGCCGGCAGCGACGACGATCAGATGAGCGTCACAGACGTAATGGACACGACTGCGAAGGTCGTGAGAGGGGAAATAGGAAATGAGGCGAAAAATCACTCAATCGATGTCGATCGCATTGACTTTCGTCGACTCACTGACGATGAGCTGAAAGAGGCAGAGCGCCTGTTTATCCCTCCTGCTGGTTATGCAACCTGGGACGAAGACAGTCGCTCGTGGATGGGTGGCTCGGCAAACCGTGCGCTCGATAACAGCGACAATGTGTTGTTTGTGATCGAGGGGGAAGACGGCAGCGGTAAGACATTTCTCGCCAAGCATTTTGCCACGCTGCTGCTGGCACGCTGGGTCGATGAGGACAGGATTGCCACTGTCTATCTGTATAACGGGCGCGGCAAATCGCTGCTCGATATCGTCAACGATAACGCCATGCCGCGTGATGCGGTGATCATCGTGCAGCAGGTCTTCAGCGAACGCGGCATCCAGGAGAGCGAGGTATCGTCGAGCTTTCTGCAGTCCTACCGCAACGCGCTGCTCCAGAAGAACACTCGGATCATCCTGACGACGACCAGCCGCGCTGGTGACCTCGATCTGCCAGTGGAGCTGTGCTTCTCTACACAGGATATCGATCCATCGGCATTGTATGATCGCTATGTTGATGAATTTTTCAAAAAGACACCTTCTGACATGTATCAGGCACAGCGTGACGAGCTGCGCCAGCGGCGCGCTGATGTGCTGAGGGATATACAGGCACAGGATCGCGGACACGGCTTTCGTCCGTTTCGCATCAAGAAATATCTGGAGAGCCTGAGAGGGCGGCAGGGATGGGAACGTGAGCCTTATAAATCCGACGATGTGCTGCAAAAAGTGGCGCGTGAATGGTTTGAGAAGCTGCCTCTCAACTATAAGCTGTATGCACTGCTCGTCGTGCTGTGCAAGGACATCAGCATCTATGTGCTGGAATATGTTTACGAGCAATCCGTCGATCAGCTGCGCCAGGCAGGTATGGATGGTCCGTCACAGCTGATCGATCCGCGCCGCATCAGCAGCAGCGACATGCGCTTTCGCATTGGGCTGAAACGTGAAGGCGACACCCTGCAATTTGAAAATTCCGATTATCAGGCAGAGGCTGCCGCTCAGATCGAGAATTATCATCGCCTGCTCTGGTCATTGTCTGCCTGGTTTGGTAATTTTATCAAACACGCGCCAGATGGCGCGCACCAGGAGCGGCGCATTCTGGAGCGCGCCATCGCCCAGATCGGTATCTTTCACTGGGATCGACTGCGCGCGTATCTCGACGACATCGCGCACAGTGATCAGGGCTATGTCGCCGTTTCGGTCGCGTTCACACTGGGCTTCATCGCCGAGCAGCGCGACGAGGATGAGTTTATCCTTGCGCTGCTCGATCAGTGGGCGCAGTCTAAAGACCCCGATCTCACCTGGGCTTGTGCCGCCGGAGTATGGCGCCTTCACAACGCGCTCGTGCTCGGTGGTGGTGCCAGTGCCGTCAGTGCGCAGAATATTCGGTCACAGCCTCAGCTCACGCGGTCACTACAGCGCACCTGGGCAATTCTGGTCACATTGTGTGAACATTACCATGAGATACAGACAGACCGCATCAGCGATCTGTCGGACTCGATTTTCCGAGAGATCAACGAAGCCTTACAGCGCAGCGAGGCGTTTCAGGCACTGTCCGATGCCGACAAACAGGCTAGCCAACAGACAGTTCGCGCGGAAGTCGCCAAAGAGATTGACAGCATCAAGCAGCGCTATCGCAATCAGACACGTAAAGCCATCCTGATCACGCTGGCGCGCATCGCCGAGAGCAGCCCGGCGCATATCGTCAGCCTGCTGCGCGAGTGGCTGCAGACAGATGGCGAGTCAGCCGTGTGGCAGATGGGGCGCAACGCGCTGGTGCAGGTCTTCAATGAGTCGCACAAGACCGATGCGCTGCTGCTGAGTCAGCGCTGCTTTCCTCTGTTGAAGCTGCTGCCCGTCACGCTGCTGCCGACCACGCGCCAGATGACGATGGGCGCTGTCAAAGAAGTCTTTGCAGCACTGACCGGTGCGCTGACGGGACAATCAGACCCCAATCAGTCGTCGCTGGCATCTGCGACGATGACCGAGCCGATCGACGCCGCGCTCGACGCTCTGACGCAGTGGTACGAGACGGCGATCGGCAAACGTACAGTGCAGCCCACAACGCAGAAGGACGAGCGCGAGAGCCAGGATTATGAAGATGACGATGACGAGGCAGTCCCACAGACCGCCGCAGTCAACGTGACGCCTCCTGCCGGTACGCTGCCCCCCCCGGTTGATACCCCCCAGAAACTCTGGGAAGATGCGGTCTATCCGGAGCTGCTGCACACCGTCAACCATGCTGATCAGCGTGAGCGCGCGCTGCTGCGTCAGGCGCTGGCGCAGAAATGGGCCGATAGTGCCCATGCCCCACTGCGTAAGATCGCCTTCATGCTGATCGCCCGATCGCACATCATGGACGGTTCGGTGATGGACCTGCCGCCGCGCCTGGTGCGAGCGGGCGACCCCCCAGCCCGATCACGCTATGGCATCATCGTGCTGGACGCCAGCCGACAAGCGGAGAACATTCGCTCCTATATCGACTCCGTCTTTATCATGGTGCAGCGCCTGTCGGCACTGGCACCGATCCGGGTACATCATCTCGGCACTGCTGCCGACGCCCGGCAGAGTGGGCAGTCCAGCGCCACCCTGCTGACCACACAGGATATGCGGCTGGCGGGCACACGCCCGTCGCTGCTGCTGCCGGTGCTGGAACATGCGCCCGATGTCCTTCAGCATCCAGAGCAGATCTATTTCATCGCGGTGATGAATGTCTCGCCCATCCTCGACATGGCAGATTTTCTGGAGACGGTGGCACCGACCGAGATCGGCATCGTGCAGGCTGAGGATCTCACCCGTCTCAGCCCGATCAAGCGTCAGCTGATGCGGGAAGAGCAGGGGCAGCGTGAGCGCGACCAGGCAGCGCTGCTCACAGCCCATCAATGGACGTGGCGCGAGCGGATCTTTTTCGCGCCATTTTACAACTGGCTGCTGCCTGTCCATGCTGATACACGTCGCGCCCATCCTGCCTATGATCAGATCATGCTGGATGCGCTCCAGCAATCTGGCACGATCACGCTCAAACCACGCGAAGGCTACAGTAAAGAGCTGATCGAGATTATCGAGGCGCGCCTGCGCGAGCAGATTGCCTCGCGTCTGCGCACGCTAACGGCGCAGCAGTGGTGGGACGACCTGACAGGCTATGATGCCGATCTGATCCGCGATCCGGAGGATACCGAGCGGGTGATCGAGCAGCTTGAGCAGTGGGTGACACATCTCAACCAGGTCGAGAAAGCTCAACACCCGAAGGATGTCACCCTGACGATCTCGTGGAGCCTGCTGGGGATGGCGCAGCGCCCCGGCGGGCTGCCGCGCGTGGTCGAGCTGGTGGTGTCATGGTTGCATAAGGGCACCGATATTGACCTGGCGAGCGCGCCAGACGAGGAGCGTGAGCGCGCGCAGCTCTACCAGCAGATGGGCAGTGCTGCCACGCGGCTGTTGTTCAACTTTTACGCCGGGTATGGTGTCGATGGCACAAGCCCGGCCGCACAGCCTGAGACCCACACCGTGCTGCTGCAGCTGCTGCCACCGATGCTGGCGCTGCGGCGGGGCTATGGGGAATACAGCGCGATTTTGGACATTATCCTCGGCTGGGCGGAAGATGTCCGCTGGTCGCGGCGGCTGGTGCAGCGCCATGATGACGCGACCGGGACGATCCAGCCGAGCGAGCTGATCACCGCGCTGCGGTTAGTGCGCAGCAAGCAGGATGTGAGGTGGCTGTCAGAACTGGTCGAGCGGCACGAAAATTTCAGCCACGCCGTCGAGCTGTTTTTAATGGTCGGACGCCCTAATGCAATCGAGTTTTTTGAGCAGGCAGGACGGGCGCAGCAGTGGAATAAGGCAGTCGCGCAGCACGAACAGCTTGTCGCTGCCTTGAAAACCAGTGCGCGGCGGGGACGAAAGCCGAGCCTGCCGTCTGCCCCGGTGCCTCCAGATGGAATGAGCACCGAGCTGGCACGCGATCTGCTCTGGTTTGAATCGCTCGAAGAGAACGAACGCAATTGGATCGCACAGCAGATACGACGCCGACAGCAAAGCCTGACGGCAAAGCCGCAGCCGGGCGATGTCTTCATGAGCGCGTTCAAAAATCAGGCGAATGTGCTGGCGCAGCTCACCCAGATTGCCCAGAGTCGGATTGAGGGCAGGCTGCCTCGGCTGGCGTCCGAGGAGGACTACGGCTTAATCTTCTACGATGCCTCCCTGTTTGCCGATCTCAGTCTGAAGGCGGACGAGCGTGCGCTGCCCGGCAGCATTGCCTACCGCTTCATGCAGGTGTTTCACCGCACAAAGTTACAGGGGCGCGGACAGCAGATCGCACTGGTGCTGCACCGCCTGGGGCGTGTTGGGATCGTCGGCGCGCATCAGGGAAGAGGGGGGCTAAAGCTCAAGGAAAGTGACCTCAGGCAGCAAAGTCATCGTGCAGTCCGCTTTTCACGGTTGATCGGTCCGGCACTGGCGCGTCACTACGATGATCCCGATAGGATCGCTTTTGTGCTGATCATCACCGCTGCCCCCGTCCTCGACTTTGACGATTGGGCGGATGAGCCGGGCTGGCAGGGCAAATTCTGGATATGCAGCCTGCCGCATAAACAGCGTGATGAGCGCTTCATGCAATGGAACCCGACCGAGGAACGCCAGGTCGCGCTGTCCGCCAAACAGGATCGCCCGCACCAGACTGTGATCGATGACATGCTCAGATTAACCCTACAGACAGGATAAATGGACAATGGCTCAGATCGTCTGCCCTTACTGCCTGACACCCCAGACCGGACGCAAAATCTCGCAGTGCCAGAATGCCGACTGCAAGGTCGGCATCATTCCTGAAGAATATGTCGAGAGCGTGCGCCGCACGCCCCCGATCTGGCTGACGATGTATGGCACCACCCAGCATGGTAAGACCGCCACTGTGGACAGCATGGCGCTGTGGATCGAGACCATCGGCAAAATCATCGAGGAAGCGAGCTGCGACTATCTCGACGATTATACGCAGGAGCAGGTGCGCCTGATGCGCATCAACGATAAAGAGGGGCTGATCCGGCTGGAAAGCACCCAGAAAGGACGCCGCCCGCTGCTGATCAAGGTGAATAACATCATCGCCGATCGCGAGCAGACGCTCATTATTTATGACCTGCCAGGCGAGCTGGCGGACGATGTGGCGGATGCCGTCGAATATGCAGCCGCGATCCGCTATGCCCAGACGGTCTGGTTCATCGTCAGCCTGGATGACCTGCGCGCCGATGGTGAAGGGCGCACGCTCAGCACCCTGTTCATGAATTATCAGAAGACGATGAAGCGGCTCAATGCCCCGGTCGTCGGGCGCAGCATGTTGGTCATCTATACCAAAGCCGACCGCCTGACGCGCCTGCTGCCCCCCAAGGTCAATAGCTACATCGCCGAGGATCCCTACTCGTATCTGAAATCCGCACCCGCCCGCGATCTGAGGCGCGAGTACCCCTTCACGATGGACAGTTATATGGATAATCTCGCCGAAATCTCTGAATCGCTGCGAGAATACACGATCGATGTGGTGTCAGGCGGATCGGATTTTGTCGGTCGGGTGAAGAAAGCCGACATCAGGCCTCTCGCTTTCTCGATCACTTCAGCGCTGCCAATGGCGGACGCCAGCGAGAGCGCGATGGGCGAGATATACCGCGTGCGCGTCCTCGATCCGCTGCTGTGGACGCTGCACAACGGCGGTGAGCCGGTCGCCAAAGCCGACTCGACGCTGATCATCGAGAGTGGTACGCAGAGCGCAGACGTGTTTGACACCGAGGTCGATCAGGCGGTGATCGATGCGCTGCGCCGCCTGGGAATCGCCGTCAACATCTATTTTACAGGGTACAGCCGCCCGGTTACCCTCAAAGGGTCTGACGAGATGAAGCCTGTTGCCAGGAGGCTGAACACCATCGGGCCGATTCTCGACAGGCTGAGCGACGGTGAGCGGGTGATCCTGATCACGAAAACCGAACCATACGATCTGCGTGACTATGAATTCAGCGGCTGGAACAAGCGGCTGATACTTATTGCGCTGGATGGCACGGTCGCCGATTACTGGGACAGGCGCATCGTGTGGGATGACGACCTCGACCTGACCGACGCCCTGACCGAGTATCTGCAAAGCTGAGTGCCGCCAGCCCCTTTTATCCGACCGACCGCAATCTGCATCCAAGGATACTGTGCCATGAGCAATCGACGCCTTCAAGACGATGACGACGACTTTTCAGCGCCCCTGGGCAGCGCACAGCGCGCCGCGTCGAACCTAAGCAGCCTGGCTGACCTCACAATCGAGCTGGACACAGCTGGCTTTCCGATGATCGTGCTGCCTGGTCTCCAGTTTTCGATCCACTGGCTGCCTGTCACCAAAATCCAGATCGAGTATTTCCTGAGTGCAGTCTATGACGCCAAGTACAACGAAGAGTGGTACAACGAGATCCTGAGCAAGGGCACCCCGCGTATTTCCCCCCGTGCTATCCGGGTCAACTCGTACATCGACCTCTTCGTCACGGGCATCCTGCCTGCTGAGGCACAGCGCTACAGCCGTTGGTGTGGGCAGGGCTTTGACCTGCCGACTGAGGATGAATGGCTCAATGCCTACAAAGTGCTGGAGCGGATCGCTGCTGTGCCCGCCGCCATCGACCATATTTGCCAGACGACCGGGATCAGAGAGCGCACCGACCGTCTGCTGCGAATGCTGGAAAAGACCCTGACCAACGATGCTGGCAGAGATCGAAAGGTCGTCGATCAGATGGTGATGCGTCATGGCGTGTACGAGTATGTCTATGAGAGCGATCAGCGCGATACCTTCGCAGGTATCGGGCAGGCGAAAGACACGATCAACCCTCCCCGCAAAGGGGCAAACCGCTTCACCGATCGCAATCGTGCTGAAGGCGCGCGCAACAAGCAGTATGGATTTCGTCTGATCAAGCGGCGGGACGATTTTTGATGGAAAATCCCGGTCCCTTTGATATCCCGGTCAGGCACCTGATATACAGCCGTATCGAGCCGAATTATTCTCCCAGGCTGCGAGGTGGCTATCAGATCGTATATCAGTCGCCAGGGCTGGAGGCAGAGGCAGGCGAGATCGAGAAGCGCGTACAGTGCTTTCAGTATTCCTCGACCGACATCGAGCGCCTGCAATTTTTCTACACGGCGGCGGGCAGCGTCGTGCTGGCGCGCACTGTGCCCATCACCGAGCCTGATCCGATTGTGATCGACCAGTATCAGCGCCCCGGTGCTTTCATCACACACGCGCTGGTGATGACGCCGCGCGAACTGCGCGAGGCGCGCTTTAATCCGTTCGCCTATCTGGACGATGCGTCACTGTTTGCGCTCGCCGACGAAGCAGCCTTCGTCGCGCGCGTGCCGACGCTGGCGACCGATCCGCTGCCGGAAACGGTCGAGTTTACTTATTTCCCGCCAAAGCCAGTGGTGGATGAGGCATGGAGCCAGGAAGAGATGTCCCGTTTGTGGGAGCTGACACAGCAGGCGGCGGCGCTGACTGCCAGGCGCAAATCACTGATGCTGTATGGCGACGACGATCACGAAAACATGGTCAATCTGCTGCGGCTGCTGATCGCCACCTCGGATAAAGAGGTGCGGGCGCAGTGTACATTCGATACGTTCATCGATGGCTGTGCGCCCATCGTCGGCAGCTATTGGGCGACCATCGGGATGAAGCGTGCGACCACTCCAGGCTTTATCCCGGTGCGATTTGACACATACAGGCTGGAATACAGTGATGCTCTTCCCGCCCCAAAAGTGACGCACTACGCAGCCTGGTTGCGGCATTCGTGGAACGACTCGCGAAATATCGCTGACGTAGTGAGCAAAGTCGATGCAGCGCTGATCGCTGCGGATACGCTGACAGGCGGAAAGCCGCTTCCGCCAGATGCCCACCCTATCGATGATCGCGTGATCGATGCGATGCTGGCTGCCAATCACGCCGATGTGACCGAGCGCCTGCACAGGGCGCTCGATCCGCATCTCGACAAGCCGCTGACCGAGGCATTTATGCCCGTCATCGACCGTTATCTGTCCCCGCAGCAGCGCCTGACCAGTGCCGCGACCCGCGCGATCGATGCGCCCCCGCTGGGGGCAGCGATCTATCAGTGGCTGGTGACGGCACAGCCCACGATTCGGTCGTGGACGCCGCTGGCAAAGCTGGGCGATGCCGCAGGGCTGGTCACACTGCGGCTGCTGGCAGCCATGCACAGCCAGGGGATCGTCACGCGGTTCATCCGGCTTATTCCCGGCAATGCGGTCGATCGCACCCGGATCGAGCTGATTGATCTGCTGTACAGCCTGCCAGCGGACGAATTTCGCCGCGCAGTGCAGGACCTCGTACAAACGGGCGTCGGCTATGGCGATCTGGTGAGCACGGACACCGCTGCCACCATCATCGGGATCGCCGCTCAGAGTGGCGCTGCCGAGCGGCAGATCGATGCCGATGGGCTGGCGGCGCTGCTGAAAGCTGTGCTGCTCGTGGACAGGGGCGACCAGCTGGCACCGCTCGCCCCGCTGGTGGATCGCCTGGACGCGCGTACCCGCACCGAGATCGCCAGGCTCGCCGAGGCACGCCCTGCCCATCCCGATTTTCTCGCTGCACTCAATGCCTATCCGTCTGTGTCATAGCCGCTGAAAGGATGCTGATCCATGTTCAAAAATCTGTTCAACCGAAAGTTTATCGTGTGCCCGCGCTGCGTCGCTGAGGTCAGGGTCAGAGATGAGGGACGGACATGCTCGGAGTGTGGCTTTGCCATCCCAGTGCAGTATGTCCAGGATTACAACGATTTCAAGCCGATTTTCATCTCCATCTTCGGCTGGCGTCAGGTCGGCAAGACGATGTTCCTGGATGTGCTGCGCCTGCATCTCTATGATCTGGGTCTGGTGTGGCATTCCCAGGGGTATGGCTTTTTCCCTGTCGGCAAAATCGATTTCGATCATCAGTCGATGCTGCGCAGCCAGCGCAGCAATGGGCAACCGCCAAACTCGACCCAGGCACGCTCGCGCGATCAGAACGAGGTCTACATCATGAAGCTGTCCAACATGGATCGTTGGAGTAATCGTCATCTGATCATGATGGATCACGCGGGGGAGCGCTTCCAGGAATTTGGAGATTTTCCCAGTGAAGAAGTCCCCTTTCTCAAAGCGACGCCGACCACCGTCATGCTGATCAGCCTGCCTGATCTGATGGCAAACAATACTGGCGAGCAGATGGATCAGCTGCTGCAAATCTACATCAACGCCCTGCGTGAGATGGGTGTGAAATTTGACAAAGAACGGCGCAAGCTGGTCGTCGTCTTTACCAAAGCCGACAAGATCAGAGGACTGCCTGCCAGCCTGCAAAACTATGTGTCCTATGACGAATTCTGGGATCGGATCGATGGTGACAATGGTGCGAATGCCGAGGTGGTGCCGACGCCGGAATACATCGAGCGTATGGGCAGAGTCAGTAAGGAGATCGAGCGCTGGCTCGGCACCAACAATCGCGTGACGCCGGGTGGCGCGGCATTCCTGGGGCTGATCCGGTCGCACAATATCGAGGCGCGCTACAGCATGATAACCGCGAGCGGGCGTGACATCGACGGTGGGAATGTGGGTCAGTTTCGTATCAATCCGCGTCGCGTGCTTGACCCCTTCTTCTGGGCGCTCGAATTTCAGAGCCAGAGCCAATAACCATGTCTGCATCCGACGCATTTGACAATGTGCAATATCTGCTCACGATCACGATCGATACCGACGCGCCCTACGAGATGCCGCTGACCCGGACGCGCTACAACGCGGGTGGTCAGGAGCACGACGAGATCTTTTTCGAGACCCGTGCCGTGCTGTCGTTTCAGCGCCTTCCCGACGGGTACGGAGCGCGGCGCACATCTACAGCTGGGCTGGTGACGATCAACGAGGTAGACATGACGGTCGGCGAGCTGATTCGGCTGGACGCGAACGATGTCATCGTCATCGACAGCCGCATCCTGATCCGCTATACCATACGACGGATCAAATATGTGACCGACAGTGTGTCTCGCCGTTCGCGCGCCGAGGATCGCGCACCTGTGGTCATCGTCAAGCCCTTGTCGGACGACTATGACCCTGACATAGGGGCGATCCAGGTGCGCGAGTCGCACGATCTGATGGTCATCCCGGTAGAGCAGACGCGGCGACTGTGCGATTTCTGCTTTACGGTGCTGAACAGTAACGATACCAACGTCCAGAAGCGCGCACTGGTGCAGGTCGGTGAACGTGCCTATCACGCCGACTGCCTGGCAGCGCACCCAGAGCTGGAGAGCAGCACGGCAGAGCTGCTGAATCTGCCACCTGCCCTGGCGTTGCCTGTCGTCGTCCGCATTCCAATCGTTGGCGAGGGCAGCCCGACCAACCTGATTACCGATACGCCAATTGGTATTTCGGTCAGCTCGCTTGGTCTGGAGACGCCGCCGACCGGACGTTTCTTCATCCGCAACAACACTGCTGCGCCAGTGACACTTCAGCGGGCGATCGGACGCCCGTGGCTGGCGATGGATTATGCCTCGCCAATCTATCACAATACGCTGCGGCAGCCTGGCTCCACGATCGATCTGTCACCGGGCATGGAAATGACTGTCGCCGTCGCCGCCAGCCCGATTACGCCTTTGCAGCGCCGAGTCATCGTGCCGCTGCATGGACGCCAGGCGATCGAGGTGGTTTTCAACAGCTTCAACGCGCTGCTGTTTATCGCTATCGCTATATTTGCTGTCGTCTACTGGCTGCATCTGGGGACGATCTTCGATTATATCAATTCCGGGTGGTGGTCGGGTACGTTCGCAGAAACACTTCCGTTCTTCTTTGGCTTTTTATTTACTCAGGTGCTGGTCAACGCCTGGTTCGTGGTCATGCAGCCGGTTACAACCCAGTGGCGCGCCTTTACGCTGTCGAGCGCGCTGTATCGTCGCCTGCGGGGTGTGCCACTGATCAACACCGCGCTGAGCTTCCTGGTCACGCTGGTCTGGTCGCCAATCCGCGAGGGAGCGTTGGCGCGTATCCACGAGCCGCGTGTGCTGCTGACGCTGACAGGGGTGATGACAGTTATCAGCACGGTGGCGCTGCTGATCCCCTCCATCCTGTTGTGGCTGCTGCTGAACAGTGGCGTCGGCATGATCGTCGCACTGGTGTATAGCGCGGCGCTGCTGTATCTGTTTGCACGGGTGATGGGTGAATACGAGCTGCATCTGATTCAGTTCATCACGCAGTCGGCACGGCAGACGATTCGCCAGGTACGGCGGATGACGAAGTAGTGGCGTGCGTGTGCTGCTGATGGATCGGCTGTGTCATCGGCAGTGCGCCGTCCATCGGCGCTCGAATCGATTTTCACCGGGCGGTCGCGCTGCCAGCCGCGATCGCCATGATCATCATGATCCCGACTCAGCGCGCGCTGTCTTAGACAGTCACAGGCGACTCTGCACCTCCGTCAACCCATTAAGCGCAACAGGAAAACAGAGTTAATTCGTTTAATTTCTGTAATATACAACAGTTAAAGTCTGTGTAGCATTAACGGATAAGTGCGTTACACTTTCTCATGAGTTAGCAGTCCAAACGGCTGTCGCCGCTGTCATGCTCGATCACTCTGCTGTCGTTTTGCCTGTGCGCTCGATCTGGGGAGGGGGAAGTTATGAAGCTTCGCGCTGTAATTTTAGTGCTTATCTTAAGCACAGTGTCGATCGGGGTGCGCCTGGTGTCGGCACAGGCTGACCCACGCGCCAGCTCGACGATCACCATTCTGGCGCAGAATACCGACGAATTCCCCCGTCTAAGCTTCGACGTGCGCGTCACCGACGACCATGCCGCTGTCGCGGGGCTGACCAGCGCCAATTTCAGCACCAGCGAGGTCAGCGACGCGATCACCGTCATCGAGCAGCGCACCCAGTCGCTGTCAATCGGTGTGGCCATCGATCTCAACCCCGGCACCAATCTGGAGCTGGTGCGCAGCACACTGATCGCCTGGTTCGACAGCTACTTTCGCACCGGTGACCGCATCGCCTTCTTCACCGTCAGCCCCGACAACGAAGATATCCTCACGCAGACCTTCACCGGGAAAGCCGACATCCTGCGCGCGATCGGCGCACTGCGCCTCAGCCCGCTGCGCCAGTACAGTATGGACGACGCGCTCAATGCCGCGCTCGCCTATGCCGTCGCGGAGCGCACGACGAGCAACCCCAATGGCAGCCAGGCTGTGCTGCTGGTCGCGTCGTATCTGTATTCGCGTGTCGATGTCAATGCCGCGTCCTACGCGACCGCCGATATTCCCCTGCACAGCGTGACCGCGCACATCGATCGCCCGCAGACGCAGACCGACCTGGCACGCTCTGCCAGCAATGCCGGCGGCGGGCGCTATGTCGATAATCGTAATGGTCGCCTGACGGTCGCCAATGGCACCAGCTTCAGCGCGACTGGCGAGCTCGCCGCGCTGTACGATCTGATCGACACCGGGCGCGTCAGCTATCGCCTGAGCTACACCACACGCAGCACCGACCTGGCGGTAGAACGGGCGATCACGCTGCGTGCCAGCGTGATCGATGGTGCCACCGCCGAGATCGCCACCAGCTATCGCCCACGCTATCAGGCACCCGCCGTCGCCCTGGTCAATTTCAACCCGAATCAGGAGCGCGGATCCATTGACGCGGGTAATCTCGACAACCCGCGCACGCAGATCGGCGTCGAGGTGACCTTTCCCGACACGGTGACGCGCCCGGTCTCGCGCATCGAGCTGGAGATCACGTCGTCGCTGCCCGGCGTCGCGGCGGTCAATGCCAGCCTGGATCCGGCTGCCCTGCAGCGCGACGCCAATGGCGCCTATCTGCTGGACTGGGATCTCACCAATTACACGCTGCGCGGGCAGGTCATCCCGGTGTCGATCGCCATCACCGTCAGCGATGTCCTGTCCAGCCAGACCGGGCTGACCGGGCGTGCCAGCGCTGAGGGCGCGATCAATGTCGCCCCGGTGCCGCCGACGCCGACGCCGCTGCCGACCCCCACCCCGCAGCCAACCTTCACCACCGCGCCGACCTACACGCCGCAGCCGACGGTGACGCCAATCACCGACATCATCTCGCTGGTACTGACGCAAGCCGCCGACCCGGATGCGCCAGACACTCCTATGAGCGGAAACGCATTCGCCCAGGTGATCGCGCTGGTCGGCACGACGGGCGTCGCGCTGATCACTATCGTCGTGCTGTCGATCGCGCTGTTTGTGCTGTCGCGGACGAAAGCCGGGCAGCGCGTGGTCGGCGCGGTGCAGAAGGCGACCACGACGGCGGTCTTTGCCGTCAAGACGGCGGTCTTTGGCGGGGATGACGACGAGCCAGAGCAGCCGCGCGCGCGTCAGACGACCGGGCGCAAGACGGCGACGCTGGCGCGGCTGGAGCCAGAGCCGGGCACGTCGGGCTATGGCACGATCGTGATCGACAAGGAAGAATTTTTCGTCGGCGCATCCAACGAGTATGCCGACGCGGTGCTGAGCAACAACTATGTCAGCAAGAGGCACGTCCTGATCCAGCAGACCAACAAGGGCTTCATGGTGTCTGACCAGGCATCACGCAACGGGACATTCGTGGACGGTACACGCCTGCCCGAAAACGGCTCGCGTCTGGTGGCAGACGGCACGCGCATCAGCATCGGACCGGAGATGAAATACGTCTTCCGCGTCGAGCAGAGCGCGATCAGCAAGACAAAGGCGTATGTGCCTGCGCCGGGCATGACCAACACCTTCGACGACGCTGCCGCCGCCGCCGATCCGCCGCGCCACCCGACCGAGCGCCCGACCGACCCGGATCGGGTGACGCACGAGATGCCACACTCTCGCAGCTTCGACGATGACGAAGACGATGCCGAAAGTCGGTTTGGCGACAGCGCGGTCTCGCGCTATGCCCGCCCGGTGCGATCCCAGCTCTATGAGGGCGACGACGAGACTGCTGCACGCGGATCGCGCGGCGCGGGCGCGCCCGACGATGATGCCGCTCCCACAGTGACGCCGCGCCGACGCCTGCCCGACCTCGATGACGGTGAAGACGATCCCGCGCCGAAGCCGACCAAGCGCCGCCCGGCGCAGAATGCCTCGGTTGTAGATGACGACGAATGGTTCAATGAAGAATGAGCGCACAAAAGGGGAATGTGATGGCTGTAGTCTATAAAAAGGGACAGCGGTTTGGTCCGTTCAGCGTGGTGCGCCCATTGTCTGACGGGGGCGGCATGGCGATGGTCTATGAGGCTGAGGTGACCGACGACAGGCACCCGGTGATGAACGGCAAAAAAGTAGCGCTCAAGGTGGCGCGTGTCGATGGACATGCCGATATCTATGAGACGCTGCTGCGTCGTGAGACCAACCACCTGATTCAGCTGCGCCATCCGGGGATCGTCCGCATCTGCCCGATCTCGATCGGCGGGCGCGTGCCGCAGCAGCACTGGTATGGCAAGGGTGAGGCACCACCGCACGATTATTATTTCGCTATGGAGCTGTTGAGCGGCGGATCGCTGGCACAATTTCTCGCGCTGCCGATCCGCGACCTGAAAAATTACATGCTGGAGTGGCGTGTCGAGCTGCTGTACCAGCTGGCGCAGACGCTCGATTATCTGCATATGCGCCGCATGGCGCACCGTGACCTGAAGCCGGAAAACATCATGTTTCGCACCCGTCCAGAGCCGTTGATGGTGCCGCAGCCGGTGCTGATCGACTTCGGCTTGACGCAGAAGACCGAGCTGCGCGAGGAATCGAACACCAGGAAGCAGGTGCGCGCCGCGACGATCGCCTATGCCTCGCCCGCCTGGATCCGGGCGCGCCAGCAGGGGCGCAATGCCACCGCCGTGCAGCCCGACCCGTCGGCGTTCGACATGTGGTCGCTCGGCATGGTCGCCTATCAGCTGCTCAACGTGCGCTATGCCTTTGGGCGAGCCGACGATCAGGCGACGCTGCTGGAGCAGCGCATCCTGCGTGAGGAGCCAGAGCGGATGAACGACGATGTGCCGCCGGCGCTGCAAAATCTGGTGCGCTCGCTGCTGCAAAAAGAAGATGGCGATCGCCTGACCAGCAACGGATTTCTGCACGCGCTGGAGTCGGTCTCCAGCGTGGTCTCACCGCGTTTCTGACGCCGCGCCACCGTCTGTTTTTGCAGCAGCACATCATCGAAGGGGACGCAGCGCATGACTACCATTCAGCCGACCGCTTTTTCCGATCAGCTCATCGGCAGCCTGCAGCGCCAGCGCATCGAGGATCACGCGCGCGATGCCCGCGTCACCACCCCCGGCGGGCTGGATCTCCAGCTTGGGATCGTGTGCGACGGCGTGGGCAGCAGCGACTGGGGCGTGATCGCCTCGACCAAGGCGACCGACGTCATCTTCGAGTCGATCCGCACCAGCAGCGAGACGGACATCCCGGCGCTGCTGACCGAGGCAGTGCAGGCTGCCAACCGCGAGCTGCTGACGCTGATCCCCAGCCGCCAGGGCAATACCACCGTCGCGCTGCTGGCGATCCACCTCAACGATCCGAGCGCCCCGTTTGGGCGGCTGTTCATCGCCTGTGTCGGCGACAGCCTGATCTACATCGCCCGCACCGACCCCCGCACCCGGCAGACGGTGATCGATCGGCTGAACCGCGATCACAATGTCGAGACCGATGTGCGACGCGGCGAGATGACCGACTCCGAGGCGGGTGACTCGGCACCGAGCGACATCACGCGCGCGCTGGGTCTGCGCAGGCGCATCGAGGTGGACATCGGCTTTTATCGCGGCGAGAGCGAGAAGAAGATCATCCCGACCGAGGTCGCGGAGGATCGCGGGCACAAAGGGCTGAAGCTGCAGGAAGGCGACATGGTATTCGCCTGCTCCGACGGCGTGCGCGATTTACATCCCGACGGGCAGCCGTATCTGACCGACGAGAAGATCATCCGGCACGCGCTCGACGTAGACGTGATGCAGACCGTCAAGTCGCTGTTGTCGTATCCGGTGGCGCGCGAGACGACCGACAACGTCTCGATGTCGGTCATCTTCATCCCGTCGAAGAAGCTGCGCCGGGGCAATTATGTGCAGTCGCGCCTGCCGCGCGGTGTGCTGATCGGCGGCGCGGCGCTGATTCTGGTGATTGCGGCGATCGCCGCGATCGTCATCAGCCGCAGCGGCAGCCAGGTCAACGCGCTGGAGCGCACCTCGACGGCGGTCGCCGTCGTCGCGACACAGACGCGCGGCGCGGAATTCGCCGTCGCCACCGATGCGCGCAGCACGCAGAGCGCCATCGAGTCGTATACGCCGACGCCGACGATCACGCTGACACCGACCTTCACGCCCAGCCCGACGCTGGTGCCGACCGCGCGCCCGGTGTTTGAAGGGGTGGCAAACAACGTCGGCTCGGTCGCGATCATCAACAATGCGCCGCAGCCGATCGTGCCCGGTACGGTCTTCATCGCGCCAGACACCGCCAGCGCGCAGCTCGACGGCGGCGAGTCGCGCCCCGATCCGGCGCTGCTCTACTTCAGCCAGAGCGCACGCCTGACGCTGGACTCGATCGACAATGCCAGCGGTCTGGTCGCCTTCGAGATGCCGCGCGGCGCATCGGCACCCAGTGGGGTGCTGGCAGTGCAGCAGGGCTATGCCCGCGTCGAGGTGCGCATCAACGACGACCCCGACGACAGCGAGGTACGATCCGAGGCAGCCTGCTTTGCCATCGACACGGTCGAGACGCGCAGGCTGGTGATCACCTGCTATGACAATGCCGAGGGGCGCATCTGTGCGGTCGGCGGGCAGACCATCCCGCCCGGCAGCCAGATGAGCTGGGACATGAATATCGACGACCAGGCGACGCGCGGCACGATCGCGCCGATCGATCCGCTGCTGACGACCGCGCATTATGACCGGGTGGTGCAGACCGATCGCAATCCCGAAGCGCTCGCCTGCCTGCTGCCGCTGATTGATGCCGACAGCGATGGGGTGATCGACCGCGACGACCTGTGCCCGACCGAGCCGGGCGATCCCGGCGCCGCCGTGCCCGGCTGTGCCCCGACACCGACACCGACGCCGACCCGCCGTCCGTCCGCCACGCTGACCGCGACAGCCGCGGCAATACCAGGCGTTCCAGGCGGGCAGCCGCCGCTGACGCTGACCGCGCTTTTCGTCCAGACAGGGGAAGCCCGCATCCGCCAGACCGAGGCTGCCGACGCCGCCGCGACTGTCAATCAGCGCGCGGTGCAGACCAGTGGCATCGTGATCGCCGGCATCACAGCGGCATTCATCGCGCAGCAGACCGCCGAGGAGAGCGTGCGGCGCACGGCGACATTCATCGCGCAGCAGACCGCCGACGAGAGC
>DAOTUN010000133.1:0-13390 GCA_034437395.1 Anaerolineae bacterium | reverse complement strand
TCGCCAATGTCGCGGTCGAGGCGATGGCGTGCGGACTGCCGGTCGTGACTACCGATGTCGGCGGGATGGGCGAGGCGATCACCGATGGTATCGAAGGGTTCCTCGTGCCCGCGCGCGACCCCGATGGGACGGCAGCGGCGCTGGCGCGGCTGCTCGGTGACGACGATCTGCGCGCGCGGATGGGACTTGCCGCGCGTGCGCGCGCCGTTCGCCAATTTTCACCCGATCGACAGGGACGCGAATTCGCCGCGCTCTACGCCTTTGCCGTCGAAAACGAACATGCTCGCCGCGCGACCTGGCGTTGACGTGCTCACGGCGTCAGACTTACTGATTCCACATCGATCCCGCGACAGCGAAACGCCTGCGACGGCGGCGCTGCACAGGGCGGATCGAGCGCCAGCATCAGGGTGTGATACCCCGGCGTGAAGGCGATCCACACCTGGGGCGCGGCTGATCCGTCGATCGTCCAGCGTCCGACCTCGACGCCATCCAGCGCCGCCACCGCGTCACGCGCGCCGTCCACCGCCACCAGCGCCGCTGTAAAGAGCGCCCCGGTCGGCGCGGGCGCATAGACCGCAATCGTCAGGGGATCGCGCTCGATGCGGGTCGGCGTCCCTGGCATGACGGTCGTCCAGGCGGGCGCCTCACCCTCGTAACCCGGCAGCAGATAAACCACGTAAGCATCGTCCTCGTAGATCGGCACGCCTGCGAGCGCCGCGAGCCGCGTCTCCAACTGTGCGGCGGGATCATCCCACTGACGATGCAGAATGATGGCGTCTGCCTGCGCGGAGTCGAGCAGCGCCGGGTCGAGCGTGTTTTCCAGGATAGCGGCTTTTGCCGGGTCGAGCAGGGCGCGCCGGGTGACGTGACCGAGCAGGATCGGCAGTCCGTGCCCGGTCTGCAGGAATAACGCTTCCTTGCTGGTCAATGGATGCAGAGTCGGCACGTCCAGGATGGCGCGAATGTCGGATCGCTCACCCAATACGCGGATAGCGTCCGGCACGATGCCGGGCGTCGTCGGCACTGGGAACCAGGTCTGATAGTCCGCGACCAGCAGCGTCACCAGCCCGATCGCCAGCAGCGTGGCGCGCGCCCGTTTTTTCATTCCTCCTGGGGGGAAGGGGAGGGCTGCGGGGCGCGACTTTGGGTCTGCCTGAAGCTGGGTGCGTGCGCCGCCGATCAGCGCCGCCACCCCATAGCCCACCATGACGGCGACCGCGAACCCGACCGTCAGATTGAAGCGAGCCGGCGTCCGCGCCAGGGCTAATCCCGGCACATCCTGCAGCAGTGCCCAGGGCAGACTGATGCTGGTGACGATGCCGTCGAACGCCGCCGTCACGGGTGAATCGGTCAGTTTCAGCAGCGCGCCCAACGAGACGATCCACGCCGCGATCGCCAGGACGAACCAGCGCCGCGATTCACGGCGCCGCAGCAGCGCGATCGCACACAGCCCCGCCGCCGCGATGCCGATGTACCCGGTCAGCTCGAAGGGTTCGCGCCCGACGACCGCGCGCGGATAATCCAGGATCGCGGACAGCGGCTGTCCGACGGCGGGCGCGACGATCGCCAGCGCGGGCGCGCTGTAGCGCACCGCGCCGCCGACATCGGCGGCGAGCGCCCCCGCCCCACGCACGCCCTCCAGGATGAAAGGCGCCGCCAATGGCAGCCAGACGATCCCACCCAGGATCAGCGCGATCAGCACGCGCCGCCAGCCTGCGCCGCTGGTCAGTAGGATCAGCGCACCGACTGGGGCGATCAGATAGATGATCAGCGTCGGATTGCCCGCCAGCGCGACCGGAAACAGCAGCGCCGCCGCGACCATACGACCGATCGCCGCGCGACGATCGTCCGCCGCTGACTCCATGCCGACCGCGATCAGCGCCGCCGCCCACAGCGGCGCGCCCCACAGGGTGATCAGCCCGGTGTGCGCTGCACCGAGGTGTCCCTGAATGGCAGGATATGCCAGCCAGACCGCCCCGGCGACGAACGCCGCGCTCCAGTGACGCCCGTGCTGCCCGTGCAGCCTGCGCACCAGGATGAACATACCGATCCCGTTCAGCGCCAGCGTCAGCAGCGCCGCCAGATTGAACGCGGGCGTGAGCGGCATCAGCGCCGACAGTGCCAGCGTCGGCAGCGATTGCAGCGGCGCGCTCCACAGCCACAGCGCCGACGCCCCGTCGGGCACGGCGATCAGACTGTGATAAAACGGATCGCGTCCGGTCTGGAGGGCGGTCTTCAGCCACCAGGTCATGCTGGTATATTCGTAGGCATCCCCGAACGGGTGACCGAGCAGTCGTGAGTCGAGCGCCGTGATCAGCGGATAGGTGATCATGCAGGCGATCGCCAGATACACCAAAAACAGCGCCACCCACGACCCAGCGCGCAGCACTGCGGGTCTCATGCTGCCCCCGACGACCTCATTCGGACACCCGCGCCCACCCGCCCGACACCGCGCCCCACCGACCTGTAGTCAGTGGCAGCGGCGCACGCTCTGGCATCGCCAACTCGAAGAAGGGGGCGCCCTGGACGAACCCTAACCGATCCGCCAGTCTGAACGACGGCAGATTGAATTCGTCGCAGTCCCAGACTGGCAGCAGCCCGCGCCGGAGTGTCTCCTCGATGAAGGCGCTCGACGTGATCCAGCCGAGTCCGCGCCGCTGAAACTCGTGTCGCGTATCGATGCTGATGATCGCATCGCGCGGGCTGGTGCAGAGCGCGAATACGGTCGTGGCGATCGCGTCGTCGATCAGCAGCGCCATGCCGTAGCCATAGCGGTCGTAGAGCGCGTAATCACGCCAGAAATAGCGCACGAACGGCACTGGGTACATCCCAGGATCGCTATCGGCGCGCCGGGCGAGCGTCTCGTCCATCGGCACGACCTGCGCCGTCCCAGGCAGCATCCCCGACCCATTGAGCGCGTCGAGCCGCGCCCGCCAGTCGTCGATCGGCGTGCCCGGCATCCAGCGGTAGTTGCACCGTCCGACGCGCTCCAGCGGCAGCAGGCTTTCCAGCGGACGCGCCCAATCGGGCGTGAGCGGCGCAAAGCCGTAGAGGTACTGGAAAATACCGACTTCGGCGGGCGCATCCGCGATGAAAGCCGTCAGCGCGGTATCGGAATCCCCCGCCAGGAAATACTCGTAGCTGCGCGCCATCAGCGCGGCGCGCGGTGCGATCGGATCATCGACAAAAATACGGGCGGGATTCCAGCCCAGGAATACCGCCTCGTGACACGCCTCGTCGAAATGCGCAGCCGCAAACAGCGGACGGGCGATCGGGTACTGCTCGAAAGACAGCTCGTAGACGCGCATCATATCCCGCCTGATCTCATCGCTTGCCGTCGAATCTCGCTCGCTATTTGAACATGGCTTGTGCGTGTTCGAGCAGATTGTGAAAGAAGCCGTGTTCCTGTTTCTGGTGGGCGGTCAACTGCCGCATCATGTCGCCGCTGTCGAACACACTGACCACCCTGGAAATTTGCCCGTCCACCACACGGGCGATCAGGATGCCCATCACACTGATGGTGCTGCCGGTCGGCGCCAGCTCACGAAACTGTCCGTCGTGTGTTCCGACGAACGTATACTGCACCGTGACCAGATCGGCTTCGGCGGTGAGAATGCCGACGGTAAAATGAATGTCGGGAAAGGCGGTGCGAAACAAGGTGACTCGCCGTTTGAGTCCATCGCGCCCAAGCGTCTGCCCGGCTGCCTGTGCTGAACCGTCGGTCTGCACCGGTGCGTCGAGAACGTAATCCTCGGTGTAAATCTCGTCGATGACGCTCAGGTGTCCTTGATTCAGAACTTCGTCGAAGTGGCGGCGCAGCAGGTGCTTATTGGCTTCCGACATCGGTGGACTCTTTTCGATTTACCATCAGGCAGAGGATGCCCGGTCATTATAGCTGACATACGCCCACGCAGACGTAATCGTGTTGGGCGAACGTAAAGGCAGCGGTTTCGTACTGCCTCGATGAACCGCGTGGTCACTCGTCGCTAACGCTGTTTGGGGAAGACATCCCGGATCGCCACCATGAAACCGGGCAGCAGATCGCGGAAGTCGGCGCTGTCGTCTACTCCGTAAAGCTGCTCGTCGCCATCCGCCCACAGCGCAATCACGATGCGCTGACGCGGCAGCACCAGCCAGACCAGGCGCGCGCCCAGGCTGAGATAGATCGCGGCTTTGCGACGCATCTGCGGCATCGAATCATCGGGACTCTGCACTTCGAGCGCAAAATCGGGCATCGACGGCACCGCGCCGCGTGTGACAGGCTCGGTCACGTTGAGCATGAACGACCAATCCGGCAGCAGGCTGTTGGCGTGATCTTCCAGCTTGCGATAACGGGTCTCTGGACCGCCTTCGCCTAATCCGTTGTCCAGAATATAGGCGCCGATTTTCAAGCCAACCCGCTGGACGATCCATGAATGCTCTTGTGTTGCCATCGCCTTTTCGACAACCTCCCCATCGATGAGTTCCAGGCGGCTTTCAGCTTCCGGGGATGCGATCAGCCGCTCGAATTCCTCCATCGACATCTTTGTGCGTTCCACCATCGTGGTCGTCATGGCATTCCCTCTCGTTATCGATAGCTGTGATTGTGATATACGCTCAAGCCTCATTCTATGACGAAATACGGATGCAGCCGACGGGTGGATTTGGCACGTCAAACCCAGATCAGCGCACCCGCACCGACTCGATGATCTGCGCCGCCAGCTCGTAGCGTCCGAACGCCGGAATGATATAGGCGCCGCGCACATAATCGCGCATCTGCGCCAGCAGCTCGCCTGCGATCCGAACCCCCTCTTGCGGGGCGTCGTCTCCGGCGTCCTCGATCCGCTTCAGGATATGCGGCGGGATGCTGATACCGGGAATCTCGTTGTCGATGAAAGTGGCATGACGCAGGCTGTAGAGCGGCATCACGCCGAGCAGCACCGGCAGACGCAGCGGTTCCCCGGCGATCTCCTGGTAGCGCGCGATGAACGCCTCGACCCGTTCCGGCTGAAAGACGGGCTGACCGAGCGCGAAATCCGCCCCGGCTTCGATCTTCTTGCGCAGTACGTCGATCTCTTTATCGGGATCGTCGGCGCCCATGTTGAGCGCGCAGCCGACGGTGAAGCTGGTCGGCTGTCCGATCGAGTTGCCCGCCTGATCGATGCCGACGTTCATCTTCTGCTTGACCAGCTTCATCAGACCCGACGGCACAATATCATACTGATCCATCGCTTCCGGGTAATCGCCGATGCGCGTCGGGTCGCCCATGACTACAAAGACATTGCGCACGCCGAGCGCGTGCGCGCCTAAGAGGTCGCCCTGCACACGCAGCATGTTCCGTCCGCGCACCGGGAAATGCAGGATCGTCTCCAAGCCGATTCGTCCTTGCAGCACGCTGCATGCCGCCCAGGGACTCAGGCGCATCCGCGCGGTCGGGCTGTCGGCGATGTTCAGCACGTCGGCGCCCGCGTCACGCAGCAGCGCGGCAGCATCGATCATTTTGTCCAGATTGTGCGAGCGCGGCGGATTCATCTCGACGCTGAACAGAAAGCCGGACTCGTGCGCCAGCTTGTGCGCCAGCTCTGACGGACGCTCGGCGTCGGTATCATCGTTCTCGACATGCACGCTGACTCGCGGCAGCGCGGGCAGTGGACGGGCGGGATCGTCGAGCGCGGCGCGCATCGAGGCGATGTGTTCCGGCGTGGTGCCACAGCAGCCGCCGATGATGCGCGCACCGATCGCCTTGAACAGCAGGGCGTTGTCGGCAAAATAATCGGTCGTCGCCGGGTACATCATGCGCCCGCCGACCGTCTGCGGAAAGCCGGCGTTGGGCATGGCGGTCAGCCGCGCACTGGGAGCGGTCTCGCGCATCTGGATCAGAATACGGGCGATCTGCGCCGGTCCGCCGGAACAGTTGACGCCGATCACGTCGGCACCCGCGTCAACCAGCCGCCGCGCGACCGCGCCGGGCATGTGTCCGCTGATGGTGCGATCATCGCGGGTGAAGGTCATATGCGCGATCACCGGGACGCCGGGCGCGGCGATGCGCGCTGCCTCGACGCCGATCAGCAGTTCGTCGAGATGGGTGAAGGTCTCGAACAGGATGGCATCGACTCCGGCAGCGGCGAGCGCGGCGATCTGTTCCTCAAAAACAGCGCGCGCATCCTCCGGCTTGAGCCGTCCGTAAGGCTGGATTCCGGTGCCGAGTGGACCGACCGACCCGGCGATGTAGGCATCCGTCCGCCCGCTGGCGGCGATCGCCTCGCGCGCCCGCGCGACTCCGGCGCTGTTGAGCGCGCCGACCTGATCTTCGAGACCGTATTCCTCCAGCCTGAGGCGGTTGGCGCTGAAGGTGTTGGTCTCGATCAGGTCGGCGCCGGCGTCGAGATAGGCGCGGTGGACCGTCGTAATCAGATCGGGCTTGGTCACATTGTGCGCGTCGAAACAGCCGTCGAGCGGGACGCCGTGCGCGTGCAATTGCGTCCCCATCGCACCATCGGCAAGCAGGGGAGTCGGGGAGTCGAGTCGGGTGAGCAGAGATGGGCGCATGATGGGTTTCAGTCCTGTGTGGGTTGGGCTTGGCGGGCGACGGCGAGGATCGCGTCGAGCTTTTCGGTGATTTCCGGGTCGATCTGGTCGTCTGGGATGAAGGGGACGAGCAGGTGATAGTCGGCTTTGCGCATCAGATTTGGGATGCCGAGCGCGTTGAAATAACGTTTGAACAAGGGAGTCAGCACCTCGTCGGATGCTTTGACATTTTCCGACTCTATCGCGGGGCGATTGAGCGTAGTCAGCGCCTCCGCGATCGCGTCGATACTTTCCTGCATGATCGCAGCACGACGATTTGCCTCGTCCGCTGGCAGCAGATCGCGCAATCGGTACAGACGTGCGAAGTTGAGCAGTGTGTCCGAGGTGAGAAGATAATTCTCGATCTCGCGGCGTCGCCATGACAGCAGACGCAATCCGGGGGGCGTGTCTTTCAATTTGGCAGCGCTCACACGGTCGAACAGCGCGACACCGTACAAATCGGGATAGGCTTCACGCAGCCCGGTGAAATGATCTTTCGCCACGCTCGGCTTATTGCCAGCGATGTCTTTGTTGAATGTCCGCTGCAAATAAGGCAGCACCGGATGACTCAGGCGCGCGGCGAATGCCTCCAGCAGCGGGTAATCGCTGGTGCCCTCGCAGTAGAGTACCCAACCGATTTGATCCGCCAGATAATAATCTTCCGCTGGTATCAGGCTGAGGGATTTTACAAAATCGGCGGACCTGCTCAGACGGTGCGGCTGGCCGGTGAAGGCGATCACGGTGTCTTTCTGCATCAGTGCTGCTTCTAAAATGACCTCGGAATGCGTCGTCATGATGATCTGCGTGTCGAGTTCGTGGGCAATATCGACCAGAAGCGTGTACATTTCGCGCTGGCGCAAAATTTCGAGATGCGCGTCGGGTTCGTCCAGCAGCAGGACGGCACCGGGATTGCGATACAGGTACGCCAGCAGCAGCAGCATTTGCAGCATTCCGCGTCCGGCTGAAGCCAGGTCAAGCATGATCCCGGCGCGATCGCGGTATGCGAGGCGGGTTTCGCCGCGCCCGGAGTCACAGATGGGATCAAGCAGCGTCAATCCGAACTGCGCGCGCACCTTTTCAACCACATTGACCCAGGTGCCGTCATTTTTCTCGTATAGTTCGTAACATAGATTGTGCAGCACTTGCGCCGTTTGTCCCTCCCCGATCAGCACATTGATACGTCCTGGCTGGATCAGCGACTCGACCGAAGCCAGCCCGGACATGGGTGTCAGAAAGCGAATCGCTGGCACCAGCGAGTCGATGTAGACCAGACCCGCACCGTGCGACTCTATACCTACAGAGTCTTCATTCACAAACGTGAACGCAAGACCTTCATCCCACATTTCCCCGCCTTTTTTGCCGCTCACTGTGATCGTGATCGACCTGGTTTCACCGTTTGTGTGTCGGGTGCTGTGCCATAAAAGGGAGGCGCGTGGCACGGGAATCGAAATGAGATCATGGCGGGCGATCGAAGCAGGGCGCTCGTCAAAATGGGGTCGGTCCCCACCAGACAGACGACGATCGATCAGCGGCGCAACTGTGCCGTCCCAACTCAGGTATCCGGCATACCACAGCGTCAGCGCCTGCAGCGCGGTCGTCTTGCCGGAGTTGTTCGGTCCGACGAACACGGTCATCTGACCCAATGGAATCTCCACATCGTCGAAGCCTTTGAAATTCTGGATGCGGAGTTTTGTCAGCATGATCGACTCATGATATGCGTCTCTACGGGCAGGACTGGGTGAACACGATCCGCGTACCGCCGCTGGCGTCGGGTTCCAGCACGTAAGCCGGCGCGGTGTCCATCGCGCTGAAATCGCCGCTGGTGACCGCCTCGCGCGTGATCTGTGCCGCCCGCGTGCTGACCCACTGATCGACGGCTGCAGCGCTGTCGGCGGTCAGCAGGATGCGCTGTTGTGTCGAGAAGAACTGCGATGTTTCCGCCACCACCTCGGCGCCGGGATAGAGCCAGTCGGTGCGCCAGAAGTCGGCGGTGCAGCGCTGATAGAAGAAGCCCACGCCCACCACCACCAGCAGGATCGAGGCGATGCACACCACGATAAATCCGGCGAAAATACCGCGCGACGGGCGTGGATCTTGTCCTTCATAGGTCGAGTCGGTCATGATCACACCTTTTTTGAGGATGATAGATCACGCCCGGTGTGCCTCTGCCCCCATTTATGGTGGGGCATGGCGTACACCCTACCCCTGCAGGCGGACGGATGGTTATGCGTCGCTACGCTTCCTCGATTTGCTGCACGCGGTCGATCCCGGTGTTGTAATATTTGGCGTCGGGGTGATGCACGACGATCGCCGCCGTGCTTTGCTCCGGCACCCACTGGTAGCTCTCGGTCAGGGTCATGCCGATCTCGGTGACAGCGGCGGGCAGCAGATCGACGACGGTCGCGTGTGCGCTCAGGTCGGGGCAGGCAGGGTAGCCCCATGAATAGCGCTTGCCCTGAGTCACGCCGACAGCGAGTCCCTGGCGCACGACGGTGTTATGCACATAGCTGGCGGTCGCCTCGGCAGCCTGCACCGCCAGACCGTGAAAGAAGTAAGCGTCGGTATAGGCATTGGCATTTTGCAGCACGTCGAACGTCTCGCTCGCTACCTGCCCGACGGTGACGATCTGGAGCGCCATCACGTCGAGCGCGCCCGTCTCGACCGGGGCGAAATAATCGCTGATACACAGATGTTCCCCAAAAGGCTGACGCGGAAAGCTGAAACGGGCGCGTTCGCGGCGCGCGGTCGGATCGTCGGCGATCGCCTCATGATCCCACACGATCAGATCGTCGCCGTCGCGATTGACCGGGAAGAAACCGTAGACCGCCTGAGGCAGCAGCGTTTTATTCGTCATTGCCTCGCGCGTCATCCGTGCCAGCCGTGCCTCGAATTCGCGTTCCAGCGCGATCCAATCTTCGCCGTGCGTGTTGGTGGCGCCCCACGACAGGCGGAACAGCTCGTTCTTGTACAAATGCTGCAAGACGACTTCGAGCGGCATCTGACGAATCGTGCGTGCGCCCCAGAAGGGCGGCGTCGGGATGTGCGGCGCGGGCTGCACCGTGCTGACCCCGCCGAGCGTGCGCGACCGCTTCACCGGGATCGGTTTCGCCATTTCCGCATAGGCTTCATCTTTGTTCTGCTCGACGAACGCGGCGCGTCCGGTGCTGTTGCTCAGGCGATCCATCACATCCAGCCCCTCGAACGCATCCTTGCAATAGAACACGCCCGGCGCATACGGCTGGTCGCCATTTTCCAGAAACAGGATACGCCGCCCGAATTTGCGGTTGATCGCCGCGCCACCGATCAGCACCGGATAGCTCAGTCCGCGCCGCGCCAGCTCGTTGACCACCAGCGGCATCTGCTTGCTGGTGCTGACCAGCAGCGCGCTCAGACCGATGGCGTCGGCGTTATGTTCGATCGCCTTTTCGACGATGGTATTGACGGGCACCTGTTTGCCCAGATCATGCACGGTGTAGCCGTTGTTGCTCAGGATCGTCTTGACCAGATTCTTGCCGATGTCATGCACATCACCGTACACGGTCGCCAGCACCACCACACCTTTGGTGACGCCTTCCAGCTTGTCCATGAACTGTTCGAGATAGCCGACCGTCTTCTTCATCACTTCCGCGCTCTGCAGCACGAACGGCAGGATCAGCTCGCCCGCGCCGAACTTGTCCCCGACCTCTTTCATGGCAGGCAGCAGCACATTGTTCAGCACGCCGACGGCATCCTGACGGGTGAGCGCGGTATCGATCAGCGCCTCGATCCCCTCTTTCTTACGGTGCAGAATGTGCCAGTGGAGCGCTTGCTCGGCGGTCATGTCGGCGGTCGGGTCTTCGAGCTGCGATCCACCCATCTCGACGCTGTTATGTTCGAAATACTGGATGAAGCGCGGCAGGGCGTCCTGATCACTGTTGAAGATCAGGTCATTGGCGAGCTTGCGCTGATCCTCTGGAATCTCGGCATAGGGCGTGATGTGCGCCGGATTGACGATCGCCATATCCAATCCGGCGGCGACCGCATGATAGAGAAACACACTGTTCAGCACGCCGCGCGCTGCCGGGGTGATCCCGAACGAGACATTGCTGACGCCGAGCGCGGTCATGACGCCGGGCATATTGGCTTTGATCAGCCGAATCCCTTCGAGCGTCTCGACGGCATCCTGTCGCAGATCTTCCTGTCCGGTGGTGAGCGGAAAGGTGAGCGCGTCGAAGATCAGGTCGTGTGCCGACAGACCATATTCGTCCACCGCGATATCGTGGATGCGCTGCGCGATCGCCAGCTTGCCCTCGCGGGTGTGCGCCATGCCCACTTCGTCGATGGTCATCGACAGCACGCCGGCGCCGAATTTGCGCGCGATCGGCAGCACCTTATCGATGCGTTCGCGTCCGTTTTCCAGATTGTTGCCGTTGATGATCCCGCGACCGGGATAGACCGCGAGCGCCGCCTCCGCTACCTCGGGATCGGTCACGTCGATGATCAGCGGCACCTCCACCGACATCGACAGCTTCTTGACCAGGGCGCGCATCTGCGGTCCCTCGTCGCCACGCTCGGTCAGCGCCACGCACACGTCCAGCATGTGCGCGCCGGACTCGACCTGTTGCAACGCGATCGGCAGCACCGCGTCATAATCGCCGTCGAGGATGAGCTGCTTGACCTTGCGGCTGCCCTGGGTGTTGACGCGCTCACCGATCATGGTGGGACCGGGCGTCTGCACCATCGGCATGGCGCGCATGTTGCTCGACGCGGTGGCGCTGAATTCGGTCGGACGGGGCAGCGGCGCGCGGCGGCGGGCGCGGTGATCGAGCTCTTCCTGGTAGGTATGCCCGTTGACCTTCTCGTACAATTTCTGGAGGTGTTCCGGGCGGGTGCCGCAGCATCCGCCGACCACACCCACGCCCCATTTTGTGAACTCGGACACCATGTCGCTGAACGGCTCCGGTTCCATCGGGTAGACCGCCTCGCCATCGACGTTGATCGGCAGTCCGGCGTTGGGCAGCACGCTGATCGGCAGCGGGCTGTGTTCGGTCAGGTAGCGGATCGGCTCGCGCATGTATTCCGGTCCGGTCGAGCAGTTCAAGCCAAAGGCGTCGATCGGCAGCGCTTCTAAAGTGGTGAGCGCGCTGGCGATGTCGGTGCCAAACAGCATCCGTCCGCTCACGTCGAGCGTGATCTGCACCTGCAGCGGGATGCGCACTTTCGCATCCTCGAAATACTGGTTGATACCCCAGACGGCGGCTTTGACTTCGAGAATGTCCTGGCTGGTCTCGATCAGCAGCAGATCGGCGCCACCCTCGACCAGTCCTTGCGCCTGGGCATAAAAGAGCTGCGCCAGCTCGTCGAAGGTGATGTTGCTCAGGTCGGGATCATCGCCGCTGGGCAGCTTGCCAGACGGCCCGATGCTGCCCGCGACCATGCGTGGGATTCCTGTCTCGCGCTCGAAACGGTCACAGGCGCGCCGTGCCAGCGCCGCTGCCGTGCGGTTGATGGTCAGACATTGATCGGCGATGCCGTATTCGCCCAGGGTGAGCGGGTTGCTGCGGAAGGTGTCGGTCTCGACCACCTCACAGCCGACCGCCAGGAACGAGGCGTGAATTTCCTCGATCACGTCGGGGCGAGTCATGACCAGATAGTCGTTGCAGCCTTCCAGACGATCCCCGCCAAAGTCGGCGGCGGTCAGGTTGTAGCGCTGAATGCTGGTGCCCATCGCGCCGTCGAAGATGACGACGTGATCGGCGATGGCATCCAGGTAACGGCGGTTGGTGAAGACGCGGTTGGCGTAGCGTTGAGTCATGGGTGTGGGCGCTTTCGTTGCTTACCAGCTATAGGTTTTGAGATCATCGACCTGCGCGAAATGGGCGTCGCGGGTGACCAGAATGGCGTTGTACTGTAGTGCCAGCGCCGCGATCCACATATCATTGATCGGAATGGGGCGCCCTTTAACCCGCAGAGTGATTGCAACCTTTCCATACCAACGAGCGGTTTCTACCTTGCAACCAATGACCTTGCGGTCAATGAGGAATGATTCGACTTCAGCCTTATTCGCTGCGATACGAGCGGATTTTTCCGCACCAAAGAAAAGTTCCGCGATCACAAACACAGGAACGGAGACATTTTCGAGTTCGTTACTCAGCTTTACCATAGCAGTGTTTTTTGCGAGAAGATCGATCACCGCGTTGGTATCGAGCAGATGATTACTGCGATTCGTCGGGATCAATGGTTCCAAATTCCTCCTCAATTGCCTGGCGCATGAGTTCTAAGTCTTCTTTGGTGATATTCACCTGCGCCGCCGCTGCTGCGATGTCTCTTTCGCGTTCTCCATCCATGCCGTGTCGCAAATCCTCGATGAACGCCAGCACCCGGTGTTTTTGAACATCGTCGAGTGCGATCAGCTTATCCACAATGATTTGATCGACAGTCAAGTTAAGCACGATAATCCACCTTTCTCCGCCACCAAAACAAAACGCCCTCGTTATCATGCGATCATGATAAGGAAAGGCGTCTCGATCGAAGTCGGTTTCGCTTTCCTCATCTCTCTGACGTACCGACTCGCGGCGATCAGACGAAATTGGCACCTTCCCGGCGCTCCGGGGGCTGCCGCGCGGTCATCGGGTCGTGTCCCTCGCGCGCTCTGGATGAGATTCGATAGGTTGTAGGTCGTCTTGTTCTATATGATGAAGCACCGTCATCGTAGCACAAGCGTATTACAGCGTCAAGAATGCCGACAGGCTGACGGCGTAGGTCGCTTTCGTTACTTACCAGCTGTAGGTTTTGAGATCATCGACCTGTGCGAAATGGGCGTCGCGGGTGACCAGCGTCAGATCGTATTGCAGGGCGATCGCGG
>DAOTUN010000132.1:0-37404 GCA_034437395.1 Anaerolineae bacterium | reverse complement strand
GCCCGGATTCTGCTCAACGCCAATGCCAATCTGCATCTGCGTTTGTATCCGAGCGTGGATGCCTTTTCGCTCGGTCTGGCACCCGCCAGCGCCGTCCTGGTGGTACAGGGACGCGCGGGTGAGCCAGCCCTGACTCCCGGCACCGAACCCGATCCCGACGCAGAACCGTTCCTCGATCCGGTCGATGAGCTGCTCGACGGCGAAGACCTCGATCCGGCGACAACCTGGCTGTTCGTCAGCTATGCCACGCCGGACGGCGGCACCATCAATGCCTGGGTCAACGCGCTCTACCTGGCAGTCTCCGATCCGCGCGGACGGGTGCAGCGCCTGGCTGACCTGCCGACCGTGCCATCGAATCGCGCTGGCACATCGCTCGACACCGCCATCGCCCCGCCGACCGCCGCCGACCGCACCATTTTCGCAACGACGGGCAATGTCGCGGCTGGCACGCGCGTCCATATCCGCCGTCTGCCCGACATCACGGCAGAATCGCTGGCGCTGGTGCCTGGCGATACGCGCGTGGTCTTCATTGGGCTGACCGAAGCACGCGATTGGTACTACGTGCGGTTCGAGGACGCCAATGGCACCGCCACTGGATGGGTGAGCGCGCTCTATGTGACCGCGTTCGATCGTCTGGATCAGTCGGTCGATCTGGCGCGCATCGAGGAACTCGGTGAGCTGGTGATACTGACTGGCGAAGAGCGCGGGGGCGTGGTATTGAGCGCCCCGCCCACCGCTGGCGCCGATCCCTCCCTGCGCGATCGCATCGTCGGTGAGGTGATCAACCTCAACGTCGGCGCCAACCTGCACCTGCGTCGCTTCGACAACAACAGCGCAGAATCGCTGGCGCTGCTGCCGGGCGGCACCTCGTTCATCGTCGAAGGACAAAATTTCGAGGGTTTGTGGCTCCTGGCGACCTATGAAGGACAAACAGGCTGGGTATTCGCCCAGTACGTCAGCCTGACGCGCAACGGTCAGGAATTCGATCTGCTCGATGTGCCCGTGATCGAGGAAGCGATCGAAGCGACCGAGGAACCAACGCCGGGCGCGTAGCGGCACCTGCCCATCTCCAGTACGATCGACATCCCTGTTTGTCAGCCGAGGGGCGGCATGATGCCGCCCCTCTCCCTATGATTTGGAATGCAGACCCGCCATGACAAAACGCGCCCTGATCACCGGAATCACTGGACAAGACGGCTCTTACCTCGCTGAACTCCTGCTCGAAAAAGGGTATGAGGTCTACGGATTGGTGCGGCGCACCACTACCGTCAGCTACGAGCGCATCCAGCACTTTCAAGACCGCATACAGCTCGTCTCCGCCGACCTGACCGACCTGACCAGCCTGATCGCCGCGCTGCGCGAATCGCAGCCCGAAGAGGTCTACAATCTGGCAGCGCAGAGCTTCGTCCCGGCGTCGTGGCAGCAGCCAGTCCTGACGGGTGATGTGACCGCGCTCGGCGTCACACGCATGTTGGATGCCATTCGCGCCGTCGATCCGAAAATCCGTTTCTATCAGGCATCGAGCAGCGAGATGTTTGGCAAGGTGCAGGCGGTGCCGCAGACCGAGGACACGCCTTTCTATCCGCGCTCCCCATATGGCGTGGCGAAAGTATACGGACACTGGATCACGGTCAATTATCGTGAGAGCTATGGACTGCACGCCACCAGCGGCATCCTGTTCAACCACGAGTCGCCCCGGCGCGGCTACGAATTTGTCACGCGCAAGGTGACGCGCCATGCCGCCATGATCAGCCTGGGTCTCATTAAAGAGGTGCGCATCGGCAATCTCGACGCACAGCGCGATTGGGGTTTCGCCGGGGATTACGTGCGCGCGATGTGGCTGATGCTGCAACAGGAGACGCCCGACGATTATGTGATCGCCACCGGACAGACGCACACGGTGCAGCGATTGCTGGAGGTCGCGTTCAACTGTGTCGATCTCGATTGGCAGCAATTCGCAGTGCAGGATCAGCGTTTCATGCGTCCGGCTGAGGTCGATCTCTTGATCGGTGACCCGTCCAAGGCGCGCGAAAAACTGGGATGGGTGCCGGAAGTGTCGTTCGAGGCGCTGATCGAGATGATGGTGCGCGCCGATTATGATCAACTGAAGTCCGCGAGTCGCACCTGATATGATCGATACACACTGTCATCTCGATTTTGACGCTTATAACGACGACCTTGACGCCGTGATCAGGCGCGCGCTGACCGCCGGCGTCGCGCGTGTGATCATCCCGTCGGTCGATGTCGCGGCTGCCGACGGCGCGATCCAAATGGCGCAAGCCCATAGAGGTGTGTTCGCGTGCATCGGCATTCATCCCAATAACACCAGCGCATTCGATACCGACGGCGCCCAGGCGATCACACGCATGACCCTGCAAGCCGGGCAGCCGAAAGTGGTGGCGTTGGGCGAGATAGGGCTGGACTACTACCGCGATCACAGTCCTAAAGAGGTGCAGCACCGGGCTTTTATCGCCCAGCTCGATCTGGCTGCGCGCCTGGCACTGCCTGTGATCATTCACAACCGCGATGCCAGCGATGATCTGCTGCCGATCCTGGAATCCTGGGTGCGTGACCTGGACGAGCCGCTGCGATCCCGCCCTGGCGTGATGCACTCGTTTTCCGCGTCCCAGGCGATCGCGGAACGTACCCTGGCGATCGGCTTCTACCTGGGTTTCACCGGACCGATCACCTTCAAAAACGCTGAATCGACCCGTCAGATCGCCGCGCGCGTGCCGCTCGATCGGTTGCTGGTCGAGACCGATGCGCCTTATCTCACACCGATGCCGCACCGAGGCGAACGCAACGAACCCGCCTACATCCCGTACATCGTCGAGCGTCTGGCGTCACTGCACAGCATAAGCGCGGTCGAGATGGCGCGTATCACCACCGAAAATGCCGAACGGCTGTTCACGGGTATCGGCACCATCGCGTAAAGTCCACGTCTATGCCTCGCTGTAGACGACGCGAAAGCCGAAGCTGTCCAGTCGTTCGCTGGGCGGATAATAATCACGGGCGCTGGCACGGGCGAACTTTTGAAAATTGAGCGCTGACCCGCCGCGCAGCACGCGCGCCACATCGGGTGCCGTCAGCGACTCGCGTCCGTCGTCGGCTCGATAGGGGTACGAAAACGACTCCTGATCGTAAATCGAGAGCGTCCAGGTAAAGGCATTGCCGCTCAGGTCGTACACCCCTTCCGGGGTCGCGTTATCGAAAATACCGATCGGCGTCGTCCGGCGGATGTGGCTCTCGAACGTATTGGCTCTCTCCACCTCGAATCGATCGCCATAGGCGAACGATCGTCCGGCTGTGCCACGCGCCGCCGCCTCGATCTCGATCTCGGTCGGCAGACGATACACGCCCTTGCCGACGTTCGCCGTCAGCCAGGCGCAGTAGGCGCGCGCCTCGAACCAGGTGACGCCGACGACCGGCTGCGCGGGCAGATTGAAATTACTGTCGTCCCAGAATTCCGGCTGGCGGGCTGTGATCCCAGACGGATACCATTCGTCGAGCTTCTCCTCGAATTTTTCATCGCTGGCGTTGCGCAGCTCGATGTACTCATCCGCCTGTTCCGACGTGATCCGGTTTTGCGCGATCAAGTCGCGTATCTCGTCCTCGGACATCGCTTGCAGCCGCGCGCGCGTGCCGCGCCAATCCTCTTTTTGCGCATCGCTGCTCCCTTCGCCGCGCCGCCACGCCAGCGCATCAGCGGAGTCCCACCACCGATCCTCCTGATAGCCACCTGCGGCGACGAACATCCGATATTCCGCATTGGTGATCGGAAAGACGCCGATCTGAAACGCTACCAGATCGACGGTGTGCGCGGGCTGCTCGTCAGGATGCTCGTCACTGGCGCTGCCGATCGGGTACGCTCCGCCGGGGATCGACGCCAGCGGGGGCAGCAGATAATCGCCATATGCACCCGTGCTGCGCGCGAAACGCGGATCACCGAGCGCGCCCAGCGCATGTCCCGCCGCGATGCGGGCACGCAGATCGGCGCGCATGTCGCGTCCACGCGCGATCAGCGCACTTTGCAATTCGCTGATCAGCGCCGGCGTGATCGTCGCTTCGCCTGCCGCCGCGCTGCGTCCAGCCAGAGCGAGGTTGTGCGGCATCAGAGCGCGAATGAAGCCGTTAGGATCTCGGCTCATCGGCGCGGCGGTCAGTGTCGTCTCTTCCCATCCGGTTTGCGGCAGCAGCGGCAGTGGATCACCATCAGCCAGCTTCTTGAAAGTATCGGTCAGGTGCGGTGTGACTGCCTCCGCCTCCCACTCAGTATGCACCAGAGCCGGATCGGGACGTTCCGCCAGGATGCGCGCGGCGAAAAATTCCTGCAGCAGTTGGTGAAAGAAGGTGATCTCTTCCTGCACCAGGTCTTCATCCAGCACGCTCAACGCCACGCCTGCTTTGATCAGGTCGGCATCACGGTCGTGCGCCAGCAGGTCACAGGCAGCGTCAAAGTCGATGCGCAGGTGTGCGCCATCCGTCTGAGAGACCTGACTCTGCATCGAAAACGCCAGTCCGCTCAGTTTGGGGATCAGGATGCCGCGTTCGGGCAGCTCGAACGGCGTGCGCCAGGCGCGCAGCGACAACTTCTGATGATCGCGGTCGCTCAACAAGGTGTCGGGCTGGAACAGCTCGCCATTGATCTCGCGCTGCAACACCTGACGGACAAAGCTGGTGAACAATGCCGCCCGTCCTTTAGGAATAGTGCGCGTCGCCTCGACCTGATCGCACAGCAGCTTGAGGAAGTACGGCGTCTGAAACAAACCGAATTGGGGTGAACCGTCCAATTCTTTCCAGATCATCGCGTCGTGCGCAGGCACATAGGCGCGCAAAAAGTCGCGCATCTGTTCGGCGTTCATCGGCTGCACCTCGATCTGAGGCACTCTCAGCTCGGCACTGCTCAGGCTGGCGCTGTAATCGAGACTGCGGCAGGTGAAGACGAACCGGTTGCCGGTCAGCGCCGCCTCCTGCATGAACGAACGCCACAAGCCGACGCGCGCGTGATAATCCGCGACACTGATATGCGGCATCTCGTTGATCCCATCCAGCAGCAGCACGACCCGACCCGCCTTCAGGAAGCTGTCCAGAGGCGGCAGCGCCGGGTAGCGTTCGCGCCAGCGCGACGACAGCCATTCGCGCGGGTTGGTCAGCATACCGCTGGAGGGAGCGCGATACCCGTTCAACTGCACCAGAAATGTGACCACCTCGGTGCTATCCCGGAGTCGATCGATGCTGTGATCGAGCTGAAAGCGCCGCAGCAGCGTCGATTTACCCGATCCCGGCGCGCCCAACAGCACCAATGCCGGATCAGCGGCATGTGCCAGCACCGCGCGCAGATCGTTGAAGCGCGTTTCGTCGGGACGCTGCCAGCGAATGGGGTCGGACTCGCCCTTATCGATCAGCAGCGTCAGATGTACGAAACGATTGTCGAGCTGATAACGTGGCAGCGACCACTCCGCCACTCGTCCCAGTCGATATTCGTTGAGGTCGGCGGGCTTGTGATCCTTGAGCGCGTTCACCTGCTCGACCGACAGCACGATCGCCCCTTCGGGATGGCGCACCGCCTCGAACAGTGCGTCGAGAATCTCCGGCAGCGTGCGCGGCTCGACCTCGATATTGGCGAATACGCCGACGCGATCAGCGCCGACATTTGCCTGCGGGCTGTCGAACGGGCGCTGTAATGCGGTCATCAGTCGATCGAGCGCATTGGTCATATCGGCGCGTGCGTCGATATAATTGTAGGCATAAAAACGGGTGTGGCGATCGCAGTCCTCGACATAGAGCGGATACAGCGGCTTGCGCTCCTGGTCGAAATAAAACCACTCTCGATGCACCTCTTTGCGGTACGGCATCGATGCCTGTGACAGCAAGACCACCATGCGTGTACATTCACGCAGCGCCAGCTCGATCGTCATATCCCAATTGGCGCCTTCGCGGATCTCGCTGGTGTCACGGAAGACGCGCACGCCTTCATTCCTGAGCCGTCTTTCGACCTGTTCAGCGACCGCCTGATCGGGGCGCGCGTAAGAGATGAAGACATAGGGTGAGTCTTCTTGCATGTCATTTGATGTCATCTGAAAATCCCCGGATTACGCAGATCAGATGATGGTAACGTAAAGGTGATAGTCACGCGAATCGCACTCAACCGTGCGATCATCTGGTACAATCCAGCCCATGACTCACCCCACCGTCCTCCTCTCGATCGTGATCGTCAGTTGGAATGTCGCTGACCTGCTCGCGGCGTGTCTGACCAGTCTGATTCCCGTGATCGCCCGCGACGACACCGAAGTGATCGTGATCGACTCTGCCAGCACCGACGATACCGTCGCGCGCGTGCAGGCGCGCTTTCCGCGCGTGATCGTCCTCCCACAGAGCGAGAATATCGGCTTCACCCAGGGCAACAACCTCGGCTTTGCCGCCGCGCGCGGTCGCTATCTGCTCATGCTCAACCCGGATACCGAGGTGATCGGCGATGCGGTCGAGCGCATGGCAGCCTATCTGGAGACGCATCCAGGCATCGCTATCGTCGGCGCACACACGCTCAACAGCGACGGCAGCCACCAATCGACGCGCCGCCGCTTCCCGACGATCGCCACTGCGCTGTTTGAAAGCACCTGGCTCCAGCCGATCGCGCCGCATGTGATCCTGGATCGCTATTTCGTGCGTGACGCGGCGGACGATGCCATTGTCGCGGTCGATTGGGTGCAGGGATCGGCGCTGATGGCGCGCCGATCGGTCTACGAACAGCTCGGCGGACTCGACACGGGCTATGTGATGTATTCCGAGGAAATGGATTGGTGCCGCCGCGCCAAAGATGCTGGATGGGGCGTGGTCTATCTGGGTGACGCGCGCATCGTGCATCACGGCGGCAAAAGCACCGACCAGATCGCGGCGCGGCGCCATATCCATTTTCAGGAAAGCAAGCTGCGCTACTTTCGCAAATATCACGGGCGCCTCGTCGCGCACGGCTTACGCTGGTTTCTGCTGGCGATGTACGCGACGCAGCTCCTCGTCGAGGCTGCCAAAGGCGCGCTCGGTCACAAGCGCGCCCTGCGTCGTGAACGGGTGCGCCAGTATTGGCAGGTGCTGCATTCTGGCTTGCGGGTGTCGTGATGCGGATCGGACTCATCAGCGGCGAATACCCGCCGATGCAGGGCGGAGTCGGCGCCTACACCTCCATCCTGGCACAGACGCTCGTTCGACATGGACACACCGTCGGCGTGCTGACGACGCCCCCGGCTGCCCACGCCTCGAACGACGGCGTGCAGGTCGATCCGCGAATGCGATCGTGGAATGCGCTCACGGCGCCAGCGGCGATCGGTGCCTGGGTACGCGCCTTTCGCCCCGATGTGATCGACCTGCAATTTCAGACCGCCGCCTATCGGATGTCGGCGCTGGTGCATTTCCTGCCGGACTTTTTGCGCGCGACTCCGTTCGTCACGACCTTTCACGATCTGCGCCACCCCTATCTGTTCCCCAAGGCGGGCAAACTGCGTGACGCGATCGTGCGGCGGCTGGCGACCGCATCGGACGGGGTGATCGTCACCAATCACGAGGACGCGGCACAGCTCGACGGCTTGCCATGCTTACGGTTGATCCCGATCGGCAGCAACATCCTCAGCGCCCGACCCGACCCAGACACGATCGCGCTTTTTCGTCAGGCGTGCGGGGCGGGACGACAAGATGTCGTGATTGCATTTTTCGGCTTGGTCAATCACAGCAAGGGTCTCGATACGCTGCTGCACGCGGTGGCAGAGCTGCGCGATCAGGGCGTGCCGATCCGTCTGGCGCTGATCGGCGCGGTCGCGGGCGACAGCGATCCGTCCAATCGCGCCTATATCGAGTCGATCGACACATTGATCGCCCAGCTTGCCTTAGCACCGCTGATTCATCGCACCGGTTACCTGGGCGAGGCGGAGGTCGCGGGCTATCTGGCGGCTGCCGATGGAGTCGCGCTGCCCTTTGCCGACGGCGCCTCGTATCGACGCGGCAGCCTGATGGCGGCGATTCGCCTGGGATGCGCGATCGTCACCACGCAGCCGCGAGTCGCGCTGCCGACATTCGAGGATGGCGTCAATCTGCTGCTGGTGCCGCTCAACGATGCCAGCGCGCTGCAGACAGCGTTGTCGCAGATCGCGCACGATCAGGCATTGCGCGCACGTCTTAAAGCGGGCGCAGCGCACCTGGCGGCTCATTTCGACTGGGATCAGATCGCGGACGACACAGTGCGATTTTTCGAGCGGGTGATCGCGGAACGGAGCCGACTGTGACGCTGACACGCTGGCGCACGGCGATCATCGCGTTTTATGTGGTACTGGCGACGATCTACAGCCTGATCACCCCGCCTTTCGAGGCGTCCGACGAGCTGTGGCATTACCCGATGGTGGCGTATCTGGCTGACAACGGACTGGCGCTGCCCCCGCAAACCCCCGGCGTCGCCAGCGCCTGGCGTCAGGAAGGCAGCCAACCGCCGCTGTATTACATGGCAGCGGCAATCCTCACTGCCTGGATCGACACGTCGGACATGGACTCGATCCGCCGCCAGAATCCGCACGCCGACATTGGTGTCGTGCATCCCGACGGCAATATCAACATGATGATTCATCCGCCGGACGCCCTGCCCTGGCGCGGCACACTGCTGGCGCTGGTTCTGGCTCGTTTCCTGTCGATCGCGTTGGGAGCGGTCACCGTCTGGGTGACGTTCACATTGGCGCGTGCGCTGTTTCCGGATCGCCCGGAGGTGATCCTGGGAGCGGCAGTCCTGAATGCCTGTCTGCCGATGTTTTTGTTCATCGCCGGGTCGGTCAACAATGACAACCTTTCGACGCTGATCGGCAATCTGCTCACGCTGCAAGTCGTGCGACTGCTGCGCGTCGAGCGTCCCCCGCGCTGGACAACCTATGCCGTCATCGGCGTCACGGCAGGCGCCGGGCTGCTGGCGAAATTCAACATCGGTTTCATGCTGCCCATCGTCGCGGTCAGTCTGGCGATCATCGCCTGGCGCACGCGGGCTTGGCGTCCGCTGATCGTCGGCGGCGCGATCAGCGGCGGACTGACCATCGTCATCGCCGGTTGGTGGTATCTGCGTAATTTCCAGCTTTACGGCGATCCGACCGGGCTGGAGACATTCCTGGATATTGTCGGTCGGCGCGCGATCCCGGCGAACCTGGCGCAAATCTGGGCGGAACGATCCAGCTTCATGCAGGCATTCTGGGGTTTCTTTGGCGGGGTCAATCTGCCGCTGCCTGCCTGGGTGTATGCGGTCTTCGACGGGATCGCGCTGATCGGGATGGCAGGCGGAGTCGTCTATTTCGCGCTGAAGGTCGCCCGCGCACCGCTCAGCCCCGACACGATCCGCCGCGCGCTGCCTTATGCGATGACGCTGGCATGGATCGGCATCAATCTGCTGTCGTATGCGCGCTGGACGAGCGAGACGCCCGCATCGCAGGGACGGCTGATGTTCGGCGCGCTCTCGTCGATCCTGATCTGGTTGGTGGTCGGGATGACGACCTGGGCACCCATCCGCTGGCGCGGCGCGCTGCTGACGCCCGTCGTCGGCTGGTTCGCTGGGGTCGCGCTGCTGGCACCGTTTGCGGTGATCGCGCCCGCCTATGCCCTACCTGAACAACTCATCCCGCTCGACGACGCAACGCCGATCGCATCCTTCGCGGCGCCCGATGGCGGACAACTGTCCCTGATCAGCGCCGCCGTGATAACGGATACAGCAAGCCCCGACGACTATATATTTCTCGATTTGACCTGGCGGGTCGATGACGTGTTTGCGCGCGATTGGAGTCTGTTCGTGCATCTCGTGACAGCCGATGATGTGATCATCGGGCAGCGCGATATTTATCCCGGTGCCGGAAAGCTGGCAACACGCGACCTCCCGCCCGGTCGCGCGTGGCATGAGCAGATCGCCGTCCGTGTGCCGCCTAACGCCTATGCGCCGCAGTCGGTCACGGTGGCGATCGGACTGTACCATCTGCCCACTGGAGAACGGTCGATCGTGAACCAGGCGCCAGCGACGACTTTCACGATTGGAGACGCACAGATCGCACCGCGCGCAAGCACATTCGATGTGCCGAACCCATCCTCGATCAACTTCGGCGGACTGATCGAGCTGGTAGGCTACCATCTGGACGATCTCAGCCCGCGCGCGGGTGACAGCACGGCGCTCACGCTCTATTGGCGGGAGATCGCGCCGATCGACCGTGATTACATCGTGTTCGCGCACATCGTCGATCCCGCCAGCATGACGCTGTATGCCGGGTCGGATGCACAGCCCGCCGACTGGTCTCGTCCAACGACGACCTGGACGCGCGGCGAAATCATCGAGGATAAACACGTCCTGACGCTCGACACGGAGACACCAGTCACGCCAGGCATCTATGAATTGGAGATCGGCTTGTACCTCAATCCGAGTGATGGCACCTTCCCGCGTCTGCGTGTGGTCACGGCGGATGGCGGCATGGCGAACGATTACGCCTACCTGAGTCGGGTGCGCGTCCTGCCGCGCGGTCAGGATGCGCCATGAGCGCTCGCCGTCTCGACCGGATGATGATCATCGTTCTGATTTTATTGTGGGGGCTGTTTTTCTGGCGCATCCTGACGCCGATCGCGGCGGATCAGGCATCGTTCACGCAGGGTGATTTTTCCGGTCAGTTTTTCGCGTTCGCGGGCTATCAATACGTGCGCTTCACATCTGGCGAGATACCGCTGTGGAATCCGCACAACAACGGCGGCTTGCCCTTCATCGCCGACACCCAGGCGGCGGTCTTTTATCCACCCCGGCTGCTCACGATCGCGCTGGCGTATCTGGGAGGCGGCTGGAGCTATGCAGCACTGCAAATCGAGGTAATCGCGCATGTGCTGGCATTCACACTGCTGATGTACGCGCTGGCGCGCAAACTGACCGGATCGCCTTTTGCCGGGCTGGTGGCGGCGCTAATCGCGGGCTACGGCGGCTTTATGACCGGGTATCCGCCGCTGCAACTGGCGATCCTGGAGGCGGGCGCCTGGTTTCCGGCGGCGGCGCTCGGCATCGTCACCGCTACCGCCGATGAGACGCGCCCGCTCCGGCTGGCGCCGCTGACGTGGACGGGTTTCGCGCTCGGTCTGTCGTGGCTGGCGGGTCATCCGCAGACCAGTTTTTTCATCACGCTGCTCTTGCTGGCGCTGCTGGCGTGGCGTTGTTACGAGCGGCGCGACGCGGGCTGGCGCTTCGCGGTCGCGGTGCTGCTGTTCGGGACGATCGCGCTCGGACTGTCGGCAGTGCAGCTCTTACCGGGAATCGAGTATCTGACCCACACCACCCGCGTCGATTTCGGCTATGACGCCAAAGCCAACGGTTTCCCGATCGGGGATGTTGTGCAGATGGCACTGCCGGGCGTCATCAGCCAGTGGTCACCGCTTTATGTCGGCATGACCGGCATCATTCTGGCGGCGATCGGCATATGGCGGCGGGGTCGCGCGGCGGTATTCTGGATCGTCGTCGGCGGGATCGCGCTGTTGTGGAGCTTTGGAGATAACGGCGCGCTGTTTCCGGTGCTTTACAATCTTGTGCCCGGTTTGCGCTTCTTTCGCGGACAGGAACGCGCCGCCTTTGTGTTCACCATCGCGCTGGCACTGATGGCGGCATGGGGTGCCGACGCGCTCGCGCGCTGGAGCGCAGAACGCGAACACGGCGCCGGGCTGAGACTGCGCCTGACGCTCTACCGCCTGCTGATGATCCTATTGGTACTGACGACGCTGATCTTCCTCAACCTGATCGCCGCACCCAGCGCCTACGCGCTGGCATTCAACCGGGCAGTCCTGGCGGTGGGAGCGGTCGGTGGGGTGTATCTGCTCACGACGCGCGTCACCGTCGGACAAAGCAAAACGGCAGCCTTGTATGCGATCGCACTGATCCTGGCGTTCGAGTTGGTCACCGTCGGCATGAATGCCGCTGCGGTCTACGATCCGATCCCACCCGATCGACAGACCAGCACCATCCCATCCCCGCTGGTCGCCGCCGCCCTCACCGTTTCAGGGTTAGAAAATGCCGCCGCCCGCGTCGATGGCTCACGCGGTCTGACCGACAACTACGCCAGTCTGTACGGACTGCACGACATACGCGGGATCAGTCCGCTGTGGCTGGCAGAACCCTACGCGATCATCGAGGGGGATATGCCCGACGCCCGTGCCTGGGAAGTATTCGCGGTCGATCGCGTATTCAGTGACTGGGCGGAGCTGCCCGTGCCAGCGCGCATCATCGCGTCGGGAAGCGATCGCTATGGTGCGGTCAACCTGCACCGCCTGGACGATCCGCGTCCGTTTGCGCTGATCCAACACGACGTGTGGACGGTGATGGACGCGCGCGAAGCCTACGATGTACTCAGCCGCGACTCGTTCGTGCCCCGCCAGACGGTCATCCTGGAACAGCCCGTGACGATCGATCCTGGCGACCCGACCGCCGCGCGCGTGGTCTCGTTCGCACCAGAGCGGATCGTGATCGCGGCGGCATCGGATGGGCATGGCATCCTCTCGATCGCGCTGCCCACCTATCCTGGCTGGTACGCGACACTGGATGGCACGCCAATCGAGATACTGCGCGCCTATGGCGCGCTGGCGGCGATCGCGCTGCCGCCGGGATCGCACACCGTCGAACTCGTGTACAATCCGCTCACCTATCGAATCGGCGCGATCGTCAGCGCCGTCACGCTCACCGCGCTGATGCTGTTCGGCGCATTCACGCTTATAAACACGATCAGAAAGCGCGCTGCACATGATCACGCTCAATCCCCTCCAAAAATGGGTCGCGCAAGCGGATAGACGGCTGTACGCCGTGATCGTCGGGCTGGTCATCGGCGTGATCGGCGTCGGCATCGGCGGGCTGATCGCCGTCCTCGATCCGATCCTGGCGATCGGCGTCGTGATCGGCATCCTGGCAGGGCTGTACATCATCACCGATATGATGGCGGCGCTGTATGGCATGATTGGGGTGATGGCGCTGCTGCCCTTCGGCACCTTTCCGTTCGATGTCGGTTTCACGCCGACCCTGCTCGACGGCGCGATGGCTGCCTTTCTGACGGTCTATATTTTCCAGTGGATGACCGGACGACGCCGCGCGCTCAGTTTCACGATCGTCCACGCGCCGCTGGCGTTGTACATCGGCTGGCTGCTGATCAGCTTCATCCTGGGCTTGCGCTATGCCCCGCCGACACAGACGATCCTACGCCAGTTCGCGGAGACGCTGTTGAGCATCGGCATGGTCTTCATCCTGACCGACTTGTTACGTGACACGCGCACGCTGCGGCGGCTGGTGCTGATGGTGATGCTGGCGGTCGGCGCGCAGGCGGTGACGGCGCTGATCCTGTACGCGCTGCCCGACGCGACCTCGGAATGGGCGCTGGTGCGCCTGGAACGCATCGGCTATCCCGACGGCGGCGTCATCCGCTACATCGAGGACAGTCCGCTCAATCCCGAACGCGCGATCGGCACCTGGGTCGATCCCAATGCGCTCGGCGGATTCCTGGCGATCGCCGCCGCGATGATCGCGCCGCAGGTATTCGCGCGGCGCCCGGTCATGCGCTGGCGCTGGCTGGCATGGGGAATCCTGGGCGCGGTCTTGCTGGCGTTGATCCTGACATTTTCGCGCGCGGCGATGCTGGCATTCGGGCTGAGTCTGGTCTTCATCGGCGCGTTCAAACCGTATCGTCGTTACTGGCTGCTGCTCGTGGTCGGATTTGTGCTGCTGCTGGCGCTGCCGCAAACACGCGCTTACATCGACCGCTTTGTGCAGGCGTTCACCGTCAGCGATCTGGCGACACAGATGCGCGTCGGAGAATACCGCGACTCGCTGCGACTGATCGAGCGCTATCCGATCGCTGGCGTCGGCTTCACAGGCGTGCCCGATAGAGACCTGTATACCAGTGCTGCCAGCATGTATTTCATCATGGCGAATCATATCGGCTTGGGCGGAGTGATCCTGTTTGCGATCACGATCATGACGGTGTTCTGGTATGGCTGGCGCGCGTGGCGCGCGATGGCGCCCGACGACGATCTGCATCCGATCATCATCGGCTATCATGCCGCGCTGCTGGCGGCGCTGCTGAATGCGACCTCCGACCATTATTATTTTCGCATCGATTTTCACGCCTCGATCACGCTGTTTTGGATGGTGGTCGCGCTGGCGGTGACCAGCGCGCGCCTCATCCACGCCCGCGCTGCCTCGACCGCGCTTTTAACCGTTGATAATAACGCTGCCGTCAGGTAGGATGTATCTCCTGTAATTTCACAACATTCCGCTCCACAACGGACGCACTCGCATCCAGTGGGGCAAGCCCACGGAAGGAATAGCAAGTATCCATGAAACGTTCTTATGAACTGACGTTCATCGTGCGCCTCGAAGGTGCCGATGACAGCGCTGTCAACACCAGCGTCGATCAAGTACGCGGCTGGGTCGAGACCGAGGACAAGGGTCAGGTCGCGCGTATCGACCGTTGGGGGCGCAAGAAGCTCGCCTACGAGATCGACGGGCAGCGTGAAGGCTATTATGTGCTGTTCGCGGCACAATTGGAGCCGAGCGCGCTCTACGACCTGGAACGCAGCCTGAATCTCGCGCCGAACATTCTGCGTTATCTGTTCGTCCGCAACGAAGACTAATCCGATCAGCGTCGATTCAGGCGGCTCCAATGACGCCTGATCGCATACGCGCGATTCACCCTGACTCGACAACAATGACAATCTATCCCACTATGGAGCATAATAATGGCTGATGAAGTACGCCGCCGCCGCCCAGCGGATGAAGCGGGTGAAGAAGTAGCAGCGCCGGAAGAAGGCGCAGTAGAAGAGCGCGGCAGTCGCGGCGGTGAAGGACGTGATGATCGCGGCGGACGCGGTGAAGGTCGCGGTGAAGGTCGCGGCGAAGGTCGCGGCGGCGGTGGTCGTCGTCCGGCGCCATTCACGCGCAGCCGCTATCGCCAGACGCAGTACTGCCCGAAGGGCAAGTGCTTCGATTACAAGGATGTCGATACGCTCAAGCGTTACATCAACGAATCCGGCAAGATCAAGCCGCGTCGTCAGACCGGCAACTGCTCGCGCTGCCAGCGTGAACTGGCGCGTGAGATCAAGCGTGCGCGTCATCTGGCACTGCTCCCTTTCATCGTCATCACTGACTAGTGCGCCAACTCTGAACACGAGGAACCGCGATGTCGAAACGCACTACGACCGGGCTGCCAAAAGTCGGCGCCACTAAAGCGAGCAAACCGGACGCGGCGTCCGAACAACCAAAAGGTATTTTACAACAGCGCCTTTTGCGTGAATATCATACCAAACACGAGCGCGAGGTAGCCGTGCAGCGCCTCGTCATCCTGGGAGTCGTGGCGGCGGGGGCGCTGATCGCGGTGATCCTGGTGCTGGCATTCATTGTCGATCAGTTCATCCGCCCGGCACAGACCGTCGCTGTCGTCAACGGCACGTCGATCACCGTCGGTGATTTCACCGCTCGGACGCGCCTGGAGCGCGCGCTGTTGGGTGAGCAAATCAATGAAGGCATCGCGCTCTATTCCGGCTTTGGGCTGGAGAGCGATCAGATCGTACAGCAGATCTCCAGCCAGGCGCCTTACAGCGAATGGCTCAACGAGTTGAGCGTTCCCGATCAGCTCGGCAACCGCGTCCTGGGCGATATGGTGGAAGATGTCCTGATCCGTCAGCAAGCCGACGAACTCGGTATCGCCGTCACCGACGAAGATGTACAGCGAGAGATCAACGAGTATTTCGCCTATGATCCAAATGCAGGCGTGGTTGATCCCACCGCCACGCCTTCCCCGACGCTGACGCCGACGCCGATCGTCTCACCGACGCCCTCGCCCATCCCGACCGAGACGCTCGTCCCGACCGCCACCATCGAGGCGACAGTGGACGCGCTGGCGCCGACTCAGCTCCCGACCACCACGCCGGCGTTCACCAGCACTCCGGCGGCGACCCCGACACCGAGCGCCACACCGAGCGTCGAAGAACGGCAGCAGCAGTTCCAGGATCAGCGCAGCAGCTTCTACAGCCGCGTCACCAGCAGCGCTGGCGTGTCCGAGGCGACGATCATCGCCTACTTCACACAGCGCGCGCTGCGTCAAAAGGTGCGCGAAGCTGTCCTCGGTGAAAATGAAGCGATGGGCACGTTCGTCAACGCCCGTCATATCCTGGTAGCGTCACAGGAAGAAGCGCAGCGCGTCGTCGATGCGCTGGCAGCGGGCGAATCGTTTGCAGCACTGGCTGCCCTCTTTTCCACCGACGGCAGCGCGCAAAATGGCGGCGAACTCGGTTGGTCACAGCCCGACCGCTATGTCGAAGAATTTGCCGACGCGGTGACGACAGGTGCAGTCGGCGCGATCCTCGGACCGGTGCAGACGCAGTTCGGGTTCCACGTCATCCAGGTGACGGGGCGCGAACAGCGCGCGGTCACCGACGCCGAAGCCGATACGCAGCAGAGTATCGCGTTTAGCACCTATCTGGACGATTTGCGCGCCGCCGATACTACTCAGGTCGAGATCAACGACATCTGGGCGGACAATGTGCCCTCGGAGCCTGTTTTCGTCCCACGCGGCTTGTAACACTTTTCCAGTAGGCGCAATAAAAGGACGGGCGGGTCATGATGATCCGCCCGTCCTTTCATTATGTCTGTATATTGTACAACGCGGTGTAGGTGCCACCCGACGCCATCAGCGCTCAATTATTGTTTTTGCCCACCCGATAATTTCACACCACGCTGCCCAATATTGCTATCGTCATGGCGTTACTCCTGGATGGAGTGTCGGATTGTGGGTCTCCAGCGGGTGGGCTATAATCGCCCCTATGAGCGATCAACCTGTCACCCGATTTGAAGCCCGTCTTGAGCGCCTGATCGAAGGCGCTTTCGCACAGCTATTCGGCAGAGGGCTGCGCGCGCACGATCTAGCCGTCCATCTGGGACGCGCGATCGAGGGCGGTCTGCTCGCGTCGCCGGACACCGACTCGCGCCCGATCGCGCCCGATCACTACATCATCCGGCTGCATCAGGATATGCACGATCACCTGTTGATACGTGAACCTAAGCTGGCGGCGCTGCTGCGCGATCACATTCTGGAGCTGGTCGCGACGGCAGGATACCGTCTGCATGTGGCGCCCGTCGTGGTACTGCTGCCCGATCTGGCGTCGAACAACAGCGCCGTCCAGGTGACGACCGCGCACCAGCACGATCCGCAGCATACCACGCAGACGCTGGACTCACATGCGCTGCAGGCTGCACTCCAGCGTTCCCCCAGTAATCCTGTGCTGGTGATCGACGGCGATCGCACGGTCGCGCTCACAAAGCCGCTGATCAACATCGGGCGCGGGCGCGACAACGACATCATTCTGGCTGATCAATTCATCTCCCGGCATCATGTGCAGCTGCGACTGCGGCATGGCGCCTATTTCGCCTTCGACGTGAACAGTCAAAGTGGGATTACCATCAACGATGTGGCGGTACGTGAACACCGTTTGCAGCCAGGCGATGTATTGTCGATCGGCAAAACACGCCTGCTATATCTCGAAGACGCCTCAATGAGTGAGGGTCAGACCAGCGCGCTCCCCTCACCCGCCCCCTGATCAGGACGCCAGCCTTGGATGCGCAACTGCTGCTGTTCATACTACGCCTGATCTCGGCGGCGCTGCTGCTCGGAATCGTGGCAGTGATCTTCATCGCGCTGTGGCGCGATTATCAACATAGCGTCACGGCAGCCAATGTGCAGCGCCGTATTTATGGGCAGTTGGTCGAGCTGCACACGGAAGCGAGCGAGTCAGCGGTGGACGAAACAGGGGTGATCCATCCGCTCCTGCCATTGACCAGTATCGGGCGCGCGCCAAGCAATACCATCCCGATCGAGGATGACTTTGCCAGCAGCGAACACGCGCTCCTGGCGCTGCGGCAGGGTCAGTGGTGGCTGGAGGATCGAGACAGCCGCAATGGAACCAGTATCAATGGCCTGGTGATATCGAAACCCGTCGTCGTCACCGATGGAGATGTGATCGGCGTCGGCGGGCGCCGGTTTCGTATCGATCTCGACCGATAAAGCACTTTTAAAACTGTTTTCACTGATATTTTGCAGCACAGCCGGATTGGACAGACCAGGAGGCAGGTTAAATGGAAAGCGTACAAATTGGTGTGATCGGTGGCTCCGGCTTGTATCAGATGCCAGAACTGCGCGATGTAGAACAGCTCAATGTCGTCACCCCGTTTGGCAGTCCCAGCGCGCCGATTGTCACGGGCACGCTGCACGGTAAGCGGATCGCGTTCATCCCTCGTCATGGCATCGGGCATATATATACGCCGACGACGGTGCCCTACCGTGCCAACATCTTTGCGTTGAAGATGCTGGGTGTGCAGCGCGTGATCGCCATCAATGCCTGTGGTTCGCTGCGTGAGGATTACGCGCCCGGTCATATCGTCGTCCCGGATCAGTTGTTTGACTACACGAAAGACAATCGCGGTCGATCATTCTTCGATACCGGGCTGGTGGCGCATGTCGGCGTCGCCGATCCTTTTTGTGCCACCATCAGCGGACTCACGGTGCAGGCGGTGCGTGCAGCGGGCGGGACAGTGCATGAAGGGGGCACCTACATCACCATCGAGGGTCCGCGTTTCAGCACGCGCGGCGAGAGCGAGATTTTTCGTCAGTGGGGATGCAGCATCATCGGCATGACCACCAGCCCGGAATGCTTCCTGGCGCGTGAAGCCGAGATGTGTTACGTCTCGATGTCCCATGTCACCGACTATGATGTCTGGCATCAACAACCCGTGAGCGTGGAAATGGTGGTCGAGACCATGCACACCAACCTTGCGGTTGCGCAGCAGGCGTTGGGTAATCTGGTGCGCTACATCGACGATGATGAGGACTGCAACTGTCACCACGCGCTCGACAATGCCATCATGACGCACCGCGATTTCTTCGACAAGCACCGCGCGCAGCAGTTGTCGTTCATCATCGAGCGGATCGTCGATTAATCGTCGGTGACTGGAAGGGCTGTCCTTATGCTCGACGCGCGACGGTTTGCCACATCACGACGCGATCTCATGCAGGCGGGCGTCACCTACCCGATCAGTGTATTGCTGATCGGGTTGGGCGCGCTCTTTCTGTTGGTGAATGTCACTGCGTTGTCGATCATCCGACCGCGCGCCGACGGCTCGATCTGGTTGATCTTTGGCGCCTGGCTGCTGTGCGTCGTGATTGGAGAGCTGGCGCTGACGCGCATCCTGCCTCGACGTGATCCGCTGCTGTTTCCGCTGGTGATGCTGCTGTGCGGATGGGGGCTGATCATCATCGAGCGGGTGGCGCCCAACTTTGCCGATCGTCAGGCGATCTGGCTGGTGGTCGGCGTCGCGGCAATGGTCATCACGGTCTATATGCGCGACCTGATCGCCCTGCTGCGCACGCTGCGCTACACCCTGCTCTTCGGCGGATTACTGCTGCTGACAGCGACGATCGCCTTTGGCAGCAATCCGTCGGGTATCGCTGGCGCACCGGCGTTGTGGCTGGAGATCGGCGGGTTGTTCGTACAGCCTTCTGAACCGCTCAAAATCGTGCTGGTCGTCTTTCTCGCCAGCTATCTGGCGGAACAGTACACAATCATGCGCACGCAGCGCGATCGCTTTGGCACGGCGCCGAGTCCACGCGCCTTTGCCCCGCTGGTGTTGATGTGGGGCTTATCGATGGTCGTCCTGATCTGGCAGCGCGACCTGGGGACGGCGGCACTTTTCTTTTTAGTGTTTTTGACGCTGTTGTATGTCGCCAGCGGACGCACGCTCGTGCTGATCGGCGGCGGGCTGCTGGCGGTGCTGGGCGGTACAGCCGCGTATCTGCTGTTCGGCGTGGTGCGGTTGCGCGTCGATGCCTGGCTGAATCCCTGGCTGGAGGCGGATGGGCGCGCTTATCAGATCGTACAAAGCATGATGGCGGTAGCGGCGGGCGGAATCTTCGGACGCGGGATCGGCGGCGGACTGCCGACGGTGATCCCGGTCGTGCATTCCGATTTCATCTTCGCGGCGCTGGCGGAAGAATGGGGTCTGATCGGGGTGGTGGCAGCACTGCTCTGTCTGGCGCTGATCTTCATGCGCGGCTTGCGCGCGGCGGCGGCGCTGCGTCCGTTTCCGGCGCTGCTGGCAGTCGGATTGAGCGCGCTGCTGGCGATCCAGAGCCTGCTGATCATCGGCGGTGTGCTGAAGCTGATCCCGCTGACAGGCGTCACCGTACCATTCATGAGCTACGGCGGCAGCTCGCTGGTCACCAATCTGATCGTGGTCGGGCTGCTGCTCCGCCTATCCTCAGGAGATCATGCTCGTGCTGTTTCAACGTGAAACCGGGCGTCTGCTGGTGGCGCTGGCGATCGCCTTTGCAGTGATGGCAGCGGCGGCGGCATACTGGGCGGTCAATGGTGCCGACGGCATTCTGCGGCGCCCCGACAACCCACGCCTGTTCGAGTTGGAAGCCGTCGCCCGACGCGGCGCCATCGTCGATCGACATGAGCGCCCGCTGGCATATTCTGAGCCGATCAACGAGGGTATCGGTGCCGCCATGCGCCGAAACTATCCTGAACCCGCCGCGCACAGCGCGCTCGGCTATTTCAGCCTGCGCTATGGCACCAGCGGCGTCGAAGCGACCTACGATACCGAGCTGCGAGGATCGAACGCGCTGAACGATCTGAACGATCTGTTCGAGTCGGAGCTGCTGCATCGAGCGCGCGTCGGGGATGACGTGATGGTCACTCTCGATCTCGACATCCAACAACAGCTTGCCGCGCACTTTGCCGACCTGCGAGGGGCTGCCATCGTCATCGATGCCCCCTCTGGCGATGTATTGGCGCTGATCAGCCAGCCAACCTACGATCCCAACACGCTCGACGCCGACTGGGATCAACTGGTCGAGACACCTGGCGATCCGTTTTTCAATCGCGCGGTGCAGGGTCGCTATCAGCCAGGCGGCGCCATGCAGACACCGCTTATCGCGGCGGCGCTGTTGAGCGGGATCGGGTTGAGCGAGACGAGCGCGGGCGGCGCGGCACCGCTGATGTTGGGCGCGCTCACGCTGCCATGCGCTGGCGCACCCCCATCGGCACAGGTGAACGGCGACAACGCACCGCTGGCGATCACCCTCAGCGACGCCTACCGTTTCGCCTGTCCCGCTGCGTTTGCGGCGCTGACAGAGCGGCTCGATGCGGGCACCATCGACACGATCGTCGCGGCGTTTCAGCTCAACACCGTGCCGACTCTGCCCGGCTACGCGACGGGACAGGCACCAACCGCAATCCCGACCAACGACGGCGTGACGATCGACGACGGGGATGGGCGCGACCTGCGTTTGGAGAACGCGCTCGGACAGGGAACCCTGGTCGTGAGTCCGCTGATGATGGCGCGCATCGCTGCCGGGATCGCCAACGACGGGGATGCACCAGAAGCCCATCTGCTGCGCGCGATTCGTGCGGCAAATGCGGCACCCGATGCCTGGTCGCACGCCGCGACGACTATCGCGACGCAGCCGATCGCCACGCTCTCCGTCGCCCGTCAACTGCAGGCGTTGATGCGAGGCGCGGTCGTAAACGGCGCGGCGGCAGCGGCTGATCAGCCGTCTCTGGAAATCGCCGGACATGCCAGCCTCGCTTACACAGGCGACGATGCGCTGGTCTGGTTCATCGGATTTGTCTCGGTCGATGCCGAACACCGCATTGCCATCGCCCTGGTGATCGAGAACAGCGACGATATCGGGTTGGCAGCGAGGATCGGCGGCGAGGTGCTGGGGGCTGCCGCCGCGTTCACACCCTGACGATCAGCCCCCGTCCCATAAGCGCTGGCGCAGCCCGACTTTTTTCGTCCATTTCGCCGTCATGCTGTGCGCATGTACCACCAGTGGACTGTAACGCCTGCTGGCGTCGGCGCCATTCAGCGCACGCACGAATCCGGCTGCATCATTGAATGCCGCCATCAGCATGACGGCGCGCCCGTATTCCACACGCGAATGGGCGTCCGAACCGACCGTGCCGCGCAGCCCGTGCGCCTGGGCGAAACGCAGCGCCTTGAGGTTATCCTCAGGAAAGATGCAGCGTGCATTGAAAGTTTCGATCGCGTCCACCTGATCGATGATACGCAGCAGCTCCGACTCCGCCCAGGCGCCCTTACGCAGCCGATCGAACGGGTGCGAGACGCTGATCGCGGCGCCCTGATCGCGCAGGCGCGCGATCGTCTCGTCGGGGGTCAGTCCCGGCGGAATACTCTCTTGTAGAAAATAGCCGAGCAGCTCGCCGCGATCGGTCATGATCTCCTCCCCGACTATCACCCGATCCGGCGCACGCGCGTGCAGCGCCAGCGCGCCGACGGCGGTATTGTGATCGGTAATGGCGATCCGATCGATGCCGCGCGCGTCGCACAGGTGCAAAATAGTGTCGGCGTCGATGATGCAGTCTTTCGACCAACAGGAATGGCTGTGCAGCTCGACACGCCAGGTCATGGGCAATCCTTGAATGAATGAACGCATAATGGCTGCTGATGACCAGCGCAGTTCAGTGGTCTGGCGTCATTTTAGCAGTGGTCAGAGGAGAGGCAAGCGTATAGTATAATTCGTGTGACTATCGACGAGTGGAAATACGGTAACATCGATGGAACAACGACAGCCTCACTCTGAGCCATCCGCCAGCGGACCCCCGGTCGTGCTGCTGTGGATAGCGCTCATCTTCCTGTTTTTGATCGTCGTCGCCGCCTTTGCCGGGCTGAGCTACTTTTCCGGCGGACAGCGGCTGGCGACCCTGATTCCCTATGCCGGGATCGCCATCGCTGGCGGATCGCTGGCGCTGATTATCGGCGCGATCGTCTTTCGCCGCCGTCTGCCGCGTCTGCTCTGGCTGTGGACGACCGTGATCGTCCTGGTCGCGTTGGGCATAGGCGGGGTCGGCGCGGTCTGGGCATACCGCACCGTCCTGCCACCGCGCTATCAGACACAATTCATGCAAGAGGTGCCGCTGCTGCGGGCACTGCTGCCGACGCCACAGGGCGGCGCGGTGCCGACGGTCGCCGCGACCAGCGCGATTTCGGTCGAAGACCTGTTGAGCGCGCCGCTGATCGCCGCCACGCCGACCGCGAGCATCGCGGTCGAGACGATCCTGCCGACCGCAACACCACTGCCTGCCTCACCCACCCCTACCCCGACGCAAGCCATGACACTGGCGCCGACCTCGACCACGACGCCGCCACCGACCAGCGCGGTGATCGCACCGACTGCCGCCACGACCGCGATCAGCCAGCAGGTAGTGGATAATTTCTCCGCGCCCACCACCTCGCGCATCTACGGCTTTACCCACATCAAACAAGGCTGGAACAACTGCGGACCCGCCAACGTGACGATGGCACTCAGCTACTATGGCTGGCGTGAAGATCAGGATTACGCGGCGGGATTTTTGCGTCCCGATGAAGAAGATAAAAATGTCTCACCGGGTGAGATCGTCAACTTCATCAACGAGCAGACAGGCGTGCGCGCGGTCACCCGCATCGGCGGCGATCTCGACCTGCTCAAGCAGTTCATCGTCAACAACATCCCAGTCATCATCGAGCGCAGCTACGCACCCGAAGGCTACGATTGGATCGGGCATTATCAGACGGTCGTCGGCTACGACGACAGCGCGCGCATCTTTTACGTGTATGACAGCTACCTGGGGACGGGCGTCGCGGGCGCGGGGCTGACCGAATCCTACACCGACTTCGACAGCGAATGGCAGGCGTTCAACCGCGTCTTTATCGCCATTTACGAGCCAGCGCGCGAGGCGGTGGTGCAGTCGATCCTGGGCGAGCGCACCGACGTGATGCGCGCCAACGAGATCGCGCTGGAGACCGCTCGTGGAGAAGCCCGCGCCGATCGTCAGAATCCGTTCGCATGGTTTAACATGGGCACGGCGCTGACCAAGCTCGGTCGTTATGACGAGGCGGCGCGCTATTTCGACGAGGCGCGGCGGCTGAATCTGCCCTTCCGCATGTTGTGGTATCAGTTCTATCCCTTCCAGGCGTACTACGAGATCGGGCGCTACGACGATGTGATCGCCCTCGTCAACAACAACCTGGTCAACGGCGGTCAGTATGTCGAGGAGACCTACTACTGGCAGGGGCGCGTCCTGGCAGCGCAAGGCAGTCGTACCGAGGCGGCGGCGGCGTTCCAGCGTGCGCTGGTCGGCAATCCGCGATTTGCCGCCGCACAGCAGGCGCTCAACGAGACGGGCTGATTTGACTCTAGCGTACCCAGAGGCGTGCATCCATGACTGTACAAGCCGAACGTCCCAGCCGCAGCGCCGCGACACGCTCGATCGCCGTCAATACCGTGATCGTCATACTCGCCTTTGGCACCGCCAAGGCGATCAGCCTGGCGCAGACCTTCATCATCGCCAATATGTTCGGCATTGGGCGCGAGTGGGACTCGTATGTCACCGCCAACCGCATCCCGGAATTGATCTTCACGCTGATCGCGGGCGGGGCGCTGGCACACGCTTTCATCCCGATCTTCAGCGGTTTCCTGGCGCGGGACGACCGCGACGGCGCCTGGGCGACCGCCAGCCATGTCATCAATTCGATCTTCGTGACCACGCTGGCGATCAGCGTGATCGCCTTCATCGCCGCGCCCTGGCTGGTGGCGAACGTGGTAGCGCCCGGCTTCGACACAGCAGCGCAGGCGCAGACTGCCGAGCTGATGCGGATTTTGCTGGTCAGCACGCTGATCTTTTCGGTCAGCGGCATCGTCATGGGCATACTGCAAAGTCATGGCAATTTCCTGCTGCCCGCGCTGGCACCGATCATGTTCGACGTGGGCATCCTGCTGGGCGTGATCTTCCTGCTGCCCATAATGGGGGTGGCAGGGATCGCAGTGGGCGCGGTGCTGGGCGCGGCACTGCATCTGGCGATCCAGGTGCCGGGCTTGATCCGCTTTCGCGCCCGCTGGGTTCCAGTACTGGGCTGGCGTGACCCGGCGCTGCGTCAGGTGGTCCGGCTGATGCTGCCGCGTATCGCCGGCTTAGGCGTCTTCAGCATCAATTTCATCGTCATGAACAACATCGCCTCACGCCTGGGCGAGGGGTCGGTCAGCGCGCTCGACTGGGGCTGGCGGCTGATGCAAATTCCGCAGACGCTGATCGGCACAGCGATGGGCACGGTCATCTTTCCGACGCTGGCTGCCCTGAGCGCCGTCGGGGACGAAAATGGTAAGCGAAACGCGATGTCGGGCGCACTGCGTTTCATCCTGGTGGCGACCATCCCGTCCGCCTTTGGCTTGATCGTGATCGGACGCCCGATGATCAGCCTGCTGGAACGCGGCGCCTTCGATGCCTCGGCGTCGGCGCTGGTGTTCAGCACGCTGCAATTCTTCACCCTGGGCTTGATCACCCATTCGCTGCTGGAGGTGATCGCGCGCAGCTTTTACGCGGACAAAGACACCCTGACCCCGCTATGGGCGGCATTGGGCGGCGCGGCGATCAACCTTGTCGGATCATTCGTCCTTAGCGACCTGATCGGCGTGAGCGGGCTGGCGCTGGCGAATTCGCTCGGCGTCTCGTTCGAGGTGGTGGTACTACTGATCGTACTGCGCCGGCGCTGGCATGGCATCAACGAGTCGGCGTTGGGGCGCTCGCTGCTGCAAGCGCTGGCGGCGAGTCTGGTGATGGCACTGGTGGTAAGCGCGGTGGGCAGCCTGTTCGTCGCGCTCGATCTGGGCAGTGGCACCGTGATCACCGTCGTCCAGATCGGCGTGCAAGCCCTGGTCGGCGCGGTCGTGTTCGGTGGCGTGGCAGTGCTGCTGAGAATGCAGGAAGTACGCGAAGTAGTGGGACTTGTCCGGCGGCGACAGACAGCGGAGGCAGCAGCATGACGATCGCAGTTGAAGGCTACACCCTGGGCATCGCCGTCACCAACGCCTATCTGGTCGCGGACACCGAGACCCACAACGCCATCCTGATCGATCCAGTCGATGACGGCGACGCCCTGGTCGCGTGGGCGGACGAACTGGGCTGGACGATCCGGCTGATCGTCGCCACACATGGACATTTCGATCACATTCTGGCGAGCGCGCGCGTCAAGGAACTGACGGGCGCGCCCTTCATCGTGCATCAGGAGGCGGTGCCCTGGCTGGAGCGACTGCCCGACCAGGGATTGCGCTTCACCGGACATGTCTTTCCCGCCGCCGCGACTCCCGATCGACTGATCACCAGCGACGACGAGACGATCACGCTCGACACGATCACGCTCAAGCCGCTGTACACGCCCGGTCACGCTCCTGGACATATCGCCCTGTACATGCCCGATCAGAAAATCGTCTTCAGCGGCGATGCGTTGTTTCAAAACAGCGTCGGGCGCACCGATCTGCCCGGTGGGGACAGCCATGTGCTGATGCGCTCGATCTTCGACAAGCTGATCCCACTCGGTGACGACGTACAGGTGTTGTCGGGTCACGGCGAGGCGACCACCATCGGCATCGAACGCCGGGAGAATCCGTTTTTACTCACATGGCAAGATCGCCAATGATCGCGCGCCGTATCCTGATGATCTTTCTCGACGGGATTGGCTTGGGCGACGACGACCCAGCGCTGAACCCGTTCGCCATCGCGTCCATGCCGACGCTGACCGCGCTCACCAATGGACAGCGCTGGCTGCGCGGAATCGGCAGGCAGGACAGCGCGCGCGCGGCATTCGTGCCGACCGATCCGCGCCTGGGTGTGCCCGGTCGTCCGCAGAGCGCGACCGGACAGGCGACGATCATCACCGGGATCAATGTCCCGGCGGCGATCGGAGAACATTACGGACCGCGCCCGACCGAGCCGATCCGGACTATCATCGCGGAACAGTCGTTTTTCAGAACGGTGCTGGCGCACGGCGGCAGCGCCTCGCTGCTCGAAGGCTATCCCCCGCCCTGGCACGATGCCGTCAATCGCGGCAAGCGCCTGCTCGCCAGCTATCAGTACGCGGCACATATCGCGGGTCTGCCCTTGCTCACCCACGCCGATGTCGCGCGCGGCGATGCCATGTCGATGGATTGGACGGGTGAGGCGTGGCGCGATCAGCTCGGACTGTCCGATGCACCCGTGTACAGCCCGCGCGACGCCGGACGCAAGATGGTCGAGCTGGCACAGCGTTATACCTTCTCGTTTTTCCCACACTGGTATACCGACACGCTCGGTCATCGTGGCACGATCGATGAGGCGGTGCGGCTGCTGGAACTGGTCGATCAGGTGATGGCAGGCGCACTCGAAGCGTGGCAGGACGACGAGGGTCTGATCGTCCTCACCAGCGATCATGGCAATATTGAGGACATGAGTCACGGCAAGCACACCGAAAACGATGTACCGACGCTGATCGTCGGCGCTGAAGCTGCCCGCTTTGCCGATGGAATCAGCACACTCGCCGACCTGGTGCCAGCGATGCGCGCCACCCTCGGCTATGCAAATCTCTGAAGGCGATCTACCATTTATAGTGATTGCAAATTCAATAAATCACGGCTTTCTCTACGGACGCATTGTTCATTGTTATGCGTCTCTACAGCGGCGCTGAATGCGTGATTCACTGAAATTCGATGTTATTGTGCGCTGTTTTTACGTGATCCGGTTGTATCCCACGACGAGAAAGAAATCATGATGCCGATCCAATCCGGTTCGCTGCGCGACACACTGCGTCTCTGGGGCAGCGGCGTCTGCGTCGTAACCAGCGTCCACGATGACGACAGCGGACACCACCGCACAGGCATGACGGTCAGCGCCTTCAACTCGCTGTCGCTGGAACCACCGATGGTGCTGGTGTGCCTGAACAAAGATACCCATACCACCCAGATGATCGAGCAGTCGAATGTGTTCGCCGTCTCGATCCTGGCGGACAGTCAGGCACACCTGTCCGATCGGTTTGCCGGTCGTGTGCCGCTGCCCAACAACGAGGATCGCTTCGAGGGGGTGCCGATCTTTACCGCCGACACCGGATCGCCGATCCTGACCGACGCGCTGGCATGGATGGACTGCCGCGTGCAGCAGCGACATGATGGCGGCACCCACTGGATCGTGCTTGGCGAGGTGCTGGCGACCGGACAGCGAGTCGGGATGGCGACGGCTGCCCCGCTGATCTATTACAACCGGGGGTATCACACGCTGCCTGTCAACGAATGAAGACCGACCGAATAAAGGGCGAACAGTTGGCGCGCACCCAGGATTGACGGGCAGCCTCCGCGTCGGCTACAATGGACGCCGCGTTATCGATGAGATGATCTCATGTTTCAGCAGCTCACAGATCGTTTACAGGGCATCTTCGACGGGCTGGGGCGCGTCGGCAAGCTCACCGAAAAAGACGTAGACTCCGCCATGCGTGAAGTCCGTATGGCGCTGCTGGAAGCCGACGTTGCGCTGCCGGTCGTCAAGGATTTTGTCCGACGTGTCAAAGAGCGGGCGATCGGTGCCGATGTCGCCAAGAGTCTCAAGCCGGGGCAGCAGGTCGTCAAGATCGTCCACGAGGAACTCCTCGAAACACTGGGCGAGGGCGCGCGGCTCAATCTGTCGGGTGGACAAAAGCCCTATGTGATCATGCTGGTCGGCTTGCAGGGATCGGGCAAGACCACGACCGCCGCCAAGCTGGCGCTGCTATTGCGCAAAGATGGCAAGCAGCCGTTCATGGTGGCGGCGGACACCTACCGTCCGGCGGCGGTCGATCAACTGGTCACGCTGGCGAAACAGATTCAGGTCGATTATCACCAGGAAGGCACCGCCGCCAAGCCACCGGATATTTGCGTGCGCGGGGTCGATGCGGCGCGGGCAAAGAATGCCGCCGTCGTCATCCTCGATACGGCAGGTCGCCTCCAGATCGACGCCACCCTGATGGACGAGCTGGACGAGATCAAACGGCGCACCAAGCCGAATGAAATTCTGCTCGTCGCTGACGCGATGACCGGGCAGGAAGCGGTCAACATCGCGCAGGGCTTCAACGAACGTCTCGGTATCACCGGTCTCATTCTGACGAAGATCGATGGCGACTCGCGCGGTGGCGCGGCGTTGTCGATGCGTGCCGTCACCGGCGTGCCGATCAAATTTTTGGGTACATCCGAGAAGATGGATGGGTTTGAACCCTTCCACCCCGATCGGTTGGCACAGCGTATTTTGGGCATGGGCGACGTGATCGGGCTGATCGAAAAGGCGCAAGCCGAATTCGACGAAGTTGAAGCGCTCAAGCTGCAAAAGAAATTGATGGAAAACAAGTTCACGCTGCAGGATTTCCTCGACCAACTGCGGAAGATCCGCCGCATGGGGTCGATCACGCAGCTTCTGGACATGGTGCCCGGCATGAGCCGTATGCGCGATCAGATCGATCAGGATCAGGCAGAAAAACGGATGCGCCGGGTCGAGGGCATCATCAACTCGATGACGATGCAGGAGCGCAATAATCCCAAGCTGCTCAATGCCAGCCGCCGCAAGCGGATCGCCAAAGGCAGCGGGGTCGAGGTGCGCGATGTCAACGATGTGTTGAAGCAGTTTGGTGAAATGCAGAAGATGATGAGTCAGATGCGTGGCGGTCGAATGCCGGGTCTGCCCGGCGGACGCCCGCCCTCGCGCCGTTCTGGGCGCTGACGGTCTGCGGCGCCTCGGCGCCGTCCGTCACCGCGACTGAGCGATCGTTTTTTCGTCTCAGTGGCTCCCCTTGCGCGATCCGTTGTGGACGTGCAGGCATGGGAGCGCTCACTATTTCAAGGAGAGTGTCACATGGTTCGTATTCGTCTGCGGCGCGTCGGTCTGAAGGGTCAGCCGAGCTACCGTATCGTGATCGCCGATCAGCGCGCCTCGCGCAATGGCGGCTTCATCGAAGCAATCGGCTTCCACAATCCACGCACCCAGCCCAGCACCGATCTGATCCAGGAAGATCGCGTACTGCACTGGCTGAGTGTCGGCGCGCAGCCCAGCGAGGCAGTCGTCCCGATCCTCAGGCGCACCGGCTCACTGGAGCGCTACGAGCGCCTGAAGAAGGGCGAAAAGCTGGAAGACCTGCTGGCTGAGGCGGAAAAGCTGCGCGCCGCCGCCCCGCCCGTCAGCCCGCGCACGCGCTATCCGTCGCCAGGTCCTGGTGAAGGTCGCGGCAAGAAGCAAGGCGGTCAGTAGGCGTTCCTCTGTCCGAGTGGCTGCTTTACGATAGCGAAAGCAATCAGGGCGTGGCGATGCCATGCCCTTTTTTCAACTTAAAACCGATCACCCTTGCAGAGACGCATACGCACCCAACGGATGTGTCCGTCATGAAAAGAGACTATTTCACATGGAAAGTTTAGTAGAATACGTGGCAAAAAATCTGGTCGATGAGCCTGACGAGGTGCGCGTGAGCCGCCGCGAGTCGGGATCGTCGCTGATCATCGAGCTGCGCGTCGCGCCTGGCGATATGGGGCGCATGATCGGGCGCGGTGGTCGGGTAGCCAACGCGATGCGTACACTGCTGCGCGCGGCGGAAACCCCAAAATCGAAGCGCATCGTCCTGAAGGTATTGTAAAGCGATCTTATGGCTGAAAACCCGCCCTATCTCCTGATCGGTGAGATTCTGCGTCCGCACGGTATACGTGGCGAGCTGCGCATGAAGCTGCATACCGATTATCCTGAACGGATCGCCAGGCTGGAGCAGGTCTACCTCGCGCCGAGCGTTGGATCGCCCCAGGTGACGCCCTATTTCGTCGAGGGGATGCGCATGAACGCCCCCTATGGACTGCTGAAGCTGCGCGGCGTCGAAGATCGCAACGGGGCAGAACGCTTTCGCGGGCTGATGGTCATGGTGGACTTTGCCAATGCCGTCCCACTCGAACCGGGTGAATTTTATCTGTTTCAGTTGATCGGCGTGCGCGTCGTCACCGACGAAGGCGTCGATCTGGGCACGCTGCGCGAGGTGCTGGAGACGGGCGCCAACGATGTCTACATCATCGACAGCCCCACCTACGGCGAGCTGCTGATCCCGGTGATCGCGGAAACCATCCTCAAGACCGACATGGAAGCGCGGATCGTCACCGTGCATTTGATCGATGGACTGCTGCCAAAACCACTCGATCCCGACAAAGCGTAAGACTCAGTGGCGCGGTGGCGTCATGTTCTACGCTTGACATGCACTCATCTGGCTTTTATGCTCAACCGCATTGTCGGGGAACGCAGCCGGATCGCCCGTGCCATTGAACGCTGTGCCACTACCCAATGAACGGATGTTGTGGGTCGCGTTGAGCCTGACGCCGGGTATTGCGATTCGCCGTATTCACAGTCTCATCCGCTTGTTTGGCAGCGTCGAAGCGGCGTGGACAGGATCGCGTGCCGAGCTGGTCGATGCCAACGTCCCCGCCGACGTAATCCATAATCTGATCAGGCAGCGTGAGACTTTTGACGCGGCGGCATACGCGCAGCAGGTCGAGGCGGCTGGCGCGACTGTGATTGTCTACCCCGATGCCGATTATCCCGCCTCGTTGCGCACCCTCCCCGACGCACCACCGGTGTTGTACGTGCGCGGTCAGATGCTCCCGGTGGATGCCCGCGCACTGACGATCGTCGGGACGCGGCGCGCCACCCCCTACGGACGTGAAGCCACGCGCCATCTGACCAGTGGCTTGGTGGCAGCGGGCTTGACCATCATCAGCGGACTGGCGCATGGGATCGATGCGCAGGCGCACCAAAGCGCGCTCGACAGTCGAGGACGCACGATCGCGGTGTTGGGCTGCGGGATCGACCGGGTGTACCCGCACGATCATGCCGCCCTGGCACGCAGGATTGCCGACAATGGCGCCGTCATCAGCGAGTTTCCGATCGGCACGGCGCCAGAACCGACCAATTTTCCACGACGCAATCGCATCCTGAGCGGCTTATCGCTCGGCGTGGTGATCGTCGAGGCACCCCGCGACAGCGGCGCCTTGATCACGGCACGGCTCGCGCTCGATCAGGGACGTGAGGTCTTCGCGGTGCCAGGCAGCATCTTCAACCCCAACAGCGCCGGAACGCACGAACTAATCGGCGACGGCGCCAAGATCGTCATCGACCTGGAAAGCATTCTTGAAGAGCTTCCAGATATTGAAGCACACCGCCCTATGCGCGCACCCGATGGGCAGGACATGGCGCTCGCTCCCATCAGCGATGAACAAACGGCGCTGCTGCGCGCGTTTGGCGGCGAGTCGATCCAGATGGACACATTGGTGCGCGCCGCGAATATGCCCGCTGGCGTGGTCGCGGGCATGTTGGGCACGCTGGAAATTGCAGGCTTTATCGAGCTGGAACAAGGCGGCATATATCGCATGACTCGGATGGCGATACACATTCTGAATACATTGGACACGTAAAGGCAGGACATGGACAATTACTATGCAGTCATCCTGGCAGGCGGTGGCGGGACACGTTTGTGGCCGATGAGCCGCAGCGATCTCCCGAAACAGCTTTTGCCGCTGGTCGAAGACACCTCGATGTTTCGCGTGGCGATCGAACGTTTGGCGCCCCTGTTCACCCCGGATCGCATTTATGTCGTCACCAGCGAACGTTTCATCGACATGATGCGCGCCGATGCGCCAGAGCTGCCCGCCGACAATTTCCTGGTCGAGCCGGAGGGACGCAACACCGCCCCGGCGGCGGCGCTGGCGCTGGCAGCGATCAGTCAGCGCGATCCCCAGGCGACCATTGCGCTCTTGACCGCCGACCACCATATCACGTATAAAGATCGTTTCCGGGATGTGCTGAAAAGCGCGTACACGATCGCCCAGGACGGCTATATCGTCACGCTCGGCATTTCACCATCACTGCCCTCGACGGGCTTCGGCTATATCCGACGGGGTGAGCTGCTGCGTCAGATCGACGGCTTTCACTGCTACCGTTCGCTGAACTTCACCGAAAAGCCCGATCCGCACACCGCGCGCCAATTTCTGCGTTCCGGAGAATACAGTTGGAATTCAGGCATGTTCATCTGGCGCGCCGACTTTGCCTGGAAAGAGCTGCAACGCCAGCAACCGCTGATGTACGACCTGATGCGTGCCTATCAGCCCCACAGCGCCGCGCCAGACGCCGCCGCGCAGCTCGCCGGGGTGTGGGCACAGATGCCCAAATTACAGCTCGATGTGGCGATCATGGAAGGGGCGGAGCAGATCGCGGTGATCCCGGTCGATATTGGCTGGAGCGATGTCGGCAGCTGGGATGCGCTGTTCGATGTCCTCGATCTCGATGTCGATGGCAACAGCTTTCGTGGCAGCGCCACCAACCGAATCATCCTGGATACCCGCAACTCACTGGTTTACAGTGATAAGCTGACCGTGACCATCGGCGTGGAAGACCTCGTGATCGTCGATACGCCCGATGTGCTGATGATCTGTCGGCGCGATCGGGCGCAGGAAGTCAAGAAAGTGGTCGATTTACTGCGCGAGACCAATCAGAAGTCTTATTTGTGATCGCGCCCGAATCGATGTGGTAACCATGAATCAGATGTGTCTCGAAGGACAGGCATGACGACACTACAGTCATACTGCGTCAAATGTAAGACCAAGCGCGATCTGCTCTCCCCGCAGCCAGTATGGGCTGCCAACGGATCGCCGGGTACACGCGGCGTGTGCGCGGTCTGCGGCACAGCACTGTACCGTATGGGGCTGACAGACGCACATGCCGGGCTGCCAAAGCCCGACGTGACAGCGGCGCCCGCACGCAAGACCACTGCTGCCAAAACGACGCGCAAGCCCGCCGCGAAAACCAAGACGCGCGCCTCGGCGTCCACCTCCAAAACGGCTGCCGCCCGCACCGGCACGACGAGTCGCACGCCAGCGGCTCAAGGCGCGACCACGACGAAAAGCACGCCAACGACTAAAAAGGTGACAGCCAGTAAATCCGCCGTTAAGTCATCCGCCAAAGCGAATGGCACTGCCGCCAGCAGCCGCCCGGTCGGCAAGCTGGTCATCGTCGAGTCGCCCGCTAAAGCGCGCAGCGTCGGACAGTACCTCGGCGCGGGCTACACGGTCAAGGCGTCAAAAGGGCATGTGCGCGACCTGCTGGTTTCGCAGATATCGGTCGATGTCGAGAATGACTTCGAGCCGAAATACCGTGTCCCCAACGATAAACGCGACACCGTGAAAGACCTCAAATCGGCGGTCGAGCGCGCCAGCGAAATTTATCTGGCGACCGACCCCGACCGTGAGGGCGAGGCGATCGCCTGGCATTTACTGGCGGCGACCGAGATGGCGGAGGGCGACACACGCCCGGTGCGCCGAGTCGTCTTTCACGAGATCACCAAGCCCGCCGTGCAGGAGGCATTCGCCCACCCGCGCGACATCGATATGAATCTGGTCAACGCACAGCAGGCGCGCCGCATCCTCGATCGGCTGGTGGGCTACAGCATCACCGAGCTGTTGTGGGAAAAAGTGCGCAACCGCCTGTCCGCCGGGCGCGTGCAGAGCATCGCCGTGCGCCTGATCGTTGATCGGGAACGCGAGGTCGAGGCTTTCGTCCCGGTGGAATACTGGACACTGGACGCACGACTGCGCAAGCAGGCGGGTAATGGTAAAGAGTTAGCGCGTCCTTTCCTGGCGCGACTCGTCAGGATCAATGGCAGCGACATCAAGCTCGGCAAGGAAGGCGATGTCCTGCCCAATCTGCCGATCCTGGAGCGCAGCCGCTTCACGGTCGTGGATGTCAAAGAGGGCGAACGCATCCGCAAGCCGTCCGCACCATTCACCACCAGCACCCTGCAACAAGAGGCATCGCGCCGCTTTGGGTTCAATGCCCGGCGCACGATGGCGGTCGCACAGCAGTTGTACGAGGGTATCGAGATGGGCAGCGAGGGCGCGGTCGGTCTGATCACCTACATGCGTACCGACAGCACCAATGTCTCTCCACAGGCACAGAGCGAGGCGCGAGGCTATCTCGTCAAGCGCTTTGGCAAAGACTACATCCCGGAAAAGCCGCCGCAGTACCGCACCCGTGCCAAAGGCGCGCAAGAGGCGCACGAGGCGATCCGTCCAACGACCATACCGCGCGAACCCGACTCGATCCGGCGGTTACTGACCAGCGATCAGTACAAGCTGTACCTGTTGATCTGGCAGCGCTTCGTCTCCAGTCAGATGGAAAATGCGCTTTATGCCACGCTGCGTGTTGAAATCGAGGCGCTGCCGCCGTCGGGCAGCCCGAAATATCTCTTTCGCGTGAGCGGCAGCACCATCAAGTTTCGCGGCTTCCTGGCGCTGTACGAGGACACCCGCGATGAAGATGTTGCCCTCGACGAGGACGAAGGACGCATCCTGCCCGTCCTTAAAGTGGGCGAAGCGCTCGATCTGCTGGCGCTGCTGCCCGAACAGCACTTCACGCAGCCGCCGCCGCGTTACACCGAGGCGAGTCTGGTGCGCACACTGGAAGAATTCGGCATCGGGCGTCCGAGTACCTATGCGCCGACGGTCGCGGTGATCCAGGATCGGGAGTATGTCGTCAAAGAGAAAGACAAGCGTCTGCTGCCGAGCGAGACGGGTAAGATCGTCAACGATCTGTTGGTCGCGCATTTCCCGGAGATCATGAATTACCAGTTCACCGCCACCATGGAAGATGAACTCGACGAAATTTCCGAGGGCAAGCGTGAATGGCGTCCGATGCTGGCAGACTTCTATGCGCCGTTCGCGCGCCAGTTGAAATATGCCAAAGATACGATTGTCCGCCTGACGCAGGAAGAGCTGGTCGGACGCGACTGCCCGGTCTGTGGCAAACCGCTGGTGGTCAAATACGGACGCTTTGGCAAATTCATCGGCTGCTCGGATTATCCAACCTGCCGCCATACCGAGCCATTCCTGGAGATTGTCGGGGTGCCTTGCCCGATCTGCAATCTGCAACATGGCGGACAGATCGTCGAGCGGCGCTCGCGCCGGGGCAAGACCTTCTTTGGCTGCTCGCGCTATCCCGACTGTGAATTCACCAGTTGGCAGCGTCCGCTGGCACAGCCATGCCCGGACTGCGGTGGTCTGCTCACGCAGCAGAATCGCATCCGCGCTAAATGCACCAACTGCGGGCACAGCTTCAGGATCGATCAGCTTCAGGAAGCGGAGACCGCCTGACAGCGGCGCGATCGTCGGGGCACGGGCGGGCCGTGTCCCCGATTCCGGTGCAATCATGTTGAATTGGTTGCGCACTCCCCTTTTCACAGATAGTATTGTGCTATGGGTTTCCAGAATAACGCGCGCTCTCGTAATTTACGGTCGCAGCGGGCGAGTCAGACTGGCGCAGCGCGGAACAGCAGGCGAAAGGTTATGGTCGCATGATAAAAACAATACGAGATAGCATCACAGGTATTTTTGGCGTGTTGATCGCGCCGAATTTGCCGCGCACCTCGATCATCGTCGCCCTGGTCATCGGCACGCTGGTCGGCTTATTCTGGGGCTACAACATCAATTCCACCGTTTACTACGACGCCGATCCCAGTGCCCTCCAGCAGACGTGGCAAAATGAGTGGGTCAAGCTGCTCGCCGATCGCTATGCGGCGCCCACCAACGTGGACATCAGCGCCAATATCGTCGATCTGCTCACGCGAGTCGATAATCCGCTCGGCATCCTGGACGCGCTGATCGTCAATCCCGCCGAAGTCAACAATGTCGGCAAGCTGCAGGCGATCCGTCCTTTCGCAGAACAGGCGCAGTCTTCTGCGGCAGCCGCACCCAATCCCAACGACCTGTGGACGAACCTGCGCCCCTGGCTGTTGGCGCCGCTGGCGCTGGCGATCGCGGCGGTGATCTTCATCGTCGTGTACAACTTGCTGATCGCGCCCGCCGTCATCGATCCGCTGATCAGACGACTGCGCGGCGAAAAAGTCAGTAAGGAGGTCGTCGAACAGCGCATAGCACGGCAGCAGGAGACTCGGCAGCTCGAAACGCAAAAGACCAACTTCGTCACGACCGCCGATTACGGGCTGCCACTGCTCCAGCGCATGACGACCTATCCGTCGATCGGCGGGACAGAGTTCGACGAGTCCTACGAGATCGAGGAAAACGACATGTTCCTCGGTCAGTGCGGCGCGGTCTATAGTGACGCACTCGACACACCTGGGATGCAGTTGATGGCGATCGAGGTCTGGCTGTTTGACAAGGACGATTTCGTGCGCACCCTGACGAAGGTATTCGTCTCGGAGTCGGTCTTCAACAACCCGACACAACGCGCTCAGATCATCACCAAAGGCGAGCCGACCCTGGCAGAGCCTGGCGCGATCGTGATCCTGGAGACCAATTCACTGCGTCTGCAGGCGCGCATCGTCGAGATGCAGTATGCGCCTGGTGCGACGCCCAACAGCGTCTTTCAGCGCGTGGTGATTGAGCTTGCCGCGTGGCATAAGACCACTGGAGTCGGGACAGCGCAGCAGGTCGTCGTCGGGCAGCCCGTCATACCGATGATGGCGGCACCCGCCCAACC
>DAOTUN010000131.1:0-5374 GCA_034437395.1 Anaerolineae bacterium | reverse complement strand
CCCCATTCGGGCGGGGCATTGCCGATACGCGCACTCAGACGAGCCTGCCAGTAATCGGCGTCGATCTGCGAATTGTCGCCCGCCCACTTGGAGCCAGAACGAACCTGCGCGAGGATTACCTGGGCGAGGAATTGCTGCGCTATATCGCTGATGCGGGCGACAATTCGCAGATCGACGCCGATTACTGGCAGGCTCGTCTGAGTGCGCGTATCGGCAATGCCCCGCCCGAATGGGGACCGCGCGGTCCGTGCGAAGAAGAAGTCATCATCGGCAGTCGCGGCAGTACCTTCCAGCCGATCGAACCGCGCGAGAATTGCGGTAACTACTATGTGGCGAACAATGAAGGACAGCTCGTGCTGGTATTCAACGAGATCGCCTCACGCATGTTCACGCGCCTGTCACAGTAATTGCAAAACGAGTTCCATTCGTCGAGTTTCGAGACCGGTCCCTATGAACCGGGGGGTGTGATGACAGAAAAGACAAGCCAGAACCAACCACCTAGACGCGGGCAAACTCTGGTCGAGTTTGCGCTGACCCTGCCGATCCTGCTCATCCTCCTGTTCGGCGTGATCGAGTTTGGTCGCATCTTTCAGGCATGGGTGACGCTGCAAAATGCCGCTCGCGCCGCTGTCCGTCTGGCGACCACCGGCAATTATGACGAGGAGCGCTATCAGCTCGACCTCAAGGTATATGATGCGACGAATGTCGCATATCTGGGTGATATCGACTCGATCGTCCCTTGTCCGGTCAATCGACCCGTCAATACCAACGATGATGTCGTCAACGCCGCCAACAAAGCACTCAATCTGCTCCAGCGCGGCGAACGCTACGATCTGGTGACCTATACCGATGCTGTACCGATCGAGGTCTTTCGGAGGGGGGCGGAGAGCATCTACGCCAGCTACTACGGCGGTGACGACTGCGATCCGACCGATGCCGATGACAATAACCGCCGCCGCGACCTGGCGCGTACCCTCACTATCTACGATGAGGCGCGACGCGGCGCGGCTGGTCTGGCGCTCGGACCGCAGCAGCTTCCTATCCCGCCGAGGGGTGTACCCGCCGACCTGAGCAACTACCCTGATTTTGAGAACCTGCCCTGGTTCTATCCCTGGTATCGCCCGCTCCCAGGCGATCACGACGCCAATGTCGCCACGCCACCGCAGTACAACCGCCAGCGTTTTTCCGACGAATCGGGCTGGTTCGACGTGATGATTTGCAGCAATCGTGGCAAGCTGTCGAAATTCAACTCGCCTGACCCAGGCAATAACGCCAATCGTTTCGTCTTCCCGCCGATCTTCACAGAAGGTGCCTACGGCACCCTGACCGACCCGCGCGCGCCAGCCTGTCTGCTGACCGAGTTCCCCGATGCGGCTCATGCGGCGGACGATTGGACCGACAACGCCTATAAAGGCAACGGCGCGGTTGCTCCGGGCGTAGCTTTCTGGGATGCCGGCGGTCCGGGCGACACGATCGCCCTGGTCGCCACCTTCAATCATCCGTTGGTCACTCCCCTGGGTATCGCGCCCTTTGTGCCGCTGCAAGCGCGCCGCGTCGCCGTCAACGAAGCTTTCCGCGCGCCGCGTGCCGATCCGCTCTCCAGCAGCCTGCCGACGGCGGTCAATCCGCCCACCGCGACCAATACCGCGACGGTCAACCCGCTGTTCACGCTGACGCCCAGCTCGACGGCGACCAAAACGCTCACGCCCACCGTGTCGCTGACGCCATCGCAGACGCTCACGCTCACACAGACCTCGACACCCAGCTTCCTGTGTTCCAATATCACCCTTAATACGACCATCACGTACAGCGGTCAGACGGTCACTTTCAGCATCAACAATACGCTGCCCTATGCGACCGTGCTGCGCCGCGCCCAGGTCGTCTGGGAGCGCCCCACTGGCTCTCCAGGACTGATTGCACAGTCGTTTAGACTCAACGGCGGCTATATCTGGCTCAATGGCCTTGGCGATAGCCCGCCGCGTACCGACGTCGGATCGGGCGTCACTGTTGGCGCTGGCACACCGACACCCGTCGCCGTCACGCCGGAATACCCATTCGATGGCAGTGCCAATCTCACCCTGCAACCGGGCACCAATCTCTTCGTTGTCGAGTTCACGAATGGCGCCGGTGCGCTCAATATCGGTAATATGCCCTGGCAGTCGTTCAATGGCACTACCTTCTACTACGATGACCTAAGCGGCGCGACCGAATGCGCGGTGCAGTACAACTACACCCCGCCGACCGCCACCCCAGGCGTCACGCCGACGTTCACCAGTACGCCCATCTGCGAAGCCAGCAGCATCAATGTCTCGATGGTCAGCTTCGAGTCGCTGAACATCGTCCGCTTCGATGTCACCAACAACCGCGTGATGAGTCCCGCCAACGTACTTGCTTTCAAACTGGTGTGGAACGAACGGGTTCCCGCAATGGCGGTGACCGAGGTCTGGGGTGCCGATGGCGGTGTCGCGCCAGGCGCACCAGGCAGTATCCAGATGTGGACAGGACCCGACGACTCGCCCGATACCAGCAGCGGCACCGTGGCATCAGGCATCACACCTGTCGAGGGCACCTGGCTGAGCAGCCTGACGATCGCGCCGACGCGCACCAAGTCGATCTACTTCTTCTTCTCTGGTGGATCGGGCGGCACGGTCGCTACCGACTTCGGCTCGCTGACATCCGATTTCAATGGCACCACCTTCTACTTCGACGCGCTCTCGTGCCCGATCGCGGTCGTGACCGATGTCTCGACGGCAGTCCCGTCACCGACCAACACCGCCTCGCTGACGGCATCCCACACCGCATCGCGCACCTACACGCCGTCGTCCACGCTGACCGCGTCACGCACGCCGACCACGACGCTCACCCCATCGCGCACGCTGACCGCGTCGCGTACTGCGTCGAGTACGTTCACGCCGTCGTCCACGCGCACCACGACGCTGACGCCTTCCAGGACCACGACATTGACGCCCTCGCTGACGCCGACGACGACGCTGACGCCATCACTCACGTCAACGTTCACGCCTTCCAGCACACGCACACCGACATTTACCTTCACACCGTCGAGTACACTCACGCCGACCTTCACAGCCTCAAATACCTCAACACTGACGCCGTCGTTTACCGCCTCGCGCACGCCGACGACGACGCTGACGCCGTCGCGCACGCCGACCTTTACGCCGTCGATCACGCGCACGCCGACCTTTACGGCGTCGATCACATTGACCGCATCGCTCACCACGACGCTCACACCATCGAGCACGCGGACGCCGAGGTTTACAAGGACACCGTCGAGTACGCGCACGCCGACCTTCACAGCCTCACGTACCCCAACACTGACGCCGTCGTTTACCGCCTCGCGCACGCCGACGATCACCAATACACCGTCCAGCACGTCGACCTTTACACCGTCGAGTACGAGCACGCCGACGTTCACCTTTACACCGTCGAGTACGCGCACGCCGACCTTCACGGCATCGCGCACGCCGACTCTGACACCATCCAGCACCTTTACATCGACGTTCACGCCGTCGCGCACGCCGACGATCACCTTTACGCCGTCGCGCACGCCGACCTTCACGCCATCCAGCACGCGCACGCCGACCTTCACCTTCACGCCGTCCAGCACGCGCACGCCGACGTTCACGCCGTCGCGCACGCCGACTCTGACGCCGTCGAACACCATCACCAATACGCCGTCGCGCACGCCGACTCTGACGCCGTCGATTACGCTGACGCCATCCAACACCGCGTCGCAGACCCCGTCGCGCACGCCGACGTTCACCTTCACGCCGTCCACCACGCACACATTGACGGTAACGCCATCGCTGACCTATACCGCATCGCCGCCAGCGACCGCTACTTCCAGCCCCACCAGCACGCGCACGCCCGCGCCTACGCGCACGCCAATTCCGACAGTATGCGTAGGTGAGACCTGCTAAGCCAAGCCTGTATCCATCTGGTTTGAATGTGCGGTCGAAAGACTGAACACGGGAAAACAAAAGAGGCTGGTCAGATGACCAGCCTCTTTTGTTGTGTGTTTCCAGTTGCGAAATTGCTCGGTCGATTGTCCTGCTTCTGGAGCAGTGACCGACAGCACCGCCTCGATACAGCTTTTAGAGTACGGTTGAATGGCGCGGCGGACTACGCGATCAGGGCTTCACGCAGCAGGCGTCCGAATCTGACCCGAGTCGGCGTCAAGTTGTAGGGAAGAACCATCGACAGCTTCAAAATTCGATCCCGTCACCTGCCGGAGTTCCCGCAATACATCATTGTCCCAGTCCTCATCCGGCGCGCCAGAGATGAACCACGGTGATCCGTTGTCGGCGAGGATCATGCCGTAGCGTTGCAGCGCTCGCAGGATGACCTGTACATCGGGCGAAAACACGGAAAGGTCAAAGTCCGCTTTGAGGCGAAACCGCTGACCCATCGGCGGATAATCCTCACCGGTCAGGTCTGAAGCAAAGTGCCTTGCAGGCCAGACATACGCCGCGCGGGTTTCGGGGGCGGTGAAGCGCAGTGCATGGTTGATCGCACCCGCAGCCACCTCGTCCCTGCGCACGAGACCGGGGAAAATCGGCAGACCAGCAGCATCGGCGGAGGTCCAGCCGTCCGGTCGCAGGACATAGGACGTGAGATTGAAGACAGCGCCCGACCCTGCCAGCCAGCTGCCATCGGACTCGCGATGAGCGTCGAAAAGCTCATAAAGAATACAGTTGTCCCTTTCCACGAGCAGCACATGACGATCGCCGTCGCTCTCGGACCCGCCTTCAATGGGTACGTCACCGGGGATGGGATAAAGCCCAGGGTCGCTTTCATCATCGTACAGGAAGCTGACCGTCACCCCAGGCTGTTCCGCCGATACATCCATGTAGGGGATGCCGATGGTTGCGCCCTCCCAGAGACCAGCACCGAAGTCGGGGTGAAGTCCGACATCAGCCCCGATAGTACCGACGTAGCGATCTGAAAGAGGATCGAGCGGCAGCGTATCCACCGGGACATTCCAGATATGATCGGCAGGAAAGACGGTGCAGCCCGCGACCTGAGGCGGCGTTGTCGTCGTCTGAGAGGCAAAATCACCAGCCTGTGCAGCAATTCCAAACGATAAACCCGCCACAAGCGCGACGCTCATCAAGCCGAGCGCGGTTGTCCCTCTGAAAATAGCTTTTCGCATGAGTTTCCTCGATTCGACCGTTTCTGCTCAGATCTTATAGCAATAGGGCGTAAAACCCACCCGCTTTAGCGGTGGGAAAGCCCTTCACTTGCTTTAGCCATTTTTGATCATTGCTGTTCACTTTCATATGCGATATTCTCTGCGCAACTTACGCGCGACGTAAAGTCCGGTGAGGGAGCGCATTTTGCAGTTGAAGGTGTGGAA
>DAOTUN010000130.1:0-3751 GCA_034437395.1 Anaerolineae bacterium | reverse complement strand
TGTTTGTGAGCCACAATATGGCGGCGGTGGAGGCACTGTGTTCACGGGCGCTGCTGCTGGAACGCGGGCGCACCGCTTTTCTGGGCGCGGCGTCGGAGGCGATCGGGCGCTATCTTGAACAGCATGATCGCAGTGGCAGCAGCTCATTGATCGACCACGCGAATCGATATGGTAAGGGCGGTGTGCGTGTGACTGCGATCGAACTGCGCGACCTGGATGGGCGCATACTGGACGCGACGATCAGCGGCGCGACCATCGACGTGGCGCTGCACTTCACCGCTGAACCATCGGCGGCACGACTGCCGATCATCGCCAGCGTGATGCTGCGCACCATGACCGGGACGCCCGTTTTCCTGCATCACAACCGTCTGACGCGCACCGAGTTTGGGACGCTGCCAGAGTCCGGTATGTTTATATGCCGCATACAATATGTGCCTTTAGCAGCCACGACTTACCTGCTTTCGTATTCCCTGATCGCTCATGGCGAGATCATCGATGCGATCGACGATGCTGTGCCGCTATCTGTGGCGGAGGGGGACGTGTATGGCTCAGGCGAGGTGCCGCCCGCGTCGCATGGGATGGTGTTGATTGATGCCGCGTGGCGCATCGTCGCCGATAACCCTATGGAGGTCGCCCACATATGACTCCCTCACCTACGCGCTGGATGCTGCGCCATCTGGCGCGCAGCGCGCGCCGCGCGCTGCGCGCTTTTCCGAATGAGATCGCGGCATGGCGTCATTTTTGGCGCGATTATGAAGCCTACAACGCACTCGTGCCTGCTGACGGTGACAGGGCGCGTCTGGATCATCTGTATCCGTGTATTCATGATGCCACCGCGCAAACCGAGATCGAGCCGATTTATTTCTATCAGGACACCTGGGCTTTTGGAAAGATCGTGCAGAAGCACCCCATGTCGCATGTCGATGTCGGATCGCATCATAAATTCGTCGCGCTGCTCTCCAAAGTGATGCCGGTGACGATGGTCGATATTCGTCCGCTGTCACTGCCACTCGATACGCTGACCTTTCGAGAGGGGTCGATCCTGGCATTGCCCTACGCCGATGGCGAACTGGAGTCGGTCTCCAGCCTATGCGTGGTCGAGCACATCGGGTTGGGGCGTTATGGTGATCCGCTCGATCCATATGGTACTGAAAAAGCGATCGCGGAACTCAAGCGCGTGATCGCGCCTGGAGGCAGCCTGTATCTGTCGATACCGGTCGGCGAAACTACGATCGCCGCCTTTAATGCAGGACGGATAATGGGACTGGAGCAACTCATGGTTCAATTTGAACCTTTTCAGGTTATCGAGAAACGCTTTATCATCGGCAGTCGGTTTCAAGAGATTTATGCCCCAATGCCTAATTTTGGCGCTACGGGTCTGTTTCACCTCGTTCGATGAGCAAACAAAGTGACTCCTGATGCGTGTTGAAGACTTTTGCCAGCATCTACTGCGTGACTTTTTACCTCAAATCGACCCGCAGCGGAGCGGCGTTGCTTTCGATGTTGGCGTCGGAACGTTCAGTTTTTACTGTGAAACCTTTGCAAAACTCGGCTTTCGCACGATTGCAGTCGAGCCGCTGCCCGTCAAAGAAGTTCACGAGCTGTGCGCACGTCGAGGAATTACTTTGATAGAGAGCGCTATCAGTGATAGCACGGGAACCACGACGATGTACATCGGCGAATATGACGGCGTGGAGAATCTAAATTTGAATTCCCTCCGTCCCGACTGGTGGGGGAATTCCCATCAAACCAAACAGGTGACGACGATCACCCTGCCAATGTTATGGGAGCGCGCACACGCTGATCATGTGACGTGCCTCAAAATCGACACTGAAGGCAGTGAGAGCGTCATCTTGATTCAGTTAGCTGCTCTGTTACCAGCGAGCTTGCCCGACATTGTAATGTTCGAGTATGGGGGGGGCAGTTCGCGCGCCTCAGAGCGAGGGGCTTGGTCGCAAAACTATCTCGACAGCACGCTGACCTGCTTACATAGTCTGCAACAATGCGGCTACCAACACAGCTTGATTATCGACTCGGATGCCCCTCTGCGATCTATAGACCTGCAAAACGCAGCGATCGATGCCGATAGTTTGTTCGTGCCTGATTCTCACTATGGTAATTTTATTTGTTTCCGCTCATTTCAGCCGGACTCGCGGCGAGTCATCGCGCTCAGTGAAAGATATCGCGTTGAGGTAGATAACTGGGTCATCCGTTTTACGCGACGGATGAGAAATTTACTCTCGTGATCGCCCTGCATCCGCTTCCCGATGCCGCCTTCGACTGCCCGGCGTGCGGCGCGGCGCTGACCGTTGTCGGCTGGCATATGCCGGGGATGCGCGTCCTGGCGCGGCTGACCTGCCCGGCGTGCGCGCGGAATTATTATGGCGACTTGCCGACCGGTCAGGGTATCTATCATCCGTCGCTGCTCGACCTCGCCAGCGGCGTGGTTCACGCGCCATTTCCATCGTGGTTCGCGGATGAACTGCACGATAATTTCGCCGCTCCGCGCCCCGGCGGACTGCCTGTACGAGTCGAGACCTTTCGTCCGCTGCATCGCCCTGCCCTGCTCAACTGCCTGGATACGTTTTACGGTCACTGCCTGGAAAAGCTGCTCAATGCCCAGTCCGCGATCGAAGGAGGTGCCGATCTGCTGATCGTCGTCCCGGCATTCTTGCGCTGGCTGGTGCCGGATGGTGCCGCCGAGGTATGGACAGTCGATGTGCCGCTGCGCGCGGGCGCTGCCTGGGATGAGGTGTTCGCCGGGAAAATGCGTGACAGGCTGGCGGCGCTGCCGACGTGCGATCTGATCCCAGCATTTCCTGAACCCGATCCCGATCGCTATCAAATCGAGCGTTTCACGCGCATCGCCCCGTTCGACCTAAGCCGCTGGCTGGAGAGCAGCGATCGCCCGGTCGTATCGTACATCTGGCGCGATGATCGGCTGTGGCCAGAGCATTATTCAAAAGGCTACAAACGCGATCTGCTGGACAGCATACTGCGCGTGGTCATGCGCCGACCGACCCTGCATGAAGCGTACAGAGCGCGGGTGATGGCAGTGGCGGAGTGCCTGCGCCTGCGCTATCCCATGCTTGATTTCGCGGTAATGGGCGTTGGCGAGCCGGGTGGCTTCGCAGGCGCGATCACCGATCTGCGCACGACGCGCATTGATGAGGTGACCGAGCGTGAATGGTGCGCCCGCTATGCCCGCAGCCATGTCGTGATCGGCATACATGGGTCGAATATGCTACTGCCTTCCGCATTGGCGGGCGGTGTGGTCGAGATTATGGAGCAGGGACGCGACGGCAATATCGGGCAAGACATTTTGCCGACGCCTGGCTTGACCGCGCGCGAGGCGATGGTACGCTATCGGTTTTTCAGTACCAGTGCCTCCCCGCAGCGCGTCGCGCACGCGGTCAGCAGTATCATCGATCTGCTGCCGACATACCTGCTGCATTACAGCCGTGATGCCGATGACCTGACAAATCTCGGATCGACCCGCAGGACGTATGCGGCAGCCTTGCAGCGGATGCAGCGTGCCGATATACCGCAGACCGACCATTTGCTGAATGACAATTCAGTTATCCGCACAAAGGGTTGATTAACCTGACTTCACAACCTGGCGGAGACGCAATGACCCTGCACACCCCGGTCGCTTTCTTCATCTTTCGCCGCCCCGACACCACCCGGCGCGTGTTTGACGCCATTCGCGCCGCCAGACCGAGTAAGCTGCTCATCGTTGCGGATGGCGCGC
>DAOTUN010000129.1:0-47034 GCA_034437395.1 Anaerolineae bacterium | reverse complement strand
GCTTCAGCGTCAGACGATCCGTAGAGGATATTGAAACGTTCTGCATTGAAAGTGCAGACCTGGCGCAGCGTGACGCTTCAGCGTCAGACGATCCGTAGAGGATATTGAAACACTGAGTGCGCGTGATACAATACCCGCCGTTGCTATTCCGTCCCGATCCATCCGTCCTGATCCATCCGTCCTGATTATATGAAAACGGCGCCCCATGCCCGCACGCCAACCCAATATCCTGCTCGTCGTGCTGGACACGCTGCGCCGCGACCGCCTGTCGATCTACGGCGCCCCGCACGAGACCTCTCCGGGCTTTGACGCCTTTGCCGGGCGCGCCGCGCGCTTCGATCGGGCGGTCGCGCCCGCGCAGTGGACGATCCCGGCGCACGGGTCACTGTTCACGGGCTTGTACCCCGGCGGACATCGCCTGATCCAGGCGAACGGACTGCTCGACCCGATGCACCCGACCCTGGCAGAAATTCTACAGGTGGGCGGCTATGAGACCGTCGCCTTTTGCAACAACGCCCTGGTCGGCGCGATCGATCACGGACTCCAGCGCGGGTTCGACCGTTTTTTCAATTACGCCACTGCCGTCCCCTATCGTCCCTATGATCATCACAAGTCGGCGCTGCGACGGAATTTCACAGGCTGGTTTCGTCCGCACGCGCGGCGCATGGGCAACATGTTCGCCCGGTCGGACGCGCTCTTTCGGATGGCGCTCACACCGCTGCTGACCCCGATCTGGTCGAAGTACATCAATTTTAAGGGCAGCACTGCCCTCTCGATCGACGACCTGATCCGTTACTGGGACGATCATGCCGCCGGCGGTGCCGAGCGTCCGCTGTTCGCCTTTGTCAACCTGATGGGCGCGCACCTCCCTTATCATCCGCCGCGCGATCTGGTCGATCGCTTCGCGCCGGAGATCAGGGGCGACAAAGAGGCATTCGCCTTCATGCGCCGCTTCAACGCCGACGGTGCGGGCTGGGCGAGTCCGCCTGATCGTCCGTTCAGCGAGCTGGAATCGCGGACGCTGACCGGGTTTTACGACGCCGAGATCGCGTATCAGGATGCCCAGCTCGATCGGCTGCTGACGCACCTGCGTGCGCGCGGCGCTTTTGACGACACGGTGATCGTGGTGCTGGCGGATCACGGCGAGTCGCATGGCGAACACGCGATCATGGGGCACGGGTTCGGCGTCTACCGCGAGCTGGTGCATGTGCCGATGGCGCTGCATGTCCCCGGCGTGACCAGCGGCGCGGGCGAAGGGCAGCGCGTGAGCGCCAACGTCTCGACGCGGCGTCTGTTCCACACCCTGATCGATCTGGCAGGGGTCGAGACTCCACTGGCGTCCGACGACCCCAACGCCGACATACGCGGCTTGTCGCTGGCGCCGCTGCTGGCTGGCGCGCGGCCCGGCGCCGACGGCGGTCGCGGACTGGCGTACAGCGAAGCCTATCCGCCGTCTACATTTCTGCATGTGCTGGAACATCGCAATCCGCACACGATCGAGCGGATGCGGCTGCGGCTGGTGCGGCGGGCGGTCTACGCCGGCGATCGCAAGCTGATCGCGGAGGCGGGACAGATCGCGGGCTTGTACGACATCGGACGTGATCCAGCGGAGCTGCACGATCTGACCGCGACGCACCCCGCCGAGGCTGAAGCACTGCTGCGTCAGGTCGAGGCATTCGCGGCGGATCAGTCCGGCGTGGGCGATCGCGTCCCCGCCGAACAGGATATGAGCGCCGAGGTCACCGAACACCTGCGCGCGCTGGGCTACATCGATTAGGCGAGTCGGACAGGGTGAGACGGGTCAGGCGTGCCATACCGCGTCCAGTCAATGCGGGTACGATCTGAGGCAACGTAGATCAGCGGAGCGATCGACCATGACTCAGGACAAACCGAGCTTCTTCACCTATCCCGACAACAAAGTGATTGCGGTGCTGCCGGACATGCGCGCCGTCGATGCCGCCGTCCAGGACCTGAAAGCGGCTGGCGCCGATCAGTCTCATATCGAGGTGATGCAGGGCAAGCAAGCTGCCGACAATCTCGACCTCAACGGCGAAAATCACGGCGCCTTTGGCGTCACGCTGCGCTTTTTCCAGAATTTGCTCGACGGGGAAGGGCAAACGCTCAAGGAACATCACGCCGAGCTTGAAGCGGGTCACGCGGTGATCGCCGTGCACGCCGACACCCGCGAGGACGCGCTGGCGATCGGCGTCATCCTCAAACAGCACGCCGGACGCCTTGCTTTTTATTACACCGCGCTGGCGGTTGAAACCATCCTGGAATAGGCGGACAATAGCCCGGTGCTGTCGTCAGGGGTATGGCGCGCTGTGCCCCTCCACCGAAACGGATTCGCCGTGAAACTGCTCTTTGTCGTCTCGTCGCTCGACCTGACCCAGCCCTTCAGCGCGACCCCGGCATGGTGGCAATTGCTCAAAGGATTGTACGAGATCGGCGTCGAGGTGATCGCCGCGCCGTACCAGGGCGCGCCGATCGAGTCGCTGTGGTGGCGCGCGGCGGCGAACCCGGCAAAGCGTTACGGCGATCTGTTCAAAATGGCGCGCGACACCCTCGGACGAGTCACGCAATTGACCAGCGGACGGGCGTCCGCCCCGGTCGAGCGGCGCGGCGACGAGTCGATCGGTGACCGACTGGTGCGCGCGACCGCGCAACGTCTGATCGCCCCGCTGTGGCGCGATCACCTCGATAGGCTGCTCACCCGTGAGCCGGATATCGACGCGGTGATCGTGCTGACCGCGCCGCTCAATCATCTGACCGGGGTCGCGGGCGACCTGATCGCCCGTCATGGCAAGCCGATCTTCTACTACGACGGCGATGTCCCCGCCAGCCTGCCGTCGATGGGCGGCTTTGACACCGGCTTTCGTATCTATCAGGGTGCCGACCTGAGCGAGTACAGCGCCTTCATCAGCAACAGCGCGGGCGGCGCCGCCGAGCTGACCCGCCTGGGCGCGCGCGCCGTGCATGTGCTGTACTACGGCGCCGACCCGGACGTATTCGCCCCGGTGGACGTGCCCGCTCAGGATGTCGATGCCTTTTTCTACGGACACGGACGCGAATACCGCGCCGAATGGATCGACGCCATGATCCGCGATGCGTCACATGCGCTGCCCGACGCCCGTTTCGCGGTGCGCGGGACGCGCCTGGGCGATCGCGGTCGCGCCGAAGCGCTGCCCTATCTCAGCTTCAGCAAGCTGCGCGAATATGCCTGCCGCAGCAAGGTCAATCTGTGCATCACGCGGCGGGCGCACGCCGGGACGTTCGCGTCGTCGTCGTCGCGCCCGTTCGAGCTGGCGAGCATGGGCTGCACCATCCTGGCGACGCCGTACCTGGGGATCGAGACCTGGTTCGAGCCGGGGCGCGAACTGATCCTGATCGCGGAGCGCGATGAAGGCATCGAGCGGCTGCGCTGGCTGCTGGCGCACGACGCCGAACGGCGCGCGATCGGGGCAGCGGCACGGGCGCGGGTGCTGGCACAGCACACCTTCCGCCATCGCGCGCACGAGCTGGTGCAGATCGTGCGCGCGGCGATCTAGCGCCTCAGCCCACGCACACCGGACGCAGCCCGGTCGCGTCTGCCTCGTACCCCGGCGGCAGCCTGACCGGGACATCGCGCGGCGGCTGGAAGAAGGTGTAAAAATGATACTCTTCCAGGATTTGCTGACCCGCGACGCTGCGCGTGTAGGTCAGGAATTCCTTTGCCAGCGCCATCGTCTCATCGTTGATGCGCGACCCGCCCAGGATATAGAAATAGAGCGGACGGATCATCGGGCTGTAGTAGTCGTTGAGATCGACATCGCCGCGCAGCGGATCGATCGCCGCTTCATCGCCGCGCAGCACCGGCAGCACGCGGATGTATTCGGCGGGCTGCGTGCGCATCCACGCCGTGCTGACCCAGTACAGCGACCCCGGTATGGCGAGCGCCTGATCGAGACAGGCATTGTTCGATCCGCAGGCGCTGTAATTGCTGTTGGGCGGGAAATACTGATCGTCGAACAGGTTCGGGTCGCTGTAGCGCGCCACCCCTTGCAGCACAAAGTCGGTGGTGCCGCTGCCAGGGCGCGCCAGGATGCGGATCGGCTGATCGATTCCGCCGACATCGTCCCAGTTGCGAGTCGCGCCCACCAGGATGCCGCGCAAGCTGCGCGCGTTGACGGCGGCGAGCGCGTTGGTGCTGTGTGTGACAAAGGCGATCACGTCGTAGCCGATCTCGGCGGCACAGGTCAGCTCGACGCCGTTGCTGGTCAGCCCGACGTACTGCGCGTCGGTCATCGGCTCGCTCATCGCCAGCACATGCACGCAGCCGCCGGCGATCGCCGTCTCGACGCCGCGCACCGACCCCACGCCCTCGATGCGCACGCGCGCATTGTGCGTCTCCTCGAAATGACGTGCCCAGTCCTCCGCCATAGCGATGCCGTCGCCCAGGATGGTATTGCTGCCGACGATACACAGTTCCGGGTAGGTCAGGCGGCGCACGCGCTCGAAGGTGTCGGCGGCATCGCCAAAATCAGCGGCGACGCCGAGCAGCGTCCCTAAGAGCGATCCGAAAAAGACGATCAAGCCGATACTGACCGGGGAACGACGGCGGCGCTCGCCGTCGTCGGGGCTGCGTCGTGCCGATGGCGTGGCTGCATTGGCGGGCGAGCTGGACTGGGGAGCCGTGCGGTTGGGGCGGTTGGTCGTCAAGAGCGGTGCCTTTCTGAACGAGTCGATCAAAACAGGGACACGCTGTCTTACATGCCGATGATACCGTGTGATCGGCAGGTGGCGACCGCCCACAATCCGGGGAAAGTACCACCGATCGATCGTCAGGCGTCGCTAGGAATCGAGTTCGTCCTGTTTCTTTGCCTGGAGAGCGGCGATGTACGCCTTGACCGCCTCGTCGTGATCCCAGCGCGCCTTCGACTCGTCGTAGGCGGGCAGGACGGGCAGCGGGACGCCCATCCCGGTCAGCAGCGCCGCCGCCCGGTCGAGTTCGTAGCGCCAGACATACGGTTCGCCGTCCGCCCATGCCCAGGTGTAGTAGGCGATCGCCCGATCGCGCGCGGCGTCAGCCTGCCCGTCGTCGCGCAGCACGACCGCCGCCGAATAATCATCGCAGCCCTCGTCCACGATCCGCAGCGCGCGCTGGCGCAGCCGCGCCGCCTCCGCCGGGCGCGGCTGCGCCAGCAGCCACGAGGCGCGCGCCAGCCCGCCGAACGCCGCGTCATAGCGCACGCCGGACTGATTGCCGAGCGCGATGGCGCGGTTGTAGTGCGCCGCCGCCGCCGCCGGGTCGCCGCGCCGCAGCGCGACCTCGCCGCGCAGATATGCCAGGATGCGAGACTCTAAAGCATTCCCCCCCTTTACAGCGTAACCCTCAGCCGCCGCCAGCGACGCCTCGACCGCCTCCAGCGGCGCGCCGCGCTGCAGCAGCGACTTGGCATACGTTCGTTCTACGGATGCCTGCCACAAGGCGGTGCGGTCGGGCGGCGGGGCGGTCATGAAAGCGCGGTAGGCAGCGTCGGCCTCCACCCAGCGTCCGAGGGTGGCGTCGATCGCCAGCAGCCGCCGCTGTGCGTTCCAGACCCGATCCAGCACTGCCGCCTGCGCCAGGTCGCGCAGCGCGCTGAACACGTCGAGCGCCGCCGCCAGCCGGCTCGCCTCATGCAGCGAAGCGCCATAATTGCCGAGCGCGACCGCGAGGCTGGCGTCCTTCCGGCGGTCGAGCGCCAGCTCGATCCTGATTGCTTCCAGCGTGCGCGCGGCGTCGCTGCGACCGAGGTAAAACAGCACGTTCGCCATGTTGGTCAGCCGCGCGCCCTGCTGATCCGGGTCGGCCAGCGCCGGCGGGCGATCCAGCCCGTCCGGGAACAGCGGCAGCAGCAGCGCATAGGCAGTGGGGTAGGCGGCGAACGTCTGTTGCAGCGGGGTTCGCAGCCGCCGCCCGTACAGCGCCGCCGCGTCGTCCAGCCGCCCCGCCCCGATCAACGCCTGCACCATGGCGATCGGCACCTGCAAGTCCGCCAGCGTCGTGGCGGCGTCGCTGCTGAGCGCGCGCTCCTGCGCGGCGAACAGGTCCAGGGTGCGGGCGTGGCGGGCGCGCCGCTCGTCGGGCGAGAGCGCGCCATAGACGTAGCCGCGCACGACCGGGTGCAGGTCGTACAGGTCGGCGCTGCTGTCGAACCAGATCAGCCCGCGCATCTCCAGATCGTGCAGCAGCGCCTCGAAGCGCATCACGCCGCGCTTGTAGGCGGACGACTTCGGATAGGCGGCGTGCGCGGTCAGATAGGCGGCATACGCTGCCTGCGCATCGGCGAGCGCCCGCGTTTCTCGTTCAGGCTCCGCTTGCCCATGCGCGCGCTCGTCGTCGGTGTCAGCGTCTGTCAGCTTCCAACGGGCATTCCATAAACTGTAGGGTTCATCATTCGGTTGCTCGACCTCTTCCGGCGCGGGCGGCAGGAACGGGTTGAAGGTGTTGAGCGTCTCGAAGCCGACCGCCGTCCCAAAGACCGCGATCTGTTCGAGCAGGGCGCGCGCTTCCGCCGACAGATCGGCGAACGCCGCCGCCAGGATGTGATGCCGCTTCGCCCGCACATCCGCCCCCTGGAAGTCGATCTCGCCCTCGGTGATGGCGAACCAGGCGGTGAAACTGCCGTTCGCGCGGCGCGACTGCTTGATCGCGCCCGCCGCCAGCTTGAGCAGCAGCCCGTGCCGTCCGATCCCGTTGAAGAAGCTGTCGAGCGCGCCCTCGTCGCCGGACGACCAGCGGATGCCCAGTGCCCGCCACAGCGTCCGCGCATCGGTCGGGTTCAGCCCGCGCAAGCCCTCCTGCCCGTGCAGGGTGAACGCCACCACGCCGCGCATCGGCGCGCCCGCCTCGGTGAGCGCATCGGGGAACAGGCGCGAGGTGATCAGGATGCGCGATCGCGTCACGGTCGCCAGCCGCGCCAGCGCGTCGGCGTCGTCGGGCACGGTGCAGGCGCGGTGTTCGCGCTCCTCCGGCACGCTGTCATCCTGCATCTGGGCGGCGTCCCAGCGGTGGTATGCCACCAGCAGCCGTTCCAGCCCGTCCAGCACCAGCAGATGGCGCTCGGCATCCAGCGCCGCGATCAGCGCGGTCACCTGCTCGCTCAGCGTCCCCTGGATCGACTCGGGATCGCGGCGGGTGACGTAGGCGAGGGCGTGGCGCACACACGCGCCCATGTCGGCACCGCCCTCGTAGAAGCTGTACCAGAACATGCCGTCGAAGGGCACCGCCCGATCCTGCATCCACTTCCACGCCAGCGCCGACTTGCCCATGCCGCCGATCGCCTCGACCACCATGACCGCGCCCGCCGTCGCGTCCGGCTGTGCCCAGGCGTCGAGCGCGTCCTGTTCGTCACGCCGCCCGACGAAGTGATAGCCCATGCCGGAATAGGCTGGTTTGGCGAGCAGGTCAGGCGGGACGGTCAGGGTCGTCGTGGGCGGGGCGGGCGGCGCTGGCACGACCGGGGAAGCGGGCGCGCGTCGCGCGTGATAAGCGTAGGCGGCTGCTTTGGTCTCGTCGGCGGTCAGCGCTTGCAGCACCAGCAAGCCGAGCGCCTCCGGCGAGTTGAAGATACCGGCGGTGTGCGCGCGTCCCAGCTCGTCTTTGAGCGCCACCAGCTTTGCCTTGCCGATCGGATCGCTCTCGAAAAATTTGTCTTTCTCTTTGTCCATCTCGAACGCGGTCAAGCCGCTCAGGTTCGGGCCGGGGTGCTCGTCGTCCATCAGGAAGATCAGGATCGGCATTCCCAGGGCGACCGCGCGGCGGTATTCCAGCTCGGTGATCGACAAGCCGTCGGGGTTGCGCGCATCGACCGGGCGATAGCCGTAGCGCAGTCCGAAGATGCCGACATAAATTTCGGCTTCTTCCACCAGCGCCAGCGACACCTCCAGCGGCGTGTGCAGCGAGGCGGTGAGATCTTCCATGACCAGATGGTGCATCCGGGCACGATTGACCGCAGCGATGACCTGGGCACGGTGCGTCAGCAGGTCTTTCGTGGTGCTGCTCAGCATCACGTCGAGACGCGCTGCTTTGTCGGCAAGTGGGGGCATGGGCGACCGTTCCGTGTGATAGGCACGCATTGGCGGCGATCATAACGCGAAACGCGCACCCTGCCAACGCAGGCGTCGCCCTGCTCACCCCTTCCCCGACTCCCCGACTCCCCGATGAAGCGGCTGATGACAGCGCACGATCCCGGATTGGCGATCGCCTGGAAATGAGGGGACAATAGCCCAAAAAGAGGAGCGCTGAATATGGCTGTAACCACCGGGATCGATCGTCTGCTGTCCGACCCGACCCCGATCGCCGGGCGCCGCGTCGGGCTGCTCACCAATCCGAGCGGAGTCACGCGCGACCTGGTGCCGACGCTGGACGCCTTTCGCGCCGCGACCGAGTGCACGCTCGGCGCGATCTTTTCGCCGGAACACGGGATCGCGGCGGTCGCCAGAGACGGCGAACACGTCGCCTCGACGGTCGATCCGATCAGCGGCGCCCCGATCCACAGTTTGTATGGCGCCACGATGACTCCGACACTGGAGATGCTGCGCGGGCTCGACGTGCTGGTGTGCGACATCCAGGACATCGGCGTCCGTTACTACACCTACTTCTGGACGCTCACCCACGTCCTGGAAGGGGCGGGCGCGGCGAGCGTCCCGGTGATCGTGCTGGATCGCCCTAATCCGATCGGGGATCGCATCGACGGCGCCCTGCTCGATCCGGCGTTTGCCAGCCTGGTCGGAAGGTTTCCGATCCCGGTCACGCACGGCATGACCATCGGGGAGCTGGCACGCTGGTTCAACACCACGCACAACCCGACCCCCGCCGATCTGAGCGTGATCGCCTGTGACGGCTGTGCGCGCGGCATGACCTGGGAAGAGACGGGCGGCATCTTCGTGCCGACTTCTCCAGCCATGCCGCACCTGAGCACCGTCCGCCACTATCCGGGCGCCTGCCTGATCGAGGGGACGACTCTCAGCGAGGGGCGCGGGACGAGTCTGCCCTTCGAGATCGTCGGCGCGCCAGGGATCGACGGCGATCGCCTGGCACGGCATCTCAACGCGCTGGCGCACGATCCCGCCTTTGCCGACGGACTGCAAGGCGTGCGCTGGCGTGCGCACAGCTTTCAACCGCTGGGAGGCAAGCACGCGGGGGAAGTGTGCGGCGGTGTGCAGGCGCATATCACCGACACGCGCGCCTTTCGTCCGCTGGCGGCATGGCTGATCGCGCTGCGGGCGCTGCGCGAATTGTTCCCGGCGGCGTTCGGGTGGCGCGAGGCGATGTTCGATCGGCTGTACGGCAGCGGAGACGGGCGGGCGTGGGTCGAGTCTGACCAGGGGATCGCGCGCCTGCTGGAGGTGTGGGAGCGTGACGCGACACAGTGGGAGGCTGTATGCGCGCAGGCGAGGCTGTATCGAGCGCGCGGGTAGTCGTCCACCCACACAGTCCGGGTGCGCGGGTTTGGCGGTGCCAATCCCCTGGAGTTGTGCGTATATAGGAATGAACTTATGATGAAGCCAGTGTCATACGAGTTGTAAGTGAAGGTGAATGCTATGCGTCGTGTCAATTTGTCACTGCTGATGCTGCTCGTCCTGACCATCGCCGCGCTTTTCGCGCTGATCCAGACGCAGACGCGCCTGATCGCCGCGCAGGACGATACGATGATCATCGGGTTCGATGCCGCATCCGACACAGTCGGCGCCACCGCCACCGCTTCAGCGACCTGGGCGGGCACATCCGTTCTCGATGCGGTGAGCGCGACCGACATATTCAGTGCCGCGACGCCGACGCGCACTCCCACGCCGGTCAATATCGGCAATTTCGTCTGGGACGACCTCGATCAGGATGGGCGCCAGGACGCGGGCGAGCCGGGCTTGTCGGGCGTGACCGTACAGCTCTGGAACGATGCCAAGAACAGCCTGCTCGACTCGACCGTGACCAATGGCAGCGGCGTGTACAGCTTACAGTCGTCCGGTCCAGGCAGCTATCGCGTGCGCGTGGTGCTGCCGAGCGCCAGCGATCAGTTTTCGCCCAAGAATCAGGCGGGCGGGGATGATACGCTCGACAGCGATATCAACCCCAGCGGCGCGGACATCAACTTCACCGATATCGTCGTCATCGCCAGCAACGTGATCTCGACCACCGTCATCGACGCGGGCATCATCAAATATCGCACCCCCACGCCGACGCGCACTCCCACCCCGGTCAATTTCGGCAATTTCGTCTGGGACGACCTCGACGGCGACGGACGCCAGGACGCCGGCGAGCCCGGCTTGTCGGGTGTGAGCGTACAGCTCTGGAACGATGCCAAGAACAGCCTGCTCGACTCGACCGTGACCAATGGCAGCGGCGTGTACAGCTTACAGTCGTCTGGTCCAGGCAGCTATCGCGTGCGCGTGGTGCTGCCGAGCGCCAGCGACCAGTTTTCGCCCAAGAATCAGGCGGGCGGCGATGACTTGCTCGACAGCGACATCAACGTCGGCGGCGGCGACGTCAGCTTCACCGATATCGTCGTCATCGCCAGCAACGTGATCTCGACCACCAGCATCGACGCCGGGATCATCAAATTCCGCACCCCGACGCCGACGCGCACCCCGACGCCGATCAATATCGGTAATTTCGTCTGGGACGACCTCGACGGCGACGGAAGCCAGGACGTGGGCGAGCCGGGGATCGCGGGCGTCACGGTACAGCTCTGGAACGAAGCCAAAAACTCCCTGTTGTATGAAGACATCACCGACAGCAATGGTGCGTATAGCGTCGTGGCACCCGTGCCGGGCAGCTATCGCGTGCGCGTGCTGAAGCCGTCGAGCGCCGACGATTTCAGCCCCAAGAATCAGGCGAGCGGCGACGACACCAAAGACAGCGACATCAATCCGAGCGGCGCGGACAGCGGCTTCACCGACGTTTTCACGCTGGCGTCGAACGTGATCTCGACCACCATCGTCGATGCGGGCATCATCACCGCCGATCCGGTCACGATCGGCAATTATGTCTGGTGGGACACCAACGAGAGCGGAATCCAGGGGTCTCCCGTTCTAGAGCCGGGTCTGGCGGGGCGGCGCGTCAATCTGCGCGTGGACGCCTTCATCGACTATACCGTCTCGTCCGCGATCACCGACGCCGGCGGATTCTTCATCGTGACCGCGCCGGAAGCGGGGACGTATTATCTGTGCGTGGTCGTCCTCGCCAGCGAGACGATCACCCTGAAAGACGCCACGACCGACACGAACGACAGCGACATCAACCCGATCGGAGCGCGGCGCGGCTGCACCGACAATTTCGTCGTCAGCGTCAATACGACCAGCATCGACGCCGGATTCACAGAGCCGGGCGCCTCGATCGTCGGCAGCGTCACGCTGCAAGGGCGCGGCGCGGCGCCTAACGCGCTGTGGAGCCTGCCGCACCGTCTGCGCGTCGTCAATTCGGGCGGCGTGGCGGTCGTCGATCAGACCGTGACCACCAATACCAGCGCAGTCTTCACCTATGGCGCGCTGGTGCCGGACAATTATTCAGTCTGGATCAAGGGAGCGCAGACGCTCGCGGAGCTGACTATCGTCACGATGGGGGCGGGCAACAATGCCCTCGCTATGGGCCTCATGCGCCAGGGCGACGCCAACAACGACAACGTGGTCAACATCACCGACTTTTCGATCCTGGCTGCCAGCTTTGGCAAGGTGGAAGGGGTGACCGATTACGATGCCCGTGCCGATTTCAGCGGTGACGACAACGTGAATATCAACGACTTTTCGCTGCTGGCAGCGAATTTCGGTCAGTCTGGCGATGCCCAGCCGTAATGCCCTCGACAGGCGCCTGTACCGCGTTATCATTACCGGGACACAGGCGGGTTAAAATCGAGAGGGTTAGCGCATGGAACGCATGACAGTGGCGGTCGTCCAGTATGCCTGGGCAGGATCGCGTGAGGCGATGATCGAAGTGGTGCGCGGGCTGGTCGCGGAGGCAGCGGGGCGGGGCGCGGCGCTGGTGTGCGTCCCGGAATTGTCGCTCTCGCCTTATTTTCCGATCACGACCGACCCTGCCGGGCTGGTGTGGGCGGAGCCCGCCCTCGGCGGCGACAGCGATCGCGTCTTTGGCGCGCTGGCGCGGACGCACGGTATCTCGATCATCAGCAGCATCGTCGAGCGCACCCTCGACGAGTACAGCGGCGTCGAGCGCATCTACGACACGGCGGTACTGCACCGTCCTGATGGGGTGATCGGCGGGGTGACTCGCAAGGTACATATTCCGTCGGGGGAAGGCTATCACGAGGATCACTTCTTTCAGGGCGGCGACAGCTATCCGGTGCATCGGATCGGCGATCTCTCGGTGGCGGCACCCACCTGCTACGACCAGTGGTTTCCCGAACTGGCGCGCATCTACGCCATGAATGGCGCGGAATTCGTCTTTTACCCGACCGCGATCGGCAGCGAACCGTCAGCGCCAGACATCGACACCCAGGATGCCTGGCAGATCATGATGCGCGCCCACGCCATCGCCAACGGTTTGTACGTGGCGGCGGCGAACCGCGTCGGCGTCGAGCAGGGACAGTCGTTCTACGGCGGCAGCTTCATCTGTAACCCGATGGGACAGATGATGGCGGAGGCAGGGCGCGACAGCACCGAGGTGATCACCGCCGAGCTCGACCCGGAGTTGTTCGCGCGCTGGCGCGGATTGTTCCCGCTGCTGCACCAGCGGATGCCAGCGAGATATGCCCGGCTGCTGGAGACGACCTAGGATCGATGCAAACGGGTTTGGCGTGCCAAACACTGCGACCGTCGGCGCGCAGGGACGCAAAACAATGCGTCCGTGTTCGCCGACGCGATGCCAGCGTTTACGTCCCGCTCTGCCATTCGCTCTTGAGCAGCCCGTACAACAGCATGTCATAGTGCTGTCCGTCGCGCTGGATCATCTCGCGCATCACGCCTTCACGCTTGAAGCCCAGCTTTTCGTACAGCGCGATCGCCGGGTCGTTGTAGCTGAACACCGTCAAGCCGACGCGGTGCAGATTCAATTCCCAAAAGGCGAACTTGAGCAGCAGCGCCACCGCTTCGGCGCCATAACCTTTACCGCGATGCGACGCATCGCCGATGCCGATGGCGATCGACCCGGTGCCGTTGGCAAAATACACGTTGTCCAGCTCGATCACGCCGATCAGCTCGTCGCTGTAGTGCAGGCGCAGCGCAAAGGCGTAACGTCCCCGTTCGCGCGTCGCATCCTCGATCCATTTTTCCATGTCCCGATCGGACTTGGGTAACGCGGGCGCGCCGTCGAACAAGCGTGAAAATGTCCCGTCTTCGTACCAGTCGGCAAAGGTATGCGCGTCATCGTGGCGCAGTGCGGTCAGCCGCACCCGTTCGCCATAAAAGAGGTTGGAGATCATAGAGGGGTATGTCCTTTCATCGTACTGACTTGTCTTGTACGGCGAGCTCGTCCAATGAACAACATCGCGCCAACCAGGATGCCGATTCCGAAAGTGATGCCCAGCAGCAGCGTCGGCGGCGCCAGCAGGGTCGTGCGCAGCGCCCGACGCAGATTGAAATCACAGCGCGCCGCTGGATCGTCCAGCCCGACCACTGCGTCGAGGGTCGTCCAGTCGATGCCATCGATATAGACCAACCCGACCGGGCGTATCGACATCACAGGCGTGGTCGTTCCGATGCCGATGAACAACCACGCCTGCCGTTGTGCATCGGGCGAGCCTGGAAACATGCCCGTGACCGCGATCGGATCGCCTGTCGGCATAAAGCCGCGATCGCTCAGGGTCGCCAGCGCACTGGCAGCCGCATCGACCATCTCTGACGTCAGCGGCTGCGGTTTCGCCCGCGCCGCGCCGATCGTCCGCAGCGAGGCGACCGCCGCACACGCCCCCACCTGTCCCGGTGGAAACCAGCCCGCGTGTGCCGCTGTCCATAGTGGCGTCTGATCGACAGCGAGCCAGATCGCCAGTGCTGCGATCAGGATCAGCCCCAGTGCGCCGAACGTCAGGCGCCGCCGGGAAAGCCCCACGTCAACGCCTCTGGCAGTATGCCGCGAAAGCCGACCAGTCCGTGTCCGCTGCCGACCTCGACATAACGGTAGGCGACTCCGCCTGTGTCCTCCAGGATCGAGCGGATCGACTGCGCGGGTTTGATGAAGCGCGCGCGTGTCTCGTAGCGTCCGACCGACTGAAAGACGCGCGACGGCAGCTTGGCTGCGCCCGTGAAATTCCTGACGATGCCGCGCAGCACCTCCTGATAGCTGCCCTTGCCGCCGAGCGGCGGTGAAATGAGCAGCAGCCGCGAGAACACGACCGGGTTGGACAGCGCCGCCGCCGCCGCCGCGACCGCGCCGACCGCGACTCCGCCGATGCCGACCTGCGTCATATCGACGTTGTACTGCGTCTGCACGAACGGCAGCAGCTCGGAAATGAGAAAGTTGTAATAGCGATCTGCCTGGATGTATTCGCGTTCACGCTCGGTGGAGTTGGTCGCGCTCTGGATCATGACGATCAGGGTCGGCTTCATGCGCCGATGCTTGATCAGCGCGTCGGCGATCGCCGGGACCTGCAGCGGTCCGACCGCCCACTGTCCATCCTGCAAAATCAGCAGCGGCAGCGGTGCGGTGGGGTCGAACCCAGGAGGCGCACACATCCACACCTTGCGATCGGCAAAGGCAATATTGCTGCTGGTCAGGCGATGTTCGCTGATGGCGCCGCGCTGTACCGCTTTCAAGGTCGTCCAGTCGATGAACGGACGGGCGCCAGGCATTCGCAGCACCGAGACGCGCGTTTCGCCCGCCTCGACATACAGTGGATTGAGCGGGTCGGGGCGCCAGTGCTTGCTGACTCGTCCTGCGATATCGCTCTCGTGTGCCAGCGGCGTACCGGGGTCATCGACCGCGATCAGGTAATCGAGCAGGTCATCGCTCTCAAACGGGTAGCGCAGCGTCCACAGGTCGGTTCCGGCGAGGCGCTCCATCGGCATAAAAGGCGGGTCACTGGGAATGGTGTCGAGGTTGAGCGCGACCGAGTCGGCGCTACCCCGATAGACGAAGGTGACGACCGTCCCTTCGATCCAGGGGAACGATGGGCGTTCTTTCAAGAGGGCGTCCACCAGACGGCGGCGGGCAGCATCGTCGGCGGCTTGCGTGACATCGGCGAGAAATGCGTCGAATGTCGTCCATCCAGGCATACAATCCGCTCCTTAACAGTGCTGGCGGGGACAAGACAAGTCCATATTGTAGCGCAAGCAGCGCGCCAGCGCACGTTAAAACGCCGTTTGCGCACCGTCTCACCGCCGGATGCACGCGCGTGTGCTACAATCGCGCCGTTTGTCCGACCGAATCGGATCGCGGTGTGCCTGTGCTGGTGATCAAAAATCGTCTGACCCTCGTCCTGCTGTGCGTCTTGTGCCTGTGTGTCGGGTGCAACCTGACCGACAACCCGCCGCCGCCGTCGCTGGTGCCGCGCGCGACCTCGACCCCGCCGCCCACGATCGGCTACGCGACCCTGGCGCCTGACGAGTACCCGTCCCAGGCGACCCAGCTCGCCTTCGTGCCAGCACAGCCGGATGTCGCGCTCACCAGCCTGCTCAGCCAGATCGTCCCCGATCGGCTCTATCTGCATGTGGACGCGCTGACGCGGATGCGCACGCGCCACATCAATTCGTCTTACACCAGCCCCAACGAGGGTATCGGCGCGGCGGCGCGCTACATTCAGGCGGAATTCAATGCCATCCGCGCCTCGTCGTTTCAGAGCGCCTTTTCGGTGTTCACCCACGACTTTCCGGTCGAATTCGCAGGCAGCCGATCGACCGCGCAAAATATCATCGGCGTCCTGCAGGGATACGAGACCGGCGGCGGTGTGGTGCTGGTCGGCGCACACTACGACAGCATCAGTCTGGATTTCGAGGACGCGAGCATCGACGCGCCTGGCGCCAACGACAACGCCAGCGGGGTCGGCGCGTTGATCGAAATGGCGCGCGTGCTGAGTCAGAAACGGCACCGCGCGACCATCATGTTCGTGGCATTTTCGGCGGAAGAGATTCAGCGCAAGGGCAGCAGCGCCTTTGTCACCGATTACCTGATCGGGCAGAACATCGCCCTGAGCGCCATGATCAATATGGACATCATCGGCAGCGCCGACAGCGCCGACGGTGCGATCAACGACAAGCAGATTCGCCTGTTTTCAGTCGAGCCGAACGAGTCGTACTCGCGTCAGTTGGCACGTTCGCTGGCGCTGATCGCGGAACGCAGCGGCGCGCCACTGGAGATCGTGGTCGAGTTGACAGGTGACCGCGAAGGGCGCTACAGCGATCATCTCTCGTTCAGCGAGGCGGGCTATCCGGCGGTGCGCTTCATCGAGGTCAACGAAGAGACCGATCGTCATCACACCGCCCGCGACCTGATCGAGGACATTGATCCGGCGTATTACGTGCGCGCCACCCAGACGATCGCCACTGTCCTCAACGCGCTGGCGGATGGACCGCGCGCGCCGCGCAGTATCAGCCTGCGCGAGGCGGGGGGGGGCTTGCGCACGCTGGTCTGGGAGCGCACACCCGACGCGGCGGGTTACGTGATCGCACTGCGGGCGCCCGGCGCGATCGAGTACACCGCGACCTTTGAGACGGTCGAGAACAGCGTCACCTGGGAAGGATTCGTCGCGTCGCGGTTCGTGGGGGTGGCGGTCGCAGCGCGCGACGCCAAAGGGGTGATCGGACCGTTCTCGATCGAGTTTGGAATCGCCAGTTAGTAGTTCATCAGGGAGAGGGCTGAGTAGTCCGAGGCAGTTGCAAAAACACTCCGCATCAACTATATAATTTATGCTGTCCGACGCATTCGGCACCACTACCGCACCGCTCCGACATCATTCGACGAGGATCGCATCATGACGGCTTTGCAGCTCCGATTGTTCGGCAAGCCCAGCATCAGCTACGAGGGCGGGCGCTTCGACATCGCGGTCAAAAAAGCGATCGCTTTACTGGCATACCTGGCGACCACCCATCGATCGCACAGCCGCGAACGACTGGCGGCGCTGTTGTGGCCCGACGCGACCGACGAAGTAGCGCGCACCTGCTGCGCCGCGCCTGCGCCGCTCGACCTGGATCGCTGGCTTTACGCCTGTGCGGAGGTCGGCATTCTGGAGATCGACCAGGGACGCTGGCGTTTCGCCCACGACAAATTACGGGAGATGGTGCTGACGAGTCTGCCCACCGTCGATCGCGCGACGGCTGGCGCTGACGCTGGAAGCAGCCGACACGATCGACGGCAAGGCGGCGGTCGTGTCGGCTGACAGGGCGATGCAGCTGGCGGAATACTGGCACCAGGCTGACGAGTCGGATCGGGCGATCGACTACGTGCTGATCGCAGCCGATCAGTTCAGGACGCGCAGTGCCTACCACAATCTGCGTGCCAGTGCCGCACGCGGTCTGGCATGGCTCGGCGCCCGCAACGACGATGCGCGCCGCGTCGATCTGCTCAACCTGCTCGGTCGCGGCTGCCTGAAGGACGATTTTGAGGCGGCGCGGCGCGCCTTTGCTACTGCGTTATCTTTAGCGGACACACATGTCCGGACGGATGCGGCGGCGGAAGCGGCGTTGGGGCTGGCGCGTGTGCTGACCGAAGTGGGCGAGATGGAGACGGCGGAACCGCTGATCGCGCGCGTGCTGCTACACGTCCGGGGGGTGACGATCGACGGATGTTGTGGGAGGGATTACGACTGCAAGCCCGGTTTCAGTTTCGCGCGGGCGCCCACGACGAGGCGCTGGCGGCAAACCTGGAATGTCTGGCGATCGCTGCCCGCCTGGAAGACGATTTACTCGTCGCCTCGACGCTGCTGGCGATCGGACATATTCACCTGTTTCAAAACCGCGACGCGGATGGACTGCCCTATGTAGAGCAAGCGCTGGCACGCGGACGCACGCTCGATCTGATCAGCGGGGCGGCAGCGCTGCTGGTGGAATTGGTGGATTAGCACGAGCAATGCGAGCGCGTAGGGACGCATAACAATGCGTCTGTAGAAAAAATCGTGATTGACTGGATTTATTGTAGCACGCTGTTTTCAAGATAAGGGAGATGATCGATGAATCTACAAGGCTCGACCGCGCTCGTGACGGGCGCTGCATCAGGACTCGGTGAGGCGACCGCCCGCACCTTTGCGTCGCAGGGCGCTCGCGTCTACCTGATCGACCGCGACACCGACCGTGTCGCCCAGACCGCCGCATCGATGGGCATGACCGGGATCGGCGCCGATGTGACCGATCCGGTCGGCATGGCAAACGCGGTCGCGCGTGCGGTCTTCGAGACCGGCGGACTGCACCTCGTCGTCAACTGTGCGGGCATTGTCACCGGGGCGCGCACTGTCGGCAGGGAGGGCGACCCACACGATCTCGATCTGTTCATCAGGACGATCCAGGTCAACCTGATCGGGACGTTCAACGTCATTCGCCTGTCCGCCGCCGCCATGCGCGCCAATACACCCAATGCCGAGGGCGAGCGCGGCGTGATCATCGCCACCGCGTCGGTGGCTGCCTACGATGGGCAGATCGGGCAGGCAGCCTACGCCGCGTCGAAGGGCGGGATCGCCGCCATGACACTGCCGATCGCGCGTGACCTGGCACGCGACGGGATTCGCGTCATGACCATCGCGCCGGGTGTGTTCGCCACGCCGATGATGGCGAGCCTGCCGGAGGCGGCGCGGACGACCCTGGAGGCGCTGGTGCCCTTCCCGTCGAGATTGGGTAAGCCGGAGGAATACGCCCTGCTGGTGGCGGCGATCGTCGGCAATCCGATGCTGAATGGCGAGGTGATCCGGCTGGACGGGGCGCTGCGGATGCCTGGGAAATGAGAGAAAAGCAAGAAAAGAGAGAAAGATTGAACAGGAAGACGCGCAGGTGGGAAGGACGGGTTTGGCACGCCACACCTGCCCCCCGCTTGTAGGGGTTCAGCGTGCCAAACCCGTCGCTGATCAGCAGGTTTCCAGCAGCGCGATGAATGCTTGAAAGTCCGCCTGTGACTCCGCCGGGATCACCCCCGACATCATCCGCATCTGATCGAGATACAGGTCGATCGAGATCCCCGAATCCGTGAATGACTGTGCCATAATCGAACAGAACAATGCGGAGTTCATGCCCGTGAACGCGCTGGCATCGATCCCACCAGGCAGCATGGCAGCACCCGCGCCTGTCCCACCACCAGGGTTGTTGGCTTCTTCGATCGCCTCAGTCGTGCTGGGATCGGCGATCTCGATCGCGCGCGGCAGTGCATCGACGGGCAGATTCGCCAGCATGTCCTGATCGTAGGGCACCACCTCACCAGGCGCCCCGGCTGCCTGTCCTTCATCATCCAGCGGCACGCTCACCATCGCCCCCGCCGGGATGATGACACTGACGCCATCCGCCGTCGCCTCGCCTTCCCCCTCGATCACGCTGAAAGTCAGCATGTCACCCGCCTGCGCCTGCAGCAGAGCAGTCGAACCGAGCTGAAACGAGACATCGTTGGCGCGCAGCTCGATTTTTCCAACGCCGTCCGGGGTCTGGATCAGGATACCATCCGCAGGCGCTTCGGAGCAATTCAGGCTGGCGATGCCACTCTCGATGGAAAAAGCCTGCATCGGCGTGAACGGGCTTGCCTTCTCGGAGGGATCGACGACTGACAGCGATTCCACATCGTCTGCGGGGGTCACCAGTTCCGCGAACACCCATCCAAAATCCACGCTGTCGGGAATCTGAATGCGCAGCCAGGTGCTGTCCTGGTTGCGTCCGGTCGCAGTCGCGCTTTCGCCGCTGCGCAGCGAGCCGATCACGTTGGCAGTGGTCGAGGGGGTGGCGCGAACATTGATCCCGCCGTTTGAGACCAGTTCGAGACTGGGACGATCGGGAGTCGGCTCGACCTCGTTGCGAATTTCGACATCGCCAAAGAGCAGGAAGGTGACATTCTGTCCGGGCAGGCTGTCCGGCAAATTCGCCTGAATCTGCATCAGCGCCACGCCCCACACACTGTTCTCGACATCGAGCTGCCGCAGACGCAGCGAATCAAGATCAGCGACGCTGACTCGATCGCCCTGCTCTGCAAAGGTGAACTCGACGGCAGATTCGCGCGGCACGGCTTCCAGGTCAAAATTGCCGTAGCAGGCTTCATTGCGCCCGGTCGAGGCACAGGCGTCGTCTACAGCGGCGAGTGCCTGTTCGACGAAGGCGGAACAGGTGTCATTTTGCTGCGCGAGAACGGTGGAAAAGCACAGCACCAAAAAAAGGGTCGCAAGTATACGGATTGGCATTATGACCTTTATCCTCAATCGATTGCGGATAAAGACATTTTAATTCAGAACGCAATCTGGCACCGTGCCATCTGGCAGCCAACGGTGAGGACTTTAGTCCCGGTTGATGAGGTTAAAGCGTGGAGTGGGGCGCTGGCAAAATAAAGAAGCCAAACGAGGTTACGGATGCGTGGGGACCTGGTACGCCAGATCCCCACGCATGTCAGATTATTCCGTACCGACCACCGTCTGCGGCTCGGTCGGCGTCGTGAGCGGCATCCCTGCCACTGCCAGCACCTCGTCGCGCTCGACGGTCTCGTTGGTCAGCAGCAGATTCGCCAGCGCTTCGAGCTTGTCGGGGTTGCTGCGCAGCAGGTCGAGCGAGCGTGCATACGCCTCATCGATCAGGCGGCGCACCTCGGTATCGATCTTGGCAGCGGTCTGCTCGCTGTAGCTGCGTCCCATCGCCATCGAATAGCCCAGGAACGGCTGACGATCGTCGTCCCCAAAATTGATCAAGCCGAATTCGTCGCTCATGCCCCACGCCGACACCATGCGCCGGGCGATCGCCGTCACCTGCTGCAGGTCGTTGCTGGCGCCGGTGGTGATCTCACCAATAGCCACCTCTTCGGCGGCACGTCCGCCCAAGCCGACGATCATGCGTTTGAGCAGGTAATCACGTGAATACAGGCGGCGATCGTCGTCGGGCTGAAAGGCGGTGATGCCACCCGCCTGTCCACGCGGGATGATCGTCACTTTGAAGACCGGATCGGCGCCAGGCGTGAGCGCCGCTGTCAGGGCGTGACCCGCCTCGTGATACGCCACCACGCGGCGCTCACGCTCGTTAGAGAGCGGCGGTGCCTCGGTGCCGAGCGCGATCCGCTCGAATGCCTCGCTGAAGTCCACCGCCAGGATGCGTTTGCGGTTGAATCGAGCGGCGTGCAGCGCCGCTTCGTTGGCGAGATTGGCGATGTCGGCGCCGCTGAATCCGACGGTCACTTTAGAGATCGACTCCAGATTCACATCGTCGCCGATCGGTTTGCCGCGCACATGTACGCGCAGCATCTCCAGACGCCCATGACGATCGGGCAAGCCGACGGTCACCTGGCGGTCGAAACGCCCCGGACGCAGCAGAGCTGGATCGAGTACGTCGGGGCGATTGGTCGCCGCCATGACGATCACGCTCTCGGTCTGCTCAAAGCCATCCATCTCCGCCAACATCTGGTTGAGTGTCTGCTCGCGCTCGTCGTTGCCGCCGCCCATCCCGGCGCCGCGCTGCCGTCCTACTGCGTCGATCTCGTCGATGAAGACGATCGCCGGGGCGTTGCCCTTCGCCTTGCTGAACAGGTCGCGTACACGGCTGGCGCCGACGCCGACGAACATCTCGACGAATTCCGACGCGGCGATTGAGAAGAACGGCACGTTCGCTTCACCCGCGACCGCCCGCGCCAGCAGCGTCTTGCCCGTTCCAGGCGGACCCACCAGCAGCACGCCGCGCGGGATGCGTGCGCCCAGGGCGATGTACTTGTCCGGTTCTTTCAGAAAATCGACGATCTCGACCAGCTCACGCTTGGCGGCATCCTGCCCCGCCACATCGACGAAGGTCACCTTCGGTTTTTCGGGGTCATACTGGCGCGCCTGCGTGCGTCCAAAGCCGAATACGCCGCCCATCTGCTTTTGCGCCCGCCGTGTTGACCACAGCAGAAAGCCGATCAGCAGCACCAGCGGACCAAAGTTGACCAGGAACAGCAGGATCGGATTCGGCTCGGTGATGCGCCCGACCAGCAGCACATTGTTTTCGCGCAGAATGCCGGGCAGATCGGGGTCAGTGATCGGCAGCAGCGTCGTCGTGAAGGCGCGTGATTCGCGCTGCGTCACGCCTTGCTCCAGCAGCGGCGAGCCGTTTGGCGGATACGCGATCGCGCTGTTGAACAAGCCGGTGGCGGTCAGGTCTTGCAGCACGACCTCACTGACGTTGCCGCCTGTGACCTGCTCGTAAAAGACGGAATAGGGAATGCTTATGGGTTGGTTCGGGGAGACGCTGCTCACCATTTCAGGCAGACGCAGCAGACTCCACAGCACGAGACCGCCGAGCAGGATGAGCCAAATCCACCGGGACCAATCGAAGTTGGGTGCGCCGGGCGGGCGGTTATTGCCGGGGTCTTTCTTGTCATCCGGCGGACGGTTATTGGGGGGTGGAAACATATCGTCATGCCTCGATCGTTGAGCAGCCAAAATCGATGAAAGTCATAGGATGCAGGAGACGCTGGGCATACTGCCACAGCCGGAAGCGTGTGCCGACGGGCTGCCCGCCGACCATCCTGGATGTAATCGTATCCTGCCCGCATTAGATGCGCGTAAACATTTCCTTCAAGGCAGGATAGAGCGCGCCATAATTGTCATAAGCGTCCGCGTAAGCGTCGGCGTGGACGCCGGGCGCGATCGTCTCACCTGTGTGGATCGACGCCCTGCACGCGCTCGGCACGTCCGGGTACAGCCCGGCGCCGACAGCAGCCAGCAGCGCGGCGCCGAATGCCGCGCCCTCGGTGCTGTTGGTGGTGGACAGGGGCGCGCCCAGGATGTCTGCCATGATCTGGCGCCAGATGGCGCTTTTGGCGCCACCGCCGCTGATGCGCACCTCGCGGACGCCGCCAGGCGCATTGTTTGCGATCAGCGTGAAGCTGTCTTTGAGTCCGAACGCCACCCCTTCCAGCACCGCGCGCGTGATGTGGGCGCGGGTGTGGCGCGCCGTCAAGCCGACGAAGGCGCCGCGCGCCAGCGGATCGGGATGAGGAGTGCGTTCACCTGTCAGGTAGGGCAGGAACAGCAGCCCCTCGGCGCCGGGCGCGATCCCGGCGGCGGGCGCGATCAGGTCGTCGAACGACTCGCCGGGCGCCAGCGTGTCGGCGTACCACTGGAGCGATCCGGCGGCACTGAGCATCACGCCCATGAAATGCCACATCCCCGGCACCGCGTGACAGAAGGCATGGAGCCGTCCCTGCGGTTCGTAGGCATACGAGTCCAGCGGCGCGAACACCACTCCCGATGTGCCGACCGCCAAGCCGACAATCCCCGTCTCGACCGCGCCGACTCCTACCGCCCCCGCCGCCTGATCCCCGCCGCCGCCCACGACCGGCGTGCCCGCGCGCAAGCCCGTCGCCGCCGCCGCCTCGGCGCTGATCGTCCCGGTAATCTGCGCGCCTTCTGCCAGGGTCGGCAGCCATGCCGTCGGGATGTCGAGCGCGTCCACCACCTCCTGCGACCAGCGCCGATTCGCCACATCCAGCAGCGCGGTGCCAGAGGCGTCGCTCATCTCCATCGCGTACTCGCCCGTCAGCATCAGACGAAGATAGTCTTTAGGCAGCAGCAGATGGGCGGCACGATCGAAAATTTCCGGTTCGTTGTCGCGCACCCACAGGATTTTTGGGGCGGTGAACCCGGTCAGCGCACGGTTGCCGGTCAGGGCGATCAGCCGCTCGAAGCCGATCCGCTCGGTGATGGCGTCGCACTGGGCGGCGGTGCGCTGATCGTTCCACAGGATGGCGGGACGCAGCACATTTCCGGCGCCGTCCAGCAAGACCATGCCGTGCATTTGCCCGGTCAGCCCGACGGCGGCGATCGCGTCGGCGGACACGCCGGGCATGTCCAGCACGGCGCGGATCGACGCCACGATGCCCGCCCACCAGTCGGCGGGGCGCTGCTCACTCCATAAGGGCGCGGGCTGCTGGATCGGCTGTGGGGTGGTGTGCGAGGCGATGACCGCCCCTGCGGGGGTGATCACCAGCGCCTTGGCGCCTGTGGTGCTGATGTCGAGTCCGAGTAAAAGGGTCATGAATCGAATTCCTCGTGTACCTATCGAGCGCAAATGCCTCTATGATAATCCAGCGATAATCCAGCTCCCAGGCGAACATCTGGTGAAAGTGTCGCACCAGCTTCACTGCCCGCCCCTCACCCGAACCGCAGCCCCAGCTGCACCCGCCCGTCGAACACCTCTTTGACGCGCACCGGGTCGATCGCCACCACCAGATCGAAATACACAAAGCGGAAGCGATCGCGGATCGCCCGTTCCATCGTCTCGACAATCTCCGGTGTGGCGATCACCGTCGCGGCGACGCTCTTGCTGCTTGGCACCAGATCGATCAGCTCTGGCATCGTGGTCACGATCGGGCGGAAGGTGTCCCAGTAGGCGCGGGCACTGTCGAAAAACCATGACGAGTCCAGCCCCGGCGCCAGGATGACCATGTGAAAATCCGCCGAACCGTGAATGGGACCCGGACCGTAGGGCACGACCGTTGGCACCAGCAGACTCGACCCCATCGTCTCGATCGCGGGCACCTCTTTCAGCACGACCGGGGTTTCCGCCAGCCGGGTGATCGCCGGCGCGGTGCCGCCCTCGAATGTCCAGTAGTCGTCCTCTTTCCACAGCGTCACGCCGAACAACCACGCTGGCGCCTGGCGCGCGATCCACTCGAACATGGCGACGGTGCCCTCTGCCTGGCTGCGCGCGTCGTATGCGGGGTAGCGGTTGTCCTGCTGGAACACCTGATCCCGAAACGGAAAGATACCCCCTTCAGTACCCAGCACCGGGATCGCCTGCGTGCCGAACCATTCGGCGCAGCGCTCGTTGAACATGCGCCCCATCGCCGTCAAGCCGACCGGATCGCCATACGGGGTGAGCGCCGTCCCGCCATAGACGGTGCGACCTGGATCGTCGGCTTGTCCGCGCGGATCATACGGATACTCGAAATGCCACCCGCCTTCACGGGCGTTCAGCGATCCCATGCCGCGCGCGCTCGACGCGCTGCCGCCGGGTTCGTTCTGATACCAGTGGTTGAGGATGTAGGGATGGGTGGCGGCATAGGCGCCGTTCGCCAGCACACGCTGGAAACGCTCGAAGTGGTTGTCCGCCATGTAACGCAGCATCGTATCCATCCAGGGGACGGCTGCCAGCGGAATATCGATGCTCTCCGCCAGCGAGATAAAGCCGGGATAGCAGCCGATGCTGACCACGTACTCGGCGAACAGCAGCCAGTTGTCCATCAGCGGCTTGATGATCTCGTCGCGCTTGCGCCAGTCGGGAATCACGCCGTCGGGCCACTCCACACCCAGGTTAGGCTCGTTGTACCACTCGAACCAGCGCACGCCGACGCGCGCGAACGTATCGGTGAGCGCGCGCCAATTGGCGGTGAATGGCGCTGCGCCCGCTGGTCCCAGATACAGGCGCACGCATGGCGTGATATTGCGATCGAGCAGCGCCTGGGCGTCATCGACGTATTCCGTGCCGACCGCCATCAGCTTTGCCCAGCCCGCCCGCATCTGGCTGTAGCGCTCGATTTGCAGCGGCGATTGGTACACGCTGTAGACGTGCATCCCGCGCGGGTTGCGCGACCAGACATAATCATTCAGGCGCATTCACTGCCTCTCGCTGTCGATAAAACCAACAAGGAATGAGCTGGAGATTCAGGGACACCCGTCCCCATCATGACGAGCCGCCGATGATCGAGCCGGGCGTGGGCTGGATCGGCGCGGGCGTGGGCACGACGGTGGGCGCTTCGGGGGTGACTGGCGCGGCTGGCGCGGCAGCCGGAGGCGTGACCGTGACATAATTGCGCGGCTGGATCGGCAGCATCGGCGTGGGGATCGCCGCGTCGGTCGGCGGCGGGGTGCTGTCCAGCAGCGGCACGCCGAAGGGCTGATTCAAGCCGACGCGCTGCGCAAAGGTGATGCTCGCCTCCTCGAATGAATCGCGCACGATGGCGTCAAAGTAGACATCGGGGCGCGACCGCGCCAGATCGACCCCGGCAACCGCCGCGCTGTCGCGCATCACCAGCGCCGTCACGATGATCGTGCGGTCGCTGGGGAGTATGCTCAAAAGGTCGAAATTGCTGATCACCGTCGGGCGAAAGCGATCCCAGTAGGCACGGGCAGCGTCAAAAAACCAGTCGGCGGGGATGTTGCGCGCGATGTACAGGAAATGCAGATCGGGATAGGTATCGGGGCTGGCTTGCCGCACGGATGCGCCTTTAGATGATTTGAGCGATAACACCGATAAGACAAGTGATCGTTAGACGAACAGATGAGAGCTTCGCATTGATTATATCAAATGACGCGCACAGCGGGCATTTGATGGGTAGAATGCGATCGGATCGAGGCATTGTGCAGGAAAAACAGCATGTCGGAAAATATCGTCGGATTGTTGGTTTTAGGCTTGTTCACCGGAGTCTTGTCGGGCATGTTCGGGATCGGCGGCGGCGTGGTGATCGTGCCTATTCTGACCACCGCCTTGTTCAGCGTGCCACTGCAGACCGCGATCGGCACCTCTCTCGGTGCGCTGATCATGCCCGTCGGCATCCTGGCGGTGATGGCGTACTACCGCGCGGGTAATCTCAAGATCGGGGTAGCGACGCCGGTCGCGCTCGGCTTGACTGTCGGCGCCTTCCTGAGCGCCCAGGTGGCGATCGGCATCCCAAAAAACATTCTGCAGTTGATGTACGGCATCTTCGTCATCCTCATGGGCTGGCGCTTTGGCGAGCCGCTCAAGTGGCTGCGGGCGGTGCGCGCCCACACCCAGGTCGAGCAGCCTCCCGTCGAGGAAGAACGACACGCGCCGCTGTGGGGACTGCTGGCGATCGGCTTTGGCGCTGGGATCGCCAGCGGCTTGTTCGGCATCGGCGGCGGCATCGTGATCGTGCCGTTCCTGACGGGGTTGTTCAAAATGGCGCAAAAGACCGCGATCGCCACCTCGCTGGGCGCGCTGCTGCTGCCCGTGAGCCTGCCCGCCGTGCTGACCTACGCCCGCAACGACGCCTTTGATATTGAAAAGGCGACACTGATCGCGGTTGGGCTGCTGTTCGGCGCCTTTCTGGGCGCACGTCTGGCTTTGAGCCTGCCATCGGCGCGGGTGAAGCAGTTATACGGGCTGTTTCTGATCATCGTGGGGATACGATTCATATTTTTCGGGTAATGGACCCCACCCGTTTAACATGACGTGATCATCGCAGCGGAGGCATTGTGATGCGTCCCTGCCCGCTGGTCGCGCCATGTCTGAAACTTCCCCCATGAGTGAGGGGTCTGGCGCGCTCAACCCCTGACCCGTGCTGCGTGCTATTCCACCGTGAATGACCCACCCGGATCGAGGACGATCGGCGTGGCATCGGTCTCGTTGGTGATGCGGTTCGCCCAGTGGCTGGGGTCCTGCACAATCTGCGGAAAGGTGTTGTAGTGCATCGGCACGACGTAGCGCGGACGGATGAGCTGGATCGCCCGCAGCGAATCGGCGATGCCCATCGTGAAATAGTCCCCGATCGGCAGGAATGCCACGTCGATACGCTCGTCGCCGTACATCGCCATGTCGGAAAAGAGCGCGGTGTCGCCGGCGTAGTACAGGCGCAGCCCGCTGTCGGCGGCAGTGACGATGAAGCCGTGCGGCATGCCCCCATAGCTGCCATCCGGGAACGACGAACTGTGACAGGCGATCGTCAGCTTGACGGTCACGAAGTCGAAATCCATCTGTCCGCCCGTGTTCATACCGTGTGTGACGGCGACGCCGCGATTCTCCATCCAGCTGGCGATCTCGAAATTGGTCACGACCGGCGCGCCCGTGCGTTTGGCGATCGCTACCGTGTCGCCCAGATGATCGCCGTGCGCGTGCGAGAGCAGGATCAATTCCGGCGACAGCGACTCATGCGCAGCGGGCGCGAGCGGATTGCCGCTGAGATATGGATCGATCAGCACATTGTGCCCATCGATGTCCAGCGAAAATGCGGAATGACCGAGCCAAGTCAATTTGATTGCCATTGCTATCCCTCATCGTCATGCAAGGCGAATGTGCTGATCTGCTGTGTCCCTCAGCGCACCGTGAAAGCGTGCGCCCGTTCTCCCCTACGTCCTGCCGCGCGCTGATGCGCGTCCATCACGCCGTCACTTTGACAGCGGCAGCGCGATCGTGACGGTCGTCCCCTGATTCAAGCCTGTGCTGGATGCCCAGATGCGCCCACTGTGCGCCTCGACCAGCGCGCGCGCGATACTCAAGCCAATGCCCAATCCCCCTTCGCGGCGTGTCATATGATCCTCGACCTGGTAAAACCGGTCGAAGACTCGTTCGAGTTGTTCACGCGCCAGCCCGATTCCGGTATCGCTGATCAATACCCACACCTGGCGCGACGGCTGGACTTTGGTCTGCACCATGATACGCCCCCCTTCCGGCGTAAAGCGAATGGCGTTGTTCAGGATATTGGTGATCGCCATCGTCAGGCGCGGTGCATCGACATCCACCAGAATCTCCGGCGTCGGCGGGATGTATTGCAGACGATGCCCTTTGGCGTTGCTCAAGCCGAGCGCGTCATGCACGACCTCACTGAGGAACTGTGCCAGCGGCGTCTGCACCAGCGTGAGATTGGTCGGATTCTGCTCGATATAGCGCAGGTTCGTCAGGTCTTCGATGATGCGACGCAGTTGTAAGGCGCTGCCCACCACCTTGTCGGCGTGTTCGCGCACCTCCGGGTCACCGGTATCCTGCAGAAAGCTGGCATAGCCCAGGATCACTCCCAGCGGCGTGCGCAGCTCGTGAGAGGCGATGGCGATGAAGTCACTCTTAAGCTTGTCCAGACGGTTCAGTTCTTCATTGGCTTTTTGCAGCGCCGACACCATCTGCGCGCTCTCCAGTGCGACGGCTGCCTGTGACGCCAGGGTCGCCAGATTACTGGCGTCATCGGCAGTCCAGGGCAGCACGCGCTTGTTGACCGCCTCCAGCACCCCAATGACGCGATTCTTGACCCGCATCGGCACCCCCAGCACCGAGCGCGTTTGAAAGTCCGTCTGTTTATCGACGCCGCCATAATGCCGTCGATCGCGGCGCACATCGTTGACCATCACTGTGCGATTCTCTAACAGCACCGATCCGGCGATGCTGCCTTCGAGCGGGACAGGGATGCCGATCAGGGTGTCACTGTCATCCCCGGTCGTGGTGGTGGCGAAGCGCAGCTCGTTGGTCTTGGGATCCCAGAGCAGCACCGATGCCGCCTCTGCTTCCGCGATCTCGACGCTGGCGTCCATGATCATACCCAGCAGCGGCTTCAACTTGACCTGCGAGTTGAGCGCAGCGCTGATCTCGGTGATGCGCGTCAGGATAGCGATGCGTTTGTTCAGTTCGACGATCTGGCTCTGGTCGGTGGCAGCCATCTGAGTTTAAGAACCTGGATAAACGATCAACCTTAATTATAGCGCCAACTCCGGCGCGTGCATAACGGGCATTCGCGGTGGTTTTTGCATTGGATGGAAATTGAAAAATAGTTCCTGTTTTTAAATAGCAGTAGTAGTAGGGGTGTTCAAATTGTTCATAACTAATCCCACATTTTCCCACAGGGAATCCCATATCCCAAAATACACCAAATTTTTAACATAGATATCCCCCATTAATCCAAATTTTGGGATAAGTTAGAACGCGCACTCTAAAAGTTATGAACAATGGATTGTTCATAACTCGGCGAGTTATGAACAGTTATGAACAATTTGCTGTAGGCGTTCTATTAAAACCAGGACACAAGGTGTCTACTTATGAACAATTTCCCAGAGTTATGAACAGGCTGGAGGGCAGGATGCAGAGTTATGAACAGAGTTATGAACAGAAAGCCCGTTCTAAATTTGGAATAACGTGGGATATAGGCTCTCGACGAATTTGGGATAACCGGCTTTTTCGCATTGAGAATGACACACATATTCTTGCGGTGCCAATGATCGGATTGATTAAGCGAAATGTTGTTCGGGGTGGTGTCGCAGGCTGTTGTCGGCAGGGCGCGCGCGCGTTACACTGGCGTCATTCCGCATGAACTGATAAATGAACTGATAGTGGATAACAGGCGACGCCGATGCACACGCCGAGAATCCCTGAGTGCGGCTCACGAGGATGAGACAATGACCCCGCCGAATCCCAGAAATCCGGAAATTTTCATCTCTTACTCGCGCAAAAACACGGACATCACCATGCGGGTGGTGGAGGCGCTCAAAAACACTGGACGCGACGTTTGGATCGATATCGAGGACATTCCCCCGTCTGCTGATTGGTGGAACTGGATCAAGGCAGGTATCGATAACGCGCACACGTTCGTCTCGATTGTTACGCCGGAGATGCTGATTTCGCCCCCATGTATATTCGAGCAAGACTATGCTTTGCAAAACAACAAACGCATTATCGTAGTGATGGTCGGAAAGCCTTCCGACATCGCTCATGTGTTCGGCAGTATCGCAGCAATGAAGCTGGTGGGTTATCTGGCGGTTCTGTTGGGCGATAAGGATTTGCTGGTGTTGGCGCGCGACAACTGGCGTTTTATCGAGAAGTTCGGCTGGGTGTGGATGGGCGAGAGCGACGATTTCGATAAGGCGATAGAGGAGTTGACTACAGCGCTGGATCAAGACCTCGACCGTCATCGTTTGCATACACGCTTATTGAACCGTGTACGTGCGTGGCTGGAGCGCGATCATGACCCCAGTTTTCTGCTGCGCGACACCGAATTGGATGAGGCAGTCGTCTGGCTCACACAGCATGGCGACGAGAAACCGAAAGCCACTCCAGATCAACGTGCGTTCATCGCCGCGAGTGAAGAGATGCAGGCGGCAGGAGTGGCACGTGAGGCGCGGACGCGGCGCAATCTGGCACAAGCACGCTTCGGCGTGGTGCTGGCGATCGCGCTGATCACGGTGATCGGGCTGGCGTTCCTGCTGGTGCAGAACCAGACGCAGCAGGAGCGCCTCATTGAGGGGGCAAACAGTAACGCCACGCTCGCCGCTGCGGGCGATGCGCTGGCTGCACAGGGCACCAGCGTCGCGCTGGAACGTGACCGCGCCGACGCCGGGGCGACCAGCGTCGCACAGGAGCGTGACCGCGCCGATGCCGGGGCGACCAGCGTCGCACAGCAGGCGGCGACCGCCACTCACGCCCAGGGCGCGGCGGAGGCGAACCTGCGTGCGGCGCGCGACTCGCAGGCGTTGTTCACCGCCGACTTGTCGCGCCAGCAGTTGGAGGAAGGTCACTATCAGAACGCGCTGCTGCTTGCAAACGAGTCAGTGACGCATTACGATGAAGGCATCTACCACCCGGAGAGCATGACCGCGCTGGTCAAGGCGCTCGACGCGCCCGCACAGGAGGTGCTGCATGTGCGCAACGATGAGACTATAGTCGGCGCGGCGTGGAACGCCGACGAGACGCGCCTGCTCACCTGGTCATGGGATGTCACCGCGCGCGTCACCGATGCCGCCACCGGGGAGATGCTGCTGACGGTGGTACACGACGGGGCTGTGGCCGGCGCGGCGTGGAACGCCGACGGGACGCGCCTGCTCACCTGGTCGGAGGACGGCACCGCCCGCGTCAGCGATGCCGCCACCGGGGAGATCCTGCTGACAGTGCAGCACGAGAGTTTTGTGTCGGGCGCGGCGTGGAACGCCGACGAGACGCGCCTGCTCACCTGGTCTAATGACGACACGGCGCGAGTGACCGATGCCGCCACCGGAGCGACGCTGCTGACCGTCCGGCACGGCGATGTTGTCGACGGCGCGGCGTGGAACGCCGACGAGACCCGCCTGCTCACCTGGTCTAATGACCACACAGGGCGCGTGACCGATGTCGCCACCGGCGAGACGCTTCTGACTGTGCAGCACGACGATTGGGTGTCCGGCGCGGTGTGGAACACCGACCAGACGCGCCTGCTCACCTGGTCATATGACAAAACCGCGCGCGTGACCGATGCCACCGGGGAGACGCTGCTGATCATCCAGCACGACGGTGATGTGAACGGTGCGGCGTGGAATGCCGACGAGATGCGCCTGCTCACCTGGTCGGGTGACTATACCGCGCGCATGATCGATGCCGTGACCGGCGAAACGCTGCTCACCATCCGCCACGACGCTGCTGTGCGGGGCGCGGCGTGGAATGCCGACGAGACGCGCCTGCTCACCTGGTCTAGTGACGGCACTGCAAAGATGTGGGCATGGGATGAGCGCGTGAGCGGGACTGATCTGCTCACCATCCGCCACGCCGATGGAAACATCGGTGCTGTAAATGGCGCGGCGTGGAATGCTGACAGGACGCGCATCCTCACGTGGGTGGGGGGCACCGCGCGCGTCACCGATGCCGCCACCGGGGAGATGCTGCTGACGGTGGTACACGACGGGGCTGTGGTCGGCGCGGCGTGGAACGCCGACGGGACGCGCATCGTTACGTGGTCGGACGACGACACCGCGCGCGTGACCGATGCCACGACCGGCGAGGCGCTGCTCACCATCCGCCACGACAGTGCTGTGTACGGCGCGGCGTGGAATGCCGACGAGACGCGCATACTTACGTGGTCGGACGACAACACCGCACGTGTGACCGATGCTGCGAGTGGCGAGGCGCTCCTCACCATCCGCCACAACGATTGGGTGACTGGCGCGGTGTGGAATGCCGACGGCACGCGCATCCTCACGTGGTCGTGGGACGACACCGCGCGCGTGACCGCTGTCGCGACCGGCGAGACAGTGCTCACCATCCGCCACGACGACTGGGTGACCGGCGCGGCGTGGAATGTCGACGAGACGCGCATACTCACGTGGTCGGGTGACGGCAGAGCGCGCGTGACCGATGCCGCGACAGGGGCGATGCTGCTCACCCTCCGACACGACAATGCTGTGAACGGCGCGGCATGGAACGCCGACGAGACGCGCCTGCTCACCTGGTCTAGTGACGGCGCCGCCGCGCGCGTTACCGATGCCGCGACCGGGGCGACCCTGCTTATTTTTACGTATGACGGTTTTGTAAATGGCGCGGCGTGGAACGCCGACGGGACGCGCCTGCTCACCCGGTCGGCGGACACGGCGCGTGTGACCGATGCCGCCACTGGTGAGGCGGTGCTGACCATAGTCCACGACGGTGATGTGAACGGTGCGGCGTGGAATGCTGATGAGACACTTATCCTCACCTGGTCGGAGGACGGCACTGCGCGCGTGACCGATGCCACAACCGTCGAGACGCTGCTGACCGTCCGGCACGATGATTGGGTGACTGGCGCGGCGTGGAACGCCGACGAGACGCGCCTGCTCACCTGGTCGGCTGACAACACGGCGCGGGTATGGTCTACCGATTTCGAGTACTACCGCGCCCTCGGACAGCAGCGGGCGATCCGGGAATTCATCCCCGCCGAGCGCGCGCGCTTCTTCCTGCCCTAGCGATCGGCGGACGCATCCATAGGCGCCCCTACGACCAGGCGGACGTAGGGGTTTGGCATGCCAAGCCCGCGCACCGGGATTGATGCGTCCGTGATGCCTCTAGCGGTTGTTGCTCATCGGCATGACGACGCAGACAAAATCGTCGCGGTCGCGCGGACGCAGCACGCCGGGATGGGCGGCGCCGTTGCTCTCCAGCACGACCTGCTCGTCGGTCATGACACTGAGCGCGTCGATCAGAAAACGGATGTTGAACGACACCTCCAGCGGAATCCCCTCGATGGTGGCGTCCAGCACGCCCTCGTTGTCGCCGCGCTCGGCGCTCTTGCCGACGACCATCACCTCACCGGGCGTGGTCGGGTCGGTCGCGGGCTTGACATGGATGCGGGCGCTGTAGTTGCTGTCGCGGGCGAAAATCTCGGCGCGCTTGCACTGACGCAGCAGGTCGGCGGTGTAGAGCGTGACCGCGGTGCTGTAGCTCTTGGGGATGATCGCGCCAAAGTCGGGGAATTTGCCCTCGATCACCGAGGTGCTGATCAGCGTGTTTTCGTATTGAAAGACGACCCGATCGCGCGCCTGTGGCAGCGAAATGGCGATCTCTTTGTCTTCATCGCCGATGATGCGCGCCACTTCACCCAGCGCCTTTGCCGGGATGATCATGTCGCTGTGCCCGCCGACGCCATTCTGCACGCGGGTGGTGCGCACCGCCAGGCGAAAGCCGTCGGCGGCTGCCATCGTCAGCACATCGCCCTCGAACTCGGTGTAGATGCCGGTCAGGGTCGGTCGGGCGTCGTCTTTGGCGGCGGCAAACACGGTCTGGAGGATCATCTCTTTCAGCACGCGCGCGGGCATGACGATATCCGGCTCAAAGGTCTCGTTGAGCGGCGGAAATTCGCTGGCGTTGATGCCCTTGACGTTGCTGTTGGTCATGCCGCTGCGCACGTTCATCATCAGATTGGTGGTATTGAGCGCCAGATCGACCCGATCGGGGGTCAGATTGCTGATCAGCTCGACGATCGTCTTGGCGGGCAGGGTGATCGATCCGCTGGCATCGACTTTCGCGCCGATGCTGGTGATGATCGTCAGTTCGAGATTGGTGGCTGCCAGCTTCAGCCGCGAGTCTTCCGCCAGCAGCAGCACATTCGCCAGCACCGGGAGGGTGGGGCGCGAATCGACCGCGCGGCTGACGATATTCAAGCCCCTGGCGAGCTGATCCTGCAAGATTGAAATGCGCATCTAGGAATAGCTCCTGCGTCCGCGCGTGGTGTGCGCCGAATAGGTATGAGAATTCGCACAATTATACTACAATGTTAAACATTTTCCGAACAGGAGCATTTCCTTGAACGATACGATGATCGACACGATTCTGCACATCTCGTTCGACGACTTTCAGACCTGGGACTGGGGGCGCATCGCCCCGTATTTCGAGGCGCTGGAGGCGGCGCCGCTCACATCCGATACCATTATCGCCTGGCTGAACGCGCGCGCGCGGCTGGAAAATCTGCTGAACGAACGCGAACAGCGTCTCGAGGTGGCGACCACGCTCGATACCGCCGATACACAGGCGGAGGCGCGTCACTTCACATTTTTAGAGACGGTCAAGCAGTCCGCCGAGACCGCCGATCAGCGTCTCAAGCAAAAGCTGCTGTCCAGCGGGATCGAGCCGGACGGATACGCGACGGTATTGCGCAATCTGCGCGCGGCGGCGGCGCTCTACCGCGACAGCAACATCCCGCTGCTGACCGACGATGAAAAGCTGATCAACGAGTATGGCAAGATCACCGGGGCGCAAACGGTGCAGTGGGATGGCGAGGAACGCACGCTGACTCAGCTGATGCCCTATCTGTACGAGCAGGACGCGGCGCTGCGCGAGCGCGCCTGGCGCGCCCGTGCCGAGCGCGCGCTCGTCGATCGCGCCGCCCTCAACGACCTCTATGGGCGGATGGTTACCCTGCGCGATCGCATCGCCCACAACGCCGATCTGCCCGATTACCGCGCCTACCAGTGGCAGGAAATGTCCCGCTTTGATTACACCCCCGACGACTGTCGGCGCTTTCACGACGCGATCGAGGCGGAGGTCGTCCCTGCCGCCCGTCAATTGCTGGAAAAGCGGCGCGCGCGTCTGGGCACGCCGACGCTCAGACCCTGGGATACCGATGTCGATCCGCTCGGACGGACTCCCCTGCGTCCGTTCGCGGACAGCGCCGCGCTGATCGACCGGAGCGAGGCGATCTTTCGAGGCGTCGATCCGCAGTTGGGCGCCTACTTTGCCGATATGCGCGCGCACGATCTGCTCGACCTCGACAACCGCAAGGGCAAGGGACCTGGCGGCTACTGCACCGATTTTCGGGTGATGCGCAAGCCGTTCATCTTCATGAATGCCGTCGGGCTGCACAACGATGTACAGACGATGCTGCACGAGGGCGGACACGCCTTTCATACCTACGAAGTCATGCAGTTGGATGAGTACCGTCGTAGTACCGAGGCGCCGATCGAATTCTGTGAGGTGGCGTCGATGAGTATGGAGTTACTGGCGGCGCCGTATCTGTCCGAGGCGCATGGCGGCTTTTACAGCGCCGACGATGCGGCGCGGGCGCGGGTGGAACACCTGGAAAATCTGATCTTCTTCCTGCCCTACATGGCGTGTGTCGATGCCTTTCAGCATTGGTCGTACACGCACATCGCCGACGCGCTCGACCCCGCCCAATGCGATGCCCAGTGGGGCGCGCTGTGGGATCGCTTCATGACCGGGATCGACTACAGCGGCTTGGAGGACGTGCGCGTCACCGGCTGGCAGCGCAAGATGCACATTTTCCAGGTGCCGTTGTATTACGTCGAATACGGGATCGCCCAGGTCGGCGCGGTGCAGGTGTGGCTGAATGCGCAGCAGGATTATGCTGGCACGGTCGCTGCCTACCGCCGGGCGCTGGCGTTGGGCGGCACCGAGCCGCTGCCGCGTCTGTTCGAGGCGGCGGGGATTCGGTTTGCGATGGATGCCCCGATGCTGAAAATGGAGACCGAGGCGATCATGCGCACGCTGGATCAGCTCGACCTGGCGTAATCGAGGACGGGGGTTTGGCACGCCAAACCCCCGCGACCGTCGCAGGGGCGCATCACGATGCGTCCGTCCGTGTTATCCGTGCGTCCGTCGTCGCATCACGATGCGTCCGTCCCTGTCATTCGGGCGGTGACGGGTTTGGCACGCCAAACCCCTATTCAATTACCAACACAGTGTGCGCGCCGATGGGCGGCAGATGTACCGCGACCCGATCGCCCTCGACGGTGAACGGCACATCCACCCCGTCGGGCGCCAGATACACCCGCTGCGGCGGCGCGGCGACCTGCACCCGTACCTGGATGTCGGACGTGTGCCATGCCTGATCGACATGCTGAATCGGCTGGAAGGTGCGTCGCGGGTGGTAAGCAACCAGATGAACGATCGCGCGATCGGGCGTCGCCGCCGTTTTCTGGCGATGCAGCGCACATTCCACCCAACCCGGCGCGCTCACCTCGATCAGCGGCGCGGGCAAAAAGCGCGCCAGCAGCGCCGCCGCCATCTGTCGATAGGCCCAGTAATCCTGCGCTCGATAGCCGCTGAACAACGGTGCCGCCAGATAGAGAATCTGTTCGCTGCATACGAACGCGGGCGCGTCGAGCGCGTCACCGACCGGGGCGTGCTGATGCCCCATGAAGTGTTCCCAGGTGCGGTTGAACAGCGCGCGTTTCAGACTGCCGAGCGCTACCGCGCCCTCTACCGCCTCCACCACATGCGCGGGCGTGTAAAAGGCATAATCGTAATCGTCTGCCAGCGCGCTGCCGTCGCTGAGCGCGGCGTCGGGGCGGATGTAGCTCGGCACGGTCGGCGCGGGCTGGCGATAGCGCACGGGCACGCCCTCGATCTGGAAAGTGTGCGTGTCCGGGTCGAGCAGCGCGGTGCCACTCAGGATCAGCCGTCCGCCGCCACGCCGGAAGGCGTCGAGCCTGGCGATCAGCGCCGGCGCTGCAAAGGCGCCGTCAGGGACGATCACCGTCGGGTAGCGCGTCAGGTCGGCGTCGGCGTCCACGATGTCGAACTGATAGTGCAGCTCCAGCAGCATCTGCGCCGCACCCTCGACATCGGCGGCATAGCTGCCGATTCCGGGGTTGTCGATGTGCAGCGGCGTCACCGCCAGCAGCGCGATATCGGCGGTCGGTACGGCGCCGTCGAGATACGGTTCGAGCGCCTGCACGCGCGCGAAGGTCGTGCCGATGGTTCGATAGACCGCCGCGTCCAGGATGCCGCTGGGGTGGAGCTGATCGCCGATCGAGATTTTGCCCCCTGCTGCCAGCATCGTCCCGCACTCGTACTCGAACTGGTCGGTCGTCTTCAAGCCGCCAAAGTCGCCCCACGACATATGGAAACGTCCGTTCATACCCAGAAAGTCTTTGCCGTAGGTGCGTGCCTGCCGCGCCGCCAGCGGGTAATGCAGATAACCCCACTGTCCGGTCGTGGGCAGGCTCTCGACCTCAAGATGGGTGATATAAGGCGCGATTCGCCCCATGTCGGGGTGCATCGTGCCGTTGTAAAACACCAGCGCCTCTGGACGCAGTTGGTGGACATGGCGCGTGAGCTTGTCGAAGAAGCGCGTTTGTTTGGTGCGGGCGAAGTCCCACACGGCGGCGGCGTCCTCCACATTGACCTGTTCGGCGCGCATCTGTGCCTTTGCCCAGGGAGAATAATTGGGCAGCGCGAAACAAATGTCGAACCAGAAACCATCGACCTCGTACAGCCTGTTCACTTCCTCGACCTGTGCCATGACATAATCAGCATAGCCCGACGACACGTCCATCGTCGCCCAGCCCCACTCGTTCGAAAGGGGCGCGCGGTTGATCATGCGTCCATTTTTATCGACCATCACCCATTCGGGATGCTGTACGCTGGCGAGTTCATCCCACATGATCGAAATGTAGACCGGACAGCGAATGTCGCGTCGGTGCAGCGCCTCGATCTGCCCGCCGAGCAGGTCGGTTTTGAGGTGCGGATGCGCCGTGCCGACGGTCGTCGGGTAGTACGAGTAGCCGTGATGACACTTGGCGAAAATATTGATCGAATCGACGTGCGCGTCCACCAGCGTTTGCGCAAAGGCGTCGCCGTCGAACTGTGCGCCCACGTCTTTACACCACTCGGACGTGTGAAAGTCGAGGTGAACCTGACGAAAGCGCAGCTTAGGTGTGATCATGACGGTATCCTTATGGGGAATGAACGAGAAAGCAATAAGGTGCGACGCGGACGTATCAGGATGCGTCCCTACTTCGAGAAACCGCTCAGGGTATTGATGAACTGCTTTTGCATCAGCACGAAAATGATCAGCATGGGCACCGATGCCAGCGTCAGCGCCGACAGCAGCAGCGGCCAGGCGGTCGTCCACTGCCCCTGAAACTGCGACAAGCCCAATGGGATGGTGCGCAGCGCGTCGTCGTTCAGCACGATGATAGCGAGCGAAAATTCGTTCCACAGCAGCACGGTCTGAAACAGCGCGACGCTCGCCATACTGGGCAGAGACAGCGGCAGCACCACCCGAAAGATCATCTGCCAGGTACTACAGCCGTCGATGCGGGCGGCGTCCTCGATCTCGCTGGGAAACTGCACGAAAAACGCGAACATCAGCAGCACTGAAAACGGGATTCCAAAGGCGACATAGGGACCGATCACCCCCGCGTAGGTGTTGAGCAGGTCGGTGTTGTTGAGCAGCCGATAGAGCGGGACGAGCGTGGTGTGTACCGGGATGGCAAATCCGGCGATCAGCAGCAGATAGAGCGGGATACGCCCCGGAAACTGCATCCGTGCCAGTGCATAGGCTGCCATACCGCTCACGATCACGATCAGCACGACCGAGATGACTGTGATCGCCAGCGAATTGAACAGATAGCGCGCGATGCCGCTGTTCCACGCCTCGATGAAGTTGCCCCACTGTGGATTGACGGGCGGGCTGAACGGCGACGAAAACAGCTCGCGCGTGGTTTTGAGCGACGATGTGACCATCCACACCAGCGGCAGCGCAATGACGACGGAATAAGCGATCAGCACGGTGTAGACGATCGTGCTGGAAAGAGTCGATTGTCTTTTCATACGGGCGCCCTCACACCTGGCGCGTGAAGCGCAATTGCAGCACGCCGAAGATCACCGCGATCACCAGCAGCACGACCGCGATCGCGCTGGCATAACCCGCCTGATTGATGGTGAAGGCGTTGTAGTAGATGTAGGTGCCTAAGACCTGGCTGGCATTGGCGGGTCCGCCGCGCGTCAGCACATACACGATATCGAATACCTTGACTGCGCCGATCATAGTGATCAGCGTGGCAGCGAGGATGACATTGCGCGACATCGGCAGGGTGATGTAGAAAAAATTCTGGACTTCATTGGCGCCGTCGAGTCCCGACGCCTCGTACAGCTCCGCTGGTACGCTTTCCATCCCCGCCAGCACGATCGTCATGACGTAGCCGGTGTACTGCCAGCACGCCGCCGCGATGATCGAAAACATGACGATGTTGGGGTCACCGAGCCACCCCTGCACGGGCGGACGCACGCCCACCGTGCGCAGCAGAAAATTGATGATGCCGATGCCCGGATCGTAGATCAACTGCCACAGCACGCCGACCGCGACCGCCGACATGACGACCGGCGCGAAATGCAGCGTGCGAAAGAAGGTCTTGCCCCAGCGGATACCCCGACTCAGTACCGCCGCCAGCACCACGCCGATGCCCACCTGGATCACCACCGAGAAGATCAGGATGATGCCGTTGTTGCGCAGCGCCCGCCAGAAGATCGCATCCTGAAACAGCCGGATATAGTTGTCGAAATTGACGAAGCGTACATCCGGGTCGGTCAGTCCATATTGATAGAACGACAGTTGAACGGTGTTGATCAGCGGATAGACGACAAAAATCGAAAAAACGATCAGCGCGGGCGCGACCAGGATGTAGGCGTCGATGGTCGTGCGCCATCTGCGCTGCCCGGCAATGCGGAATCGACCCTCTTTCTGCCCTGGCGCAGCTCGACTCGCTGTTTCTGTACGCATGGCTGGTACTCGCTGTAAGGTGTCGGAAAAAATCGTGAAGACGCATAACCATGCGCCCGCACGCTCCCTGATATGTTCGTGAGGACGCATAACCATGCGTCCTCACGCTGGTTTCTGGTTAGCTGGCACGTTCCAGTTGGACGGCGAGCGCCTGCTCACGGATAGCCGCGACCGCCTGTTCTGGCGTCAGGGTGCCCGCCAGCACTTCCTGGATGCCGTTCAGATAGGCTTCCGAGACGCGATTTTCAAGGATAACGTCGAGCCACAGCACCGCGCCCGCCGTCTCGTTGAGGTCTTCTACGACGAAGATCAGCTGCGGTGAGGCGTTGTCGCTGGATACGGCGTCGGCACGGACGGGGATGCGCTGCAAATCACCCACCAGCCCCTGTTGCGCCGTCTGACCGATGAAATAGTTCAGGAAGGCAGCCGCTTCGTCAGGGTGTTCGCTGCGTGCCGACACCTGCAAACCGATCGGACCGAGCAGCGCGTAATTCTGATTGCCCTGGGCGTCGTCGCTGGTGATCGGCGGCATACGGAACATGCCGTAGCGCCCGGCGAATTCGTTGGCGTCCAATTGTCCGATGATCCAGGTGCCCTGGTAGTACATCGCTACCTGCTCGGTGTAGAACTGTGCCTGGGCTGCGTCGGGCGTGGTCGAGTTGACCGCATCGGCAAAGCAGCCGGCATTTTGCAGCTCCAGCAGTTTTTCGAATGCCGCGACATAGCCAGGGTTGGTGAACAGGGCGTCCGCTGGCGTGGTCAGGGTGTAATCCCCGGCGATCGTGTCTTCACCAGCCATACGCTGATTGAGGATCGACATGTAGTGGACGCCTTCCCAGCGTTCCTGATTGCCGAACGACATCGGGGTGATGTCGGCTGCACGCAGCGCCTGGCACACACCGAGCAGCTCCTCGAAGGTGGTCGGCACGCTCAAGCCCTGTGCCTCGAAAATGGCGGTGTTGTAATAGTAATACTTGGCTTCCAGGCTGTAAGGCGCGCCATACAGGGCACCGTCGAAGGTGTAAGCATCGAGTGCCGCCGGGGATACCGTGTCCGACCAGCCAAATTCCTCGGCGTAGGGCGCCAGGTCGAGCAGGTGTCCCTCACGCACAAAGCGACCGGTGTCTTCACCCGGCCAGTTGAACAGCAGGTCGGGTGCGTCGTCCGCGCCGATCGCCACCTGGATGGCGGTCTTGTACGACTCGTTGGGATACGACAGCAGGTTGATGTCGATCGTCGGGTTGGCAGTCTCGAAGTCGGTGATGATCTGTTCGACGTAGGGTCCCGTCACGCTGTCGCTCAAAAAGTAAAAATCCAGAGTCACCGGGTCTTGTGCCTGGAGTGCGGATGCGCCAAAAATGCCGAGCGCGCAGATTGAAACTGTGAAAATCCTCGATAGTCTGTTTTGCATAATATAGCTCCTTAAAAATCGTACCTGAACGTAAGATTAGCGTCTTTCTGTAACGGCGTCAAATTTTTCTGTAAACGTGTACATATGTGATGCACAAACTCTATGGCGGCTGCGTCCGGCTGCGACGCCATCCGACGAGGTCGCGGATGGTGACGCGCGCATAAATCGGTACAATCATCCTGCAACTACCGAGTGATCGAACGTGAGGATTCATGGCGAGCATCAAAGACGTGGCGCTGCGGGCAGGCGTCTCCAGTGCGACCGTATCGCGGGTATTCGCCAACAAACCTTATGTGCGCGAAGAAGTGCGGACCAAAGTGTTACAGGCGGCGCAAGAGCTGGATTACCAGCCCGATCAGATCGCGCAGCGGCTGCGCTCGCAGACCACCAGCCGCCTGGTCGCGCTGCTGCTTTCCGGTGACAACACCCATTTTCACGCCGTCATGCACGGCGTGAGCGACCTCGCCTATCACCACGATCTCAGCCTGCTCTTTTGCAACACGGGCAGCAGCTCCGAACGTGAAAAGCACTACCTGGATCAGATTCGCAGCGAGCGCGTCCTCGGTCTGATCATCAATCCTCAGGATTACCAGAGCGACGGCAGACGCCTGAACGCGCTGCGGCGGCGGGGGATTGCCGTGATCCTGATCGACACCGATGTCGCTCATGTCCAGTTCGACCTGGTGCGGGTGGACAATCGCAAGGGGGCGTTCGAGGCGATCGCGCACCTGCTGCGGCTCGGACACACGCGCGTCGGGATCGTCGCCGGGACGGCGGGGATCATGACCGCCTCGGAACGTTTGCAGGGTTACCGTGACGCGCTGCTGTACGCGGGCGTGCCCTTCGATGACGACCTGGTGAAGACAGGGGATTACGAGATCGACAGTGGCTATCGTCTGGCAGCGGAATTCCTCGATCGCCCCGACCCGCCGACGGCGCTGTTCGTCTCTAATGAGTCGATGATGCTGGGCACGCTGAACGCGCTGGCAGAACGGCGCGTGCGCGTGCCACACGACCTGGCGCTGATCGGCTTTGACAACGCGCCCTACTCGGCGCATCTGCACGCGCCGCTGACGGTGGTCGCGCAGCCGACCTACGAGGTCGGACGCGAGGCGGTGCGGCTGCTGCTGCGCCGCATCGCCGAGCCGGACGCGCCGATCATCGACGTGATGCTGCCGACCGAGCTGATCGTGCGCGAGTCTTGCGGCGTCAATCTGGCACGCTGACGATTTATCAGGATGCAATCCAGGGAAGAAAGGGATAAAGAAGGAACAGGAGGATCAGAGAAAAGCAGCGGTGAAAGATTGAACATGGAGGCGCGCAGGGCGGAAGCAGTGCATAAACGATCCTGTAAAGGGGGTGCGACGTGCCACACCCCCTTTACAGGATGATTTACGGGTGATTCGCGGAACTCTCGGTGATAAACAGCGTCCCGCCGATCGATCCACCTGGCGAGAACGTGCCGATAAAGACATCGTAACGCCCGCTCGACGGTGAGTTGAAGTCGAGGGTCGGATTGTTGGTGGCGAACGAGTCATCGACGCAGCTATAGGTCGCGGATGGACTGTTGATCACCATCGTGGTATCCCCCCCGCCGATGAAGTAGAAACGCAGCAGCGTAAACGAGCCGCTGGTGTAATTGACGCTGAACGACGGCGCCGACGTGGTATAGCCGATACAGCCACTCCCCAGGGTGCCGGCATTTGCCGGGCCGCCCGCCGTGATGCCAATGGAAAAAGGATCAGGGACGAAACCGCTGGTGAGCGCGGTCGATCCGAAGACGGCAGGCAGCGAGAAGTTGAGCGTGGCAGCAGGCGCCGGAGGAGGCGAGGCGGTCGCGGTCGCGGTCGCGGTCGGCGTCAGGGTTGCCGTCACGTTCAGCGTCGGCGGCGCGGGGCTGGTGGGCGGCTGCACCACCGTGACGCTGCCGCACAGACCGCCGATGCGCACGACCGTCGTCGAGACCCATCCCAGCACGCCGCGATTATTGACCTGAAACCAACTGTTATCCGGCAGTCGCCCGATCACCAGCGCGGTTGTCCCGCTCGCCAGACTGGACACGATCGGGAAGTCCAGACCGGGCGCCTGGCGGACATTGACCGGAGTCCCCGCCACCGAGGTGACCTGACAGGCAGCGTCCGCCGGAATGTTGACGACGATCGCCGTCGCTGCGGTCGTGGCGACCACTGCCAGGGGAGTCGCCGTCACCACACTGACGACCGGCGCGACCACGACCGGCGCGCTCCCACTCGACGGGCACGGCGCCGATCCGCCCTCGGTGCCGACGCACAGCGTGTACGCCTGTGCCACGCCCGCGCCGCTGGAGCTGACTTCCAGGGTATAGCCCGTCGTCACACCTGCCGATGCGGGCACGCGGTAACGCACCGCGCTCAGACGGGCGCTGCTGATCGCCAGCACTTCGGCAGTGGTCGTGTCTTTGAGCGTGACAACCGGGCTGCTCCCCGCGCCCGCCTACAGATCGATCACCAGCGGCTCGGCGGCACCCTGAAAATTGTAGTCACGGCGCACCGAGCTGCTGTCCACCTGGGCGTTGACTGTCTGACCGAGCGTCAGGGCTTGCGCGGCAGCCGCCTCCGAGGTGCCCTGTACGCTCAACAGGAAGTCACCTGTCCGTCCGTTGGCGCTCTCGATGCGGATGAAATAGCTCCCCGTCGTCGGCAGCGAGATACGTGCACTGGCGATCGTCGAGGCTTCGACGTTGGGCGCCGCGCCGACGATCACGCCTGATGGCGCGACCACATCGAAACGCAGCGCCAGATCAGTCGTGACCGAGAGCGTCTGCACCACGACGGTCAGGGGCGCGTCGATCGTCAGGGCGAAAATGATCGCTTGATCGGCTTGCGCCAACTGTCCGACTTTGTTTTCACCGAGCGCGATCGTGTTGGCGGTTTGCGCCGTGACCGCGCCGACGCCGAGCAGCACGACCAGTCCAATCGCACAGACGATCAGCCGTTTGTTGAGAGTTCGATAGGGCATGACAATTCCTTTTCCGCGCCATCGCGCGCTGCATTACGATCTTCATTGTCGTCCGATCGCGCGGTGGCGCAATTGCTCGTGCCCCGATGATTGAATTTTGTTATCTGGCGAGTCGTAAATTTTCTTTCAACAGTTAACCATGTATCGTTATAATGCAGACGATCGCAGGGGGTGCTGGCGTGTCCCTATCTGGCGTGCCAAGCCCAGGCATTCGCTTTACAATTTTCGGATTCGTGGGGATACTGTGCAATGCGCGCGCCACACGACAACGAGTCAGCCAGCGGACGGCGCGTTCACAGGGTATCGAGGAAGATCGATGACAGTCGATAAATTCTATCAACTGGCACGCGCACTGCATCGCCAGAAGCTCGACATCGGTGCGCTGCTGCACACCGCAGTACAGGGTGCCAGTGATATTTTCCAGGCGCCGCACGGCTGCATCGTCCTGGTGAATGCCAAAGGACAGGTGACCGACACGCGCGCGGTCGGCAGCGAGCTGGATGTGCGGGTCGAGCGCGAATTCTGGAACAGGATCATCGACGCCGGGGTGATGCGCGAGGCGATCAACCGCTGGCGCCCGGTGATCACGCCCAATATCGCGGGCGATCCCACCTGGCCCCAGCTCGAAAAATTTCCGTCGCTGCGCTGGCGCGGCACGGCGGCGGCGCTGCCGCTGATTCAAAACGACACGCTGATCGGCGTGCTGGCGCTGATCCATCCGCAGGTAGACGCCTTTGGCGAGCGCGAAAAAGTGGCGCTGCTGGAGCTGGCGGAGCTGGTCGGAGAGGCGATCGACAACGCCCTGACCTTCGACGCGGTGCAGCGCGGCTATGCCCGGCTGATGAATCAGCAGGAGAGCGACGATGACACCTCAAAGCTGCGCCACGATCTGACCGCCATGATCTACCACGATCTGCGCGCCCCGCTGCACAACATTCATACCAGCCTGGGCACGCTGGAGCTGCTGATGCACGCCAATGACCCGGCGATGGCGGAAAAGCTGCTGCGCATCGCCATGCAGAGTTCGCGGCGGCTGATCCGCATGGTCAAGAGCCTGCTCGACATCGACCGCCTCGAAGCCGGGCGCGCGGTGCTGCATCGCAAGACCACCACCTTCGCCTCGCTGTTCAGCGATCTGGTCGCCTCGGTCAAGCCGCTCGCCGACGAGAACGATCAGACGCTCACGACCGTTCTGACCGACGATGTACCGGAGATCGTGGTCGATCACGACATGATCCTGCGTGTGATCATCAACCTGGTGGAAAATGCGATCAAGCACACCCCCCCTGGCGGACGAATCACCGTCAGTGCCAGCGAGCGCAACGGCGAAATGATGATCGGCGTGCGCGACACCGGGCCGGGCATCCCGGCGGCGTATCGTCAGGAGGTGTTCGACAAGTATTTCCGCATTCGCCACACCGACAGCACGACGCTGGAAGAGATGAAAATTGGCGTGCCCAACGCGGATACACCCGATGTCAGCACACGCGGCGGGGTCGGTCTGGGACTGGCATTTTGCCGTCTGGCGGTCGAGGCGCACGGCGGACGCATCTGGGTCGAGGACGCGCCGGGAGGCGGGGCGGTCTTTGCCTTTTCTCTGCCGCTGGAACAGGAAGCGGCGCTGGCGCCGATGATGGCATTCGACTGACTCACCCGATCGAACGGACGCATCGTTATGCGTCCCTGCAAACCTCGCGCAGTCGTATGTCGAAATGACAGGGCGGTTTGATGAATATCGAGTTCAGCGGTGTCATCTGGTACTGGCGTGGACCCGCCCCTTTTTTCTTCGTGACCATCCCAGAGGCGCAGAGCCGCGAATTGAAAGCGATCTCAGGCGTGGTGACCTATGGCTGGGGCGTGATTCCAGTACAGGTTCAGATCGGCAGCACGGAGTTCAAAACCTCCTTGTTTCCCAAAGAGGACCTCTACATCGTGCCGATCAAAGCCAGTGTGCGCAAAGCAGAAAATCTTGACGAAGGCGACGAGGTGACGGTGTGGCTCGAAGTGCCGATTTTATAGCAATAGGGCGTAAAACCCACCCGCTTTAGCGGTGGGATATAAGCCCTTCACTTGCTTTAGCCATTTTTGATCATTGCTGTTCACTTTCATATGCGATATTTTCTGCGCA
>DAOTUN010000128.1:0-13567 GCA_034437395.1 Anaerolineae bacterium | reverse complement strand
CGGGTGGTCGTGGGCGGTTCTGGCTCCTAAAGCTCGTTGATCCTCTGAACTCTGATTCGGTATGGCGCGCAGCGCCATGCCCTTCCCCCCTCCCCGTCAGGGGAGTCGATTTTTTGAAAAAACAATACTCGATGCGACGAATAAAAAATAGGGCGGGCGCGGTGGGATCGGCTCCTGACCGCGCCCAGGATTTTGTATGCGCCTGGCGCCGCCGCTTGCCCCGTGGCGGCAGCGCCAGGCGCGCAGACCAGACCCCGTCGGCGCTATCCCTCCATCCTCACCGCGGGCGCCAAACCGGGATCGGGCGCCATTCCTGGGACCGGGCATCACTGCCCTGAGAGGGTGAGGAGGGCTATGAGCCAGAACGCTCGCCGCCAACCGAAAACCGAACTTGTCATTCCTGTTGTTCGGGTTGTTCCTGTTACGAAACGAGGCGCGCGCGCCGTCTGAATCGTTGTTCCACGAGCCACCGCGCAGCACGCATCCCGACAGCCTGACGGTGAATACACCGCGCCATCCGCACTCGATCGCCCGCGCGGACTGCCGATCGGTAATCTGACCAGCCAGTTCTGGTCGAACGTATACATGAACGACTTCGACTGGTTCGTGAGCAGAGAACTGGGCTGCGATGCCTATGCGCGCTATGTCGATGACTTCGCCTTGTTCAGCGACAGCAGACGGCAGTTACACGACTGGAAACGGGCAATCATCGAGCGTCTGGCGCGCCTGCGGCTGACACTGCATGAAAACGAGAGCAGCGTCGGTCCGACCGGAGCGGGCACACCCTGGCTCGGATTGGTCGTGTATCCGGCACATCGTAAGCTGAAAGCGCGCAAAGTCGTTGAGTTTCGCCGCCGCTTCGAACAAGCGGTCCATCTTTACCAAAGGGGCATGATATCGTTTGCGGCACTGGACGCGACCGTGCAGGGGTGGGTCAGTCATGTGCATTACGCGGATACCTGGGGAGTGCGGCGTCATCTGCTTTGGGACACGCATCCGATTGCGGCACCTAAGGACGCATCGTGATGCGTCCCTAAGCAGACGGCACAGCGTATTTCATCCCCGCCGGAGAAAGGGAGTGCGTGGAGCAGATCGCTACGCGAGTGCCTCGTTGTACAGCAGGCGCGTGCGGTCGTCGATCGTCATGGCATTCGCTTTTGCCGCCGTCTCGAATCGGCGGAACTGTGCCACCGCCTCGCCGCGACGCCCCAGCTGCATGTACAGGCGCATCACCTCGCGGTGCATATCCTCACGCAAAAAGTCGGCGTCGATCGCCCGCTTGTACATGACCAGCGCATGTTCGGGCAGGTCATTTTTCAGCTTGTCCTGGGCGACCGCATTCAGCGCCTCCAGGTAGCCGACGCGGAAGTCGTCGCGGCGCTGCGCGATCCAGGGATCGGCATGTCCGTGCAGAAACGGACCGCGATACAGGTCGATGGCGTCCTGCCAGGCGGCGGTCTGCGACTCACCCTGCATATTGCGCCCGTCCATCAGCTTGCCCACGAAGCGCATCACGTCGTAATCGACATCGAGTTCGGGATTGATGCGATAATAGCCATCGGTGTGAACCAGCACATCCATTTCGAGCGCCTTGTGCAGCCGCCGCTTGGTGACGTGAAAGACGTTGACCGCCTGCTCCAGGTCGAGATCGGGCCAGAAGGCATGGCAGATTTCCGAGCGGGTGATGACGGCGCGGTCGAGCGCGAAGAAGAACAGCAGACGTGGCAGGTGTCCTTCCCAGATATCGACCACTTTTTCGTTGAACAGCACAAACCCAGGTCCGAGCGCGTAAACTTCGAGCGACTGCTCTCCACCGGCGAATTCGTAAAAGTTGTCGCGCACCAGCTCGGTATCGTCGAACAGCAGCGCCTGACGCTGCGCGATCATCGAGACCCAGGGCAGGCGCGGGAAGATACGGCTGTTGATCACGATCTTGCAGTGTGCGGGCAGTTGATCGACGAGCTGCTCGATGAACCACTGAATATCGTCGGCGGCATGGCTGCGATCGTATTCGTCGAGTACCAGCAGGAAGGGCTGGCTGCTCAATTCTGCAATATCGCGGGCGGCGGCGGCGGCGAGCTTGCCCATGTCCTGCGCGTCTTCGGGATAGAGCATATGAATGTGTCGCCCGAACAGCGGATTTTGCGCCGACAGATCGTGGGTCATGCCGTTGAGCAGGGCGGGCAAATCCACGTCATCGGGGCTGAGTGCGTAGTAGAATACCTGATAATCAGTGGTGCGCGTCAGACGTGCGATGAACGGCGTGCGAAAGCGCCCGTTTGGGTGCATCAGGATCACGCGCGCCTGATCGCTGCGTTCACGAAAGGCGCTGTAAATCTGGTCTAGTATCTGTGGAAATTTGACCATAATGATCACTCCCTGCATTCAGAATGTGTCTATGTCGATAATATAGCACACTCGCTGTACAACATGCTAGTCGAATGTAGAGACCCGGTGCGTCAATGGTATTGTTACGTGACTTTAATGAAAGGGCACTGATGAAGAACGACGGCGGCACACAAGCTGTGAGGCAATCACCGCGCACGCCTCCACGTACATTCGGGTTGAGCCTGGCGATTCTGGTGAGCGTAATCCTGTTCACCGTGCTGCCGCTGCTGCAGGTGCTGTTGGTAGTGGCGATCCGGTCGCGGTTGGCGGCGGTGGTTCCCGGCGGATCGGATGACGGCGCGATCGCAGTCGGCGCCAATTTTGTCGGCCTGACCGACTCGTCGCTGCTGCTGCAAATCGCGCTCGGAGTCGGCTTTGCCATAATCGCGCTGCTGGCGTGGCGGGGCAGACCGCGCGGCATCCGTTGGGTGATGATCGCGGCGGTCCTGGGTATCACCGGGACATCGGCACTGCTGGCACTGATCAACCTGGCGGCGCCCGCTCAGGTCAGTGTAGGAATCGACAGCGGGCGTGACCTGGAGCGGGGACTGCTGGTCGCGCGCACCAGTCTGAGCGCGTTGGTGGCGCTGTATGTGCTGTGGTATATGAATCGTGCCCCGGCGCGGGCATTCTACCGGGGATATTATCTGCCCGCGCCGGATGCGGAGTGAATGCGATTACGGGGTGGGTTGCAGGGTGCGCGCCCGTTCCGTGCGTTCAGCTATTTCCATCGCCACCAATTCGCGGCGCAGTGTCTTGCCAACGGTGGTTTTCGGCAGCGTCTCGATAAAACTGAATCGGCTGGGCACCTCGTAGCGCGCCAGCCGCTTAGAGGCAAAATCGACCAATTCGCTCTCGGTGACGGTCATATCCGGCTTGAGGACGACCCAGGCTTTGAGCGCCTCCTGTCCCTGTTTGTCGGGATGGGGGACGGCAGCGGTGGCGACCTCTAACACAGCCGGATGATCCGCCAGTACCTTATCGACATTGAGCGGAAAGACATTGTAGCCGCCGATGATCGCCATATCCTTCTTGCGATCGACGATGTAGAAATAGCCGTCCTCGTCCATGCGCGCGATGTCACCTGTGTACAGGAAGCGCTTGCCGTCGTGCAGGCGCAGCGCGTGCGCCGTCTCGTCGGGCATGTTGTGGTAACCGAGCATCAACTGCGGACCGTGCATGATCAGCTCGCCGATCTCGCCGACAGCGATCTCGGTCGTGCCCGTCTCCAGATCGACCACGCGCACATCCATGTCCGGGAAGGGCAGCCCGATCGAACCCGTGCGGTTTTCGCCCACCAGCGGATTGGTATGGGTCGCGGTCGGCATCTCGCTCATGCCAAAGCCTTCGAGCAGCTTGCCCCCTGTGAGACGCTCGAATTCACGTTTAACGGCAGGGGGCAGCGGCGCCGATCCGCTCATGCACACGCGGATCGAGGTCATGTCGATCTGCTTCGCCTTGACCTTCGGGTGATTGCTGATGGCGTTGTAGAGTGCGGGCACGCCCATGAAGATTGTCGGTTTGTAGGTGTCGATTACGTCCAGCACGTCGGGAATGTCGCGCGCGTTGGGCACCAGCACGATCCGCGCGCCCAGCGACATGGCAAAGCCGACGACCGTGATCAAGCCGTAGACATGAAAGAACGGGATCGCGCCCAGGAAAATTTCTTTGTCACCGCGCCCCTTGTCATCGCCGCTGGTCAGCATCTCGATGCACTGAAGGGTGTTGGCGACCAGCGCCTTGTGCTGGGACATGGCGCCTTTGGGGACACCCGTCGTGCCGCCCGTGTACTGATAGATCGCCACGTCTTCGCCGGAGACGGTCACGGTCGGCTTGCGCCCGGCATATTTGCTCAAGACCGCCTGCAGCCAGTGATCGCCGGGCGCGACCGCCTCGATGACGTGTCCGCCTTTCTTTTCTTTAGCAATCTGGAACATGCGCCGTGCCAGTGGATGCAGGTATTCTTTGACGTTACTGGTGATGATCGTCCTGACCTGTGTGCCAGCCTGCACGCTCTTGAGAGCGTTGTAAAACAGGGTCAGGCACAGCGCGACGGTCGCGCCGCTGTCTGCAAGCTGTTCGCGCATCTTTTCCGGCGGATAGGTGGGGTTGACAGCGACGACGATCGCGCCCGCCTTCAGGATGCCAAAATAACTGATGATGAACGCGGCGGTGTTGGGCATGACCACACCGACACGATCGCCTTTTTTGACGCCCAGTTCAGCCAGCGCGACCGCCAGCGCATCACTGGCGCGATCGACCTCGGCATAGGTGAGGTCGGCGCACATCCGCCCAACGATCGGCAGCCTGGCACTGGTCGAGACGGCGATATTGTCGGGTGTGCGCGCGGCACGCTCACGCAGCAGGGCGAACAGCGGTTTGTCGGGATAGGGCATCAGCGAAGGCGAAACGCCTGGGTCGAGTTTGCTGATCCAGGGACGATCCATATAGGTAACCATTTTGACTCCATCAAGCACAGTATTTTTTAATCAAACTTACGTTTAATTATAATCCGATGCGGCGATGGCGTCAAAAAACAAAATCATTCGGCCCAGATGCGCCAGAGTGCCGGAATCAGGATGATTCTGCCCTCCCGATCGACGCAGATGTGCTTGGTGAATCCAGTCATCGACAGGGCACCCGTGTCGGTATCGACGATCTCGTACTCGAAGGTGACACCCCGGCTGCGTATCTCCGCGATCCAACAACGCACCGTGAGCCGCTGACCGTACACCGACGGCTTGACGTAGCGGGCGCCGACCTCGACCACAGTCAGGAACACTCCGGTTTTTTCGAGCTCGGCATAGCTGCTGCCACGCTGTCGTGTATAGGCGCTGCGTCCTTCCTCGAAAAAAACGATGTAATTGGCGTGATGGACGATCCCCATCGCATCGGTTTCGGCATAGCGGACGTACAACGTCGTTTCGACGATATGACGGGTGGCAGGGACAGGCATGGCGACTCCTTGTCAAGAGCGTGCGCATCATTTTCGTGCAACATGCTTTGTGCGAAATGATGAAGGCGCGTGCAAAAGGCTTAATGTGCATATGCTATAGTTTGCCTGAGGCGATGCACTACGGTAAGGGGCGAAAATGGCGATTCGATTCGGGCGAGACATCTGTGGGGATTATCAGAGCGCAACGGCGCGTGAGTGGCTGGTCACCAACGGCAGCGGCGGCTATGCCAGTGGCACCATCAGCGGTGCGCTGACGCGACGCTATCACGGCTTGCTGGTCGCGGCGCTCCAGCCGCCTGTCGCACGGACGCTGCTGGTGGCAAAGCTGGACGAGAGCGCGCGCTATCGCGGTGTCGATCACCGTCTGTACGTCAATGCCTGGGGATCGGGTGCGATCAACCCCGACGGCAACACGCGCATCGAGTCGTTCGCGCTGGAAGGGGCTATCCCGACCTGGACATTCGCGTTCGGCGATGCGCTGCTGGAAAAGCGAGTATGGATGGAGCAGGGCGCCAATACGACCTACATCCGCTACACGCTCACGCGCGCGACGGCGCCGGTCGTCTTGTTTGCGCGTGCGCTGGTCAATCACCGTGACGCGCACGCCAACACCGTCGGACGGGGCAGCTATGCCGTCGAGAGCGTGCGACGTGGCTTGTGTATCACGGCGCCAGACCGGGAATCGTTTTACATTCTCAGCGACCGCGCCGACGCCTCACCCGTTTTCGAGTGGTATCGTGATTTCGCGCTGGCGATCGAGACCGAGCGCGGCTTGCCAGACCGCGACGATCACGCTTATGTCGGCGATCTGGCGATCGCGCTGAGTCAGGGCGAGTCGGTTACGTTCGCCGCGACGACTGTCTATGCCGACTTCATCGACGGTGCCGAGGCGCTGGCGCGCTGCCAGACGCATGAAGCGCGCGTGATCAAGGCGATCGCGCTCGGCGCCATCACCGACGATCTACGTCAGCTGGCGCTGGCAGCCGATCAGTTCATCGTCGCGCGTCCGCTGGCTGACGTGCCCGACGGGAGGACGGTGATCGCTGGGTATCCCTGGTTCACCGACTGGGGACGCGACACCATGATCGCGCTGCCCGGTCTGACGCTGACGACCGGACGCCACGCCGACGCCGCGCTGATCCTGCGCACCTTCGCTCGATTTGTCGATCAGGGGATGCTGCCCAACACCTTTCCCGATGCGGGCGCCGCGCCGGGCTACAATACGGTCGATGCGACGCTGTGGTACATCGAGGCGATCCGCGCCTATCACGCCGCCACCGCTGACCTGTCGCTGATCCGCGATCTGTATCCTGTTCTGACGATGATCATCGACGCGCACATGGGCGGCACCCGCTATGGAATCGCCGTCGATCCAGCGGATGGGCTGCTGCGGGCGGGCGAGCCGGGCGTGCAGTTGACCTGGATGGACGTGAAGATCGACGATTGGGTCGTAACGCCGCGCACAGGCAAGGCGGTCGAGATCAACGCGCTCTGGTACAACGCGCTCAACTGCATGGCGGAGTTCGCCCATCTGCTGGGCGCGTCCGGGGATCGTCTGGCATACACTGGCAGCTGCGATCGCGTCCGCGCCTCGTTCCAGCGCTTCTGGAATGAGGACGCGCATTATCTGCACGATGTGATCGACACCCCCGACGGCACCTCCGACGCGACCATCCGCCCGAATGCCATTTTCGCCGTCAGTCTGTTTTACTGCGGCGATCTGCTGACCGAGGCGCAAGCGCTGGCTGTGGTGGACGAGTGCGCGGCGTCGCTGGTCACCTCGCATGGCTTGCGCAGTCTGCATCCAGGTCACCCGAATTATCGGGGCGTATATGTCGGTGACGGCAAGACGCGCGACGCCATGTATCATCAGGGGGCAGTGTGGGGATGGCTGATCGGCGCGTTCGTCGAGGCGCATCTCAACACGTACAATGATAAGCGCGCGGCGCGCTCGTTCTTGCTGCCCCTGATCGATCACCTGAGCGCGGGATTACTCGGATCGGCGGCGGAGATCTTCGACGGCGATCCCCCGCACGCGCCGCGCGGTGCCGCCGCGCAGGCGTGGACGGTGGCAGAACTGCTGCGCGGTTGGGCGCTGACGCAGTAGCGATATGAATGTGATTTTCCGAGCGGATGCCTGGTGAACCGTTCCTGAATCAACTGTCCTGACCACGCGGCACTTTCCGAAACCAAAGGGATGAAGCAGTATGGCAGACCTTATCAAACTCAATGTCCGCGATCTGGCGGCAACCACTGAAACCGCCGCCTGTCTGATCTGCGGGCGCATCCATACCCGCACGATTCTCCAGGAAACCGATTGGCTGACCGACCAGGTATTGGATCGTATGACAGCGGACAACAGCGGCTGGACACCCGACGACGGGGCGTGTCCGGCGTGCGTGCAAAAGGCGCTGCTGACGATCCTGTTGGAGCGTGGCGAGTCCGCGATGCAGAGCGCGATCCAGCTCACCTGGCCCCTTGACGCTGAAGCCGCCTTTGGCGCGCTGCCAACGCCGCTCAGGATGCGCGCGCACCCGCATTACACCGGAAAAGGGGTGACGATCGCCTTTGTGGACAGCGGTTTCTACCCCCATCCTGACCTGATACACCCGACCAACCGAATCAAGGCGTGGGTCGATGTTGGGAGCGAGCAGGTCGAGACCGCCTATTTCACGCCTGATCAGGTTCCGACCTGGCGCGGGTGGGATGCCGCTATGCCGTCGCAGTGGCACGGCACCATGACCAGCACAGCGGCGGCGGGCAACGGCTATCGCGGTCACGGGCTGTACCGGGGGATCGCCAGCGATGCCGATCTCATCCTGATCCAGACGATCGACGCGCGTGGCGCCATCCCGAATGAGAATATTCTCCGCGCGCTCAACTGGCTGGAGGAACACGCGCATTCACTGGGTGTGCGCGTGGTCAATCTGTCGTTGGGTGGCGATCCGGTCGATACGCTGGACGACAACCCGATCGATGCCGCGATCGGGCGTTTGTTCAATGCCGGGATCGCAGTCACGGTGGCGGCGGGCAATGGCGGTGAACGCCAGCTGTATCCGCCCGCGACCGCGCCATCCGCGCTCACCGTCGGTGGTGTGGACGACGGCAACGTCTTCGATCGCGGCGCGCTGTCGCTGTGGCACAGCAATTACGGCGTCGGAATCGGCGGTGTGATCAAGCCGGAAGTGGTGGCGCCGTCGATTTGGGTGGTGGCACCGGTGCTGCCTGGCACCGACGTAGAGCGCGAAGCGATCGAGTTGTTCAGCAAGCGGGTGTATCACGATAGCCCGCGCGCGCAGGCGATCACCGAGCGCAAGCTGGTGACACCGTACTATCAGCATGTGGACGGCACCAGCTTTGCCGCGCCGATCGTCGCCAGTGTGATCGCCACCATGATCGAGGCAGACCCGGCGCTGAGTCCGCGTCAACTGGTCGATACCATCATCGCAACGGCAGAGCGTATTCCTGGCGTGCCTGTCTATCGTCAGGGATATGGGGTGATCAATGCCGGGGCTGCGCTCAGGATGGTGTTGGACGAACGCTGAAATTGATGGGTAAAATAGGATGATTGTGAAATGAGGTTAATCTTATGACGATGGACATCAACCAAGCCGCCAAGATGATCGAGTGGCTGGATGAAGAACGCCGCCGCGACAAGGCGATGATCGCCACGCTGCAAGAGCGGCTGGCACAGCAGCAGGAACAGAGCGATGTGGTGCTGAAGCGGCTGAATGCGGTCGAGTCGGACAGCGCCAAGCTGCAAGGGCAGGTCGCCACCAGCGCCCGCGATGCCGATCTGCTCGATCAGATGCGACGCGAGATGGCGGCGCACATCGAGCAGATCGAGGCGAAACGTCTGACCTCCGAGCGGGAATTCGAGCGCCGCGCGGAACTGGCGCGTGAGACGGCGGCGCGTCCGGTGCGCGAGATCACCGACAAAATCGGACGTATCGAGCGGCAGACGACCGAACTCCCGGCGATCAACGTCGAGAAAGATCGTCTGGCGCAGAGCGTGCAGGCGCTTCAGGGGCGGGTGGATGACCTGTTCAAGCGTCTGGAAGAGCCGGATCGTCGTCTGGCATTCCTGGAAGAACAGCGCCGTCAGGATGCCCGCCGCCTGACCGAGATCGAGGGCGACATCCCGGAGATGCGCAAAGCGGTCGAGTCCAATAAGCCGAAGCTGACCTTGATCGAAGACCTGGCGCTGCGCAACGAGCGTCGCATCACCGAGGTGACCAACGGCGAGCGTGACCGCCGCGAACAGATTCAGCAGTTCATCGACCAGCAAACCTTGCTCGAACAGCAGCGCGAGACCGGGATGGGCGCGCTGTTGGGGCGCTTCAAGACGCATGAAGACCAGATGCAGCGCAGCGCCGAACGCTTCGAGACCTGGGCAGAGGCGTATCGTGAGATGAAAAAGGTGCTGGACGATTTCGAGCGTATCAGCGATCGGCTGGAGCGACGCATCAACGAGGTCGCCGAAATGCAGCGCCTGAGCGAGGAACGCTTCCGCCAGGAGTGGAACGACTGGCGCGGCGACGATCAAAAACGCTGGAAACAATTCACTGTCAGTAACGATGAAGTCTGGCGGCTGCACGATAAAGAATTCGAGCGCTTCGTCAACCGTTTTGCGGAATTGGAGTCGCTCTTGCCACCGCTGCAGGAGAGCATTAACCGTGCCTGGGCGTTGGAACGGGAGCGCGCCCGGCTGTACCGCGACTCGTACCAGGCGATGGTGATGCAGCACGACACCGGGACGACGCTGTCGGTGCTGAACCTGCCGAAAAATGGTAATGGAGGGTAGTGTCTCCAGCTTACGCCCGAAACGGACACGAGATTGGCTCGTCGCGGCGATATTCCTGATCGTCACCCTCATGTTGTGGATGCCGTTCGGGTTCGACATCGCCGACATCAGCGACACCTGGGTGTTCTTCGCCGGGATCGAGGCAGGTTACTTTCCGGTTGTAAGTCACGACAGCCGCCCATTTCTCGGATTAATGATTCATCTGGCACATGCGCTGACGCCAGAGTCATGGGTAGGTGCCAATGTTTTGGCGGCGGCGCTGCTGTTTTTACGTAGTGTCAGTGTTTATGCACTTGTGAACCAGATCGTCCCGCGTGGACGGTGGCTCGCATTCGCGTCGGGCATACTGTCACTGGTGAGTGCCGCCGACACTGGGACGTATTGGGTGACTGCGCTCAACGTTCAGGCGCCCATTGTCGCGTGGCTGATCGCTGCCAATCTGCTGTTATGGCACGCAGCATCCCCGCGCATCGGCAAATTGACAGGCATGACACTGGCACTGCTGTACGCGATGACTTATGAATCAGTGTTCCTGCCGATCGCGCTGACCCCGTTTTTGCTGCTGCTGTCTCAGGGACGTGAGAAATGGCGCTGGTCAGCGCTATGGGTTATCGTTCCCGCGCTCATGCTCGCGCGCTACGCCTATTTTGTGACTCAGGATCAAGGTGGGGAATATCAGGCGTCGGTGCTGTCGTTCGTCCCTGGCGAGATGCTGCGTGCGTTACAGCGTATCTACGGACAGGTGCTCGGCAATGCCTGGCTGAACGTCGTGCCGACCCGTGCGAGCTTTTCGCTTGATTACGCGCTCATAGCCGCTGTCGGCGCGCTGCTGACGGGCTTTATCGGGTGGTCACTGCGCAAGGAACAGCCAGAGTCACGCCGAGTCGTCATCCTGGGTATATTGGCTTTCGGCTTGATCGGGGCAGGTGTCGCCGCGATTCTGCCGACATTTTACCGGGACATCAATTATCGCACGCTGTTCATCGCGGGTGTGAGTGGGGCATTGCTTTACGCTTGTGGTCTGGCGCTGCTGGCATGGTCGTCGCACAGGACGAAACGCCTGGTGTTTGCCATCGCCTGCTGTGGCGTGCTGTTGTTCGATGCGCGCGCCGTTATGCTGGCGATAATCATCGGTGGCGGGGCTATCCTGTTTTTGAATACGCGCATGTTGACCACGCTGGCGCTGATGGCGCTGGTGGCGATGGGGCTGTACAGCAACCTGGAACGACACAATCTGTACGTGCAGGTTGCCGCGCGTCAGGCATTTCTGCTGCGCGCCATGACGCGCGTAGTGCCAGATTTACGTGAGGATGCGGTGCTGATCTTTTACGACGACACACCCGATCTGCGCGGCGTGTGGTCGTTTGAAGCGCGGCGCGATGTCTTTGAAGCCGCAATTCGCTTGCTGTACGCGGACACAACGCGCACAGCTGCATTCTGTGCGCCAGTCGAGGGCTGGGGTTTTTTTGAAGAAAGCTGCGCATGGCGTGATGATGGGCTGGTTCTGTCCTGGGCGCGCGGGGAAACGCTGGTGCTTTACGATAAGCTGGTCGTCGTACAGTACGACGACACGGTTGGGGTGCGCCTGATGGAAATGCTTCCACTCGAACGAGCGGGCGACTATGCGCCTCGCACACAGCTTTTTTCTGGTGCAGTGCCGACGGGGTTTTTGATGCCGTCGTCCGTCGATATGCCCGCGCCAGTACCATTTTCACGACTGCGTTAGCGTATTCAGCTGCATAGATGTAATCGTGTAAGGCGGTTTGGCACGCCAAACCCCTACGATTCGTTGATCTCGCCCACGTCGATGCGGACAATATTGGCGCCCAACGCTGTGAGTTTTTCGTCGATGCGCTCATAGCCACGATCGATCTGGTGGATGTTGGCGATGCGGGTTTCGCCTTTCGCCGCCAGCGCCGCCAGCAGCATCGCCATGCCCGCGCGGATGTCCGGGCTGGTAATCTGCCGCTGACCGACCAGTGCGGTTGGTCCCTGCACCAGGACGCGGTGCGGATCGCACAGCGTGATCCGCGCGCCCATACGCAGCAGGCGGTCGGTGAAAAAGAAACGGCTCTCGTACATCCAATCGTGAAACAGCACCGTGCCGTAGCTCTGAGTGGCGACGGTGAGCGCGACGCTCATCAGATCGGACGGAAAGGCGGGCCAGGGCTGCGCTTTGATGATCGGGATGCGGTTGCCCAGGTCAGGCGTGATGGTGAGCGGTTGGTGCGCGGGCACATGAATATCGGCGCCCAGCACCTCCCAACGCACGCCCAGGCGCTCGAACACCAGCGCGATCGTGGTGAGATATTCCGGGTCAGCCTGGCGAATGGTCAGTTCGCCGCCCGTCATGACCGCCGCGCCGATGTAGCTGCCCACCTCCATGAAATCGGCGCCGACGCGCGCCTCGCCTCCGTTCAGCCTATCGACGCCCTCAATGGTCAGGCGATTCGAGCCGATACCATCGATGTGCGCACCCATGCCGACCAGCATCTTGCATAGGTCCTGCACATGCGGTTCTCCGGCGGCATTCTCGATCACGGTCGTGCCGTGCGCCAGCACTGCCGCCATGACCGCGTTTTCGGTGGCGGTGACGCTGGCTTCGACGAACACGATCCGTGCCCCGATCAGCTTGTCGGCGTGCAGGCGGATCGCGCCGTCAAAGCTGACGGTCGCGCCGAGCTGTCGCAGCGCGTAGATGTGCATATCGATACGGCGCTCCCCGATGGTGTCGCCGCCCGGCAAACCGAGTGACACCCGTCCGCAGCGCGCCAGCAGCGGGCCCGCCAGCACGATGCTGGCGCGTAACTTGCTCGTCAGCGCGGCGTCGATGTCGCTGGTGACGATCGTGTGCGCATGAATGCGCAGCGTCCTGTCGGCTGTCCAGGTCACCTCGGCGCCGATGGCGCGCATGATCTCGATCAGGCTGCGCACGTCGCCGATGTCGGGGACGTTGTGCAGCGTGACGGGTTGATCGGTGAGCAGGCACGCTGGGATCATCTTCAGCGCGGCGTTTTTGTTGCCGCTGGCGGTGATCTCCCCGCGCAAGGGGTGTCCGCCCTCGATCACGAATTGCTGTGCTGCCATGCCGTTTTGTCCTGACTGCAACCTGATTGCAAGACGATCGGCGCCCATTATAGCGCACGAACCGATTCGCCAATGCTGTTGACAACCCGCCCGCCGCCGATCTATACTCTGCATCATGACAATTCGTTGCACCATCCGCTCGCATCATCATTCCCTCGATCACGCCCCTGGGGCGCTGGTGTGGTTCGCCGTCTGACTCGGAACATCCGGGTGACCGTGAGACGATCGAAGCCCCGCGCCCCTGCGGGGCTTTTTTATTTCCAATGACAAGATTACAGAGAGGGAATCACTATGCTCGCCGTCATCGACTATGGCGCTGGAAACCTGCGCAG
>DAOTUN010000127.1:0-16889 GCA_034437395.1 Anaerolineae bacterium | reverse complement strand
GTCGATGGTACTGCACGGGTGACTGTGTGGGAGAGTAGACCGCTGCCAACACAAATCAATTTTGCCTTCGTTTAGCCATGACCCCTGCGCAAAGCATCGGTTTTTCTATTTCTATGGCACCCCTCCTTCTTTTTTCTTTCTCTCTGACTTCCTAAATATCTGGTTAATCCCTTCTCTTTTATTCCTCTGCCGCGCGCTCCATGACCGCGCGAATACGCCCCTGATCCGCCGGACTGTAACGCTCGAACCGAGACGGCAGCACGGCGTAATCTACCAGTATGCCGTAGATGCGCAAGCCGTTGAACACGTTCTGATAGAGCGGATCGATCATCAGCGCGACGGCACGCCCGCCCGTCAGTGGTACATCGAATGTCGGCAGCGGGGAATCCACACTGAAGCGATGTACGACGGTCTTCCCCTTGCTCACTGTCGGCGTCGGGTCGCTGACGACGATCGTGTAGGGATAGCTGTCCGGTTGGCTCGGATAGCGCGGAATGCCGCGAATGGGTGATGCTGTCTCATGCAGCAGGTCGATCTCGACCATTGCGGTCGCAGTGTGCAGCGCCAGGTAGCGTTTCTGATGATAGCCGAGCAGGTCATCGCCGACTTTATTCGTCGGCGAGAGTAGCTCGATCCGCGTGACGATGCGCCCGCGCGGGGTCTCGGCTGACGATTCGCGGATGACGACCGCCGCATAATAGGCTGCGCTGTCCGTGTCGAACGTCTCGACGATCGGCAGGGTGAGCGCATCGGGCGTGGCGATTCGCCGCTGCACCGACGGCATACACTGGTTCGCGCGCCTGATAGACCACCACGTCTGGCTTAGGACGGCAAATTTTCAGCCCGGAATCGAGATGATATTCTTTCAACTGAAGCGAGCGCTCGACATCGACGATATAGTCATCGGGCAGCACCGCATTTAATGCGCGCGCAATCTCCGTGATCAACTGCGTGTGAAATCCGTCCCAGTCCTCATTTGGATCGTTCTGGATCAGGCTGTGCAGATGGGCATTGATGCCGTTGTAGAGATTGCGCGGGTGATTGATCGACACGTCGGCGCTCCGTAATGTGTATGGTATCAGCATAACACGACTTTCGGCACGCGGCGCTGAACCCCTGAGCATACCGCCGCCCAGAAACCCATACGCCAAATTAGAATCGACGATAGTCGAGATCGATCACGGGTGTGACGATTCATATTGAAACTGCCCGGCACGATCGGGATCGCGCGCGAAGGCGCCGCATGTCAGCGCGAAATAGTCCCCATCCTGGTAGTTCGAGTCTTCGATCCACTCGAACTGGCTCATCTGCGGCGCCGGGCTGCGAACCACCCACTCTGATACGAGCATGAAATTCGGTATCATGCGATACAGCATATGCGGGCGCAGCTCGTCCGCCTGCGTGTCGAACACCATCAACTGTCGATCGTCGGGCGAAAACAGCCCATCGGGATAAACCTCCGACGTGGTGATGTCGATGTGATAACGGCGTATGCCCGCCTGAAGCGCCAGATAGCTGCCCCGTGGAGAGAAGTGCAGCACGCGATTCGGCTCTCCATCGGACGTGAGCAAGAGGCGCGGTTCAGTGTTGCTGTAGACCGCATCCCACAGCCACACGCCCGCCTCGGTGCTGAACGCCAATGTCCGCCCGCTCGGACTCCACGCGCCCGCGCCGGGCAGCAAACGACCGACTGCGGATTCGTTCACACTGTTCAACCGGGGAGGAACATTGCTGCTCCACAGCCAGTTACCGAGTGACGGTTGACAGCGTGTCCCATACACCTGCAACTGAGTATCATCCTGACCCCACACGGCGATCAGATCGCTGTCAATCGAAAACACACCAGTGGAACCGTAAAAGAGGTTGCCATAAGGCTCGTCCCACAAAACAATCGATTCCTCTGAATCGGGTGACGGCTCGATGAAATAAGCGTAGTCGATGTGATTTGGTGCGGAAATCATGCTGTTGCACCTGAAAAATTGTGTTTCCGTTTCACAGCTCCTATTCACAGTCCTTCCAACCGGGACGAGCGACCGTCCCTGTACGGGAAGGTAATAACGCGCCCCGGTATCAGTTGTCAGCTCGACCGTGACCGCGCGCGGCTTGACCTGCGAGACCGGCAGATGGGCTGTCAGCGACTCGCGCTGCGAAATGTAAGCGATCAGGCCCGCGTAATCCGTCGTAATCGGGGTTTGCCAATCGAGATACTCCACCGCAAAACGTCCGTCGCTGTCCGCTGGAATAAGCGTGCCTTGACAGACCCCGTTCCGTTCCAACAGACCTGCGATGTACTGGCGTCCGGCGGGCAGCATCTCACCGAAGTTCATGCACTGCGTAGGATGCGCACGTCCACCGAGCGCGAGCTGTACATAACTCTGCTTGTTGCGTTGATACAAGAGGGTATTGTTTTGCGGATCGCCCTTCAGATAAGCGTCCACCTGAAGTAATGCGTTGTAATGGCTGTCACTCAATACCGCAATCGAGCCTACAACGACGATCGGATAGTAGCCAATTGGTTGATGCTGAACAACCCGCCCCCGCCAGAACACGCCGCCGCCGGCACAACCGCCACCATCGATCCTGCCGCGATCAGCAGCACAGACAGCGCCCACACCCGTATCGACCGCATCATGGTATTCCTGTTTTCATCCCGCTCGATGGCGTAGTTTTACATGCTAACGCCGACCGCCACCATGACGCGACCGCGACGCGCTGCATCCGCTCACCCTACCGCACCCGTCCCGCGATCGCCCGCCGCACCCCTGCCGCCGCCTCCATATCCCCCGCAGACTCGTAGCTTGCCGCCAGATCGACCCAGGGCTGCAGCAGCGGCGCGCCCAAACCTGGCTCACGCATCGACTCGAATGGCGTGAAGCCGACTACACGCCCGCCGTAGCTGACTCCCTCGAAATTCTGATCGATCACCAGCGGCGGCACCGCGTTCGCCAGCAGCCGACGCCGCGATTCCTCGTCGGGCGCGATGCTGGCGCGGATCGCGTTCACGCTCTCGTAGCGCGTGCCCAACAGTTCCGCCAGCTTGAGATCGACCTCGATCAGTGGGTCGGTCGGGTCAGTGACGATCCGGGCGCGCGCCCGCGCCGCCGCGTAATCGCCATTGCGCCGATCGAGCCGCATCGCCTCGGTGAACGCGATCATCGCGCCGGGAATATCACCTGTCTGCATCGAGTCTTCCCCGATCACCCACCAGTCACCCGCCGATCGCGCTGCTTCGGGTTTCGCCGTCGCCATACCGACTATCTGGTTCAGGCGATCGGGGTCGTGGACGCGCAGCACGCGATAGGCGAGGTCGGCATTGGCGGGCAGCCAACCGTCGGTCAGCGCCTCGACCGCCGCGCGACGCAGCGGCGTCTCCCACCAGAACGTTGAAAAAGGCAGGTTCGCCCCGTCGAAATACAAAAAATAGGCAGCGATGATCGTCTGATCGTCCGCCGTGACCGTGCTTTCCGCGATCCGCGCCCAATGCACGGTCGCGCCGTTGAAACGGTCGATCGCCCGCGCCCGATCGAGATAGTCCAGCGCCGAGGCATCGTCGCCGCGCGCCTCTGCCAGCGCCGCTCGGTTGATCCAGCCCATGTCCCAGGTGGGCGCACGTTCGAGTGCGTCGGCATAGCGCGTATCGGCATCCGGGTCACCCGCGCGCCCGCGCAAATCCGCGATCTGGAGCGTGTACAAGTCGAGCTGTGGATCGCGCGCCGCGATTGCCTCTACCTCCGCCAGCGATCCGGCTTCACGAAAATCCGCATACGCCGAGTCCGACGCCCACAGTCCGATCGCTGCCGCGCCGACCCCGCCCGCCAGCGCCATCGCGCCCCATCGCGCCGCCCGATCCCGCCATGCTCGGTTCAGCGACGGATTATCGTGCTTCAGCGTGTCGGCGGTGACCAGCACCACCAGCGCGACGGTGAGCAGCGCCAGCGGCGGACTGATAAAGGTATCGACCATGCTTTGCGCGCCAAAGCCGATCAGCGCCGCCGCCGCGCCCATCCAACGCAGCCGCGCCGCGCGTCCGCCTGGCTGTGAATCGTCGAATGCACGCCAGCGCCGCCAACCCGCAATCACGATCGCCGCGCCGCCGAGCAGCATCACGCCGAGTCCGATCAATCCAGTTTCCGCGAACGTGTTCAGATAGGCGTTGTGCGCCGTACCCAGGCGGTTGTCGTGCACGCCGTAAGGTTCGCGTGCTTCCCGATACGCGCGTCCGAACATGCCGACTCCCACGCCCAGGATCGGACGATCGGCGCCAATGGCGATCGCCCCGCGCCACAGATTCAGCCGCAGCGCGTCCCCGGTGAAGCGCTCGACATTGCGTCCGATCACCAGTACACCGACGACCGCCACCGCCGCGATCGCCGCGCCGACGCCGATCCAGACGCGCCGCGCCTGCGCGTCCCCGCCCACTCGCGTCGTTCGCGCGATCTGTAAACCGACCCACGCGACCGCACCGACCGCCAGCGCGATCAGTCCGCCGCGCGACCCCGTCGCCAGCAGCACAATCGTCAGCATCCCCGCCAGCACGAAAAAACCGACTCGCACGCCGCGCCGTCCCACCATGCCATAGGCGAAAGCCAGCAGCGCCAGCGGCGCGGTGTAGGCAGCCAGCCAGGTACTCACGCCCAGCGGCATATACACCTGCGGCGCGATGATTGGCAGCGGCGCCAGCGCCGTCACCTCTGCCCAACCTACGTCCGTGCTCGGCGCGATCCCCCAGCCGAAGTACCACGATCCCAGGTGAACCAGCCCGAACAGCGCCACCACCACCGCCAGCATGAACTGGGTCTCGACGATCAGCGTCGCGCGTCCGCGCTGGACGAGTGCGATCAGGATGAGTGCGATCAGCGCGTGCGCGATCGGAAACCAGGCATTTTCCAGGCTGACGCGCGGATCGATCGCCAGCGCCGACGCCAGCAGCCACACGCCGATCGCCGCGAGAGTCGGAAGCGTCAGCGGATGGCGCGGCAGCCCACCGCGACGCCAGAGCCAGATCATGCCGATGATCAGCGCGCCATTGACCAACAGATGATGCGCAGTCCGAATCAGCGGCGCCTGGGTGTAGTAGGTCCCGGTGATCAGCGCGACCATGAACGCCAGTAAAATGAACGCAATACGGGTCAGGCGCCTCATCATGTCCATTCCATTATTTCATGCGGAAATGCGCCATCATCTCTGCTGTAGGGGTTTGGCGTGCCAGACCCGCCTTTATTCGACCGATGACAGCAGCTCGACTGGTTTTCCGGTCACGCGCGTGAACAGCCGCGCGACGGCGGGCGCCAGCCGCGTCCCGGCGTAGCTGTCCAGCAGCATCGCCGCCGCCAACACCCGCCGACTCGCCCGTCCGCCGCGCAGCGTGCGCCACAAACGTGGACGCGCCGCTGGGTAATCGCCTTTCGCCCAATCGCGCTTGGCATCGTGCCAGACGAAATACGCCTCGACATCGCGCTGCAGCGCGCGCACACCGTCGGGCAGGTCGGTACGCCGAAATACCTCGTGGGTGACCGCGCGCCAATCATCGAGAAAGCGATCCGCCTGACTGACCGTCTTGCTGTGTTCGTGCAGCCGATACTGCGCGCGAATACCCGGCACATAATCCAGACTCGCCCCTGCCAGCGCCGCGCGCAGGCAAAATTCACGGTCGAATTGATAGTGCAGGCGCTCGTCGAATGCGCCAATGCGCGCGCTCATGCGGCGGCGCCACGCCATACCGGGCTGCGTGAATTCCTGACCGCCTACCAACAGGTCATGCACATCGAATTCTTCGCTGAAAAATACGGACAGATGCGCCCCCGCCGCGTCGATGAACTCGCTATCGCCGTAGATCAGATCGGTGTCAGGATGCGCCGCGAAGTAGTCCGCCGCGCAGCGCAGCGCGCCGGGCAGCAGCACATCGTCGGAGTTGATGAACGTCAGCAGATCGCCCTGTGCCGTCATCATGCCTTTGTTGATCGCGTTCGCCTGACCCCTGTCTTTCTCGCTGACCCAGGTCAGACGCGGATCGGTCTGCGCGCGCAGCAAGGCGACCGTGCCGTCGGTCGAGCCGCCGTCGATGATCCGGTATTCAAAGTCGGTCAGGTCCTGAGTCAGCACGCTGGCGATGGTCGCGCCGATGTACGCCGCCTGATTGTACGACGGGGTGATCACGGTGAAGCGCGGCATCAGGACAGCGCCGCGATCAGCGCGTCGGCACGCTCCGACGGCACACAGCACAGATTTTGATCGACTCCTAAATCCGATGCGCGCGTCACCGCGTGCAGCCCACCGCGCCTGTCCACCTGATACAACCGATAATCGCGCCCCATCCAGAACGCAAAAATTTCTTCCAATGTGCGTCCCGCCCGCTCGACAATCGTCTGTGTCGCCTCCATCAGGACGAGTGGACGATGCGCCTTCAGCAGCGCGTCGGCACCCTCCAGTACATCCATTTCCGCGCCCTCGACATCGATCTTGATCAGATCGACCTGTGTCAGCGCGTGTACAGCCGCGTACTCGTCCAGGCGCACCGTCGGCACGATCTCGGTATCGCTCGTCCAGCTCGCATCGGGATAGAGCGAGACCGCGCCTGTGTTGTACGTGCGCGGGATGTGAAGCGTGAGCGGGTCGGTGTTGTTCGAAACAGCCGCGCGCGTCACGGTGATGTTGTTGAAACGGTTGCGCGCGATGTTGTCCAGCAGTCGCGCGTGATTGGCGCTGGACGGCTCAAAGACGTGGACATGAGCGGGCGCGGCGCGTTTCGCCAGCAGCAGCGCGATCTGCCCGACATTACCGCCGATGTCCAGACAGGTCATACCCGGCTTCGTCAGCCGCCTGAGCAGCACGACCTCGCCCCGATCTTTGCCGTCCATGCCCAGGAAATACAGGTTCGACTCCAGCAGCGAGGTCAGACGCAGACCCATGTGAATATCGCCATCGATGACCGCCGCGATCGGCGTATCGTCACAAACGCGCCGAAAGACGGCGATCGCGTAGTGCAGCAGCCAGAGCGCGACCCCCTCCAGCGCCGGGACACCGAAACAGAAACGGATCACTCGCTGGACAAGCCCCCGCGCGGCGCATATGATCACGGCGTTATCTCCTGATGCCCCATCGAGGCGGTTCTCCATGCGCAAACATATCTGTATTCTCTCGCTCGCCATGCCGATCGAGAACGATCCGCGCACCGGACGGCAGATCGACGCGCTCCTGCCCGACCACGATCTGACCATAATCGGTTTTGGGGCGCCCCCGGACAGTGTAACATGGAAACCAGTCGGCATGGCGACCCCGGCATGGCGCCGCCTGTGGGAGATGACGCTGATCGCCATCGGGCGGATCGCCCCGCGCGCCTATGACCTGTATTTCTGGTCGCGCCCGCGTTATGCCGAGGCATTCCGCCATGCGCTCGACGCCCGCGCCGACGCCTACCACGCCAGCGATTGGGCGATGCTGCCGATCGCGGTGCGGGCGGCGCGCGCGCACGGGGCGAAAGTCGTGTACGACATCGACGAGTACTGGGCGCGCTTTGGCGAGAGCAGCCGCCTGTGGTCGCTGTTCTTTGCACCGCTCACCCGCCACCTGGAGGGACGCGCCATCCCCGGAGTCGATCGCGCGATGACTGTCTCCCCGGCGTTCGTCGATCGCTACCAAGCCGAACATGGACTCGATTCGATCCTGGTCTACAACGCGCCGCCGCATCAGGCTGTCCCATATCATCCCACCGACGGCGCGCACATCCGCCTGATCCATCATGGCGCCGCGCAAGCCGACCGCCGTTTAGAGACGCTGGTCGAGGCGCTGGCGCTGCTGGACGACCGCTTCACGCTGCATTTCCTGCTCGGCAACGCCAACCCGCCGTACCTGGACTTGCTGCGCACGCTGGGGGAGCGGCTGGCGCCGGGGCGGGTATTTTTCCGCGACATGGTGCCCTACGACCGCGTGGTCGAGTCGATCGCCGACTGCGATATCGAGCTGTGCTACATGGCGCCGACCACCTATACCTGGCTGTACACGCTGCCGAACAAGCTGTTCGAGGCGATGCACGCCGGACTCGCCGTGCTGGTGGCGCCGTCGCCGGCGATGGCGGCGGTAGTGCGTGAGACCGACTGCGGATGGGTGGCGGACGGCTTTTCCGCGCCCGATCTGGCGGATGTGCTGCGTCCGCTGACCGCCGAGGCGATCGAGCAAAAACGCGCCCACGCCCGCGCCGCGTCCCTGACGATCGACGCCGCGAGCGAGATGGCGAAAGTACGCGCGCTCTACGCCGACCTATTCCGACGCTGACCAGATCGCCCGGATCACTTTTGGATAGGCGTCCAGCTTGGCATCGAGCGCCGCGCCGCGCCCGACTGCGCGCTGTGCCAGCCGGATCGCCCACTTCGCCCCTAATTCCAGCGTGAAGCCAATGCGCAGCGCCAGCACGTCGGCACGCCGACCGCGCGCACGGAAATAGTGCAGCGGACTCAGATGGTAGTGCAGCATCTTCACATACGGATAGCGTGAAACCGTCGTCGATTCCAGATGGCGCAGGATCGCGTCCGGCACCACGTCGATACGCCAGCCCGCGCGCGCCGCCCGCTCGCACCAGTCCGGGTCTTCCGCGAACAGGAACAGGCGCTCGTCCATGCCGCCGATCTGCTCGTAGACCGCCCGCCGCGTCAGCAGGCACGACGCCTGCACCCACGCGACCGCGAACGGCTCCCGCGACTCGCGCAGCGACCGCGCATAGCGCCCCCACACCCGGTCCGGAAACAGGCGCGCCAGTCCGAGATAATTCCACAGGATCGCGGTCGGGGTATAGGCGCCATAGGCATTGAGCGCCACCTGTCCGCGTCCGTCGATCGTCCTGGGCGCGCACATGCCCACGTCCGGCGCGGTGTCCAGGTGCGCGACCAGCCGCGCCAGCGATCCAGGCAGCGCGATCGCATCAGGATTGAGCAGCAGCAGCATGTCGCCGCGCGCGACCTCCATTCCGCGATTGTTGCCCGCCGCGAAGCCGCGATTTTCGTTTTGCAGGATACGCACCTCAGGGTAGGCGGCGCGGACGCGCTCGACCATGCCGTCGCTCGAACCGTTGTCCGAGAGCATGACCTCGTAGGGCAGCGCGCCGACCGCCTCCGGGATAGCAGCCAGCACGTCGAGCAGGATCACCCCGGCGTTATAGCTGACGATGATGATCGACAGGCGCAGCGTCACACATCGCCCCCTAGTACAAAGCGCGCGTACTCGTCCTGAGCGGCGCGCCAGGCGCGATAGCCCTCCCCGTGACGCGCCCGCGCCGATGCTCCCAACGCCGCCAGATCGAGCCGCGCCAACCCCGCCCAATTCTGACGCATCGACAGGCGAATGATCGCCCCCTCGATCGCCGCCGCGCTCCCCGGCATGAGACGCTGCGCCACGCGCCGCCGTACCTTCGCAGCGATCACGCCGGGCGTGAAACGCGCGCCAGTGGTGAACAGCGCCCCATCGACCCCGTGCGTGATGTACTCGTGCATGGTCGCGGCGTCGCGGGCAAACACCGCGCATCCGCTCGCCAGCGCCTCGATGAAGGCGCTGCCCGCCCCCTCGAAGGCGCGCGGCGCGATGAACAGATTGGCGCGCCGCAGCGCCGACCAGTACGCTTCGCGGTCGTCGGTGACGGGCAGCGGTTCGACGGTGGTCGTGCCGATGCGATCGGGCAGCACGTAATGCGCGGCATCGGGAAAGTAAGGATCGATCCGATCGCGGAAGATCAGATGATCGACCTGCATCACGGCGCAAAACTGGCGTAAGAACGGCTCGGTCAGCAGCCCGGTGCGATTCCAGTACAACAGCGTGCGCCGCTCGAAAGTGGCGGCGGGAAACGAGTCGGGATTCTGGAAAAATTGCAGGCGCAGCGTCCGCAGCCCGGCGCGGCGCGTGCGCACCGCCACCGCTTCGGAAAAGGCGACGATGCGCAGCGCCTTGGGCAGCGCGTTCCAGCGGTGCGGCAGCCAGGTGAGGTGCCCGTCCCACATCGGCAGCCAGACGGCGCGGTCGGCGTGCTGGCGCAGCCACGCGGAAGACGGCAAGACCTGGCAAAAGGCGATCTGTTCGTCGGCGTCGGGCGCAGGTGGCATGGCGTCAGGGGCGAGCTCGCGCATCTCGATGGCGGCATAGTGACCGAGCGGGTCGATCAGCAGGTCGTGAAAGGCGCGGCTGCGCGTCAGGTGCCAGGCGTGCAGGTAGACGATCAGTTTACGATCGCGCATGAGGCTCATCCATTTTTTGCCCGGAGCGAAAGCGCTGCAAGAAGGTGAGTTCCAATTTTCACGCCCACCGCACCGCAAACCCCGCAGGATCGTCTTTCATATCCGCCACGAATGCCAGCACTTTCAACGCCTCCGCCTCGATCTGTGTCGTGACCTCAGCAGTCAGCGCCGCAAAGGGCGCGATCGTCAGGATCAGCCGTTTCTTGTCCCGATCGACCCGCCATGCCGCCGCGACAAAGCCATCCACCAGCACGGTCGCCAGCACGCGCGCGGCGCTGAGGAAGACTTTCCTGTAATCGGCATCCGCCAGAATACGATTGCGATCACTGTGGCTGAGCAGCACATTATCGTATTCGGGGATGAAACGAATCGGCGCCGGGGTATCGGCTTCGACGATTGCCATTTCGGGCAGATCGTAAAGCGCGACTCCGTTGGCGTCCGTGTACAGGCGGAATTCGCCCTGATGCGACTCGATCACCCCTTTGAGCCGGGTCATGCCCGTCCAGGTCTGAAAGTCCATGATCGACGCGGGACCGCACGCCGCCAGATAGCGACGAAATACCGGCATGATGGCGTAATCCGGGTTGGCGGACGCGCTGAGGTGCGACTCGGCGGCGGCATAGGCTGGACTGCCGCCTTTGCTCCATGTCCCGCCGGGGAACACCTGCACCAGCGACAGGTACGACCGGGCGCAGTACGCCAGCGCATCGGGATCGTTGTCGGGAAAGCTCTCCAGCAGGATCGTCCTGATCTCCGCCTGTGTGCGCGGCGCGTCCTCGTAAATCTGGCGTGCCACGTCCACCACCAGCGGCACATCGAGCGCGCGGGCGCGAGTGCCAAAAAAAGCGTTCAGCCCTTTGATCAGGGCGGGTTCAAAGGCGCGCCGCAGCGCGAGATAGTCGGCGGCGGTCATCAGATGCAGCGTCGAACGCCATGCCGCCGCGCGCACGATCTGTCGGGCACGCAGCGCCTCGGTCAGCGCGTCACGCTCGAATGTTTGCAGCCGCGTCCACAAGCCGATGTAAGGCGGGTTGTTCACCTGTGCCTGCAAGCCGAGCAGGTGCGCGGTCATCGCCATCGGGGTCATGTCCGCCGGGCGCAAGAGGTGCTGGCGCTGCAAAAATGTGCGGTTGAGCGCGCGTAAAGGGAGCGAGGTCATGACGAGAGCCTTTTTTCGCTTTTTTTCAATGCAGGGACGCATAACGATGCGTCCTCGTATAATGGGTTTGGCACACCAAATCCCTGCAATCGGGTTGCAGGATGGGTATGTTGTGCTACATTCTACCTCTTGCACAATCTGATTGGGATGCTCTCCGTGTCCAGCGATCTCACCCGTGTCCTCGAACGTATCGTCCTGCCTCACCTGGGAGACACTTTCCCGGCGTGCAGCGCCTGCGTACTGCATCGCGGTGCAGTTGTGCTGGAGAGTGCCTGGGGCTGGATCGACCCGGAGACGCGCCGCATCCCGGTGATGCCCAACACCTATTTTGACCTGGCGTCGCTGACCAAGCTCTTCACTGCGACGACATTTCTGCGACAGGTCAGTGCTGGACACAGCGCCATCGACGATCGGCTGGCGACGGTGATCCCGGAATTTGGCATCGGCGGCGCGCGCCCGATCGACGGCGGACAGGACCCGCACAGCAAAGAGCTGCTGCCGATCGATCCCGCCTATGCCGGGCAAAGCGTCGATCCGCGCCGCGTCACCTTTCGCCACCTGCTCACCCACACCAGCGGACTCTCCCCCTGGCACGATGTCTACAATGCGGTGGACGAGTCACCCCCGCCGCCGCCTGATCATTCCGACCCGATCGCGCGCGCCGTCCGTCGTGAACGCACGCTGGCTGCCCTGTGTGCGTATCCGTTCGTCGGGCAGCCAGACGGCGCGACGGTGCGTTACAGCGATATTGGCTATATGCTGCTCGGCGAAGCCGTCATGCGCCTGACAGGACACGATACGCCGCGCGACACGCTCGACCGCGGTGTCCGATTCAACCCGCGCCGCGATTATGACATCCCACTCGACCGGATCGCGCCTACCGAGATCGACTCGGTGTATCGTCAGCGCCGCTGCTGGGGCGAAGTCCACGACGAAAATGCCGCTGGACTGGGCGGGTTGAGTGGACACGCAGGCTTGTTCGGCACTGCACGGGCGATCGCGGTATTCGGCGAACGCTGGCGCACGGGTACGGTGCCGGGCATCACGCCGGACATCCATGCCGAGGCAGTGCGCGAACAGGTGAACGATCACGACACCCGGCGCGGTCTCGGCTTTGCGCTGCGGGCGCGCGGCGAGTCGATGGTCGGGGATTATGCCAGCGATCAGGCGTATGGTCATTCCGGGTTCACCGGCACCACCCTGTGGATCGACCCGGTGCAGGAATGGGTGATCGTCCTGCTGACCAACCGCGTCTATCCAGGACGCGACCATGACGGCGCCGCTGGCAGCATCACCGATTTTCGCCGCGGGGCGCACGACGCCATCGTGAAAGCACTGCCAATATGAGTTTGCGTGTCCTCGGACTGATGTCCGGCACCTCGGCGGACGGCATCGACGCGGCGCTGTGCGTGATCGACGGCGCGCCACCGCACCTGACCGCGCGCATCGTGCGATCCACGATGGTGCCCTATCCTGGCGATCTGCGTGGACGGGTGTTGGACGCCTGCCAGCCGGGCGCGATCGGCTCGGACGCGCTGTGTATGCTCAACTTCGCCATCGGTGAGGCATTCGCGGACGCTGCCGCGCGCGTGATCGACGGCGAAACGGTCGATCTGATCGCCTCGCACGGACAGACGATCTGGCACAATGTCACGCCCGACGGACGGGTGAACGCCACGCTGCAAATCGGGTCGGGTGCGGTCATTGCCGAGCGCACCGGGGTCACGGTGATCGACAATTTCCGCGTCCGCGACGTGGCTGCGGGCGGACAGGGCGCGCCGCTGGTCGCCTATGTCGATCACCTGCTGCTGCGCCACCCGACGCTGTGGCGTGCTGCCCAGAATATCGGCGGGATCGGCAACGTCACCTTTCTGGCGCCGCTCACGCTGCCCGACGCGCAGCCGATCGCCTTTGACACCGGACCCGGCAACGCGCTGATCGACGCGCTGATGGTCGAGATCACAGGTGGACGCGACCAATACGATCGCGGCGGCGCCTTTGCCGCGTCCGGGGCACTCGACCGCGCCTGGCTCGACGATCTGCTGACTCATCCGTATTTCGCCCGTGCAATCCCTAAAACGACCGGACGCGAACTGTTCGGTGTCGATGCCGCGCTGCGTCTGATGACCGACGGACGGGCGCGCGGGCTGTCCGACGCCGACATTGCCCATACTCTGACCGCGCTGACCGCGCACAGCATCGCCGACGCCTACGCCCGCTTTGCCCCCGCCCCGATCGGACAGGTGATCGTCGCGGGCGGGGGCGTGCGCAACCCGACGCTGATGGCGATGCTGGCGTCGCTGCTGCGTCCTGGTGACGTGCTGACCGGGGATGACGCAGGCATGTCCGCCGACTTCAAAGAGGCGCTGGCATTCGCCGTACTGGGTTACGAGACCTGGCACAACCGCGTCGGCGCGCTGCCGTCACAGACCGGGGCACGGCGCGCGTCGGTGTTGGGTCAGATCACGCCCGGCGACAACTACGCCGCCCTGATCCGGCGGACATGGATGGCATAACAATCGTGCCGACCCGTATTTTCAGGGTTTGACGTTTTATGCCTGGGTTTGGCACGCCAAACACTACCAACGCATCTGCAAAAAACAGGGAACACGTATGATCATCCTCGGCATCGACGGCGGCGGCAGCAATTTGCGGGTGGCGGCGGTCGAGATGGGCGATCCGACGCGCCCGTTCATCGTGGCACAGGCGACTCGCGGCGCGGCGAATCCTGGCGCGATCGGACGCGAGGCGGCGGCGGCGCTGATTCACGATGCGATCGGGGAGCTGCGCGCGAGCGTGAAGCAGCCGATCGCGGCGGTCGGGATCGGCGTTGCGGGCGCCAATCCGCTCTACGCCGACGACTGGCTGCGCGCGACGATCGCCTCGGCTCTGCCTGTCCCAGCGGCGACAGCGACCGACATCGAGATCGCGCTTGTCGGCGCGCACGGGATGCGTCGTGGCGCGATCGTCGTCGCTGGGACGGGCAGCGTGGCGCTGGCGATCGCCGACGATGGACGCAGCGCCCAGGTGGGCGGGTGGGGCTATCTGCTCGGTGACGAGGGAGGCGGGTATTGGATCGGGCTGGAGGCGCTGCGGTTGGTCACGCGATGGGCGGATGCCCCGACGGCTGAACACCAATTCATGGCGCAGGCGATCGTGAAACAGATCGGCGTGACCCGCCCGCACGAGCTGATCGCCTGGACGTATCGCGGCGGCGCGCCCGATGTGCGCGCGATCGCGGCGCTGGCGAGCGGCGTGATCGATTTAGCCAATGCAGGCGTGCCTCTGGCGCGATCGATCATCCAACGTGCCGCAGATCATCTGACACGCTTGGTCAGGCAGGCAAAAGCGCGTATCGACGTGGCAGCGCTGCCGATCGCCTTTGGCGGCGGCTTGCTCATGTCCGATAATCCACTCAGCCAGGAACTCGTGTATTCTTTAGAATTATCTGACCGCCCCGAATCGAAATATCCGCCGGTCGTCGGCGCGGCGATTCTGGCACGCGCCCTGATCGCGCTATAATCACATGACTTGCTTCATCTGAAGCACCAGAAAGGCGCCGTAGGATGAATACCGAACAGGTCAATCCGAAAACAGCCGACATCGATCAGCTCGACACCCTGGCGATGGTGGAGCGCATCCACGTCGAAGACCAGGTCGCGCACAACGCCGTCAGCGCCGCGCTGCCCCAGATCGCTGCCGCTATCGACGGCATCGTCGCGCGGATGCGGTTGGGCGGACGCCTGTTTTATGTCGGCGCGGGCACCAGTGGACGTATCGGCGTGATCGATGCGGTCGAGTGTATGCCCACCTACAACACGCCGCCCAATCTGGTACAGGGCATCATCGCGGGCGGCACCCCGGCGTTCACGGCGTCGATCGAGGCGGTCGAGGATGACGCGCAAGCCGGGGCCGGCGAGCTGGTGTCGCGCGGGCTGACCGCGATCGACAGCGTGGTCGGGATCGCCGCCAGCGGACGCACCCCGTTCGTCGTCGGTGCGCTGGTGTACGCCTGTGGCATCGGCGCCTGTACCGTCGGCATCGCCAACAATGCGCCCTCGTCGGTATTGGAGACCGCCGATCACCCGATCGCGCTGCTCACAGGCGCGGAGGTGATCGCGGGCAGCACGCGCATGAAGGCGGGCACCGCCCAAAAACTGACCCTGAACATGATCAGCACGTCCGCCATGATCCAGTTGGGCAAAGTCTATGGCAACCTGATGGTCGATGTACAGGTGAAAAACAACAAGCTCCATCGTCGTGCGCTGGGGTTGATTCAGCAAATCGCCCAGGTGGACGAAACCCGCGCCCAAACTCTGTTGGCGGCGAGCGGACGCAGCGTCAAGGTGGCGGTCGTCATGGCACGACGCGACGTGAGCGCCGACGACGCGCGCGCGCTGCTGGCGCGCGCCGATGGCGTGCTGCGCCGGGTGATTGACGTTCGCGGAGGCACACCATGACGCAGCATCATGTCACCGAGTCTGAGTGGGTGAGCCTGCGCGAAGCGGCGTCGCTGCTGGGCGTGCATCCCGCCACCGTGCGCAACTGGGCGGATAAGGGTGAGCTGGCGTCGCGGCGCACTCCCGGCGGTCATCGCCGTTTCCGCAAAGCCGATCTGATCCATTACGCCGCCGCCCAGGGCGACGTGCAGCCGCTTGAAGTGCAGGTGATCATCCAGAATGCGCTCGGTCAGGCACGCATGGATGTGAGCGGTGGCGGCTTGAAGGACGAGCCCTGGTATCAGGCGCTCGGTGAACCGGTGCGCGGGCAGCTCCGCGATCAGGGGCGGGCGGTGCTGGAGGCGCTGCGCGGCTATCTCAACGCCGGGGCGCCCGATGTGCGGCTGGCAGAACCGATTCGGCTGGGCACGGTCTACGCAGTCGCGCTGCAAAGCGCCTCGCTGACGCTGCCGCAGGCAGTGCGCGCCTTCTTTTATTTCAGCGATTTTGTGACCAATGCCGTTCTGAGCTGGTCGGAGATCGCCCCACGCAGCGCCAACGAATGGGCGACGCTGATCCGCCAGATCAACCATTTCATGAATACCATGATGCTGTCGATTTTGGAATATTACGAGGAAGAGTAGGGGTTTGCGATGCCAAATCCCCGAAGCCATATTGCCGCCACGATCGGGATGGCGTCGAATTCCGCCAGCGCGCGAATACGTCTGAAAATATCGTAGCCAGACACCCCCTGACTGAGCATCAGGTCAAGAATGATCAGGTCGAACCTGTGCAGCATGATGTGAGTCATGGTGTCATGATCCCAACGATCGAATGTCAGGTACGCCCCCTGTGACGACAGCGCCACCCCCGTACACCACCCGATTCATCACATCGTCTTCGACAATCAGAATCCGTTTCCCCGCTGGTCGATGATCCCCACAATACCGCATGATTCTCTAAGAGACTGTTTGTAAAGTAGAAAAGCAGCAGTAGAATGGAGGAATGGACGAACGAAAAGCATACCCCAGTGACCTGAAAGATAATGAATGGAAGCGGCTGGCGCCGTTTTTG
>DAOTUN010000126.1:0-4955 GCA_034437395.1 Anaerolineae bacterium | reverse complement strand
GATACGGCGTCCGGCACCGTCGATCAGATAGTTCACGCTCGATCCGCCGGGCAGCCCGACGCTGAGCAAGTTGCCCAGTTCATCGTAGCTGTACGTGGTGGTCGATGCGCCCTGCGTCTTGCTAACCAAGTCACCATTGGCATTGTAGTTGTAGGTCGCACCGCCATAGGTCAGCAGGCGATCCTGATTGTCATACGTCCCGGCTGCGTTCACGCCGTTGACGACCGCAGTCAACCGATTGCCATTGACGTCATAGGTGTAACTCTCGAATGCCACGCCATTGCGCGTCACCGTCGCTAGTCGTCCCGCCGTGTCGTAGGTGTAGCCATAGGTGACGGCAGTCCCGCTGACGGTATCGACCAACCCAGTGATCCGTCCCAAATTGTCGCGGGTGTAGCCAACGCTGAACAGGGTCGATCCGGCGCGGGAGGCGGCATATGTCGTTACCTCCGCGAAGGTATTGTAGGTGTAGGAGTCCGTTACTGCGTTCGGCGCAGTGCCGATGCTGGTGCCGCTCAGGAGACCGTGCTGCGAATTGTAGGTGAGCGAGAGCGCCCCGGCAGCGGTGAGCAGACTGTCATTGTCGTATGCCAGCGTGATCGGGTTGGTCCCGTTGACCGCGATGCTGCTCATCCGGAAATCATTGTCATATGTCCAGTTGATTGACCCGGCGAGCGCACCACTCAGTGTTTCGCTCAGCCTCAGGCCGCCATCATAGGTGAAGGCATGATTGACGCCCGGCGCGCTCACTCCGTTCAGGGTGCCCGTTACAGCGTCGTACACATAGGTGAATGCGCCGCGCGCGATGATCATGCCGTTCACCCGCCCGCCGGAGTCATAGCTCGTGGCGATGGTACGTCCATCGGGAAGGGCGATGCTGGTGACCTGGCGATCGGCGTTGTAGGTGTAGGTCGTGGCATCTGTGCCTGTGACCACATCGGGTGGAGTGTATGCCGTCACCTGATTCAGCGCGTTATAGGTGAAGGTGTGCGGTGTGCGTCCGGGTGGGGTGATGTTGGTGAGCAACCCGCTGCTGTTGTAGGTATAAGTTGTGGTGCGCCCTCCAGGAATCGTCTCGGCGGTCACACGGCCCGCATTATCGTAGGTGTAGCTGGTGACGCGGCTGAGCGGATCGGTGATCGTAGCCAGATACCCGGCGGCGTTGTACGTCATGGTGAGCGTGCGCCCGGACTGTGCGATGGTGGTCAGGCGTCCGCGCGCGTCGTAAGCGTAGGTCGTCTGCGCCAGCCCGTTCGTCTGATCCGAGACGACGCGCCCCTGGGTGTCGATGACCGTCGTCGCGCCGCGCCCCACCGGGCTGGTCATGGTGAAGGTGCGCGTGCTGGCGTTGTAGGCGCTGGTATAGGCCCGCCCGTTGACGCGCAGGGTGGTGGTCATAGCGGTCAGGCTGAACGGGTTGGACGGATTGGACAGACTGACCGTCCGCGTCTCGCTCACCGTCAGGGTGCGTCCGCCAGGCGTCGTGGTCGTGCCGCTGACCAGCGGGGCCAGCATCCCCCAGCGCGGATCGGCGGTCTCCGTCTCAGTTGAAATTGTGCCTTCAGGCAGAGTCATCGTCGTTATGCCGCCGCTCTGCACTGTCTCCATGCTCAAGCCGCTGGCATCCGTGCTTTCGCGGGTCTGGCCATCGGTTCCGTTGGTCGTGTCAAAGGTGACGGTGCGGTTGAGCGGACTGGTCAGGCTGGAACGGGTACCGCCGTCGGGGAGATCGCTGCCCGCGATGAGGGTCACGCCGTCGAGCGCATTTTCGTGACGGATCAGCCGTCCCTGGGTATCGTAGGCGAATTCGGTCACGTTCCCGCGCGGATCGGTGAAGCGGGTGAGCAAACCGTCAGCGGCATAGCTCATCTGATGGGTTTCACTGGCTGGACTGGTGATGCCGGTGATGAATCCCGCGCTGCTGACGGCAAGCGTCGTTCGCTGTCCGAACGGCGCGACGATCGCGGTTGGCACGTCGGAACTGTTCCGTTCGATGGTAATGACGTTGGTATTGGCGTCGGTGATGGTCACCAGCCGCCCGGATGTGTTGTAACCGAAGGTGAGCAGAGTCGTCCCGGTCAGCGCGTTGACGGTGCGCAGATGTCGCCCGCTGCTGTTGAAGACGAAAACCACCTCGCCGTTTTCGTCGGGGATGAGCAGCTCGCTGCTGGCAAAACTGGGCAAACTGGGGGCGATACGCCGGATACGGTGACTCAGGGCATCGACGATTAGGATTCCGCCGTCGGGTGTGATGGCGATCTCGTTGGGCGCATTGATGCGCGCCTGCCCACCCGGTTGATTATCACCGTTGAACCCTGCTGTACCGTTTCCGGCTTCGGTGACGATCTGTCCCGTGCTGTCAATCCGGCGCAAACGGTGATTGGCGCTGTCCGAGACGTAAACGGTGCCTTCGCTATCCACCGCCACGCCTTCCGGCGTATTGAGTTGAGCGGTGGACGCCGGACCGCCATCGCCACTGAATCCAGCGATTCCCGTCCCAGCGATCGTGGTGATGCGTCCGTCAGGGGTGACTTGGCGCACGCGGTGATTGCCACCATCGGCGATGATGAGGTTTCCACTCGCCGTTATGCTCAGGTCACGTGGGCCATTGAGTTGGGCTATGATCGCCGGTCCGCCATCCCCGCTGAACCCGGCAATCCCGTTTCCGGCGATCGGCACGATCACCCCCGACGCGGTGATCGCCCGCACACGGTGATTGCCGCTGTCCACAAAATAGAGCATCCCGTCCGCGCTGAACTGGGGCGCGTTGGGATTGTTCACCGTCGCGCTGACCGCTAACCCGCCATCGCCGCTGTTTCCAGCCAATCCCGTCCCGGCGATGGTGGTGATGATGCCGTCAGGCGCGATGCGGCGGATGCGGTGGCCGAGCGCTTCAGTGACATACACTGAGCCATCCGACCCGACGGTGACGCCGTTAGGCGCGTTGAGATGGGCGGTGGTGGCGGTGATGCCATCCCCGTTGTATCCGGCAATGCCTGTTCCGGCGATGGTGGTGATCGTGCCGCTGGCGCTGACACGGCGCACACGATGGTTATTGGTATCCGCGATGACGAATCCGCCATCAGTCGTGATGGCAATCCCGGTCGGGAAATTGAGCCGGGCTGCACTTGCCAGTCCGCTGTCTCCTGTAAAACCTGCTGTCCCTGTGCCTGCGGTAGTCGTGATCACCCCGTAATTGAGCGAATCGCTGCTCCGACGATCGCCATTGCCATAGTGAATCGTCTGGCTGGTCACGTCATAGCGGTGATGTACGTCGATCGTCCAGCCTGCGACAGCGTTGTCTTCCGGACGTGGCGCGGCGATGACGGCATTGGTTTCCTGCCAGATCGTGATCTCATTGCGCGCGCGTGACCCGGTGATCGGCGTACCGCCGAACAGGGCGAAAGCCTGCGCGAACTGCGACGGCTGGCTGTACACCCCGTCATACACGTAACCGATGCGCACCTGCGCGGGCTGTCCGTCGGGGAGACGACGACCAAACCCGTCAAGTCCATCCCAGGTGAAGCGGGTACGCTGGTTAGGAGCGTCAGTGAAAGTCTGAATGATCGTGCGCCCGCCGATCCGTACTTCGGCGGTGACATACTTCAGGCTGACGGGCGGAGCGTTTCCGGTCAGCGGAATATCGAGGGTGTATGCGGCAAGCCGCCCCGGTTGACGGTCGCTGCGATAGACCAGCGCATTCCCTGTTCCCACAATGGGAATCGACTCACCGATGGACTGATTCTCGCATTCGATCACCGAGCCGGGGCAGCGATTGGGATCATCTGGGCGCGGATCAGGTTCCGGTTTGGGTTGTTCCGGCGCGCGCGCGTCGGACGGCGGCTTGACCGGCCAGTTGCAATCCCAGGGGGTGAAATGGGTGATCGGGACGCGCCACAGACTGGTTCCTGCGGCGTACAGCCCGGCTAGTTTTTCTCGTTCGGCGGGGGTGATGTTGAGCGCCGGATCGTTATCGGCGGTGCCGTCCCCGTTGGTGTCGAGGTTGGCCAGCCCGCCTGTGATACTGATGATGGCTACGACGCGCCCATTTTCACTCGGAACCCATGCGCCGATCTCGCGGTCGTAGTAGCCCATCGGGACGATTCCGCCGACGGGCATGTCAAGGAAATTGTCCACATAGTGGTATATGGGTTGATCGAACTCGACACTGACTGCGCCCGCCGTCAGCGCTTCATCGGCGCTGTATTCCAGCGCGTAGGTATAGCCGCTGGAGGGAGGGAGTTCGCCCGGCATGGATGAAAGTCCGACATCACCGACGGTATATTCGGTAACGCGGATGGTCAGGTTCGCCATCGGCTGCGTAGAACCATCTGCCATGACGATCTGCGCGTCGGTTCCCGCCGGGATGAGCAGAGCAGCCTGACGGGTGCCATCAGCATCGGTGACGACGCTGCCCTCCGCGACCTGCATCGTGCCGGGGTTGCTGGTATCGATATTTGTGGCTTGTACATCCAATTGGGTGAGTGCCACCGGGTCAATCTGCGTGTAATCATCCCAGCGCGCTTCGAGCGTGCGCTGCACAGGAAGATACCCGTCCTTCTCGTAGGTCACGGTGAATACGGCGTTACGATCGACCGTCAGGCTGAAGCTACCATCGGCATGAGACAGCACAGTTGGCGTGGCGCTGTTCAGGACGCCGATCTTGACATTGGGCAGTGGCACACCGTCACGGTTCATCACCAAGCCGCGCACAACCGTGCCATCAATGGGCGGATCGACCGGGACGATAGGCGGAGGCAGCGGTTCATTGCTCACCTCAAACGCGCCGATATCACACGCGCCATTTTGCGGACGGACGATTCCGCGCTGATCCGAGGGTTCGCAGCCGGTCGCGCCCACGTCAATCGCCGGGCTACCGGCGTTCAGACTCAGGGTGGGGGTGCCGCCGTTGTTGCTGCTCAAGCTGCCGAGGAGGGGATCGACGCCCGTGAGAT
>DAOTUN010000125.1:0-35807 GCA_034437395.1 Anaerolineae bacterium | reverse complement strand
GCAGCCGTGCCGCTTACCCCTGGCGCAGCGTACACAACGCCTGACGGATCTCGCCCAGGTGATAGGCGCTGTGAGCGATCATCGCCATCGCCGCACCCAGATCGTCTTCGCCCTGCATCGTCTCCATCGCCTGAAAGCCACGAGTCACACGGTCATAGCTGGCGCGCAGACGGGCTTTGCTCGCGTCCCATTCGTCCGAGGTGACGGCGCTGACGGTCGTCCAGATATGATTCCAATCGACACTACCCTCGACCGTCTTGAGCATGTAGCCCTCGATGGTATCGAGGTAAAAACGCATGTGTTCGATCTGCGCCGCCAGGGTCGCGCACGACCGCGACACTGGAATCGAGGCTTCGTCGGCGCTGATGGTCGCCAGCGTCTCGAATACCGAGGTGCCTTTGTCCAGGAAGATACCATGAACCGACTCGAAGGTCTCGCGGAACAGGTACTCCAGCCCAACTTTTATCTCGCTCAAGGGGACACTCGAAGCCATGAATATTTTCCTTTCCTGAAAGGCGGAGCAAGCAAATCCTGCCTATAATTATAACATGCGTTCATGATTCCTGAGAAAGTCACGCCCTTGATTCTCCTTCGCACAATCCGCCATCGGGCGCGCCAGCTTGTCGGCGCGTGCGTCGTGCTGACTTTCGCGCTCGTCCCGGTCTGGTATCGACTGCCCACGAGTCCATTCGATTCGCCGCTGTACGTGACGCGCTTCCTGATCCTGCTGCCGATGACGATGGCGATCGGTCTGTGGCTGCTCGCCGCGCTGCCGGGGCTGCGCGACCTGAGACGGTCAAAGTGGGGCGCCTCGTGGGCGACGATAATGCTGACGCTGGCACTGTGGGCATTTTTTTCCGGGGCATGGGCGTTCGCGAAGACGCGGGCGCCCGATGCAGCGACCAATGCAGCGTTGACATTTGGCACCGCAGCGCTGTTCGCGATGGTCACAGCCTGCGTGGGATCACCCGGCGCGATCGTGCGGGCACTGGCGCTCGGTCTGCTGGTCAACGCGGCGCTGACGGTCGCTGGGGCTGTCGGGCAAGGTGACCTCGGCTTGCGCGCGATTGGGGAATTCCCGTTTGCGCCCGATATGCCCGGCGTGAGCGTGATCGTCTCAGGCGGCTGGCGCTATGTCCGCCCCTATGGACTGCTGCCCCATCCGAACATCCTGGCGGGTTCACTGCTGATTGGGCTGCTGGCGGCAGGCGCGCTCTACTTCAGCGGCGCGCGGGTATGGCGTGCGATCGGCGGCGCGGGTGTCATCGTCGGGACGGTTGCCCTGCTGCTGACCTTCTCACGGGCAGCATGGGTCGGCGCTGCCATCGGCGGGGTCGCGTTCCTGCTGGCGATCTATCCGCTGCTGCGCGATCGGCGCGTGCGCGCACGGCTGATCGCGCTGACAGCGGCGGTCGTGCTGGTGGGTGGGCTGTTCTTCATCGCCTACCGTCCGCTGATCAATGCGCGCGTCGGCGCTGGCGAGGAACCCGTCGAGCTGCGATCGGTAGCGGATCGACTGGTCTACACCGACTTCGCAATCCGCGCGATCGGGGAACGTCCCGTGTTCGGGGTTGGCATGGGCAGCTTCCCCTGGCGTTCGGCGGCATATCTGCGCGACACCTTCTACGAGCTGCGCGGCGACAACGTGCATCACGTCTACTTACTGGCGACGGCAGAATTAGGGATCGTGGGTGGGCTGTTGTTGATCGCAGCGCTGTTGTATGGATCGGCGGGCATGGTCGCGGCGGTGCGAGCGTCGAAAAATGCCTCAGAGCGCGCGACGCGGGGTGCGCTGCTGGCGGCGGTAGTGGCGCTGGCGGTGATCGGCTGGTTCGATCACTACCCGTTCACGATCCTGCATATAGGCGCCGCCTGGTGGGGGATGATGGGGGCGGGGCTGACGACACCCGATCAGACAGGCAGCAGCTCGGAGACACGCAACGAGGTGATCGTCACGCCGTCCAGCACCAGCGTCACGGTGTCATCGGCACCGTAGACGACGATCGAGTCGTAGGCACTCGTCTCCCGGTTGGGGACGGTGCCGACCTCGATCTGACGCGCTGACACATCGACCAGCCACATCTGCACGATACCAGCAGCAGCGTAGAGCGCACGCTTTTTCGTGCGATCCGAGCGCACGGTCGAGTCCGATACCTCGATAACGAGCGCAATTTGTGTAGGCACAGGACCATCTACGTCATACAACTCGATCGCGCCCCGCAGGATGCAGAGATCGGGTTCGGGGACGCTGCGGTCAAGCACGATCGGCACTTCAACGCCGATCGACCAGCTATCGGGCACGGTACGATTGAGCCAACGATTCATGCGCATCTGAGTCGTATTGTGCGGTTGATGCTTTGCCATTTTCTCGACAATCCACCCTTCAATCAGCTCGACCCGATCATCGGCATTGATCCAGCCGTGTTTGACCATCTCCAGATAGGCTGGCACCGAGATCGGATGCAGTCGTGCATCGGCGGGGAACTGTGCGGCGATCTCGTGAGGCGTGAGCGATTGCGCGATCATAGCTGGAAACTCCATCTAAGCTGCTTGTAACTATACCATCGTTTCATGGTGCTAGACGCTGCATCACGCCGCGATTATCATCGAAGTTACATCATAATCTGCCGCGCTTAAAGAAGGCTCGTCACCATGCAAACGCCCCGCCCCCGTGTCCGTTTTCATTACGCCTGGGTCATCGTCATTGTCACCTTTCTGGCGCTGCTGCTGTCGGCGGGTGTGCGCAATGCCACCAGCGTGCTCTTCGAGCCGCTGCAAACCGATTTTGGTTGGGATCGCGCGTCGGTCTCGTTTGCCTTCGCCATCAGCCTGTTCTTTTTCGGATTGGGCGCGCCCATCGGTGGGGCGCTCATCGATCGTTTTGGTCCGCGCCGCGTGATGTTGGGCGGGCTGACGCTGATCGCGGTCGGCTTGACACTGCTGCTGACCATGACCAGTCTTCTGCAATTTCACCTCTACTGGGGTGTGATGATCGGCATCGGCACGGGAGCGGTAGCCGGGACACTCGGCGGCACGGTCGCGCTGCGCTGGTTCAACCAGTATCGCGGACTGGCATTGGGGGTATTCAGCAGCGCGGCGGCGGCGGGGCAGCTCTTGTTTCTCCCCGCGCTAATCCCGCTGGCGACGGTTGCCGGGTGGCAGGGCATTTTCGCCGTGATGGGCATCCTGATCGCCTTCGTCGCAGTGCCGGTACTGTTGTTCATGCGCAATACCCCCGCCGACGCAGACAGCACTCCGATTGGAGAGTCCAGTGCCGCCACGCGCAGCACCGATGCGCGCTCGACGCCGCTGCGTGAAGCGGTGCGCACGCGCGATTTCTGGCTGCTGGCGGGCAGCTTTTTCGTGTGCGGCTACACGACCGTCGGGCTGATCACCACCCATCTGCTGCCGCACTCGCTCGAACATGGCTTTGAAAAAGTCGAGATCTCATGGGCGATCGCCTTCATGGGCTTGATGAATATTGTCGGCACCACTGCCAGCGGATGGCTGACCGATCGCGTGGACAACCGCAGGCTGCTGGCGGTCTTCTATGGGATGCGCGCGATCTCGCTGGTGGCGCTGCCCTTCATCTACGAGATGAACAGCATGTTGATCTTCGCGCTCGTCTACGGACTCGACTGGGTAGCGACCGTCCCGCCCACCGTCAACCTGACCGCGCAGCGTTTCGGACGCGGATCGCTCGGCAAAATCTATGGCTGGATCTACTTTTCACATATGTTCGGCGCCGGGATCGCCAGCTATGCCGGGGGCTTTTTCCGCGAGACCCTGGGCGATTACCATCTGGTATTCCTGTCGGCGTCGGTGCTGGGACTGATCGCGGTGACGTTCAGCCTGGGGATCAGCATCAGCGCAAAGCGCGCGCCTGTGCCCGCCACGACATGACGGCGGTTGGCGGGATTTGATCACCCTCATGCGCGCGGGGCATTTTCTGCTACAATGAGTCTTCCTGATTAAGAGGGGAAGCAACCTCATCATGCAGATGCCCCTGCGCGACATCCGCGCCCAATTCGATCACGACCGTGACGCGGCACTGTCCGCGATCGACGACCATCTCGAAACGCACCCCGACGACAGCGCCGCCCGTCTGCTCAAGGTGGAACTCTGCCTGAAGGCAAAGTCGGGCTACCCCTATGTCGGCGCGACGCTGACCGCGATCATCCCTGCCGACGATGCCGAACGCGCGCAAATCGCCGCTTTCAAAGCACAGGCAGAGGAACGCGCCTGGGAAATCCTCAACGCGGCGCGCATCCGCATGAAAGGGCGCTTCACGCCCCCTGGCGCCGATCCGGTGTCGGAATTCGATCAGGCGCTCAGTTTATGTCCTGATCATGTCGTGCTGGCGCTCTCGGCAGCACTGGCGCTGCTGCGCGCCAATGGCGGCACCACCCCGTTCGACGAAGGGGTGCCCGACGCGCCTAAGCCCCCCGGTTTTGGACAGCCGACCAGCCCACCTTCCTCGTTCAGCTTCGACGAGGATGATGACACCAGCGACGAATCCGATCAACCAGCTCCTCCACCCAAACCACCGCCCTCCCTGCTTCAGCGTTCGACGAGTCCGTTTAGCGGGACGCCTCCTCCTCCTCTTTCTGCGGCGTACACCGCTGCGATCGAGCGCTACCTGCGTCAGGTGATCACGCGCACGCAGCCGGGTGAGCGACTGTACGAGGTAGCGGTGGTGTGCCTGATCAAGCGCTGGCTGGCGATCGGTAAAATCACCGTCGAGGGGGTGCGCTGGATGGACACACTCGGTGAGCCGCCCCCGGCGTGGCGTTCTGTGCGCACCCAGCTGGTGCTTAAAGCGTTGACGCTGCTGCGCGATACCGCTTCCGGCTTTCTGCGCAGCGGGGATGATGTCAGCGCCAGCACGCTGATCGCGGCGTGTGAAGCGGGAGGCGTACATGATGATGCACTGGCGATCTTCGGAGTCGATGCGCTGCCAGCGCACAATCATGCGGCGCGTGCCGCCGCCTATGCCCGTCTGCTCACCGGTGCCGGGCTGGAGGTGCCATCTGCCACCAGCAGCCCAACGCCGCCCGATGGCATCCCCTATCATCTGGCGGCACATGGGGACACGATCGAGCCGCTCGCGCCGCTGATTCCGTTGGTGGCGCTGGCGGACGAGATGATGCTCTCCTGCCGCGTATGCGGACATGCCATTCGTCCCAGCGTGGAGAGCTGCCCATTCTGCGAGACGCGCCAGAAAGTGCGAACGCTGCTGGTCGATCGTCTGGAGATCAATCCGGTGCTGCACGCCGCCGCCGCTGCCTGCATCGGGTTAGCCGAGGCATTCGAGGCGCTCGGTCAGCATGATGCCGCCCTGCGTGCTTTTGAACAGGGGATCGAGCGCCTGCCGAAAGATCGTCGTGCCAGCACCGCCGCCAATAGCGTCCTCACCACGCTGGCGCGCCGCCTGCATTATGTGCCGCAGTCAAAGCCGACGCCCGCCGTCGCCGCGCCAGCATATGCCAGCGAGTCGGTCGCTGTCCAGGCGGACGCAGTGCCCCCGCCTGTCGAGGAGTCGGTCTCCCCGGCACTACTGCTGCTGCGCACGACCGACGCCGACGGAGTCACGGCGGACATCGCCCTGCGCATCACACGCCTGAATGAAGAGGCGAACGCCTGGACACCCCTCAAGCTGAATCAGCGAGCGGCGCTGGTGCGGCGGCTGATCGCGGCGGGTCAGCTGCGGCTGGCGCGTGAGACGGTGGTGGTCGCCTTTGCCGACTCGCCGTCGAGTCGCACGGCAGTGGCAATGCACACCACGATCGCCCGTGCCATCGACGCGCACATCGAGGCGGTGCTGAATCAGAGCGCCGCCCTGCTCGACGCCGATAAACCCGAAGCTGCGATCGGGCTGCTCACCGACGCGCTGATCCTGCGCGACGATCCGCGTCTGAAGCTGGCGCGTGCCGAAGCGCGGATCGCGCTCGGACACGATTTACCCGCACTGGGCGACCTGTACAGCGTCGATGGCGCCGCCGACGCCGATCTGCGACAGCGCGCGCTCAAACGCGCGGTCGGCATCCTGGAAATGCGCTGGGACCTGGACGGCACCCGCGCCTTACTCGATCAGATCACCGATCGCGCCTTCGTGATCGACGCCGAGTCGCGTCTGACCCGGCGTGAACGCGGCGAGCCGGTCATTCTGGCGCGTGCAGCCGCGTGGCAGGTCAACGACGACCTGCTTGTGCCACAACGGACGACCGCTGCCCTCAGTCATGCCTATTTCGCCGTCAGCCTGCGCGAGGTCGGCATCGGCGGTGACGAGGCATTCTACCGCCGCCTCAACAACGCCCAGATCGAATTCATCCAGGTCATCGGCGCCCAGCGCGAGATGCTCAGTCGAGCGGTGTTCGCACTGCGCTTCATCAGCGAGCCGCATCCGCATGTGCCCGCGCGCGGACGGGTGCGCGTGGCGCTGCTGGCGCGCGTGTCGGCGTCCGACGATGCGACCAGCCGCGCGCTGGCACTGACATTGTGGAACGATCTCAATGCCATGCTGCCGATGTCGCAAGAGAACGTCTTTGTGTACGAGCCAGTCGTAGACACGGATGAGTTAGAGGCACTGCTCATTCCGTTTGCCCCGTCGCAGACCGCCGAGATCGCCCGTCGTGAGAGCGGCGCGGGATCGGTCTACAGCGTCAGCTCGTTTATGAGCGGCACGCCCGATCTGCACAACGTCCACTGGATGCTGCTGCGTCAGCCTGCCCCGGCGATGATCAGCTTTCAAATCATGCCGACCTCGCTCTATGCCTGGGAACGCCCGGCGACCGACACACTTTCGGATATGATGGCGCCCGGCGGCGAAAGTCCGTTCGAGTCGGTGACTCCCAGCGGCGCCTCGATCAACTTCATGAAACGTCAGCTCGCCCAGCAGCAGCAGTGGCAAAAGCTCAACGTCGCGGATCAACGTCTGACCTATCTTCAGAACGGCTTCATCCTGCGGGTCTACGTCGCCGGGGCGCCTGGCACCAGTCAGCTCTTGCCCGAAATGGCGGCAGCGGCACTGTTCGCACCGCTCCAGGATAATGGCTTCAACGGCGGCTATCAGGTCTTGCGCCCGTCCCGCGCCGACGAGATGCAGGCGATCACGCGCAATCTCGATGCGCTCGACATCGCCCGCTGGGAACCCCTGCCCGACGACTCGCGGCTGGCGCGGCTGCGCGTGCTGGTCAGCGAGGGCGAGACCGCCGCGCTCTTTCGACTGCCTATCCCGCACAGCGGCGGCGTCCCCGGCATGACCGCGCTCGAAGGCAAGGCGCTGGTGCCGCCCGCCGGAATGCCCGCCAATGGTGCCCGCCTGGGCGTGAGCGTCGCGCGTGTGCGCGGCGTCCCGGTGCCGATCACCCAGGGAATCGACGATCGCCGCCGTCACAGCTATGTCGTCGGCAAGACGGGAATGGGCAAAAGCACCCTGCTGCAAACCCTGATCCTGCAGGACATCGACGCCGGACGCGGGGTGTTTCTGCTCGACCCGCACGGCGATCTGTGCGATGACGTGCTGGCACGCATTCCGGCGCACCGCAAGGACGACGTGATCCTGTTCGACCCGTCCGACGAGAAATTTCCGATCGGGCTGAACATCCTGCGCGCCGACGACGAAGACGACCGCGATCGCGTGGTCAGCGACTTCATTGGCTTGCTGATCCGCATGTACGACCCGCACAACTACGCGATCGTCGGACCGATCTTCCAGCAGACAGTGCGCAACGCCATGCTCGCCGCCATGTGTCTGCCCGATGGCACGCTGGTGGATGTGTATCGCATGATCAGCGATCAGGACGGCTCGTTCGTCAAGAAAGTGCTGCCGCACATCACCGATCCGATCGTCAAAAATTATTGGGACGATGTGGCGAAGCGGATGCGTGACGCCAGCAGCCAGTGGAAAGCGGAATTCCTGCCTTACGTGCTGTCGAAATTTTCGCGTTTCATCGAGGACGCGACCTTGCGCCGCATGATCGGGCAGAAACGATCGGGCGTGCCATTTGAACAGGTGATGGACGAAGGCAAAATCCTGCTGGTCAATCTGGCGAAGGGCAAGATCGGCGAACAGAACGCCCTGTTCATCGGATCGCTGATCCTGAGCGGTATCATGCAGGCGGCGTTCAAGCGCGGCGCGCTGCCACCGTCGCGCCGCCGCGACTTCTTCATGTACATCGACGAAGTGCAGAATTTCGCCACCCCGACGTTGGCGACCATGTTGAGCGAGGGGCGCAAGTTCGGCGTGGTGCTGACGATCGCCAATCAGTATCTGCACCAGTTGAACGCGCAAATCCTGGAAGCGGTATTCGGCAATATCGGCTCGATCCTGGCGTTCCGCCTGGGAATTCAGGACGTAGGCGCGCTCGGTATGGAGTTTCATCCCGCCTACGCGCCGCAGGAATTGAGCGGGCTGCCCCAGTTCACCGCCGCCGTCAAGCTGCTGATCGACGGCGTGGCGACGCGCCCATTCACCATGCGCACGCTGCCGTCGATGGTGCCGCCCAATCAGGTCGGGGCGGAATTGATCCGCGCCGCGTCGCAGACGCGCTACGGCACGCCGATTGCCGAGGTCGAGGCGGAGATCGGCAAGCGCTTCACAGGCTGAAAGTGGGTGTAAGATCACACGATGGTAGGGCTTGGCGTGCCAAGCCCCTGAACGAGGAAGGTTTTCGATGACCCAGATCATTCCACCTCGCGTAAAAACCGATGATCTCGTCCTGGCGCTCGTCCCGCCCTATCGCGTCACGCCGGAACGGTTCGATGCACTGATCGAGTCGGGTCATTTTGCTCCGGAAAGCAAAATCGAACTCATCGACGGATGGGTGATCGAAAAGCCCATGAAGAACGCGCCGCATGAAATTACCAGCAACAAGGTCAATCGTTGGTTGCATCGTGTTCTCCCTGATGGTTGGTTTGTGAGTATCGAAAAATCGTTTGATGCCCAAAGCAATCTCGTCATCCCCGATGCGATGCTGGTGCGTGGTGATCCTGGCGATTATCAGAACAGACGCCCCAGCGCCCACGATGTCGGGTTGATCATCGAGATAGCCGATAGTTCGCTCGCATATGACCAGGGTATCAAAACAGGTTTATATCTGAATGCCGGTGTTCAGCGCTATTGGATCAGCAATATCCAGGAGCGAGTGATCGAGGTCTACACGCTGGTGATCGACGGCGCCGAGTTCGGACGGCTGACGGTCGCTGACCTGTTCGCGTGAGCGATCTTGCGGCGCAGCGCTTCATCGCATTGTACGAACATGGGTTAAACTCACTGAAATGAGTACTGGCTGACAGATTATGACGACCGTATTGTCCGAAGTTCAACTTGCCGACATCCCCGTACAGTCATTCGATCCTCCCCTTTACCGCATGACGGCAGACCAATATCACGCGCTGATCGACGCCGGATTTTTCGCAGCCGATGATCGCTTTGAACTGATCGAAGGGATCATCGTCCGCAAAATGGCAAAGAATCCGCCGCACGCCACTGCGCAAAGTTATTTAGAACGCTGGTTAGGGCAGATGATCCCATCGGGTTGGCTGGTGCGTGGACAAAATCCGATTGCCCTCGGCTGGACAGAGCCGGAACCCGACGTTGTGGTGGCACGCGGCACGATCGAAGATTACGATGGACGGCATCCCGATCAGGAGGCGGTTGGGCTGCTGATCGAGATCGCCGACTCGTCGCTCGAACACGATCGCGGCTGGAAACGACAGGTGTATGCCAAAGCGGGCATCGCCGTGTATTGGATCGTCAATCTGCGCGATCGACAGATAGAGGTGTACCAGGACGCGCTCGAAGGTCTGTATTCAGAGCCGACAGTCTATGCAGCCACGATGCGTGTGCCGCTGATGCTGGACGGCATGACAATTGCCGATGTGCAGGTTGAGGCGCTGCTGCCCAAGCCCGATTGACGCGGCGGACGCATGGTTGTGCAGTCCCTATACGTTACACCGATGGTTCAGGTGGACGTATGGTTATGCGTCGCTGCGCCCCGTATTCGCAGAGACGTGTAACAACACGTCCATTCAAAGACATTCTATGGCAAGGCGGATGCGATCGCGCTGATGATCGACGGCGCCGAGTTCGGACGGCTGACAGTCGCTGACCTGTTCGCGTGAGCGCGACGTGTGCGCTCCCCGTGTGCAGTGCCTCGACTTGCTGACCCCTCGTGAACCGTCTACAATGGCTCTGACATTTCATATGCGGAGTCTCATTTGACGGTATCGCACGTACAAAGCCCGATGCGCTCTCGAATCAGGACCTTCTTTTCGTATTACAGACCTTATCTGGGATGGTTGTGCATCGATCTGACGTGCGCGTTCGGGATTGCGGCGATCACGCTGATCCTTCCCCTGTGCGCGCGCTACATCACCCAAAATATCCTCGGCAGCGACGCGCCCGATGCGCTCAATCAGGTGTACGCGGTAGGCGCGCTGATGGTGCTGCTGCTGGGCATCGAGACGGCGTGTTCTGTCTTTGTGGATTATCAGGGGCACATGATGGGGGCGCGGATGGAGGGCGATCTGCGTCGTGACCTGTTCGCACATTATCAGAAGCTGTCGTTTCGCTTTTACGACTCGCAAAAAACGGGTCAGTTGATGTCGCGCATCACCAACGATCTGTTCTGGATCGGCGAGCTGTATCATCACGGACCAGAAGACCTCGCCATCGCCGTCGTGAAGTTCGTCGGCGTGCTGATCATCCTGGGGGCGATCAATCTTCAACTGACGGTGATCATCTTTCTGTTTTTGCCGATCATGGTCGTGTACGCCTTCTATTTCAATAAACGCATGAATCACGCCTTACGAAAAAGCCGGGAGCGCATCGGGGACATCAACGCCCAGGTTGAAGATGCGCTCGCAGGCGTGCGCGTGGTGCGGTCGTTCACCAATGAACCGCTCGAAGCGCGCAAATTTGCGCACGCAAACGCGCGTTTTCTCGACAGCAGACGCGCGGGCTATCTGGCTGAAGCGTATTTTTCCGGCGGAATGGGCGCCTTCATCCAACTGATCACGATCGCCGTCGTCGTGTTTGGCACTGCGGCGATCGTCAATGCGACGCTGGATTTAGCCGACCTGCTCACCTATCTGCTGTGCGTCGGCATCCTGATCGAGCCGATTCAGCGCGCGCTCAATTTCGCTCGACTGCTGCAAGAAGGGATCACCGGGTTCAGCCGTTTCACAGAGGTGATGGCGATCGAGCCGGACATCCAGGACGCGGCAGACGCCATCGATCTCGTGCGCGTGCAGGGCAATATCACCTTCAACAATGTCAGCTTCAGGTACACAGCCGACCAACACGATGTCCTGCGCGGCGTCTCGCTGGAGATCGCCGTCGGGGAGTATGTGGCGCTGGTGGGGACTTCTGGCGTCGGCAAGACGACGCTGTGTTCGCTGATCCCGCGCTTCTACGAGGTCACGGCAGGCGCGATCCTGATCGATGGTGTGGATATTCGCGGCGTCACACAAAGCTCGCTGCGCAGCCTGATCGGGATCGTGCAGCAGGACATCTATCTGTTCGCTGGAACTGTCGCGGACAATATCCGCTATGGCAGGCTCGACGCCAGCGCGGACGCGGTCATCGGCGCAGCAAGGGCAGCCAACGCCCACGAATTCATCATGGCGCTGCCCGATGGCTACGACACCGATATCGGTCAGCGCGGCGTCAAGCTGTCTGGCGGGCAAAAGCAGCGGCTCAGTATCGCGCGCGTGTTCCTGAAAGACCCGCCGATCCTCATTTTCGATGAAGCCACCAGCGCGCTCGACAACGAAAGCGAACGTGCTGTACAGGACTCGCTGGAGCGGCTCACCGCCAACCGCACCACGCTGGTGATCGCCCATCGTCTATCGACGATCAGAAACGCGCGGCGAATCATCGTGCTGACTGATGCGGGCATCGGGGAGCAGGGCACGCACGATGAGCTGATCGCGTTGGGCGGCGCCTATGCAAAGTTGTACAACGTGGGCGCGACCCTGTGAGATCGACAACGCCGCGATCCGGCGGCTCACCATCTGCCAGAGCGGGGGGTTTGCGATCCCCGTGCAGGTCATGTTACTATCCCACCCTGCCGACACATTGACGCAGGTGGGGAACCATGCCGCAGCCTAATGAAGAGCCGCCGCTGGCACGGACTAACTCCGAGCAGCACGCGATCGAGATCGCCAGGCGGACGCTGCTTTGGCAGCAAATCGGCACAGTCGTCGCTATCATAGGGGTCATTTTAGCAGCGGCGGCGATCGTCATACCGCTGCTCGACAACCCCGCTCCGACGCCGACTTCACCGTCGGTCACGGCGGATGCAGCCGCCACCCGAATTACGCCGATCGATACTCAGAGTGTCGCCTCACCCGCACTGATCTTCTTGCAAGCCTCCACCCCCGACCCGTTCGACCTCGCGCGGACGTTCACCGGGTCGAACGACGACTGGATGCCGATCCCACGCAACTTCGACGGCGTGACCATGATGCTCGTCCCGGTCGGCTGCTTCATGCTGGGCAGCGAGCAGGGCGCAGAATATGAGCGCCCCGTTAATGAGCAGTGTTTCACCGAGCCATTCTGGATCGACCGCACCAAGGTGACCAACGCGGAATACCGACGCTTCATCGACGCGGGCGGATACGCCGACCCCGATCACTGGACGGCGGACGGATTGAGATGGCGCACCAGCACAGTGACTACACAGCCCCGCTACTGGACCGACAGCGCGTACAACCAAGACGATCAGCCGGTCGTCGGTGTGTCGTGGCACGAGGCGAACGCCTACGCCGCGTGGCGCGGGATGCGCCTGCCCACCGAGGCGGAGTGGGAATATGCCGCGCGCGGAGTGAACGGATCGGTGTATCCCTGGGGAGAACCTTTCGACGGCACGCGCCTGAATTTTTGCGATTCCAACTGCTCAAATCAATGGGCGGATGGGAGCGTCGATGACGGCTACAGCCGCACCGCCCCGTCGGCAGCTTCCCAACCGGGCGCGCGTGGGTGGGCGCGCTCGACATGAGCGGCAACGTCTGGGAGTGGGTCAGTTCACGGTCACAGACGTATCCGTACCGGGGGGACGATGGTCGCGAGGAGGCGCGCGGGACGGTCGCGCGAGTGCTGCGCGGCGGCTCGTGGAGCAACCAAGAAGCCTTCGCGCGCGCGGCGTCTCGCTACGGCGATGTTCCCAACTACTGGCTCAGCGATGTGGGTTTCCGGTTGGCGGTGTCGTTCCCTATTTTGAGTGGTTGATCCCCTGATCACTGAAAGGCGCCGAAGGCGTTATCAAACATTTTTGGTTTTTTGCAGGTGCTGAGCCGTGAGGGAAGTCCCTCACGTCGTCTCGTACAGCTCCAGCAGCACGCCGCCCGTGCTTTTGGGATGCACAAAGGCATAGCGCGTCCGTCCGTCGGGGCGCGTCTTGGGCGACTCGGTGATCAGCTCGACACCCATTTCCTTGAGCCGCGTCAACACGCCATCGAGGTCGTCCACGTCGATGCACAGATGATGCAGACCCGCGCCTTTTTTCGCCAGATATCTGGCTACGCCGCTGTCCTCGGTGAACGGCGCGATCAGCTCGATCTCCCCCTCCCCGATCGGCAGAAAGGCGATATCGACCGACTCGTCGGCGTTGTGTTCGACGTGCGCCAGCGGCAAGCCGAGCGCGTCACGCCAGAAGGTCAGCGCGGCGTCCACATCGGGCACGACGACGGCAATATGGTTGATCTTGACCGGGGACATGGGACTATTTCCTTTCAGGGATAGCGCGGGCGTCCGCATTCACCGCCTTGAACAGGGGGTCAGATTGGGGCGCCTCGTTTTGCGTCCCGACCCACACCCCGTAGAACAGGATCAGCATCATGATCAGGTTGACCGGGATCACCGCCGGGAGTCGCAGCGCGTAGATCCCGGTGGCAATGCCCGCCAGCAGCGCGAATTGCAGCAGCGCGTAACCGACGTATACACGCGACGGCGCATACACCGTCCACAGCGCGGCGGCGACGATGCCGAGCAGCAGCCCTTCCTCCAACTGCGGCAGCAGACACATCAGCAGGATGTAGCCGCCGAGCGTCACCCGCAGCGCCCGCCCCGGACTGACAGTGGCGCGCGCGTGCCACAGCATCACGATCCACGCCGCCGCCAAGCCGATCTGTGCGATCGCGGTGCCGATCGCGGCGAATGCGCTGTCCGCCCCGTAGCGCAGCCAGGTCTGATAGATCGAATTCTGGTAGGTATCGAACATCACCTCGGTTCCGCGCCAGGGATAGCGCGCGCCCAGCGTGGTCACGAACTGGACGTATTCACCGAGCAGCGTCAGCCCACGCTCGACGCCGACCGCCAGCGCGAACGCCGCGCTCACCGCCAGATAGCCGACGACGGCGGCGGCGACCATACGCACAAAGCCGCGATCGTCGCGGATCGCCAGCGCGTACAGCAGCGGAAAGCACCACTGCGGCTTGATCACCAGGATCACCGCCGCCAGCGCGCCCACGACCGCGATCCGCCGTGTCAGCACCGCCCACATCAAGCCGCCGCTCAACAGCACCAGCGCCGGTCCGACATTGCCATAGCTCAGGTTGCCGATCCAGTCATACGCGATCAGCACAAACAGCGGCAGCAGGTGCCAGTAGGTGAAGCCTAAGCGCGTCAGCAGCCGCAGCCACACCAGCACGCCCGCGATGTATCCCGCCGCCACCAGCGTGTACCACACCAGGATTTGCCCGGCATACGGGAGCTGGATCAGCGCCGCGACCGGCAGCAGGAACGCCGGGTGATAGCGGTAGGTCAGGTTGGTGGTCATGCGTCCCGGCGTGAGATCGTACACGGGCGCCCCGGTCAGAGCGCGCGCGCCCGCGCCCGCGTAGACCTGATAATCAGCAGCGATGGCGACACCGGAAAAGTCCGTCCGGGTCGCGCCCGCGTAGATCAAGCCCGCGATGTTGAGCACGAGCCAAACGATCACCGCGAGCGTCGGGATGGGGATGCGCCGACCTGCTGCGCTCATTCCGGCGCGACCGTGCGCGTCGGTTCCGCCAGCGATACACGCACTACCCCGACGAACAGGATCAGCATCATGATCAGGATGGTCGGGATCACACGGGGGATGCTGAACGCCTGCACTCCGGTCACGATGCCGACGATCAGCGCGAACTGCATCAGCGCATAGCCCAGATACAGCCGCGATGGGGTGTACACCGACCACAACACCACCGCGACGAATCCGAGCATCAGCCCTTCCTCGAACAACGGCGTCAGGCACATGCCCAGGATGTAGCCGCCAAACGCGATCCGCGTCGCCGCGCGATCGTCCCCGCCGCTCGCGCGCACCCGCACCAGCGCGATCAGCCATGCCGCGCCCATCGCCACCTGCACGACCAGCGTCCCGATCGATGCCAGCCGCGTATCCGCGCCGTAGCGCGCGAAGGTCTGATAGATCGAGTGTTGAAAGCTGTCGAACATGCTCTCGGTGCCGCTCCAGGGATAGCGCCCTTGCAGCGTGAATGTGTACTGCCAGTACTCACCGAGCAGCGAGAGACCCCGCTCGACCCCGACGATCAGCACAAAGGCGGCGTTGTACAGCAGATAGCCAAGCAGCGCCGCCAGCAGGCAGCGCACGAACGTGCGATCATCGCGCCGCGCCAGCGCGTATAGCAGCGGAAAGCACCACTGCGGCTTGAGCAGCAGGATTACGCCCGCCAACACGCCGACAAAGGCGATCCGCCGCGTCACGACCGCCCACATCAGCCCACCGCTCAAGGGCACCAGCAGCAGCGTGGCATCGCCGTAGCTGACGTTGCCGATCCAATCGTAGGTGATCAGCACGAACAGCGGCAGCAGGTGCCAGTAGCGGAAATTCAGCCGATCGATCACCCTGAACCAGATCGCCGCGCCGACGAAATAGCTGAGGATGATCACGATCAGCCAGATCAGGATTTGCGCCGGGTAGGGCAGCGGCAGCAACGCCGCGATCGGCAGCAGGAACGCTGGATGATAGGTGACGTCGGTCGTGATGATCGGCAGAGTCAGCTCGTAGACGCTGCCGCCGTCGGTCAGAGCGCGCGCGCCCGCGATGTAATCGGTAAAGTCGCTGCCGATCGTCACGCCGGACAGCACGCTCTCGGTCACGCCCGCGTAGATCAGCGCCACGAGATTCAGCAGCAGCCAGATCGCCACCAGCACCGCCGGGATGGAAAACCGTCTGCCCGCCACTGTCATTGGGCGTTCACCTGGCGCGTCAGCCCCAGTACCGAGGTGGGATCGTCCGCCAGCGCGAGAATGCGCTGATATTCCGCCTCGACCAGTGCCGGGGTGTAGCGTCCGCTGTAATCGACCTCTTCCGGCGAGGCGAGGCGCTCGCTGAATGCCAGGTCAGCCAGGATGTGCTGTAACGTCTCGCGCTGCATGAACAGGGTCGGGTACGGCGTGTAATAGGCACGCAGATATTCCCCACCCGACAGCGCCAGCATCAGCGGCGAACGAAACTTGAGATCGCCCGCCATATTGGTGCCGAGATACAGATGCGGCATCGGCATTGCCGTCCCCAGGATGGCGCGCGTGAAATGGTCGTAGAGCGTCCGCTGGATGGTCGGAAAATCCGGGCTGCCCGCGATCTGAGCATCGAGCGCATCGCGTGCCGAGTCCGACATGCCCCGATCGACTCCCCACAACGACAGCAGCGGGATCGTGGCGATCTCCCAGAACAGCTTACGGTGTGCAGGGTCATACGTCCATGCCGCCTGGAATTCATGCAGCCGCGCCGCCAGCTCGCGCATCGGCGGGTTGGCGGCGGCGCTTTGCAGCACCTCTAAGCCGATGAAATACGGATCGACCTGATAGCTGTGGTAAAAGTCGATGCTCACCGAGTCGATCAGGCGCAGCACCTCCGGCATGGCTTTGGCGGCATACGCGGCGCCGCGCTCGAAGAAGCTGCGGTACGACAGCGCCCCGATCACCATGTTCTGCCCGCCGAGCGTGAAAAAGTCGGCACAGAAGCGGTGATAGCGTGTCAGCAGATATTCGCCCATCGCGCTGAAATCTTCGATGCGCCCGATGTCCGCCTGATCGCGCTGGCGCTCCAGGATGTAGGTGCGCCGGGTGGCGCCAATGGCAAAAAGCCCGGTCAAGCCTTCGGGATAGCGCGCGTGAATCTGTGCCGCGAAAACGTCGGTGTCATGCAATGTCAGGGCGATCGTCATGGTCAGCGCGCCGAATTGTTCAGGATGGCGGTGATCTCTTTGATGAAGGTCGCCACCTGGATCGGTTTGGTGATGTAGCCGTCGAATCCGGCAGCCATAGCGCGCTCGTAATCGCCCGGCATGGCATACGAGGTCATGGCGATCACCGGCATACTGCGCAGCCTGGCGTTCTGACGGATCGCCTCCAGCACCTCGAACCCGGACATGAGCGGCATCTGAATATCGAGCAGGATAAAGGTAGGACGCTGCACGCCGAGCATCTCCAGACACTCGCGCCCGGAGGTCACCTTCCAGCTTTTGGCATCGTGGAATCGCAGTACATATTCCGCTATGCCGAGATTGTGAATCTCGTCATCGACGATCAGGACTGTCCATTGGGTTGGGTCGTTGAACATGGCGTATCCCTACTTAGTTGCGTCGCCGGGCGACTTGTTCCAGAAAGTTCACCAGGCTGGCGGAGTCCAGCGGCTTGGGGATGAATTCGCTGAAGCCGCGCGCCAGCACTATCTCTTTGGTGCCGACGGAATGATAGGCGGTCGTCGCCACCATATCGGCGCCGCCTGCCAGATCGTCGCGCTGAATCCGCTCACAGACCTGATAGCCGTCCAATCCTGGCAGCAGCAGATCGATCACGATCACGTCTGGCTGCTCCTCCTTGAGTATGTCGAACGCTTCGGTGGCGTTCCCGGCGATGGTCAGGCGGTGCGGGTGCTGTCCGACGACCATACGAAAAATGCGCTGCGTATCGATGTCGTCGTCGATCAGCATGAAGTTATACACTGGTTTGCTCATGGGCTTCGCTCCTTGTATCGATTCTACTGCGGTTACGGGGAAGACTCAACGTAAAGGTCGTGCCAACATGAGGCTGGCTTTCGACGGTGATCTCGCCGCCAAACAACTCGGTCAGCCCTTTCACGATCGCCAGTCCCAGTCCGGTTCCCTGGCGCACACGGGTCGTCGAGCTGTCCACCTGGCGGAATTTCTCAAAAATATAGGCTTTGGCTTCCGCCGGAATGCCGATGCCTGTGTCGCGCACTTTAACATGCCACTCGTCGGGCGAGTTTCCATCGACGGTGACGTACACCCCGCCCTTTTCGGTGAACTTGATCGCGTTCCCGATCAGGTTGGTCAACACCTGCTGAAATTTGGTCACGTCCATCAGCACGACCGAGGGTGCGTCCTCGGTGAAGACGACATTCAGTTCGATATTCTTGTTGAGCAGCAGCCCACGCAGAGCCTCGACTGTGCGCATGACGACCTCCTGCGGATCGGCGATCGTCTCCAGCAGTGTGGTCGTCCCGGACTCGATCTTGGCGACATCGAGGATATCGTTGATCAGCGCCAGCAGCCGGGTGTTATTCTGCGCGACATCCTGGAGCAGCCCGGTCTGGGTGCTGGTCAGCTCGCCAGCCATCCCGTAGCGCAGAATATCGACATAGCCCATAATCGCATTGAGCGGCGTGCGCAGCTCGTGGCTCATATTCGCCAGGAAGTTCGATTTGGCTTGGTTCGCCAGATCCGCCTCGGCACGTGCGACCTCGATCGCTTTCAGCGCTGTCTGCACCGCGCGCAGTCGATCGTTGCTCTCGCTCGACTGCTGATACAGGAACAGCGCTGCCAAGCCGAACACAGTCACATTGGTGAGGGCGATCGAAAACATATCCGCCGGATTGGCACTGCTCAGAGTCGGCAGCATGGCGGCGAGGGTGGCGAACGCCGCCGCGATCCAGATGGTGCGCTGCGGCAGCACGGAATAGGCGAGCAGGCAGGACAGCAGCAGCAGCGCGGTATGGATTTGCGCCGGATAGCCTGCATCAATCGCGGCAACCAGCGTCGTGCTGATGAACCAGCCCACCACGACAGCCCACCCCGCGCCAAGCAGGTTGCCCCGCGTCACCAGTACCATCGCCGCTGTGCTGGACAGGAAAACGATCAGGTACAGGCTCGGATACGAGACAAATTCGAACACGTCACGAAAGACGAACAGGGATGCGACGCTGGCGAGCAGCGCGAACAGCAGCGAGATCAATGCCACGATCCGGATCGTGCGTTCGCGCAAGTACAGATCACGATCACTGACACGGGGCACCAGCAGGAATCGCCACAGTTGTGCCAGTGGCGATGTGGGTGCGAGTGCCGGCGCGGGTACGGTCGTCGTGGTCATATTTCCTCCAAAGCTTCAGATGGTGTCGTGAAGGGTGGTGCTCAGGCAGTCTGCTCGAATGGATTGATCTCCCTGATCACCTGGATCGGTGACGAGCGATAGAAATACGGCTGCTGACGGTTATCGTACAGGTGCAGCGCGGCGGTGATCCCGGCATCGACGACGAGCTGTGGCACGTACAGACACTTGCCGAGCCACAACGGAGTATGCACCTCGGCAGCAGCCCCTCTCAGAAAGTGCGCGGCACGTCCCAACATGCTCTCGGATACCTCACCGAAGTGCTGCGACCAGCGCAGCAGCGCCAGCAGCGTGTAGGCCGTCTCTTCGGCTGTCGAGAAGCCGTAATGCCCCCAGCCTCCATCGGGCTGCTGAGTCGCCATCACCCAGCGCACCCGCTCCGCGACCAGCGACTCGTCGAACTCGATCAGCGCTTCGGTCATCGGCAGTGTCAGATAGTACGGTGAGGCGTGCCACTTGTCGAACCAGATCGCGCCTTGTTCTTTCCAGCGATGAATCTGCCCCAACGCTTTGGCAACCCAGGGATGGTCTTTACGGTATCCCAGTTGGCGCAGGCACATCAACAAATGCAGCTGCGCACTGAGCGACGGCGACGACTCGTGCGGATAGCAGCGGAAGCCGTCGGGGAGTTCGTATTGCGCGAAGACCGCCGGGTCAATACGTCGCCCTGCCCAGTGCAGCACAGTCATCACGACCGATGTGACATCCAGGTCTTTGACCGAGAAATACGACGAATACGAGATTCCCTGGTGGGGCAGAAAATTGCGTTCCAGGAAATCCAGATGTGGCTGAATACGCGGATCGGTCGGCTCGATGCTCTCGCTCAGGCGCAGGTAGTTCAGCCCCCAGCCGACCTCGAACACGTCGATCGGGAACACGTTCGGCAGTCCGCCGTCCCCCTGGCGCGCGATCACGGTGCTGAGATACTGGTGCGGACGTGGGTCATTCCTGACGGTCAGGATCGCGGCGGTCGCGGCGGGCGATACCCCGATCGAATGATTGTCTTCGAGGAAATCGAACTGATCTCCGATCTGGTTGCGCCATACCTCCAGCGAAAAGGACATGGTGAGCCGACGCCACTTGTGCGACTGCCCTGCCAGCAGGTTCAGCTTTGCCGCGACTTCTTCCGGGTTGTGCGCCAGGTGCTGCGGCACGTGCAGACCGCGCTGCCGCGCTTCTTGCAGCATACTGGCGACCAGCACGGCATAAGCGATGGTGTCGTGGGGATCGGTGTTCAGATTGGGGTAGGCGCGCCACAAAAACTCGACCCCATAGGCGACACGCACCTGATCGGCAGCGATGCCGTTGTCGTGCAGCGCCAGCACCGCGCTCAGGGTACAAATGAATCGATCGTGAAAATAGAGTGCGCGGCTGCCCCAGCTGCCATCCGCGAGTTGATGCTCACGCAGCCAATCGAAGGCTGGAGCGTACTGGGGCTGTGTGAGCGATAACCGTGCCAGCCATGCAGTGTCGTAGGGCACGCTGCGCATGACGCTGGTGCCGAGTTGTGACAATAGCGTGTCAATCATGTCCGCCCCGATGATATGGATGCAGTCAGCTTATGGATCAGTATAGGCTAAAGCAGGACTCTCAAGCGTTAAGAATCGGCATTTGCGAATTTAGGTGGATGACAAACCATTAATGCTGTTCTGCATGGCTTTCCTGTATGATGAATTCATTCAACAGCATCACACTCGATGAAAGTCGGGTGAAAGGATTGGTTTCTTTATGTACTCGGCGCTGGTTGTTGACGACAATGAACATAATCGCCGTATCTTTCGGATCGCGCTCGAACATGCGGGCTATGCGGTCGTAGAAGCTGAAGATGGTTTAGGCGGCTTGCAGGCGTTTCATACCGGGAAGTATCAACTGCTGATCGTCGATCTCGCCATGCCGACCCTGGACGGGGTGGCGCTGCTGACGCAGTTGTGCCAGTCGCCCGCCTGGAACAAGCCAGTCGTGATCGTCGTGACGGCGAATCCCCACATGGCGACGAGTGCGGTCGAGCAAGTGGCGGATTATATCCTGCAAAAGCCGATCGATGTGCGCGACTTTGCTCAATTGAGTGAGCGTGTGCAAAAGCAGTTTCGACCGCGATGATCGTTCACTGGCAATGTATGAAGGACAGGTGATGAGCCATACACAGGTACTCACGCTGCTGCAGCGCCCCGAAGTAGCAGGACAGAGCTTGCAACGCCGCTGCTTTGTGTCTTCCAGCGCCGCGAATGCGACAAAGGTACAGGCAGCGGTCAGTCGGCTGCGCGCTGCCGGATGGTTCGTGTACGACTTCACCCGCAGCGATCTGCTGTCGGTCATGCGTCAGGCAGGGATCACGTCGTTTGAAGACGCTATGGCGTCGCCTTATTTGCGTGAGACCGGACAGTCGGACATGACCATGCTGCGATCGCTCGGCGCAGCCGATGTGCTGCTGCTGATCCTGCCAGCGGGTTTCTCGGCAGGATGGGAGACGGGCTATGCGTCGGGGCGGGGGGCGCGCGTCGTCGTCGCGGTCGAAGGGGCGCCGCTGACCGACATTCCTCTGATGCACGCCGACAGGATCGCCGCGACGCTCGATGAGGCGCTCGACCATCTGATCGACCCACCGATGCTGTAGTGACAATGTATAATGGCACATGAATAGTCCTTTTGAGGAGATACGTTCATGCCTGCCGATATGACACACGCTCAAGCTCAATCGCTCATCCCCATCCTCACCGACGAACACGAAGCCTTGCGCCGGGCTGTGCGCGAATTCTGCGCCAAAGAGGTCGCGCCGATCGCCGCCGAATACGATGAATCTGGAGAGTTCCCGCTCGAAACGATCAAAAAAATGGGGGCGATGGGTCTGATGGGGATCGAAGTCCCAGAGGAGTACGGTGGCGCGGGCATGGACACGCTCGCCTACGCCCTGACCATGATCGAGGTCGCGCGCGTGGACGCCAGCCACAGTACGATCGTCAGCGTCAATAACTCGCTCTACTGCAACGCCATTACGCTGTTCGGCACCGAAGCGCAAAAACAGCATTTTCTCATCCCGGTCGCGTCGGGAGAGAAGATCGGCGCGTACAGCCTGACTGAACCGATGAGCGGATCGGACGCCGGGACGATGGAATCGCGCGCCGTGCTGAACGAGGCGGGCACGCACTACATCATCGACGGGCGCAAGAGCTGGGTCACATCGGGCCCGGTCGCCGACTATGTGGTCTTGTTCACCATGACCGAGCCAGACAAGAAACATAAAGGGGTCACGGCATTTTTGATCGACGCCGACACCCCCGGTTTTATACGCGGCAAAAAAGAACCCAAGCTCGGCATCCGCGCCAGCGCCACCAGCGAGATCGTCTACGAGCGCTACGCCTGTCCGGTGGAAAATGTATTAGGTCAACCCGGCGAAGGCTTCAAAATCGCCATGACCGTGCTGGACGCCGGACGGATCGGTATCGCCGCCCAGGCGTTGGGCATCGCGGAAGCCGCCTACGAAGCCAGCCTGCACTACGCGCGTGAACGTCAGGCATTCGGCGGAGCGATCGGCGGCTTTCAGATGATCCAGCAAAAGATCGCGGATATGAAAACCCGTATCGAGGCGTCGCGTCTGCTGATCTACAATGCCTGTGCCGCCAAGATGCGCGCCAAAGCCAGTGGTGGACGCTATACCACCGAGGCGAGCATGGCAAAGCTGTTCGCCAGCGAGACCGCCATGTTCGTCACCGATGAAGCGGTGCAGATTCACGGCGGCATGGGCTACAGTAAAGAAATGCCGGTCGAGCGCTACTACCGCGACGCCCGCATTACCCGCATTTACGAGGGCACCAGCGAGGTGCAGCGCATGGTGATCGCCCGCAACGAACTCGGACTGCGCTGATCGTGCGCGCGGCGGTTTTTTACGCACACGGCGGACGCGATGTCTTGCGCGTCATCGACGATCTCCCCGAACCCCCCTCCCCCGCATCCGGGCAAGTGACGATCAATATACATGCGGTCGCGCTCAACCGCCTGGATATATGGGTGCGCGAAGGCTGGAAGGGCCTCGATTTGCCCATGCCGCATGTCGTCTGTGCCGACGGCGCGGGCGTGATCGAGTCGGTTGGCGCCGGGGTGAGCGGGTTCGCGCCGGGCGATCGCGTCGGCATCAACCCGACGCTGATCGATCCCGACTGCCTGAGCCGCACCGGGGACGAGTCGGCGTGCCTGAACAGCGTGATCCTGGGCGAACACGCGCCCGGAGTCGCCGCCGCACGGGTGACACTGCCCGCGCGCAATCTGATCGCCCTGCCCGATCAGATTGCGTTTGCAGACTCGGCGGCTGCCGGACTGGTGTATGTCACAGCGTGGCACTCGCTGATCACACGCGGCGACGTGCGACCCGGCGAAACGGTGCTGATCGTCGGCGCGGGTGGTGGCGCGAATACCGCCTATCTCCAGATCGCCAAAGCCGCTGGTGCGACCGTGTACATAGTCGGATCGACGGCGGAAAAATGCGCCCGCGCCCGCGATCTGGGCGCCGACGTGACCTTCGATCGTTCGGCTGATCCCGCCTGGTCAAAGGCGGTCTACAAAGCGACCGACAAGCGCGGCGTCGATATCGTGGTGGACAACGTAGGCAAGGCAACCCTGAACGACAGTTTGCGCGCCGTCAGGCGCGGTGGACGGGTGCTGGTCGTCGGCAACACCAGCGGCTATGATGCGCAGATCGACACGCGGCTGATTTTTGGCAAACACATCACCCTCATCGGTTCCTCGATGGGCACAACCGGTGACTTTACCCGCGTGATGGGATTGGTATTCGCGGGGATACTCAAGCCGGCGATCGGCGCGACGCTGCCGCTGGACCAGATCGCAGAAGGACACCGACTGATCGAGAGCGGTGAGGTCTTTGGCAAGGTCGTCCTGACCCTGTAGAAGGGTCATTCAAGAATGCCCAGATATCATCCGCGTCACCTGTGATTACAGGGACGCATAACGATGTTTCCGCACGAGAGGAACACATGAAAAACGACAAGATGCAGGAAACCGAGGTCAAGGTGATCGTGTCCGACCTGGACGCGATCGCCGCGCGTATCGAAGCCGCCGGCGGCATACTGGCGTCCCCGCGCGTGTTGGAGCGCAATGTCCGCTATGACAACGCCAGCGGCGACTTTGCCGAGAGCGGGACGGTCTTGCGGATGCGCCAGGACTCGCGCGCCCGCCTGACCTACAAAGAAGGCGACAAGCTGCAAGGCAAGTACGGCTCGACCCGTTTTGAAGCCGAGGTCGAGGTCAGCGACTACGACACGATGGCGCTGATTTTGGGACTGTTGGGTTACCGGGCGGCGTGGAAATACGAAAAATACCGCACCACCTATACGCTGATGGGTGCGGAGATCGTATTGGACGAGCTGCCGCTGGGCAAATTCATCGAGATCGAGGCGCAGGACGACGAGGGCATTGGGGAGATTTTGCGGGTGCTGGCATTGGAAGACGCGCCGCGCCTGACCTCCAGCTACAGCGTGTTGTTCAGGATCGCTAAAGAGCGGCTCAAATTCCCCATGAACGATCTGACCTTCGAGGCATTCGACGGCTATACGGTGCCGCCGGGGATATTTGCATAGGCGATTGGGCTGGCTGTCAAGGACAAGAAAGACAGATTGAACAGGAAGACGCGAAGGTGCGAAGAATTGCTCTGACAGCCTTCGTGACCGACTGCTGACTGTCGCTACTTGAGGAGCGAGCCAGAGAACGGTACAATCGTTCGCATCATACCAGATCAACCCCACACTGCGGCGTAAAAAGGCGGGATATGATGGACGAACGACCCACAATTCCGACCGGTGACACCGACGCGGAAAACGGTGAGATCGAGGCTTTCTGCGTGCGCGATCGCGTGCGCGTGATCATGATTGCGCCGACCCCGGTCTGGACGGGCAAAGGACGCCCCGCCACGCGCGGGGACTGCCCGATTTGCGGCGGATCCGTCTTTCGACTTGGCAAGACCGCCGCCCACGATACAATGGCGCGTCCGCCTCTAATCCAGATCACGGACGGCAAAACCAAGCGGGCAAAACTGGCGCCGGACTCGGTCTATATCGCCTATGCCTCCGACGATGCCGAGTTCGCCATGCAGCTTGCTGGTGATCTGGAGCGGTTGCGTATGGCGCATTGGCTGCACGACGCCGACCCCGCAGCGGTGCAGTGGGCGGGCGGCGTGCATCCCGCATTGAAAGAATGTGGGCGGATGGTGCTGATCGCCTCGCCCACATCGGCGACTGCCGACCATGTAGAGACGGCATGGCGCTTTTTCAGGCAAAAACACAAGCGCGTCGTAGTGGCGCTGATCGGGGGCGTGCCACCGGACGATTTACGCCGTTCACCGCGTTTCGATTTTGCTGCCGATTACAAGCTGGCATTTCGCGGTTTGCTGGCTGCCCTCAACGAGACGGTACATCGGACGTGAAACGCGGACGCATAACGATGCGTCCCTGCAATCATCGCCTGTGCTGGTATTTCAGCGAGGTTACCCGCCCGCCAGCAGCGCGTCGCGTGCCTCACGCGCGGGCGTAAAATTCTGATTGAAGGCGATCGCGCCGTTGAAATTCTCGATCGCCCGGTCGCGTTCTCCCTTTGCCTGACGCGCCAGACCGCCATAGTAGTAGGTTTCCTCGATGTACTGACCGCCGCCGTCGTCGAGATTCGTTCGCGCCAGCGCGATCACCTCGTCGTTCCGTCCGACCGCCAGATAAGCCTCGAACATGCCGAACTGATACCAGTTCATACGCCAGGGCAGACCGCTGCTGGTGTTGCGGGCAAAGTCGTATGCCGACGCCGCCTCGTCGAACATTTCCAGCATGGTGTAATTGCTGCCGAGGTTGAACCAGGCGAAGCCGTCGTCACGGTTGGCGATGGCATCGGTTTGCGCCAGCACCAGCGCGTTGTAGAGGTTGGCGGTCGGGTCGGCATCGGCGCCCAGCAGCGTCATCAGCTCGGCTTCACGCGCCGGTTCGTACAGCACCAGGTAGACATAATTGAAATGTTTCCAGTATTCCTGGATATGGTCGTAGCTGTAGGGCAGATTGGGTCCATCGTAGCTGTCCTGGGTGATGAGCGTCTGATTGCCGTCGTCGTAGCCGCTCACCAACAGGTAATGTCCCATCCAGCCCTGATTGGCGGATGCCGGATCATAGCCTGCCTCGATCAGGACTGGAAAGTCGTCCGCGATCAACGTCTTCAGCCGGTCGAGTGTGCCGCCGTAGCGGATCAGCGCGCGCACGTCGGTCATCTGTGCATTGACGTATTCCGCCATCTGCCAGGGGCTGACATTCTTGTCCTCGGTATTTGGTTTCAACCACTGTGCCGCTGCTGTCTGTTCAGCGGGATAGCCGTAATAGCTCAACCCCATCGTGATCGTGGCGGGTCCACAGTTGTTCCAGCCCTGATAGATATGGGTGATGCCATCGAGTCGATAGCTGGCAGGCAAGGGTTCGACGGTATCCTGCGCGCCGACCCCGATCGCCAGCGCCAGTACCGTCCCCAATGTCATGCAGAATCGTAGAAAACGCATGTGAAAACCTCGATACATTTTTTTTGCGATCTGCCTTCATTATAGAGGGTGATGGGCGCGCTGCGCAGTCGGACTCTCAGCGGACACCCACCGTTTCGCCGTCGTATGCCATTCTTGATATAATCGTCTCGTAAGCCGCATCTCGTTCCAGCATTATTTTTCTCGATTCCGAAAGACAATGCAGCCATGCAAACCGATGCCTTGATCGGGCGCCAAATCAGCACTTACACCATCGAAGAGAAGATCGGGCAGGGAGGCATGGCGTCAGTCTACCGTGCCCATCAGCCGTCGGTCAATCGCTCGATCGCGTTGAAGATCATCTCGCTCGATCCGTCGCACGGACGGCGTGAAGAATTCCGCCAGCGCTTTGCCCAGGAAGCACGGGTGATCGCCTCGCTCGAACATATCCACATCCTCCCGATTTACGATTATGGGATCGTCAACGACGAGATCGCCTACATCGCTATGCGCTTGCTGCGCGGTGGCACGCTCGGCGATCTGATGGCGGCGGGTGCGCTGGAGATGGGACGCGCCGCCGACCTGCTGATCCAGATCGGGCGCGGACTGAGCTATGCCCACAGCAAGGGCGTGCTGCACCGCGATCTCAAGCCGAGCAACATCCTGCTCGACGACGCGGGCAACGCCTTCCTGTCAGATTTTGGGCTGGCAAAGCTGACCGAAAACGCGGTCAACATCACCCGCACCGACACGATCGTCGGCACCCCGGCGTACATGTCCCCCGAACAGCTTCGCGGGGTGGCGCTCGACTACCGCAGCGATATTTACAGCCTGGGCGTGCTGATCTATCATATGCTGGCGGGCGAACAACCGTTTCAGGCGTCGGACAGCAATGTCGTCTCGGTCATCTACCAGCATCTCGAAAAAATGCCCGATCCGCCATCGAAACACAATGCCGCCCTCTCGACCGAGATCGACAATGTGCTGCTGCGCGCCCTGGCAAAAAACCCGGTCGATCGCTATGACACCGCGCTCGATCTGGTGACCGCGCTGACAGGCGCGATGGGACGCACGATCAGCTCAAGCAGCTATCCGGCGGTGCGGATCGGCAGCGGGACGGCGAACGCGGTCAAAAGTGTCCCTTTACCCTCCGACCCGACTACCACCGCCAGCTACCCGTTCCCGCCGCAGTCACCGACTTTGGAAAATGAGGCAAATAAGTCTGCACGCCCGTCGCTGCCGCTGCTGATCGGCGGCATCGTCGCGGCGCTGATCTTCGCCGGGATCGTCCTGTTTGCAACGGGCATACTCAATCGGGCGCCGAACGCCCCCATACGCGCGGTCGTCCTGGAAGAAGAGACCGGGCGCGCCGTCGATCTGGTGCCGACCGATGCCGACATCCGTGCGGCACAGGCGCGCATCGGCGCGGACGGCTTCGTCGCCTATGCCGCCTGTGTGCAGTCGAGTCAGTATCACGCGGCACAGGCGCGCGAGATCGCGGAATTTGCCCAGGGCTATGGATTGCCCTTCCGCGTTTACAATGCTGAAAATGACGCCTACACCCAGGTGACACAGATCGAACAGGCGCGCGCAGACGGTGTGCGCGGCTTGATCGTCTGTCCGCTCGACATCACCCTGCTCGACGAAACTCTGAGCAGCGCGCAAACGGCGGGGCTGCCGCTGGTGTTCATGACGGGCAAGATCGAGAATTATGGCGGCGTGCTGATCTCAGGTGAAGGCACCGATTACGAGATGGGGTTGGCTGCCGGACGCGCGCTCGGCGAGATTCTGCTGGCGGAGCGGGACGGTCAGGGCAGAGTCGCTATCCTCGATTATCCGGCAATGCCGATCATCGTCGAGCGCGCCAACGGACTTGAAGAAGGCGTGAAAGCGCTGGCGCCGGAGGTCGAGATCGTCGGGCGCTTCCTGGGCGGCACTCAGGAAGACGGTGAAAAGTCGATCGCGGGTCTGATCGACGACGCTATCAGCTTCGACGCCATCCTCAGCATCAACGACGCGGGGTCGTATGGCGCGATCGCCGCGCTGGAAGCGGCGGAAATCGCCCCGGACGCGGTGATCATCTCCAGCGTGGATGCCGAACCCCAGGCGCGTCAGCACATCACCAACAACTATTATATGCGTGCGTCGGTGGCGGTCGGGCGTGAAAAATTTTCGCGGGCGGCGGTCGATGCCCTGGTTATGCTGATGGCGGGCGGGACACTGCCTAAGAACGTGGTCGCGCCGCCAGGTGAGACGGTCACGCGCGACAACCTCGACGCCGGGGAATAGAACGCTGGTCGATCGTGGGGGAGGGGGTTGGATTTTCCAGACCCCTTGCGCTCAATCACACGGCGCGTTATGCTGTTCGTGTATCGGGATGTCTGATTTTTGCATCAGCTTCATGGGGAATCTTTCATGCGTCGATCGTCGCTGTCCTACGCTGCCCTGCTGATCGGATTCGCGCTGCTGGCGTTCGTGAGCAGTGCCGCACAGGAAATCACTGAACCAACTGCTACCCTAAACGATATTATTACCCCCCATAATTGAAGTCGCAACCGAGACGCCCTACCCGTCGCTGACCCCGGCGCCGCTCGAAGATGTGGGCATCTCGACCGAGGTGCCGACCGACTCGCCCGTTCTGCTGCCAAGCTCCACCGCCACACCGAGCGCTCCATTCGCCACACCAGCCGCCAGCCCCGTCGCGCCCGAAACTGTGCCAGAACCCGCTATGACGCTGGTCTATCTGGAGTCATTCGCCGGACTTAATGACCCATTTATCGCGCTGTCGGGTAGATTAGGCGCGCCGATCTTCGTCGAGAATGGCTATAGTCTCTACCTCTACCCTGGTGCGCCAGCGACGCAGCTGACCTTAGGCACTTACCGTGATCACACTGTGCAGGTGAGCGCACAAGCGGGCGTCGAAATGCGGCTGACGCTGCGGTCGAGCGCGGCGGGCGCCTATCACGTCACGCTGACAGCCGATGCACAAATCAGGTTGTGGCGCGATGAGGTAGTGCTGGCGGAGGTCATCGCAGCGCCGGTTGTCGCTTCATGGCGATTGGTGAACGTCTCGATTGTAGGCGGAACGCTGCTGGTGCGTATCGATGGTCAGGAAGTGCTGACTGCTCGACACAGATCCGCTGCCCGCTGGTATCGTCAGCGTATCGATGCCACAGGGTGGACTGGTGGACGACCTGGCGATCTATGTGCCGTCCGATGCGGATATGCTCTCGTTCGGTATGGATGTTTCGACAGCCGCCAGTACGTCTGATTCTTATTTCACGGATGACCCGATCATCCGACAGACATTATTCTCGCCAGGTCGAGATGGAATTTACGGGATTTTGAGTCGATCATCACCTTACCTGATGCGCTTGAATTATGAAGGCACCGAGAACGTAGTCAGTTATTCGCAACCGCCCTACATAAACAGACCCTCCATTTTCGCCACCACATTTTCTGGTCCCAGCGTCTCCCCTGATGGCAAATACTTCGCTGTGGGGTGTCGTTCTGGAAACCCGTTCTACAACTATTATGATATTTACATTCTTGAAGTGGAAACCGGGATTCTTTATCCGCTGACCGATGATATGGAATACGATGCGCATCCCGTGTGGTTTCAGGACGACACGGGGTTACAGGTTGTCTATGTGAGTTTTCCCAACCCCGGAAACAGTTATCCGGTGATTCGCGCGATACCTTTCACAAGCGCATCGCCAAGCCCGCCGAACGTCCCCATCACTATCGCGCAAAACTGTACCGGGCCCGTGACAGTACAAGTCAGGGCACAGCAGTTTCTTTTTTGCACCCACAGGCTCAATACGGGGCTGCAGGGCGTGCGGTTGATTGCGCCAGTCTTCGATGCTGAAGCCCAACTGGAACCGCTGATCACGGATGGAGTCAGTGCGAGGACTGGTGATTGGTTGCTCGATGCAGCCTGGACAGGCAGCGAGTTACGCCTTGCCATGACGCGGCAAACGGGTGCCAACTCAAGCGCCATGATCGGGGTTTTGAATTCAACGACGGCGCTGCCTGCGATTACGACCCTGCGTAATTTTGCCGATCCCAATCTCACCAGCGCGACGCAAGGCAATCGGGCGTTAGGGCTTTCACCAGATGGGCGTTGGCTCGTTTACAACTATTTCAGCCTGCCAATGGGAGGGGGTGAAGTTTCATGTTCGACCTGTCCAAATGTGTATTTCACCTGGGCTGTCGATCTGAACGACATCTCCAGCGAATCCATCCGGATCGATGCAATCAACGTTATGCCCCCTGGGTTCGATTGGTGGCAGCTTTTTGAGCCTCGTCCAGAATTGACGCTCACCCTGGCGCTGGCGGACGGCGTTGACCCCACTGCGCTCTACGTCGGGCAGCGCATCCCGGTGGTGGCGCGCGTGACCAACATCGGCAGCGCGCCGACCGAGGGCGCGGTCAGGCTGACGCTGCGGGTGCCGCGTAACCTGGTTCCACAGGGCATGACCATCACTGGCGAAGATCAATCGCTGCTGAATGATTTTTTCCTGACAATCGTACAATTCCTGGCGACTCTGGGCGTGCCCTTCTCGGAAAGCTTCGCCGATGCGTTGCATGTGGTGGGCGACGACGACCTGGTGACATTCACCTATGATTACGATGACCTGGTGATTGGGCAGCCTTTTGTGATCACGCTGGATGTGGTGGGGCGGGTGGCGGGGGAGTTCACGATTAACGGCATGGCATCGATTGAATCTACTTCACAGGAAGAGGCTAATCTAACGCTCGCATCCCCAATACAGTCAGCATTATCCTCAATAAATGTTGACTCAAGTCAGTCTTCGATAAAGCTGATTGTGACAGCATTACCCCAGGGAATTGGTTTAACTAAACAGGTTGATGATCTTACACCTGCAGCAGGGGATGTAGTGACTTTCACAATAGCTGTGAGTAACACATCCGCAGAGGATGTGACCGAAATTGAGGTGTCAGATGTTTTGCCAGAAGGATTTGAATTTATTCAAGCCGTCCCTAGTACTGGCTCTTTTCTATCATCAACTGGCATCTGGCGAATTCCTGCCCTTCTAGCAAGCACAGATCCGGAGATGCCAACAGAAGCGGTATTATTTATTCGTACTCGCGTCGTTCAAAGTCTGGCTTTGAATACTTTGCTTGAGAATACGGCAGTCATCAGATCAACCGATACGATTGATGTGCCAATTTTCAATGATTCTGAAACGGTAAAGCTTCGAGTGGTGTGCGAAGGAACTATTACAAGCAGCGTCAATCGAGTTAACGTTCGTTCAAGCCCTAACGCACAGGGCGTTGTCGTAGGTGGTATAAATTCAGATGATGAAGTGCCAGTTATTGGTCATGTTATTGGCGAGAGTTTAGTTGAAGCTTATGGTTGGTATCGATTGACTGCAAGCGAAGGTGGAGGTGACAGATGGATTAATGCAGACTCTGTCGGTGGTTGTGAATACCTCTCAAAAACTATAAGTTTCAATCCTAATGATGTTCTAGGATCTGATTTGTATGATATTTGACCGTTTCCTGAGGTTAGCGATGTAAATAATCTAAGATGTGCTGAGGGGATATCTTCGGAAAGAGCACGCACTGACTGTGCAGCTAGAGTATATGTAGCTTTTTACGAGGTTTTCTCCGAGAGAGCGGGACGACCACCTCAAGTAAGGGATCTTCTTGCCTACTTTGCTTTAACTGAGCTAAGCGGTTCTTCAGCACCGCTAGACTTAATCTATACGCTGAATATCAATGTCAATGCAGGTGCTTGTTTATTGAGACAGCCCTGTACGGGTGATAAACTCTTAATGCTATTACAGGGTAGCGACTGGTGGATACAAAGGGCTAACGCAGATGGAGTTGATTCATCCGTTATCGAAACGCTCGTCGACCAAATAATTAGCCCGTCGGTACAGGAAATCGTCTCATCAATTGCTGGACCACGCATTACTACCTTAATTCAGATTGGTGAACAAACACCTATCAAATGGGGGAATTGGTACTTTGGAACACCAGGTTATATTGCGATTACATCCGGTGCAAGACAAGTAATGTATTGCGAGATTATAAGTAATACCGATGCACAAGGAAAATTTGCCTACATTTTTGCTATAACTTCCTCAGAAGAGCGTGGACCTAATGATACGAATTATCGTCGTGATATGCTAGGTATACCTGAGTTTGCACAGGACAACTACGTTGTTGATACTAACTGCCCAATCACTGAGAACTCCTAGGATAATTAACAAATGATTACCAGAAACTACTCAAAGCTGACTCAAAGAATTTCTTGCATCATCATTATGATGATGTTTAGCTTTATCATGACATTTCTCGTTAAGGCACAGGACGTTCAAGGTCGTGTAGTGTATCTACATGAAACTGACATTTATACAGAATTGATCTCATTGGGAGAGCAGGAGGTTATTACACGTATTCCATCAAACCATTGCTTTGAAATATCGCCTGACCTCAAGTTCATTGCAGTTGTGGATCCTAGCAATCCACTCTCCTTAGTCGTCTACAATCTCGACCTTGGAATTTCAGTAACTCACATCGCGGAACAACTATCCTGGCAATTATCCTGTGATTTCTCATGGAAAGATAACAATCGCATTATGATTTTCCAGTCTCGTGAAACAAATCAAGTCTACGAATTTGATGTCTACTCAAGCACGTTGAACGGTCCAATATCATACAATATATTTGACTTGCTCCCTAATTTGAACGGCGATCTTTCATCCATTGAACCCCTACCATCGCCTGACATGACCAAATACGTTTATGAGCAGTGTGATTCAATTACACAAGGAGAAATCCAGAGATTTTGTACAGGAAATAACCGAGAGATTATTTTTGATGTGTTTAAGGATCAAGTTGTCACACAACTGTCAAATGTGACCATCATTCCTGCTCGTCCTATAGATACCAGAAGCTATTTTGCCTGGTCAAACTCAGGAGACTTTATCGCCTATGCTTCTACAGTTAGACTAGTTGAAACTTACAACGTAGAACAGATGAGCAATTTAGATATGAGTTTCTTAGACAACTTTCCAGAACCACTTCTACTTGGTTCATCTGGTATTCGATGGTCGCCTACTGACCAACGAATAGGACTTTGGGCCTATACTTTCGTCCCAACAACACGCTTATTTGTTCATTTTTTTGCCACAATAAATATCGATAATCAAATAATTGAAGTTTTGCCGCTGAATGAACTACTTGTTCCCGCTGGATATAACAATTGGGGCTGGCTACCAAGCGGAGAGGGTATATTTGTGGTCACCGCTGATGGTTCGCTTTTCGCAGTCTCCCTATCTGGTGAACAAACTCTCATTGATGAAGGGGTTTCGCAAATATATTCCTGGTATTCGCCGGAATTTGTGAACACCCTAACACCTAACAGCACCAACATACCAACTTTTACAACCACCCCTACATCTACAGCGATTGATACTTCAACTGCAATACCCACTCATACAGCGACGGCAACCTCGACATTAACCTACACGCCTACAGTCACCCCATCGAATACGCCGACAGCAACCTTTACAACGACCTACACGCCGACTTTTACTCCCACTCCTACAGCGACGAGTACGTCCACCTTCACGCCTACCCCATCCATCACCTGCACCGCCGCCAACGACCCCTCCGCTCTCGTCAACGCCATTGCCGCCGCCAACGCCAACGGCGCATCCCCCGATACGATCTGCCTGACGGCGAGCAGCACCTATACCTTCCTCACGGCGCAGAACAGCATCGCTCTCCCGTCGATCACCACGCCGATCACGATCATCGGGAATGGCGCAATTCTGGAACGCGGCAGCGGCGCACCGCAGTTCCGGGCGTTCAACGTGACCGCGAGCGGCTCGCTCACGCTGCAAAACCTGACAATCCGCAATTTCAACGCGGGTGGCGGCAATAGCGGTGCGATCCTCAGCACGGGTAGTCTCACCCTGAATGGTGTCACGCTGAGTGGAAACAGCGCACGCTACGGCGGCGGCATCTACAGCAGCGGCACGCTCACCATCACGGGCAGCACGCTGTCATCGAACAGTTCACAAGAGGATGCGGGCGCGATCTACCTGAACAGCGGTTCGCTCACCATGACCGACTCGACCGTGCAGGCGAACAGCGCGCGCTACGGTAGCGGCATCTACGCCAACGATGGCACGGTCAGCCTGACGAACGTGACGTTCCGCACCAACACCGCCAATGAACAAGGTGCGGGGCTGTTCCAGCGGCGCGGCACGGCGACCATCAGCGGCGGACTGTTCGACGCGAACAACGCCCGTTTCGGTTCGGCGATCTATGTGCGCGGCGCATTGAGCGTGAGCGGTTCGACATTCACCAACAATACAGCGGTCGAGGAAGGGGCGGCGATCTACAACGAAAATGGTAATCAGAGTGCCGTCACGGTGACGACCAGCACATTCGCGGGCAATCGTGCGCGTTACGGTGGCGCGATCTACAATCGTGCGCGGCTGAACGTCACGAACAGCACGTTCAGCGCGAACACGGCGACCGAGAGCGGTGGTGCGGTCTATCATCAGAATGGCAGTACGCAGAATGGGATCGCTCAAAGCTGCTTCAGCGGCAATACGGCACGGTTCGGCGGTGCGGTCTTCAGCCAGACCGGAAACTTCAACGCCCGCGACAACTGGTGGGGCGCGGCGGGTCCGACGGGCGCGCTGGTCAACACCAACGTGCTGACGGCGCCATTCGTGACGGCGGGCTGCCCGAATTAGCGCGGCTGGCGGAGTCGGACGGGTGAAGGGGATGCGCCCGTCAGGTTTTAACCTGCGCTGAATCGCATTGTGGGGTGGGGCCGTGGATAAATCGAGCAGTCAACTATTTGACGCGCCTTGGCGGGGGAAACAACGATGCGTCGTTCGCCGCTGTTTTATGCCATGCTGCTCGCCCTGTCCGTCGCGATCCTCGTCGTAGGCACGACCGCGC
>DAOTUN010000124.1:0-61761 GCA_034437395.1 Anaerolineae bacterium | reverse complement strand
GACATCTGGAAAGCCATCCTCCCGCGCCGAGCGTTCACGCTCTTCTTCTATTGCGATGCGCATGAGTTCCAAATCTTCCTTCGAGATGTTCACCCGTGCAGCCGCAGCGACAAAGTCACTGACAGTTTCCGCTTTGTGGCTGCGTTTGATGGTGCGAATCAGGTTCATAACCTGATCTTGCTCATCCTCGTCCAAGGTCTGCACTTCACTGAAAATGAGAATGGCATTGATATTCACTTGTGTCATGGTAATCCCCTCATCGCAAACAATGCGAACAAAAAACGCTGTCCCGCATCGAGGTGACTGATCAATCAAGCATCGTCATCCTAGCACCAGCGTGTCAGAGCGTCAAGAATGCCGACAGACTGACGGTCTGCGGCAACCTGCACAAATGAATCCCCCTATTTCGTTAACGTTTTGCGCTGTAAGATCACGTTAGAATACGTGCAGTCTTTCGTGACGCATCCGGCGTCCCTATCGATAGGAAAGCCCGCCATGTCCGAAATACTCGTCCTCACCCTACCCGCACGCACCTCCGTCCTGGAGGCGATCGACCTGCTGAAGAACGATCGTACCGTCACTATCAAACATTCCGCCGTCCTCGCCAAAGCGGAAGACGGCGAAGTCGTCGTGCTGGAAGATGACCTGTCGCCCAATGAAGGCGCGATCGCCGGGGGCACGCTCGGCGCGATGATCGGCAGCGTCGGCATCGCCGGGCTGGGCGCGCTGCTGCTGCCCGGTGTCGGTGCGCTGATCGCCATCGGCGCGGGTGCCCTGATCGGCGGATTGATCGGCGGCACGACTGGGGGCGTGGTCGCTGGGCTGCTGGATCTGGGACTCGACCAGCATCAGATCGACGCGCTGGCACACAAGCTCAACGACGGCGCGGTCGCGCTGGTCGTCGAGGTAGACGGCACGCCCGACGCGCTGACTCATCTGCGCACCATGCTGGCGCCATACAACGCCGAGCCGCTGCCACTGCGCGCATCATAACACGCTGCGCTGTCCCTTTAACGCCTGATCGCCTCGCTCTTAGGAGCTATATCGATGACACAGCGAGACCGCCGTTTTCTGATCGCCGTCTTTCCATCGCGCAAGCTGCTGGTGCGCGCCCTCGATCATCTGCGTGCCGATAAAGACCTGCATGTCGAACGTGCGGCGATCGTCGCGCGCGCCCGCGACGGGGAGGTCACGGTCGTCGATGATTCGATCGGGCCCGACGAAGCGGGCATCACGGGAGGGACGTTCGGCGCGGCGATCACGCTGCTCGGTCTGGTGCAGTTCGGCGCGCTGGCGCTGCCTGGTATCGGCGTGGTGATCGCGCTCGGCGCCGGGGCACTGGTCGGCGGGATGGTCGGCGGCGCCACCGGACGGTTCGCTGCCAACCTGCTGGACTCTGGCTATCACAGCGATCAGATCGATGCGCTGACACTCGATCTCGAAGCCGAACATCCGGCGCTGGTGCTGCACATCCGCGACGACGAGGGCGCGGTCACGCGCGCCCGTGAAGCCATCACCCGTTATCGGGGCAAGCTGATCGTGCAGCCGACAATCGAGACGATCGCGGTGGGCGGGGTGTAGCGGGTGACGGCTGCAGATCAACAGCGAACGCTGCGTTCAGTGTGGGCGCGTCCGACGGTCGCCCTCATAGCCGTGCTGGTCGTCGCGCTGCTGGCGCGCCTGGTCAACATTCACATCGTCGAGTTTCGCTACGATCAGGCGCAGCTCCTTGCTGTAGCACAGAGCGCCGTCATGGGCGAAGCCCTGGAGCTGATCTCCGCCAACAGCTCGGTCGGCGTGCCAGGTCCGACGGGGGCGTCCTATGCGCTGCTGCCGCCGCTGCTGCTGTCATCCGAGCCGCTGGCGGTCAATATTTATCTGGTCATCCTTCATACAGCGGCGGCGGGCGCAGTGTGGTGGTGCGGACGGCGACTCGGCGGCGATGGCGCTGGCTTGATCGCGGGACTCAGCTATGCCTGTCATCCCTGGGCGATCCATTTTGCGCGGTTCATCTGGGCGCCCAATGTGCAGCTCGCCTTCATCCCGCCGCTGCTGATGCTGCTGATCCTGGGCGCACTCGATCGCCGCCGCTGGGCGCAGATCGGATTCTTCGTCTGGCTGGCGCTGACGCTGTTCGTGACCGTGTATGCCTGGGCGCTGCTGCCCGCGTTCGCCTGGCTGTTGTGGACGACACGGCGTGCCTGGGGATGGCGGCTGCCTGCTGGAGTCGTGTTGGTGGTGCTGGCGCTGACACCCTTCATGATCGCCTTTGGACTGTGGGCGACGAACCGTCCCGCGCGTCCACTACCAAGCGCCCGGACGCTGCGATTCGAGCCAGTCGCCCTGGAACGCACGCTCTACCTGCTGACCGGCCTGAATGTCGAAGCGGAATATTCCACGCCCCCAACCGAGGCGAATACCGCCATCGTCGATCCGCTGCTGCCCACCTGGGCGGGTGTCGTGTGGCTGCTGGGCGCTGCTCTGGTCGGGATCGGAATTGTCGTCGTGATCCGCGATCGGCGGCATCGCCCGATCGGAATCATGCTGACGGTGGCGCTGTTCACGCCGACTGCCATCTTCCTGCCTGGCGTGCTGCCCAACTACATGCACTATTTCGCCATCGTGATCCCGATCGCGGCGATTCTGACGGGGATCGGCGCCGCAGCGCTGCTGAAGGGTCGGCGTCCGCTGGCGGTGAGCGTCGGTGTCGGTCTGATCGCGGTCTGGGCGATGCAGCTCTGGATATTCCACAGCGCGGTCGCGCGCTACGACCGCATCCAGATAGGGCTGGGGCTGCCACTGCATTATCAACTCAGCACGCGCGCCGCCCTGCTCGATGCGCGGGACATCGTGATCGTCGGCGGTGAGACCGGATCGACGGGCTACGACATCTGGAAGACGCTGCTGTACCCGCAGTCCTACGACGCGCTGTGTCTGCGTGAAATCGTGATCGCCGACGGCGGAATCGTCGTGCTGCCCGCACACCCCTTCAGTGTGCTGCGCGCGCCCGGCGCCGCCGATCCGCTGCTCGACGCGCTGTATATCCGCCCCGATGCCGAGACCTTTCCGCTGCGCCCAACAGAAGGTGCGTACACCGTCACCCGTTTCGACACCGCGCCCGCCACGCCCGACCTTCCGGCACGGATGGCGATCATGCCCGCTTCATTCTCCAACGGCGCGACGCTGATCGGCTACGCTTTTGCCGATGGGCGGCTGTACAGCGAATGGCGGCTCGATCGCGCACACGGCGAAAATGCGCAGGTATTCGCGCATCTGCTCGATGCGGCAGGCGAACGAGTCGGTCAGCGTGACAGCGTTTTTTATCCAGGCAAATACTGGTGCGGTGATGACCGTGTGATCACCTGGGTCGATCTGGCGCTGCCTGAAACGGCGCGCACGCTGCGCATCGGCATGTATCCATCACCGGGAGCGCCCCCCGACGCGATCGACGTGATCATGCCGGACGGCGCCCGCGCGCCCTGGGTCGATCTGACGCTGATCGCACCGCCTTAATCGATGCGTACATCCGCGATCACCTGGTGATCGTCCGGGTGAAGTCACAGCTGATCAGCGTCTCATCGGGATCATCCCACGCGCTATGACATACGCACTTCCAGCTATCTGGCGACCGTTCTATTGGCAGCCATTGCCCTTGTTCTCTAATTTGCAGAGACATTCTAGTGTATCAGGTGTATGGGCTGGATGAGGGGGATTTAGGAGAAACGGGTGTAAAATTGAGGCTCATCTTCATCAAATGCTACCCACCACAAACATCGATGAGAGCCGTATCGCTCGGCTTTCACATCCAATTTAGAAAGGGCGAAACCCATGAGCGTACTTGAACAGGAAATCATCGAGAAGTTTCACCAACTGGACATAACCGCTCAACGGCGGGTGCGTGCGTTGATCGAGCGCGAGACCGATCCAGAAAAAGCGGATGACGACATTGAAGCCGTCGATGCGTTAGGCTGACCTATCGGTTTCTTTGAAGAAACCTATGGTTATATGGCGGATGATCCGATGGAAGAGATCGACAATACACATCTGCCACCGCCCGTGCGTGATGAGATCGAATGATATATCTGCTCGATACGAATCCGTGCATTCGCTATCTGAACGGACGTGCGCCCCTGCTGACTCGAAAAATGGCGCTTATTCTGCGCCAGGATATCGCCGTCAGCATCATCACCAAAGCGGAACTCTATTACGGGTCGGCGAAGAGTCAAACGCCAGAGCGCTCGCGCCAACGACAGGTCGCGTTCCTGCGCCGGTTCACGCTGCTGCGTTTCGATGATGCGGCAGTCGAGCAGTATGCTGTTCTGCGTGTCGCGCTCGAACGACAGGGAACGCCGATCAGCCACCCAGATATGCAAATTGCAGCTATTGCGCTTGCCAATGATCTAGTCTTGGTCACCCACAACACCGCCGGGTTCAGCCGTATCAGCGGTTTGACTTTGGAAGATTGGGAAGTCTAAGGGATATTGGCTGGATGTGGACGACAGCGCTGTGATTGAGGGGAGTCATCTGCGCGGGCGTGGTCAGCGTGAACGGGTCCGCCCTCACCTACGCGCTGGTCGGCATCGGCGAGGGTTATGTGATGGTCCTGAGCTAACGCTTTTGACTTCTGACACGCTCGACGGCGGACGCGCCCCCTGGGTCGATCTGACGCTGATCGCACCGCCTTAATCGATGCGCACATCCGCGATCACCAGATGATCGGCACCGTCCGCCGTCGTCAGCCGCTCCCCGTCGTCACGGCGGTAGAAGCCGCTCTGCAAGGTGTAGTCTCCAGGCGGCGCGTCGTCGGGGATCGTCAGCGCGAAGTCGCGGCTGATCAGCGTCTCATCGGGATCGTCCCAGGCGGATGTCCCGCGTCCCCCTGGCAGCGGATCGCCGTCCGCCTGGGCGATCAGCGTCCCGTCGGCGCCGACCAGATGGTTGAAGACCGCGTAATCACCCGCTGTCGGCGCGTCGGCACGCCAGTACAGACGCAGATCGAGCGATGCGCCGGGGGCGATCGCACCGTTGTCCAGTCCATCCAGGTCATAGCCGACGACGCCGATCGTCCCGATCGTGCCGTCGAATGTCTGGCTCATCGGTTGCAGGCTGAAGACTGCCATGTTGGGACCGCGATGGTCGGGCGACGGCGGATAAGTCTTGAGCAGCAGCAGCGAGTCGAGCAGATCGGGCGTGATCGTCGTGACCAGATTTGTCGTGACCCTGTTCTCGATCGCCTCACCGGTGCGCGCTGCCGTCTGCATCAATTCCAGCGTGTAATACGGCACGATCGCGTAGCGCACCCCCGCTGCACGCCACTCATCGAGCGGCTGCATCTCGACCGAGGTGATCGCCTCTAAAGGAAAGACATCGCGCCCGGCGTAGCCGCCCCAAGAGCGATTGAAGGTCTTGTGATTCTCGGTGGTGGCGATCACCCGCCCCCCTTCGAGCGTGCCATCGAAATACGCTGCTAAATCGTTGCGGCGATCGGGCAGCGTATGTTCCTGTGCATTGGCGATCGAGCCGGTCACGTCGCTGAAGGTCAGCAGCAGGGTCCCCAAGCCGACGAATGCCGCGCTCGCCAGCGCCACCCACGTCCGCCGTGCTGGTGTCATGCCGCGCGCCACGACCAGCACGATCGCCAGCGCCCAGCCCGCCAAGCCGACCGCGCGCAGTACTTCGAGAAACGCGCCCAACGCGATGAACTGGCGAAACTGCTGCGTGCCGAGCGAGCCGTAGAAGCTGATCCCGACCAGCCACGCCAGCGCCGCCAGCGCGACTGCCGCCAGCGCCAGCGCGTCGATCTGTTTGCGCAGTGGACGCAGCAGGAACAGCGCGATCCCGATCCAATCGACCCACCACACCCAATCCGGCGCCAGCGCATTCAAGGTCACACGCCCGTTGGCGATCAGCTCGTCGAGCGTCGGAAAGCCGAGCCGCTCGGTCGCCGCTGTCCAGTCGGGTGAGCGGGTCGCCTCCAGCGCCGGAAACAGCAGCACCAGCCAGACGGCGAACAGCGCCAGGATCACCAGATGTGTCCCGGTCGTCCTGATCACGCGGGCGCGCGGGATGGTGTGATCGAGCAGGCGATAGAGCGGGATCGCCAGCACCAGCGGCAAAATGAAGATCGCCTGATATTTGAACAGGATCGCCAGGATCACCGCCAGCAGTCCGCCGTTGATCAGTTCGTTGCGGTCAAAGCGTGTCCCACTCAGTGTCAGGAACAGCGCCATCAGCGCGAAAAAGGTCACGAAATTGTCGGCGGTGCCATAGCGACTGTGTTCGACGATCACCGGGGCGATCGTCCATGCGCCCGCTGCGATCCAGCCCGCCAGCGGCGATACCACCCGGAACGCCAGCAGACCGATGGCGATCACACAGCCGACGCTGAACGTCACCGAGACGAAACGCACCAGCGGCAGTATCGTGCCCGGCGGCGTCGCGGCATCGTGAAACAGGCGGATGAAGATTTGATTGACGGCGACGATCCCCGGTGGGTAGCCGTGCATCCCGATCGGCATCGCGGAGCCGGAGTCGATCACCATGCGTGCCGCGATGTTGTACGACGCCTCATCGACATGATCGATGTAAGGCAGGCTGAAGGTCATGCCCGTATAGCGCAGCGCCCCGGCGCACAGCACGATCAGCAGCATCCCAATCCACCAGGCAGTCGCGGGAAAGACACGATGTTGACGTTCGAGCATGGCGCGCATCCTGACTGATCCACGAGTCGATTATGCGCGCCATGATAACACAGCTGACGCTGCGCCCGCGCGTCAGGCAGGCACGTTGTCGGCGTGTATGGGCGCTGCGACGGGCGCGACCGATCGCGCTTCGACACGCATCCGCAAGCCGCCGCGTGGGCGCAGCGTCAGCAGCGGATCAGGCTGCGGCGCATCGCCCTGCAGGCGCAATCGATAGCGCCCTGCCAGCGTCGCCAGCAAAATCTGTGCCTCCATCGATGCAAAGCTGTTGCCGATGCAGATACGCGGACCGCCACCAAACGGAATGTAAGCCCCTTTGGGCAGCGCCGCTTCAAAATCGGGTGTCCAGCGCTCCGGCTGAAAGGCTTCTGGCTGCGGAAACCAGCGCGGGTCGCGCTGTACTGCCCAGGTCATCAGGTTGACGATCGTGCCTTTGGGCAGGTCATAATCACCGATACGTACATCCGCGATCGCCTCCCGCCCAAACGAGTAGATCGGGGGATACAGGCGCATCGCCTCTTTGATCACCTGATCGGTGTAAGGCAGATTTTTCAGGTCGTCCAGCGTCGGGAGGCGCCCGCCCAATGCCGTGTCAAGTTCGTGATGCAGTGCCGCTTCTTTATCGGGATGCTGTGCCAGCAGCACCCACACCCAGTTGAGGGTATTGGCGGTGGTCTCGTGCCCCGCCAGGAACAGCGTCACCAGCTCGTCGCGGATCTGGCGATCGGTCATGCCGCGATCATCCTCGTCGCGCGCATCCAGCAGCATCCACAGCAGATCGCCGTTGTCGGCGGGCATCGCCCGATGATGGCGGATCAGCGCGTAGACCACCTCGTCCAGGTCGCGTACCGCCTGATCCTGGCGGGCGTGGGCGGGCAGCGGCAGCCATGACGGTAAGAGCTGCATCAGCAGGTTCGAACCGAAATGCTGCATCTCGGTCATCGCGCCGCCGATCCTGCTCACATCCCGATCGCCCATGTCGCTGCTGAAGAGCGCTCTGGCGACGATAGCGAGCGTGGCACGCATCATGTCGGCATCGACATCGACGCTATCGCGTCCGCGCCAGGACTCGCCCAGGCGTCTGGCTTCGTCGCTCATGATCTGCGCATAGCCCGCGATCCGCCGGAAGTGGAAGGCGGGTGCCATCAGCTTGCGCTGGCGCTTCCAGAAGTCGCCATCGCTGGTCAGCAGCCCGCTGCCCAGAAATTTCGCCAGTCCCTTTTGCGGGTCTTTGTAGGTGGCTGTGTCCTTGTGAAACTGGTCGGCTTGACGGGTGGTGACCGCATGGATCAGGTCGGGGTGGCGGATCATGACCTGGCGCTGCCCCATGACCTCGGCGCCGAAAATATCGCCAAAGCGATCGAAATCCCGCATGATGCGCTCGAAAAACTGGGTCTGGTAAGGCAGCATGAGAAAAAATGCCTGGATCGGATTGCCGATCGCCGGGTAGCCGGGCGGGAAATGACCTGTCTGCTTCGTCATGCTCGATCCTCGTCTAAGAGAAGTCAAATGACGTAGGGACGCATAACCATGCGTCCGTTGAGAAAACTCGTGATGGACTGAATTTGTTTCTTTTCTCCAAAAGCTACAGGGTGTACTTTAGTGAACACATTGTACAATGGATATGATATGCGCTGGCGCGATCGCGTCAAGCGCCAACTTCCACATCGTGTTGCTTAGTGAACAGGCGTTAAATAGATGACCGTTTCGACTCTGACTCACCGCCGCCGCACCATCAACCGCGACGATCCGCGTGTGCGGCGCACGCTGAAATTATTGGGCGATACGCTGCTGGAGCTGATCATCGAGACCGGCTACGAGAAGGTCGCGATCCAGGACATCACCGACCGCGCCCAGATGAGCCGCACGACTTTTTATCTGCACTTCAGGGACAAGGATGAACTGCTGTTCGAGACGATGCGCGCCCTGTACGACGATCTGACCGCATCGACGCACGCCATCGACTTCAACGACATCGCCGCCGCTGAAGCCGCGATGCAGAATCCGGCGGACTTCATCCACGTAGAGAAATATTTCCACTTTTACAAGGTTATGTTCAGCGAACAGGGCAGCATGAGCTTTCTGCTGCGCGTGCACGACTATCTCGCCACGACGATGCTGACCGAATTTGAACGGGGCAAGCCGGATGATCTCCAGCCACGCATCCCCCTGCCCGTCGTAGCGCACGTGGCGGCGGGCGCCGAGATCGGGCTGATCCTGTGGTGGGTGCGGCACGATATGCCCCACACCCCGGCGGACATGGCGCGGTTTCTGAGCGATGCGCAGTGCCGGGGCGTGTGGTGGGCGCTGGGGCTGGACGGCAAGTCTTAGCTGGTGCCGCTGCTGCCGCGATCGTTGATCGTGAACACTATCTGTCCAGCGCTCGATCCAGAGCCGACGAAACTGGTATTGGGCGTGAAGACCAGATTCTCCAGCGCATTGTTGAGTAGGAGGAGGCTGTCAGCAGTCGCGTCGTCCGGTGTTATAATTCACATCGTAGTTGTTCGGATGAAGACACACTTAAAGGATGACGCACATGATCACGCACGCTCCGGCACCGGGTGGCATCGGCTCCGATTCGGCTCAGTCCTACAATGACGCCCCGCACGCCGACGCCGCGCCGCGCAACCCCGGTATGCCGCTCGATCTGGGCTGGGTGCATGATGTGCAGGTCAACCTGAGCGCCGCCGAGCGCCGCGCCGCCACCCTGGGCACCCGCCGCTCGGTCAAGAAGGACACGCAGGCGGCGTGGCTGCTGCGCGCCATCACCTGTATCGACCTGACCACCCTGAGCGGTGACGACACCCCCAGTAATGTCGCGCGTCTGTGTGCCAAAGCGCGCCAGCCCGTGCGACCTGACCTGCTGGAGGCGCTCGGTGTCGCCCATCTGGGCATCACCGTCGGCGCAGTCTGCGTGTATCACCAGCGCGTCGCCGACGCAGTGACCGCGCTGCGCGGCACGACGATCCCGGTGGCGGCGGTCTCGACCGGGTTTCCGGCGGGCTTGAGTCCGTTTCCGCTGCGCCTGGCAGAAATCCGCGACTCGGTGGACGCGGGTGCGCGCGAGATCGACATCGTGATCAGCCGCGAACACGCTTTAACAGGGGACTGGGACGCTCTCTACGACGAAGTACAACAGATGCGCGCCGCCTGTGGCGACGCGCACATGAAGACCATCCTGGCGACCGGTGAACTGGGCACGCTGCGCACTGTCGCGCGGGCGAGCCTGGTGTGCATGATGGCGGGCGCCGACTTCATCAAGACCTCGACGGGTAAAGAGAGCGTCAACGCCACGCTCGAAGTGAGCCTGATCATGTGCCGGATGATCCGCGCCTACTGCGAACGCACGGGCGAGCGCGTCGGCTTCAAACCAGCGGGCGGCATCCGCACTGCCAAGCAGGTGATGACCTGGCAGGTATTGATGAAAGAAGAATTGGGCGATGCCTGGCTGTTCCCCGACCTGTTTCGCGTCGGCGCCAGCGCGCTGCTGACCGACATCGAGCGCCAGCTCTCGCATCATGTCACCGGACGCTACGCCGCCGACCATTACATGCCGATGGGGTAGGGAGTCGCCTTGACCGAACAACGCTCCGCCAACGGACGCTATCGGCTGCTGGAAGAGATCGGGCGCGGCGGCATGGGGATCGTCCATCGCGCGCAGGATCGGCTCACCGGGCAGATCGTAGCGCTCAAGCTGCTGCATCTCGACGCCGAGACCGCCGACCAGACCGCCGCCGACCAGACGCTGCGCCTCGACGAGCTGGTCGCACTGCTGATCCGTGAATTCGTCGCGCTGGCACGGCTGCGTCATCCCCACATCGTCAGTGTCCTCGATCTGGGCTTCACCGCAGCGCACCAACCCTTTCTGGTGATGGAGCTGGTGGCGCCCGCCAGTACCCTGTTGGACTACGGACGGGGTGCCTCGATGTCGGCGCGTGTGCAGTGCGTGATCGACGTATTGGGCGCGCTGGTGTATCTGCACCGTCATGGGATCGTTCACCGTGACCTCAAGCCGGGTAACATCCTGATCGGCGCCGACGGTCAGGTCAAAGTGGTGGATTTTGGTCTGGCGAGCGCGATCGGGGAGAGCGGACGCGCGGTCGGCAGGCTGCGTTACATGGCGCCAGAGGCGCTGGTCGGCGGTGAGGTGACGGCGGCGGCAGACCTGTACGCGGTCGGCATCATGCTCTATGAACTGCTGATCGGGACGCACCCCTTCGACGCACCCTCGCCCAACCTGATGATCGCACGCATTTTGGGCACGACGCCCGATTTCACCCTGTTTCAGCGTTTCACCACACTCGACGCGATGCGCGCCGCCGATATTCCGCCTGATGCCCGGACGCACAAGCTCGACCAGGTGACACTGCCGGAATACACGCCCGCCTCGCCTGAGCTGATGACCGTGCCGATCGCCACGCCGATCGACGCCATGATCGCCCCCACTGCACCCGCGCCGACTGGCATGTCACTGGGGGCGATCGTCGCGCGGCTGATGCACAAGCAGCCCGACGCCCGTTACCCGGACGCGGGCGCCGTGATCGCCGACCTGTGTGCCGTGTTCGCGCTGCCTCTGCCCGCAGAGACCGATCCGTGAGAGCCGCCTCGGACGCGCGACCTTCGTCGGGCGCACGGACGAGATCATCGCGCTGCGGGGGGCGCTGGACGCAGCCGAAGCGGGACGTGGGGCGGTCTGGCTGATGGGTGGCGAATCGGGTGTCGGCAAATCGCGCCTGGTCGACGAATTGTGGATCGCGGCGCTCTGCATCGAGTCGGCGCTGGTGCTGCGCGGCGGCGCGGTCGCGGAGGGCGGCGCGCCCTATCAGATGTGGATCGCGCCGCTGCGTCGTCTGGCGCTGGCAGTGGCGGTGGACGATGCCGACGCCAGCGCCCTGCTGACGCTGATCCCCGACCTGCCAACGCTGCTGGATCGCCCGGTCGTCGCCGCGCCGCCGCTCGATCCGGCGGCGGCACAAGCACGTCTGTTCGAGACGATCGAGCGACTGCTGACCGCCTGGGAGGGCGTGCTGGTGCTGCTGCTGGAAGACCTGCACTGGGCGGGTGACAGCCTGATCCTGCTGCAGCGGCTCGCCGCGCAGCCGCTCACTCGTGTCCTGATCGTCGGCACCTATCGCAGCGAAGCCGCCGCCGATCTGCCCGACCAGATGCCGGGCGCGCGCGCGCTGCTGCTGCCTCGTCTCGACGCCGCAGCGGTGACACAGCTCGCCAAAGCGGTGCTGGGTGCGCAGGGACAGCATCCCGATCTGACGACATGGCTGTACCGCGAGACCGAGGGCAACGCGCTGTTCATCGTCGAGGTGATGCGGGCGCTGGCAGAGGCGCGCGGACGCATCGACGACATTCCCTTTCAGACCTTGCCCGACCACATCGTCACGGGCGGTATCCGTGCGGTCATCCAGCGCCGCTTCGACGCGATCGCCCCCGCAGATCGTCGGCTGCTGCACGCCGCCGCCGCGATCGGTCGCGCGCTCGACCTGCCGCTGCTGCGTGCGCTCGTCCCACAGCATCTCGACGACAGTGTGCCGCTCGAATTATTCAAACTGACAGCGGGCGCCGCGACCGTCCTGAGCGACTTTGACGGTGCCACCCATTTTTATCAGCGCTTCATCGCGGCGGCGGAACGGCAGGGCGAGACGGCACAGCGCGCCGAAGGGTTGAACGGGTTAGCCCGTCTGACCGCGCTGCGCGGGGACTACCCAAAAGCGCGCTTATATACAGAAGAAGCGATCGCGGTCACGCGCGCGCTCGGCAATCTGTCCAATCTGGCGGATCACCTGAACGACCTGTTCGTGATCACCTATACTCTGGGCGACTATGCAGCCGCGCAAATCGCGGCGGCGGAATGTCTGGCGTTCTATCGCCAATCCAACGATACGCGCCAGGTGCCCAACGGCATCGTCATGCTCGGGATTTTGGCTGCCCACGAGTCCCGTTACGACGAGGCGATCGCGCATTTCACGGAGGCGCTGATGCTGTTCCGCGATCTGGATTTGACGCAGGGGGTGGCGGTCGCCCAGTATTACATCGGCGTCAGTCTCAACGCGCTCGGTCGCTATGAAGAAGCGTTGGCGGTGCTGCGCGCGGGAATGCAGGATTACCTGAGTCTCGACTCGCGCTACGATGCCGCCGACACCAGCGTCGAGATAGCGGAGGCGCATCTGGCTATGGGCGACAGCGTGTCCGCTTTTGGCGCCCTGATCGACGCGCTCCGGCTGTGCCACGATCTGGACGCCGAGCCGGTGATCGTCAAGACGCTGCTGGTGCTGGCGGCGATCCGCAGCTATGACGGGCAGCACGACAAAGCGGCGCGGATCGTCGGGCTGCTCTCGAACAAGCTGAGCGGGATCGATGCGCTGCTGGTCGAAAAACATCACGCGCTCACCGCGCGGCTGCGCGCGGCGTCAGGCGCTGCCTTTGCCGTCGAACACGATCGCGGGGCGGCGCTGGACTTCGACGCGGCGGTCGCGGATTTGCGCGCGCTGCGTCTGGACACTATAGCGTTGTAATACCATTCTGTTGTTGCAAGGCTGTAACATCATGTCAGGGTTCTCATGCAGTACCGCGCCGATCAAGCGGTGCTATAATTTTGAAGATCATCACCATATCGGGGAAGCCATCGTGGAATTGTCGCACGACGAAGTACGCCGTATCGCTGAACTCGCCAAACTGCATCTGACCGACGCCGAGGTCACGTTGTACGCAGGGCAGCTGGCGCATGTGCTGGAAGCCTTTCAGGCGTTGCGCCAGGTCGATACCGCGCACATCGCGCCGACCGCCTCGGTGCTGCCGCTCAGGAATATCTGGCGTGATGATCGCGCTCTGCCGCCGCTGTCCCCGGACGAGGTGATCGCCAACGCCGCTCATGCCGTCGATCATCAATTCCTGGTCGAAGATATTTTCAGCGACTCGTGACAATTCGATTATCGTCTGGAGCTGTCCACTATGCGTAAACGCCTGCTCATCATCGAAGACGATTTCGACGTAGCCGAGCTGCTGCTGATCTATTTCAAGCAGGGTGACTACGAGGTATCCCACGCTTACAGCGGGCTTGAAGGGATCGAAATGGCGCGGCTGACGCTGCCGCATCTGATCCTGCTCGATGTGATGCTGCCCGACATGGACGGCTACGACGTGTGCTATACCCTGCGTCAGGTGGCGTTCACGCGCTATGTTCCGATCATCTTCCTGACTCAGCGCGACGAACGCGCCAGCAAGGTCGCGGGTTTGACGCTCGGCGCCGACGATTACATCACCAAGCCGTTCGACATCGAAGAATTGTGGCTGCGTGTCGGCGGCGCCATCCACCGTGCCACCCGCGACCAACTGCACGAGGCACGCAGCGGATTGCCGACGGGCACGCTGGTGGTGGAAGAACGGGTGATCCGCCGCGAGAGCGGGACGCCGGGCATGGAGCTGATCTTCACCATCGACAATTTTGCCGCGTTTCGCGACGTATACGGCTTTATGGCTTCCGACGAGGTATTCGCCTTTGCCGGGCAGACTATCCGCGAGTCGGTGCAGCGGCTCGGCACGTCGGATGATTTTGTCGGCGTCGAGGGGGATAATTTTGTACTGATGACCTACTGCGAGCAGCCAGTCGCGCTGGTCGATGCGATCCGCGCCGGATTTCAGAAGGGCGTACAGGCGTTTTATCCGGATCGGGATGTGCAGCAGGGCGGGGTGGTGGTGCATTCCGGCAAGAGCAATGCCTATCTGGCGCCGCTGATGACGATGCAGGCATACGTGTATTCGTAATAATGAGCGGTAGTCGTCTTTCAGCAACGGTTTTATGCCATCGGACGCCATGTCTGGCGTGCTTACGAAATGCGTCGCAAGCGGCATCGTAGGGACGCATAACAATGCATCCGACCTGGTCTACGCCTCGTTTTTTTGACGCACTGCTACATCCCGCGCAGCTTGTCGATCAGACGCATCAGCATCGAGCGATCGGTACTTTTGAGGGTCTGGCGCTGTGCCATGCCGCGCAGTCGGGCGATCTCGCGGATCACCATCTGGCGATGCACCGGCTCACCGTTGACGACGAACCATTGGTTGCCGCGATAGGCGATCAGCGGATCACAGGCATTCACCTTGACGTAGGCGACCTTGAAAGTTTCGATGATCTCACGTGGTGGGATAGTCGGATCGTCGGCGTACACGGCATCAGCTCTTTTCCACAGTAGGTGATGTTACAGTTCTGCAACATATGGTGGTCATTATAGTGCGGATTTTGTGTGCAGAACCTTAAGTTTTTTACAATTTTCAGGTTTAATTCACAAAAAATTCGTATTGGAACAAGATTGTTCCGTTGGGATTGTAGCCGCTGCTAAATCGTTTTACACTGATTGCCATTGCGACCGCAAAATGGGTTCCGATTCAATGACTCAATCCACTTCGCAGACCATCCTGATCACCGGCGGCGCCGGGTTTCTGGGCATCAACCTGACCCGTCACCTGCTGGCGCGCGGACAGCGTGTCGTCTCGCTGGACATCGCAGACTTCACCTATCCCGAACGCTCGCAGATTCACGAAGTCCAGGGCGACATCCGCGATCGCGCCGCTGTCGATCGTGCCATGCAGGGCGTCGATGTGGTCGTGCATACGGCGGCTGCACTGCCGCTCTACAGCGAGGCGGACATCTTTTCGACCGACATCGAGGGGACACGCACCGTGCTGGAATCGGCGCGGGCGCATGGCGTGCAGCGTTTCATCCACATCTCATCGACGGCGGTTTATGGCATCCCTGATCATCATCCGCTCTACGAAGACGACCGTCTGATCGGTGTCGGACCCTATGGTCGCGCCAAGATCGAGGCGGAAGACGTGTGCCTGGCGTATCGCAAGCAGGGGATGACCGTCTCGATCATCCGTCCTAAATCGTTCATCGGCGCGGAACGCCTGGGCGTGTTTGCGCTGCTGTACGACTGGGCAAAGGATGGACGCGGATTTCCGATGATCGGCAGCGGCAAAAATCGCTATCAACTGCTGGACGTGGAAGACCTGTGCGACGCCATCTATCTGTGCATCTCGCTGCCCAGCGAGCGTGTGAACGACACCTTCAATATCGGCGCCAAGGAATACACCACCATGCGTGAGGACTATCAGGCGGTGCTGGATTACGCGGGCAAAGGCAAAAAGATCGTGCCGTTCCCCGCCGCGCCGATGATCTGGACGCTGCGGGTGCTGGAAGCGTTGAAAGTGTCGCCGCTGTATGCCTGGGTGTACGAGACCGCCAGCAAGGACTCGTTCGTCAGCATTGAAAAAGCGGAGCGCAAGCTGGGCTACGCGCCCAGATACTCCAATAAAGATGCACTGATCCGCAATTATCAATGGTATGTCGCCAACCTCACGACGTTCGAGGGGCAGAGCGGGGTCTCGCATCGAGTCCCCTGGAGCCAGGGCGTCCTGAAGCTGGCGAAGCTGCTGTTCTAGCCAGCTATGTACACCTTGACGCTGGATTATCTGTTGGAAGGCGAACGACGCGGCTACACCTTCACGCCCACGCCCGATTCGCTGCCGCCGGAGACCGTCAAGGCACTGTGGCGGGGAACCATGCCGCGCGGTCAGGGATGGGGCGAACCCGTCTATGCAGGCGCGCGGGCGCTGAAATGTTTTGCGCTGCCCGACGGCAATGCCGCCATCTGCGATGTCGTCACGACCGATCTGCGCGATGAGGTCGGACGCGCGGGCATCCGTCGGGCACAGATCGCCGTCGGCAGCGCGCGCGAGGTGCAGTCTGCCTTGAGCGCGCGACTGACAGCGCTGCCCACCGCAATCGTACAGGATGCCGAACGGCGTCTCAATTCGCGCGAATGGGCACTGCTGTTCCGCAAATATCGCGACGCTGCCAAGCCGCGTTCGCTGGTCAAGCCGCAGACTATCCTCGCCTACCCTTATAAATCGGCGGACTCGTGGACGTTCATCGAAGCCTGTCTGCTGCTGCTGGCGACCCGCGCCACCCTGCTCACCAACCTGATCGAGGTCGATCCGATCGTCAATCCGTTTGCCGATCGGGTGCTGTCGTTTACGACGCTGGCGCTCGATCACCGTGACGAGGGGCGGATCGTCGCGCTGCCGCTCGATCGCGCCCGCACACTGCCCGATGTGCCTTACATCGATCTGTCTGGTAAATAAATAGACCGATTGATATAATAGACACATGAATAACGGGCTGCAAAGGGAAAAACCGGATGAACGGAAAGATCGTGATCACGGGCGCGCCGGGCAATGTCGGGACGCATGTCGTCGAGGCGCTGCGGGCGGCGGGGTTGGTCGATCAGATGCGGGTCGGGGCGCGCGATGCGGACTCGGCGCGCCGGACACTGGGCGCCGACGTGGAGATTGTGCCATTCGACTTCACCAAGCCGGAGACGTTCGCGGCTGCCCTGGACGGGATCGAGCGCTTGTTCCTGGTGCGTCCCCCGGCGTTGAGCAACGTCCCCCGCGACATTGCCCCGGCGCTGGAGGCGGCACAGACGGCAGGGGTGCGTCAGATCGTCTTTTTGTCGATCCAGGGCGTGGAACAGAACCGTATCGTGCCGCACGCCAAAATCGAGACCTGGATCACCGATCACGCTGTCCCCTACACTTTTTTGCGCGCCGGCTTCTTCATGCAGAATCTCTCGACCGTGCATCGGGACGAGGTTCGAGAGCGCGGCGTGATCGCGGTGCCGGTCGGTCGGGCGCGTACCAGCTTTGTCGATGCGCGCGATCTGGCAGCGGCGGCGGTGGTGGCGCTGACACAGCCAGGACACGAAAATCGCGCCTACACGCTCACGGGCGCCGAAGCGCTGACTTATTATGAAGTGGCGGCGATCATGAGCCGCGTCCTGGGACGGTCGATCCGCTACACCAACCCCAACGTGGTGCAGTTCGTCGTCGAACAAACGCGCGACGGGCGTCCGCTGCCGATGGCGCTGCTGATGACCGCGCTCTATACCCTCACCCGCTTTGGCAATGCCAGCGCTGTCACCGACGATCTGGCGCGCCTCATCGGCAGGGCGCCTATCTCGTTCGAGCAATTCGTGCGCGATCACAGTGCGGTCTGGCACACGCCTTGACATCAATGTAGACCAGTCTGTATAATACGGATATGTGAGAGGAAAGTTATGTCGGCTGCACGCGACTCGATCATCGTCAAAACCTGTGAACTGCTGGAATTGCAAGGCTATCACGCCACTGGACTCAACCAGATCATCAAGGAAAGCGGCAGCCCAAAAGGGTCGCTGTATCACTACTTTCCAGGTGGCAAGGAAGAATTGGCAGTCGAGTCGGTCGAATATATCGGTGGCCTGGTACTGCAGCGCATCGAGCGCCATTTAGCAGAAGTCGAGGCACCGGATCAGGCGGTGCGCGGCTTCATCGAGATGGTAGCCGCTGGGGTCGAGCGGGCAGACTATCGCGGCGGCGGTCCGATCACGACCATCGCGTTGGAGGTAGCGTCCACCAGCGAGCGGCTGCGCAAGGTCTGTCAGGGCATCTATGACTCGTGGCGCGCCCTGTTCGCGGACAAGCTGCGCGCGGGCGGGATCGACTCGATGCGCGCCTTTCAGGTGGGCGCGCTGATCGTCGCCGCCCTGGAGGGCGGGATCATCCTGGCGCGAACCGAGCGCAGCCCGGCGCCCTTGTACGCCATCGCCGCCGAGATCGGCGCCTTGATCCAGATGATCCTCTCTTATAATTCCTAGGAACGCATCACGATGCGTCCGCACACCTCCTGATCATCGCAGGGACGCATAATAAGGCGTCCGCACGTCAACCCGTAACCACAAGAGGAACAATCCACCATGAAACTCGTCATTTTCGGCGCCAGTGGGCGCACCGGAAAGCTGCTCGTCCAGCAGGCGCTCGACGCGGGACACGAGGTGACCGCGCTGGTGCGCGATCCGTCTAAACTAGCCATCACCCACCCCCGTCTGTCCTGCATTCCGGGCGATGTGCTGAACGCCGCTGATGTGAGCAAGACCATTCAGGCAGGTACAGACGCAGTCTACAGCCTGCTGGCGCCGACGAAAGGCGCACCAGTTGATCTGCTGCCGCGAGCCGCCGACAACATCATCGCGGCGATGAAGGCACAGGGCATCCGCCGTCTGATCTATATGACCGGAGCGGGCGTGACGCAGCCTCAGGATAAGCCCGGTATTCCCGATCGGGTCATTAAATTCCTGCTGACGATCCTCGCCGCCAAAGTGCTGGCGATGTCGGTGTCGGCGGCGGAAAAAGTGCAAAGAAGCGGTCTGGAATGGACGATCCCGCGCGCCCCGGTGCTGCACGACAATCCTACCAGCGGCGTGTATCGGGTCGGCTGGCTCGGTCACAACACGACCTTCCGGCTCAACCGTGCCGCTGGGGCAAAATTTTTGTTGACCCAGGCGAGCGATCGCGGTTATATCGGTCTGGCGCCCGTCGTGAGCGACTGAGCAGGGACGCATAACGATGCGTTCGGGTTCGTCGGTGCATCGGTGCATCGGGGGAGTGGAGGGGTCTGGCACGCCAAACCCCTCCGATCGCAGGGCGTAGCGACATATAACCATGTGTCCGTTTAGAAAACCGTGATCCACTGAAATTCATGCAGACATAGCGGGCGGCGCGTCCGTAGAGGTCAGCGCTGGCGCTGGTAAATCTGTACGTTGCCCGCATCAGACGGAATCTCGATCGCCAGGGTGTAATCGCGCGCGATCAGGTCGGTCTGTGTGAGCGGCAGCAGATATTTACGATAGGAACGCTCGAATGCCGGATCGACGATCACGTAGTCGGCGGCGACCGCCTCCCAGACCTGTTCGGCACTGTCAAAGCGGACTTCGTTTGCGGCGGTCAGAAAATCCGGGACGAGGTGGCTGGTAAAGGTATAATCGCGCAGCCAGAAATAATAGTGCATGTCCGCCACTACTTCGGAGTCGAGCGCTACATTTTCCCGTACCCAGGCGACCGCAGTCGGCGGCGATGGCTCACGCGGCGTCCCACTGACGAGCGCCGCCAAGCCGCCGCCGCTCGTCACACCGATCAGCGGCGCCAGCAGCAGCAGCGCGCGCACGACCTCCAGTCTCGACAAACCCCCTGCGCGCACGACCTCGGTGCTGAAAACGACGGGCGCCGCATCTGTAGGGATAGTGCCTGCATTGTCCGTGTCAGCACGCCCACCCGCCAGCGCTCGCCCGATCAACAGTCCGTAAATCGGCACCAGCGGCAGAATGTAATAATAGATCGCCCCGCTGCCCATGATCGCCAGCGCGATATGTCCCAGCACGAGCAGCAGCAGCAGCATGACATCGAAGCGCGTCCGGCGTCGCAGCGCCACCACCACGCCCGCGCCAATCAGTAAAAACTCGAAGATTGAAAACCAGGCGATGTTGAACACGTTGCCAAACAGGGCGATCAGGAATTGGTCGCCGCTGGCGCTGTACTTGGTCTGCCGTCCCAGGGCATAGAGCCAGCCGGGGAGGTCATCCGGGAGCATCTGCACCACCAGCACCAGCAGCCCGCCAGCAATACAGCCGAGCGTGTAGGCGATCGCCCCGCTCTGCCATGTCGCGCGCACGATCGGGCGCCAGCCGTCGGCGCGGATACGGGCGCCCAGTATCGGCGCGTACAAGCCGACGATCAGCACAGCGCCCAATCCGACCGCGTGATAATGTCCAAAGGTGCCGATCAGCATCAACACCCCCGCCGCGCAATGCAGCCAGTGCGAGCGCCGTTTCCATGCCAGCGTGACCAGCGCCAGTGACCCCGCCAGCGCGATCGCCACCGGGACATCGTGACGCACGCGCGCCGCCGAAAACAGGATCGCGCTGGCGAACAGCGCCGCCCCGGTCATGAGCGCCGCCCGCGTCCCGAACCACTGTTTCGCCGTCCAGGCTGTCAGTGGGATTACCAGCAGTGTCAGCAGCAGACCGAGCAGCCGCCCCGACCACAAGTCCACGCCCGTGATACTGTACCAGCCCGCCAGCAGCCAGTAGTAGCGTGGATAGGCGTAATAGGCTTCACCGAGTCCGCCCAGCGTCGAATCGCTCAGGCGACCGGTCTCCATGCCGCCCACCGTCCACGCCGTTACCCACGCCTCGTCCTGTACATCGACGAATGGCGCGTATGACAGCCCATAAATGCGGATCGCGGTGATCACGACAGCACTGATCAGCGCGATCACCAGCCAGCGCCGCGCCAGCGGACGATCGCCCTGCGCCGGAAACAGCCTTTGCAGCAGCACCCACCCGCTCAGGATCAGCGTGATCTGCACATGCGCCGCGATCAGATGGGGGGTTGTCAGCGGCGGAGTCGGAATCAGCGCGACGGTCAGCACGACCGCGATCGCGGTCACTGCGGCTGGCAGAAACCAGCGTCCTGCCAGGGTCGGCGCCCGCCCCAGGATCGCCAGCACGCCGATCGCGCCATAGACGAGCGCCGCGATCAGCCCGATCGCCACTTTGAACGCCGATCCCAGGTCCAGATCGGACGGCGGAGCGATCACATAAATTGTCAGATGTGCCAGCAGCAGCCCGTCCAGCAGCAGCAGCGCGATCCCGGCGTCACGGCGCGCGCGTGCGCCAGCCTCAGAAACGCGCTGATTCAAGGCGCTGCCTCGGACGGTTCCTGCTTGCGCGCGACGACGATGATCGAGGTGCCAAACGGCAGATCGACGTGTCGCAGCAGCCGCCGTTCAAATGCCATGATCGCGCTCAGGATCGCGTTGAGCGGGGGGGGCAGCGCCGATAATTCCGACCGGGCGGGCACAGTCGGGTCGGGCGGAAAGAGCGTCGTAGAGAGCCGCAGCGCCAGCCGCACCGCCGCGATCACCGGGAAGAGCAGCGCGAAATAATGCGTACTGCGGGTGATAGTGACCGCGTGCCCATCGAAGAGCGCGATCACCTCGCGGCGGGTAAAGCGGCGCCACGCCTGCACCGCGCGGTGATGTCCGTCGGTGCGCAGCCATCGGTAGGCGGGCACCACCAGCAGCATGATCCCACCCGGACGGGTGATGCGGCACAGCTCACGCACCGCCGCATCCAAATCGACTGCATCGCTCTCCAGCACATCGACGCTCATCACCGTGTCGAATGAGGCGTCGCGGAAAGGGATCGCATTGATCGACGCCAGGGCGCAGCGAGTCAGATCGCGCTGTGCCCAAAAAGGGGCGGCGTGGGGCGAAAAGTCGAACCCGGAGGTACGGACGCCGGGCAGCGCTTTAGCGAGATATGCCAGCGCACCGCCCGTGCCGCAGCCCGCGTCGAGCAGATGCGCCCCCGGCACGAGTCCGGCGTGGGTCAGCAGATCGACCAGCGCGCCATGCAGACCGCGATACCACCAAAAATCGGTTTCCAGCGACGCCATCGTTGCATATTCGTAGGGTTCCATTGCGTCCGCCTGTGTAGGGAAGGGACGCATTACCATGCGTCCGCGCGTCGAAACTACATTGCAGGGACGCATACTGATGCGTCCGCCTGGCTAGGTCAGCACATCGCGCGGGCGGCTGCCCTCGACGGCGGGACCGACCACGCCGCGCTCTTCCATCATATCGATCAGACGTGCCGCGCGCGTGTAGCCGATGCGCAGCCGCCGCTGCAACAGCGACACCGAGGCGCGGTTGAGCCGCTGCACCATATCGACCGCCTGGGCGTACATCTCGTCACCGACATCATCGCCATCATCGTCAACGTCGTTGGCGTCGTCATCATCGCCGCGATCGCTGCGTTCGTTACGCTGACGGGCGGTGCGGGTGGCATTTTCTTTCTCCCAGGGCATCGACGAGGATGACGACGAGCCGCTGCCGCCGCGACTAAAGATCACCTCGCCCGATCCTCCGCCGCGCGAGTCGTCGGACGCGCTCAGGGTCGCGCCCAATGGACGCGACATGGCGATCATTTCCTCGTCGGACACCTGCCCACGCCAATAGCGGGTGATATTGCCGATCTCGGCATCCGACACATACACGCCCTGCAAACGCTGCGGCGCGGGGGCGTCACCGCTGGTGTAGAGCATATCGCCGCGACCGAGCAGTCGTTCCGCGCCTGGCTGATCCAGGATGACGCGGCTGTCCACGCTGCCCGCCACCGCAAAGGCGATACGCGCCGGGAAGTTGGCTTTGATCAGACCGGTCACCACATCCACCGACGGACGTTGTGTGGCGATCACCAGATGAATGCCAGTCGCGCGCGCCAGCGCCGCGATACGGGTGATCACCCGCTCGGTCTCGTCCGGCGCCATCATCATCAGGTCGGCGAGCTCGTCGATGATCACGACGATGTAGGGCATCGCTTCTTCGGAGGGCGGCAGATGTTTGTTGTAATCCTCGATATTGCGCGACGCCGCCTGGCTGAATTTGCGGTAGCGCTCGTCCATTTCGCGCGTCACCCACTTCAGCACGCTGACGATGCGCTCCAGCTCGACCACGACCGGGGCGATCAGATGCGGCACGCCGTTGTACTGCGTCAGCTCGACGCGCTTGGGGTCAACCATGATGAACTTGACCTGACGCGGGGTGTTGTTGAGCAGGATGCTGGTGATGATGGCGTTGACGCAGACCGATTTACCCGATCCGGTCGTGCCTGCGATCAGCAGATGCGGCATGGCTGCCAGGTCAGCGGCGATCGGGGTGCCGTCCACGCTTTGACCGAGCGCGATCCCCAACGGTGACTTGCTGCGCGCCTTTCGGAAATTGTCGCTCTCCAGCACATCGCGCAGACGCACGATCTCGGCTTTTTCGTTTGGCACCTCGATACCGACGTAGCCCTTACCGGGCACGGGCGCCTCGATACGGATCGAGCGCGCGCCCAACGCCAGCTGCATATCTTTGTCGAGCGCGGCGATCGCGCCGACCTTGACACGATTTTTCTTGCCGCCGCGCACCTCGATATAATCCGGCTCGACGCCGAACTGGGTCACGACCGGACCCGTGCGCACATCGACCACGCGACCGGGCGCGCCAAAGCTGGACAGCGTTTCCTCGATGATTCGGGCGCGGCGCAGCAGCAGCTCGTGATCGACCTCCTGATCGTCTCCCGACGCCAGCAGGGTGGCTGTATCGGGCATCTTCCATTCTTTGGGGGTACGGCGGGCGGGCGGGCTGATCGCGTTCAGCTCCGCGCCCAGCGAACCGCGTATCGACGGCGGCGCGGCGGGTACAGTCGTACCGGGTGACATCATCGGCGGACGCGCGGGTGTCGCACCGACTGGCGGTGTGAGCGAGGCGGCGGGGGCGTCGGCTCCTGCTGGACGTGCCAGATTGCCGGGCGCGTACAGATCGGATGTGCCTTTGAAGGCGGGCAGCGCGTCGCGGTCAACCGGGGACGCCGATTCTGTCCTGGCACCCGTGCCACCACTCCCCAGCGGCGGACGCTGATAGGGCTGCGGACGCGATGGCGTCAGGTCGGCGGCGCCGCCAAACGGATCGACGGGCGCGGCGGCTGGCGTGGAAGTCGGCAGCGCGCTGGCGGGGACGGGACTGACAGCAGTCGGACTGGCGCTGATGGTCGGCTGAACCTGTGGAGTCGGCGCTGAGAATGGACTCGGCGCGCCTGTGCCGTCAAAGTTGACACCGGGCGCTGGAGGCGTGAAGGGGGTGGTCGCCTGGGCAGCAGGACGCTCGTAGGGCTGCGTGACCGGATCGGGGCTGCGCGGCGCGGCAGGGATCGGCTGCCCCGCGAACGGGCTGGCTGCGGGCGGCTGCGCGCTGCTGGCAGTACTCAAAGCAGCGGCGGCACCTGTGATCACCGCGCCTGCGGCAGGCGCGACTGCCGGTTTAGCGGGTGTCGGGGCGGGCTGCTTGTCTTTGTCGCCGCGTCCACCCAACCCGCCAATTTTAGGCAGCCCGCCGAAAATACCGCCGCGTGTCGGGGCGGGGGCGGGCGGCTGCACAGCGGGAATTGTCTGCGGCGCGGGAGACAGCGGCGCGAACGCGGCGGGCTGCATCGGCAGAGGCAGTGTATCGGCGCTGGTCGGGAAATTCATGGTACTGGTGCGACCGCCCGTCGAGATCGAGATACTGCGACCTTCTCGTCCTTCTTCAAGCGGCAGCGTACCGCCCGACGCCAAAGCAGGCTGCGGCATTGGCAGCGCGGGGGCAGGTGCGGGCAGCAGCGGGTCCTGACGCGGCTTGGGCGGATTGAGCGCGGCGGCAGCAGCGGCGGCGGCGGCGGCGGCTTTCGCCAGCACTTCCTGACGTTCCATACGGTGCGACGCGACGCGCTGCGAGCGGCGCGTATTGGCGTCGCGCAGATTGCGCACATTGCTCAGGACGATCACGGCAAAGTCCGCGACCGTCAGGTCGAGACTGAGCATGACGCCGATGATGATCCCCAGCAGCGGCACGAAAAACGCACCGATCTCGCCAAAATTACTCAGCAGCAGATAGTAAATCTCGCCGCCGATATAGCCGCCGCCGCGTCCCAGCGTGTAGGCGATCGGCAGGATGATGCGTACCGTCGTCAGATACTCTCCCTCGATCTCCGCCAGCAGCGCGAAAGAATCGATGAATGTGACCATCGTGAGCGCGCCCGCGAACAGCAGGGCGAACCCTACAATGCGCGTGCGACTGACGGTCGGCGCATCGTCTCCAAAATGGCGTGCCAGCAGCCAGATACCCACCACTAAGACGATGACCGCGACCACGACCGCTCCCAGCGCGCCAAACGCATAGGACAGCGCGCCGCTGATCGTCTCGGTGATCGCGCCTTTGGTCGGAGACAGGCTGCTCAACAGCATCACCAATGCGCCGATCACCAGCCCGATTCCCAGAATGTCGAGCTTGTTGTCGAGCGTCAGACCGTCCTGATCGACCTTGACGCCTTTTGCGGTCTTAGGCTTGCTCTTGTCTTTGGCGGTGGTCGCAAAGGGGTTGAGCGCCCGCATTCGATCGACCAGCGAGACAGGGGCGCCCGCTTTGGCGGCAGGTTTCTTGTCGCCAGCTTTGGGGGCGGGCTTAGCATCCTTGTCTTTCGCGCCGCCCAGCCCAGGCAGACCCGGCAACCGTGAGCCAAAGCCGCCAGAGGCGGCGGCACCCGCGACGGGCTTATCGTCTTTGCGGACGGGCGTGGACAGCGCGCTGGCGCCGGAGGTGGCAGGCGCTGACCCCGGACGTGCCGGGCTGGACGACGCACCACCGCCAATGACCGGTCCCGGTGTGCCAGCAAAGCCACCGCCAGGTCTGGGCGCGGTGCTGGTGCTGGCGCCGCCGCTGCCAGACGCGGGGCGCTGGTCGGGTTTCTTTTCTTCGGGCTTGGCGCCGGGCAGACGGTCACGCAGACTGCCAAACGCGCCGCCCAAGGCGGCGCCGACACCGCCTGACTTTTCGTCGGGCTTATCGTTTTTTCCAGGCGCGGGCTTGTCGTCGGATTTGCCGCCGCCGGGCAGACGGTCACGCAGACCGCCGAGTGCGCCACCTATTGCGCCGCCGACACCGCCCGACTTTTCGGCGGGCTTATCGTCTTTTTTGGGCGCGGGCTTGTCGTCGGATTTTCCGCCGCTGCCGGGCAGACGGTCACGCAGACCGCCGAGTGCCCCGCCCAGTGCGCCGCCGATACCACCGGACTTTTCGGCGGGTTTATTCGCATCCGACCTGGGCGGTGCGCCTCGATCGGAGCTGCGATCATCTTTCCTGTCGTCGGGCTTGCCGCCACCAAATGGCGTCGTCGGACGCGCTGGCACGGCGTCGCGCTTGTCATCCGGCCTGTTCGGGCTGCCAAATACAGAAGGACGCGCGGGCGGATCGTCTTTCTTGTCGTCGCCTCGGTTGCCCCCAGATTGGGCTGGACGCGCGGGCGCATCGCCCCCACGCTCGGACGCGAATGGAGATGGACGCTGAATCGCTGCGTCGTCGCGCTTGTCACCGCTGGCAAAGGGCGATGGACGCTGCACGGGTGCAGAAGGCTTGGGCGCGGCGGGTTTATCGTCGTCATCGTCCAGGTTGAAAGCGGGACGCGCGGCGGGTGGTTTGAAGGTATTGTCGCTGCGCGGTGGCGCGCCAGGGGCACCGCCAAACGGAGTCGGAGGTTTCGCGGTCGAGCCGCCACCCAATGGTTGTCGATTGAACGGCTGTGGCGTGTTGCCCTCGCTGGAACGACTATCAGGGCGTGTCTCACCCGGTCGGTTGAATGGACTGGGCGTATTGGACGATCCCGTCCCGCCCTCCGGCGGCGTTGGACGAGCGGATGGCAGCCCCGCCCCACGCACAGACGCGCCGCTCGAAAAAGGATTGCTGCGCGAAGTCGAGCCACTTAAGCCCTCATCGTCATCATCGATTTCTTCGAGATCGTCGTCTTCAATATCATCGTCGAACCGGCTCATAAGCTTCTATCCTGAGTTTCTCGAACAGTTCGAGGCGGGGCTAAAAGACACCCCTCCCATACAGTGTAGCATAACATCGATTGCGGTAGAAAATGATTAGAATAGAACATGAATTCTATTTGCGGGCATGAGAGAAAAGAAATCAGAAAGATTGAACAGGCGGACGCGAAGGCGCGGAGAAAACAGGTGTAGTCCATCAAGAAGAAAAGCAAATATAAAAGGCTACACAGCCCTCACCCTAAATCCCTCTCCCACAAGAGGAGAGGGACTTGCTACTGCGTTTCTCCCCTTCTCCCCTTGTGGGAGAAGGGGTCGGGGGATGAGGGATACGTAGTTACGATAAAAGATTGAACTAGCCGTGAATCAGAAAGGGTTTTATGCCAGCGGACGCCCTGTCTGGCGTCCCTAGGAAATGCGTCGCAATCGGAATAACAGGGACACATAATAATGCGTCCGAAAATGTGTAATTATCTTACTGATGGACTACTACTATATTGTTGGGAGGATGTAGCGCTATAATTAAAAGTGATATGTCGGTTTTTTAAAAGGGAGTCTCATGTCAGAGGCGCTGCGGGTCGTGCTGATTGAACAGTCTTCGGACGATGCACTGATGTTGATCCGCGAATTAGAACATCATGATTACGCTGTGACCGCGCGCGTAGTCGATTCGGCGGCAGCGCTGGAAGCAATACTCGATACATTTGTCCCAGACCTGATCTGTACCGCCTACATGATGCGCGGATTCGACGCGCTGATGGCGCTGGCGATCATCCAACGCCGTCAGATCGACGCGCCTGTAATGGTGGTTACGGGGGTGGTGGGCGAGGAGACAGCGGCGGCAGTGATGAAAGCGGGCGCAGCCGACTTTTTTCTGAAAAGCAATCTGCTCCGCCTCGCCCCGGCGGTCGCTCGTGAGCTGCGCGATGCCGACCACCGCCGCCAGCGACGCCTGGTCGAGGCGGAGCTGCTGCTGAAAAACCGGGCACTGGAGGCGAGTCCGATCGGCGCCATGATTACCGATCCCAACCTGCCTGATAACCCCATCATTTATGTCAATCATGCCTTCGAGGAAATGACGGGCTACCGCGCGGCGGAGATCATCGGGCGCAACTGTCGTTTTTTACAAGGCGGCGACCGCGATCAGCCTGAGCTGGAGATCGTCCGGGTCGCCATCCGTCAACAGCGCGAGTGCCAGGTGGTGCTGCGCAATTACCGCAAGGACGGCAGCCTGTTCTGGAATCAACTCCAGATCGCGCCTTTATTCGCATCCGACGGCAGGCTGCTGTATTTCGTCTCAGCACAGAGCGACATCACCACCAAGCGTGCCAACGAAGAAGAACTGCGCAAGCTGTACAGCGCCACCTCGCTGCTGTTCCGCTCCAGTAATCTGCTCGACCTGGGACGCGCGATCGCTGAATCGGTCGTGAGCGAATTCAACTATACCGACTGTCGGGTGATCGTCCCGGACGAGAGCGGCGAGCGACTGCTGCTGCTGCCCAGTGAAACTGGCGACGACATCAAGCTGTCCGAGATGCGCCTCAACGGTGTGGGGCTGATCCCGCTGTCACTGCGCACGGGTCAGATCGTCTATGCGCCCGATGTGAGTCTCCATCCAGATTATGTGGTCGGCAGAGTGGAGACGCGCTCGGAATTGGTCGTGCCGCTGCGTATGCAGAATCGCGTGGTCGGCGTACTCGATTTGCAGAGCGATCACCTGGACGCCTTCAGCGACCGCGATCACCGACTCCTGAGTGCCTATGCGGAGAATGCCGCCGCCGCGCTGGAGATCGCTACCCTGATCGAGACTATCAACCGCCACGCCGCCGCGCTGGAATGGCGTGTCTTTCAGCGCACCGACGAATTCCAGCGCGCCAAAGCCCAGGTCGAGACCATCCTGGAGAGCGCGGGCGATGTGATCGTGATGCTGGATGCCGAGGGGCGTATGCTGCAAAGCAACCAGGCCTTCGAGCGCTTTTTTGGACGCTCACGCGATCTGTTCGAAATCAGGCTGTTTCCAGACGCGCGTCTGTTCGTCGATCCAGGCGCGGTGGCGGCGCGCATCACCGAGACGGTCGAGACAGATGCGACTATCCGTCACGAGTTCCGCTGTCTGCACGCTGACGGGCGTATCATCGACGCCGAAGCGGTCTTTGCTCCGCTGCAATCCCTGATCGATGGACAGCATCTCGTCGTGTGCAGTATCCGCGACATCAGCACGCAAAAGCAGCTTGAAAACAGTCTGCGTGCGGCGCTGGCGCAGGCGAAAGAACTCGACGACCTGAAGGCGGATTTTGTCTCGATGCTGTCGCACGAATTCAGAACGCCGCTGGCGATCATCCTGATGTCGGCGCAGATTTTGCAGATGCACGGCGAGAAGATGACGTTGGAGGCGCGTCAGGAGCGTCTGAACAACATCGCCATTCAGGTCAACCACCTGACACAGCTCGCCGAGGGCGTGATCATGCTCGGACAGGCGGAGCGGGTCGGGATGGTGTTCGCGCCGCGTCCGTTCGACCTGATCGGTTTTATAGGACGACAAATCGAGATGCTGCGGCTGCTGGCATCGGGACGGCATACGATCGTCTTCACGCCGACAGGCTGCGCCCCGACCATGAACGGCGACGACACGCTGCTGCGCCATATTCTGCACAATCTGGTCTCCAACGCCATCAAATACTCGCCGTCAGGCAGCGACATCCACGTCGATTTGGATTGCAGTGCCGACGCGCTGCGTCTGACGGTGCGCGACCAGGGGATCGGCATTCCACAGGAGCAGCAAAAACGCCTGTTCGAGCTGTTTTACCGGGCAGAAAACGTCGGCATGATCGCCGGGTCGGGGTTGGGGCTGGCGATCGTCAAGATGGCGGTCAACGCCTATGGCGGGACGATCGCGTTCGAGAGTATCGAGGGCGCTGGCACGACGTTCATCGTCGATCTGCCGGGGGCACCGTGAGCCGGACAAGCACTACCCATGCAGCCAGGCGGGGGCGGATCGCAGTGCGTCCAGCACGCTGGCAAACACCGTCTCCATATCCGGGTCGGCGTCGATGGCAGTGATCGCGCTGCCGTGATCGCGCATCCAGTCGATGGCATGATGGTAACGGGCGCGGATGTCGGTCAGCCGCTCTTCGTATAGCTCGCGGGTGCCGCCGCGCGACCCCATACGCGCATAGCACACCTCTGGCGTGGCGTCGAGGAACAGCGTCAGATCGGGCATACGCACCCCGACGTTCAGCGCCGCCACCGCCTCGATGCTCAGATCGGCGCCTGCCATCCCCTGGTAGACCAGTGACGACAGAATATAACGATCGCACAGCACGATCCGCTCGTCTCCGCTTTGCAAAAAGGGCGTGATCACTCGTTCGTTGTGATCCATGCGGTTCAGAGCGAATGCTAACGCCAGCGTGCGCGTGCTGGTGGCGATGCGTTTTGCCAGCGCGTCGCGGATGAAGCCGCCCGCCGCCGATGGATCATGCGGCTCGAAGCTGTGCAGTACCCGCTCTGTCCCGCAGCGCGCCGCCAGATGCGCCGCCAGCCGTGTGCAGATCGCGCTCTTGCCGCTGCCGTCCAGCCCCTCGAATACCAGGAAAAAATGACTCATAAACGTCCCTTGCACCCATCGCCATCTCACACACCATTTTAATCGCAATCCCCGGCTTTGGCATGGAATCAAGCTGCCTGAGACGCTCTACACCAGCAGCGGATAGGTATCGGGGTTGTCACGGTCGTAAGGGTGCGACTTGAGCAGCAGGAATTGCGACCGCACCGTAAAGCGTACCGCGTGCGATTCATCGGTCACCAGCATCACCCCTTCCCCCGCCTGTAACACGAAATGATCACGCATCCCGGTGTGGACGTGTACGGTGGTAATGTCGGCGCCGCCGCTCAACAGATATAAAAAGACGACTGTTTCTTTGTGATAATGATTGCCGATCACCGCTCCAGCGACCATCTCGCCGTGCAGGATCGACGCCCACGAGTCGGCATTGAGGATTTCGGTCAGCGTGCCCCGATCGTCGCGGCGCACGAAACCGGGTTTCAGGATCGGGTGGGTCATGGCGCTGTCTTTCCTGATCTGCAAGGCAAGATGTAGGGACGCCTATTGATGCGTCCGCGCTCAATCGATCGGACGCAGCCGCGCCGCGAAGATGCGCATGACGTACTGTGATCCGGTCATGGCAAAGGCGATCAGGCTCGGTGCCGACTTGGAAATGCCTTTGGTGCGATCGCGGAAAACGTAAGGCACCTCGTACACCGTCAGCCCTTTGCGGCGGCAGGTATAGAGAAATTCGATGAAATAGGCACCGTAGCCCGTCGGGATGATCGACACCTTGTCGAAGACCGTGCGGCGCAGCACGACGAAACCGCTGTCATAATCGCGGATGCCGTAGCCCAGCACCAGCGTCGCCAGTCCGTTGATCAGACGGCTCGCCAGCACGCGCAGCGGCGAGCGGTCGTCCTGCGCGCCTTTGACGTAGCGCGAGCCGATCACGATGTCGTCGATCTCCAGCCGCGCGATCATGTCGGGCAGCATCGCCGGCGGCATACACATATCCGCGTCCATCCAGCACACCACTCGTCCGCGCGACTCGATGATCCCCCGGTTGAACGCCGACGCCAGACCGCGCGTGGACACCCGCCGGATGATCTTCACACGCGGATCGCCCAGGTCTGCGACCATTTTCCAGGTCTCGTCGGGCGAGTCGTCGTCCACGACGATCACCTCGCATGACTGGGTGACGTGCCGGAATACCTCCCCGATCGTGTCGAGGATATTTTCGCGCTCGTTGTAGGTCGCCAGCACGACCGAGACGACCGGATCGGGATCGTAGACGGCGCGCCCTGGCATCGGCTGCGAGTCGGTCATGCGCTGCCTTTCAGAGCCAGCAGTTTTGACGCCGACTCGTCGATCTGCGCCTCGGTCAGGTTGAGTCCGGTCGGCAGATACAGCCCGCGCGTCCACAGATCGGCACTGACCGGGTGATCGACATCGACCGACGGATATGCTGGATTCGACCCGTCGTGATCGCGGAACACGGGTTGCAGGTGCATGGGACAGAAAAACGAGCGCGTATCGATGCCATCCGCTTTCAGCCGTGCCATTGCCGTCTCTTTGTCGGGATAGCGGTCACCGAGCAGCACACCATACATCCAGTAGGTATTTTTCGCCCAGGGCGCCTCGATCGGCAGCGTCAGATCGGGGTCGTGCGCCAGCCGCTCGCAGTAGCGATCCGCGATCCAGCGTTTGCGTGCGACTTTGGCGTCGGCGCGCTCCGTCTGTGCCACGCCGATAGCAGCCTGCATATTGGTCAGGCGATAGTTGAAGCCGACCACATCATGCACGAAGCGTGGTTCGCGGAAGCCCTGATTGCGCAGCAGCCGCAGCCGCTCGGCGATGGCAGGGTCGCTGCACACGACCATGCCACCTTCTCCAGTGGTCAGCGTCTTGTTGCCGTAGAAGCTGAAACAGCCGACCGCGCCAAAACTGCCGACGCGCTGACCATCGACCTCGGAACCGTGCGCCTCGGCACAGTCCTCGACGACGACCAGATTGTGCCGCGCGGCGATCGCGCCGATGGCACGCATATCGCACGGATGCCCGTACATGTGTACGACCATGATCGCCCGTGTGCGTGGGGTGATCGCGTCCTCGATGCGCGCCGGGTCGATGCACCAGGTGGCGCGATCGACATCCACCAGCACGGGACGCGCCCCGGTCTGGATGACGGTGTTGGCGGAGGCGATCAGCGTAAAATCGGGGATGATCACCTCGTCCCCGGCGCCGATGCCGAGCGCGACCATCGCCATGTGCAGTGCGGTCGTGCCGCTGGAACAGGCGACGCCATACGGCACGCCGCAATAAGCGGCAAACATTTCTTCAAACTGCGTGACGAATTTGCCAGCCGACGACACCCAGCCGCTGGCGATACATTCTGCGACGTAGGCGGCTTCATTGCCATCGAGGACGGGTTCACAGACCGGAATCACGCGCTTTCCCTTTGCTTAACCAGGTAGCAGGGCATGTTTGATCGCCTGGCATTGTGCGCGTACTATAACATGAAGCGTCGCTCGATTTCCGTTGAGGTCAGGCAAATTCACGCTTAATTCATGTCCACCAGAAAGTTGACGCCATGACTCCACTTCCCGCCGCCTCTGGATCGCGCCGCCCCTGGCTGCTGCTCGCCAAATGGCTGCTGCTGCTGGTGATCGGCGCCGGGGTAATCGCTGCTCTGGGCACCGACGGCGTGAGTGATGCGATCACGTCGGTGCGCGCCTTCACTTTGCCGACGATCGCCGTCAGCGTCGGCTTGAGCGCGCTGGCGCGGGTGGGCTATACCTGGCGCTGGAGGGTGATCAATGCGGGTGCTGGCGCTGGACAATTTTCACTGGCGTATCTGTACCGTGTCGGGCTGTTGAGTGAGTTCATCAGCATCGTGCTGCCATCGTATCTGGGCGGGGACGGCGCGCGGCTGCTGCACCTGCGTGGACGCGGCGCGCCGACCGCCCCTGTGTTGGTCGGGCTGGTGATCGACCGCATCGTCGGCGTGGTCACACTGACGCTGCTGGCGCTGGCGCTGGCGTCACTACTGCTGCCCTATGCCCCGGAGTCGCTGCGCGCGCTCGCCGCGAATGCGGGGTTCATCGTCGGCGCGGCGGTACTGGCGATCGCGGTGCTGGCGGCGCTGTGGATGATGCGCTCGCGCTGGTGGGGATGGGTGCGATCGCGGCTGCCGGAGTCGCTGCGCGCCGCGTCGATCGATACGCGCACGCTGGTGCTGGCGATTGCCATCTCGTCGATCGGACATCTTTTGTTCGCGGGCAGCTACGTGGTGCTGTTCACCGCGCTGGCGTCGATCGATCCGGCGCTGGCGCTGGCGGTCACGCTTGTCGCACTGGTCACACGCGCGATCCCGATCTCGATCGCGGGGATCGAGGTCAGTGACGGCTCGATCGTCGCGCTGGCGGGCTGGGTCGGCGTCGGGTCGGCGGTCGGGCTGGCGGTGGTGGCGGTGATCGTGCTGTCGCGCTACGGGTTTGCGCTGCTGGGACTGGCGGTCGAGCTGGCGGCGGATGGGGCACGCATCCTGCGGCGCGATCGGGTGTAGAAATTACATACGTTTTACACGATGCGCGCAGTTTTCAAACATCTGGACGCGATCATAGGGGTGTAGACCGATGCGATGCAGCCTCCACAGACGATGATCTGAACTGCATCCCACATTGATCGCCCTGCGATCAGAAAGACTTGTCACTCATGAAGCGCACCCTCAAGACCATAATTGTCGCCATCGGCGCTGCCAGCCTGCTCCTGGTCGGCATCGCCTCTGCTCAGGACGTGGCTCCAGTCGCCCCGGATGCCGCCGCCGAAGTGCGCGACCGCCGTCCGATGCACGATAGTGAGCTGGCACTGCTCGTCCAGGAATACACCGGGCTGGATGCCGCCGCGCTGCGTCAAGCCCTCGTCGGCGGCGCGACCCTGGGTGACCTGATCACCGCCAATGGGCGCACCACCGAGGAATTCACCACCGCCGCGCTCGCCATTTATGACTCCAATCAGGTGGAGCGCCGTAGCAATTTCGAGACGCGCCTGACTCAGGCATTGAGCGGCGAACTGCGCGAGCTGTTCGGTGAGGGGCGCGGCAGTCGCGGTGGACGCGGTGGCATGTTCGGCGGTCGCGGCGGCGCTGACAGCATGCAACCGGAAGTGACCCCGGCACCCGGCATCTAAATTTGCGCGGACAATGCAATCATTGTTCCTGCATCCGCATCTTCCCTCCGTTATCCCCCGCGCGACGCCCCGCGCGGGGGTTTTTCATTTTCGCCATTCCACCGTGAGTCTATTTTTTCAATAGGAAGTCATTTTTTCAAAAATGGGGCACCCCTTGTCCAGCGTTCCCGATCGCGGGCATAATAGCAGTTAATCGATTTGGTGAGGACACAGAAGCCTAATGCTGCGACGCGGCATCATCGTCGTTTTCCTTCTCACACTGACTGCGGCGCTGGTCGCTGCCCCTGCCTTTCGACATCATCGAAAACGCGGTATCCTAGCAGCGCCGTCCTTATACAGCTCGACTCCGACAGCTTAGGAGACTCACGCCATCATGGTAAAACCCATTATAACGGTCAGCGTTGTCCCGAACCTGCCCAAGCCGCTGGAACGTCTGCGCGAACTGGCATATAACCTGCGTTGGTCGTGGCATCACGACACCATCAGTCTGTTTCGCCGCCTCGATCGCGATCTGTGGGAGGAGACGGGGCACAATCCAGTGATGATTCTCGGTCTGCTCGATCAGAAACGTCTGGACGCGCTGGTCGCAGATTCCGCCTTCATGACGCATTTCGAGCGCGTCCTCGCTGACTTTGACAGCTACATGAGCGCCAAAAACACCTGGTACAGCCGTACCTATGGCGCCGTCGATAAACCGATTTATGCTTATTTTTCGATGGAATTCGGCTTGACTGAGGCGCTGCAAAATTATTCCGGCGGCTTGGGTGTCCTCAGCGGCGACCATCTCAAGAGCGCCAGCGACCTCGGTCTGCCGCTGGTCGGCGTCGGACTGCTGTATCAGGAAGGCTATTTCCGCCAATATCTGAACGCCGACGGCTATCAGCAGGAAAGCTACCCGATCAACGACTTTTCCAACATGCCCGTCTCGATGCTGATCGGACCGAACGACACCGCGCTCAAGGTGACGGTGGCGCTGCCGGGGCGCGATCTGATCGCCTACGTGCGCAAGGTGCAGGTCGGACGGGTGCCGCTCTATCTGCTCGACACCAATGTGCCCGACAACGCGCGTGAAGAAGATCGCAACCTGACCGATCAGCTCTACGGCGGTGACAAGCGCATCCGTATCCGCCAGGAACTCCTGGTCGGCATCGGCGGCATCCGCGCGCTCAACGCTCTGGGCATCGAGCCGGAGGTGTGCCATATCAACGAGGGACATTCCGCGTTCCTGACGCTGGAGCGCGCCCGTCAGTTCATGGGCAAGCACAACGTCAATTTCTGGGAAGCGCGCGACATCCTGGCGCCGTCGAATGTGTTCACCATTCACACACCCGTCCCGGCTGGATTGGAACGGTTCGATCTGAGCATGATGAGCGAGCATTTCCGCGACTACAACCAACAGCTTGGCATCACCTGGGAAGAATTCACCAGCCTGGGCAAAGAGCAGATCGGCGGCAGCGATGTATTCGCGCTGCCGGTGCTGGCGCTGAATATGTCCGGCAGTGCCAACGGCGTCGCCAAGCTGCACGGTGTGGTCAGCCGCAGGATGTGGCAGTGGATGTACCCGCTGGTGCCCGAACAGGAGATTCCGATCACCTCCGTCACCAACGGCGTGCATGTGCAGACCTGGATCAGCGCTGAAATGGCGGAGCTGTTCGACCGCTATCTGAGTCCGCGCTGGCGCACCGAGGATTGGGACCCGACGATTTGGGAGAATGTCAGACAGATCCCTGATACCGAGCTGTGGCGCACCCATGTCCGCCGTCGTGAGCGGCTGATCGCCTTTACCCGCCAGCGTCTCAAGATGCAGCTTCAGCGTCAGGGCGCCTCGCCACGCGATCTCTCCGAAGCCGACGAGGTGCTCGACCCCGAAGCGCTGACCTTCGGATTTGCACGTCGATTTGCCACCTACAAGCGCGCCACGATGATCTTCAGCAATCTGGAACGGCTGATCAAGCTGGTCAACGACGCTGAGCGCCCCGTCCAGTTCATCTTCGCGGGCAAAGCGCATCCGCACGACAAAGAAGGCAAGGATTTCATCCGCCAGATTGTGCGTTACGCCCGTAGCGCCGAGCTGCGTCATCGCATCGTCTTCATCGAGGACTACGACATGCACGTCGCGCGTTACCTGGTGCAGGGGGTCGATGTGTGGCTCAACAACCCGCGCCGCCCCAAGGAAGCCAGTGGCACCAGTGGGATGAAGGTGATCTACAACGGCGGGCTGAATTTCAGCATCCTCGACGGCTGGTGGGATGAGGGCTACAGCCCGGCAGTCGGATGGTCGATCGGCAACGGCGAAGAATATCCGGAAACTGCCGAAAAGATGCAGGATCAGATCGAAAGTGAAGCGCTCTACAATATGCTGGAAACCGATCTGGTGCCGCTCTACTACGACCGTACCCGCGACAATCTGCCACGCGGCTGGGTCGAGAAGATGAAAGCCAGTATGCGCGTGCTGTCGCCCATGTTCAGCACGCACCGCATGGTGCAGGAATACACCGAGCGCATGTATGTGCCGAGCCTGGAGCTGGCGCGCGCGCTGACCACACCGACTCTGGAAAAAGGGCACGCGCTCACGGCGTATCAGGTCAAGGTGCGCGGCGAGTGGAAGCAGGTCGCTGTGCAGGATGTCAAGGTCGATGAGAGCCATGTGCGCGTCGGCACCGATCTGGTGGTGACGGCGACGGTGGCGCTGGGCGCGCTCACACCGAGCGAAGTGCAGGTGCAGTTGTACAGCGGGCGCCTGACCACACGCGGACAGATCGACGGCGGCGCCTGTGTGCCGATGGTTCTTTCGGAGACGGTCGGAGAAGGTGTCTATACGTTCGTGGGCAATCTGAGCTACGAGACCAGCGGCGAACGTGGAGTCTCGGTGCGGGTGCTGCCACGTCATGACAGTCTGCTGACGCCGTTCCTGCCGGGGCTGATCCGCTGGGCATAACGCCGTAGGGACATGGATACGTCCGCCGCCGCGCGGACAAAACGAACAGGGCGCCTTAGTGGGCGCCCTGTTCGTTTTGTCGCTGCTGTCGTTCGGTTACGGTGCCAGCAGCGCCGTGATGTTGAAGAAGTTGTTACCTTCGTTCAACTCCGGGATCAGATTGTTCAGATCGATCGCACAGTCCGCTGTCGTATTGGTGCCGGCGCCACTGTCCAGCCGGGCGGTGATGCTGACATCCTGCTGCGTGAACGCGCCCAAGCCGGGGAGCTGCGCGCTGAAGAAGGCGTTTTGCGGGCGGAAATTGCATGCCACCACTACGGGTCCCATCCCAGTCGCGCTGCCATTGAAGACGGTGATGATCACCTGGAACGCTTCACCCTGGCGGATCGCCCGGTCGAAGCGCACGCTGGTGATCGTGCCGTCGGGCAGAGTCGAGGTCGGCGCTGCGGTCGGCAGGGCGGGAGTCGGCGTCGCAGGCGGGGGCGGCGGAGTGAAGAAAGGCAGCCCGGCGGTGCTGCCGGTGATGCGCAGCGTGTTGGGCGCCACATAGCCCTGACGTCCGTCGGGAAGCTGGATCACATACCAGCCCGTCCCGGTGCTGCTGATGCCGACGATCGGCACGGTTTCGCCGCTGCGAATGAAGGTGAAGCGCTCATAGGCGGTGCTGTCGCCACGCCGCACGTTGACATCGGCTAAGGCAGTGCCGTTCGTGCCCGCCGGAATGGCGGTCGGAGCGGGAGCGAGCGGCTGCTGCGTCGCCACAAATACAGTGGTCGGCGGCGCGACGATCACGAACGGCGGCGGTTCGTTTTCCACGCGCAGCGGACTCACGCGCGCGAACACGTTGCCGCTGCTCTGAATGATGGTCAGGCGCAGTTCATAAGCGCCGTCGGGGATCACGGTCGTGTCCCAGGTGCCGAGGATATCATCGTTCACGACGGCGTTGACGGGCAGAGTCGCAGGCGACCACCCGGCATTGTCTTCCGAGGAGGTAAAGTCGGCTTGCAGGGGGCGGAATTCCAGATAGTAGCCGGCTTGCCCCTGCACGGCGGCAGTGCCGCGAATATCGACCGCGCCGCGCAGCAGATAGATCGGGGGCGGAAAGGTGATCGCCGCATTGGGGTTCGCGGGTGTCCCGATCGGCTCGAACGGATTGGGGGTGGTCTGGGCAAAGGCGGGGAATGCCGATGCCAGCAGCCCGATGATCAACAGTACGAAAATCGCTCGTTTGTTCATGGGTCATCCTCATAGGGTGGGACGAATACGTACATCGTCCGCATGATTATGCTCCCCTGCATTGTCCGCCAAAACTGGTGTGCGTACATCCGCCGATCGACCTACGTATCGGTGATGTTGTGACACAGGTCACCCAGGGGGGTGCCCAACCACGCCGCTGGAGTTGTGGCTATAATATCGAGCAGGATTCTTTTTTACGCCTTCACTATCAGGAAGATACAAACCTCATGATGCGTTTTGTATTATCAAGAGCAATCCTGCTTGTGTTGCTCGTGTCTTTTTCGGCTCATCTCGCTGTGGCACAGCAATCAAACGCCGAGGTCATCACCATCGAGGTACAACAAACAGGGATACCCATCACCCTGACTTTTGCGCTGCCTGAAGGATGGAGCTATCAATACAGCATCGAACGGTCGATTGTGCAGATCGCCAGCAGCGACGCCGCAATGGAAAAGCTCACCGGAATCGCCAGCCCGTTCGAGGAAGGCGGGTACGGCATCAGCATCGGGCTGCCTGAATTCCTGGCGGCGATCGATCCGACTTTGCCTTCCTCGCCGGAAGCGGTGCTGCAACTCTTCATGGTGATCATGGAAACCGAAGGCAGCCCCGCGCCTGACGACTCGTTCACAGTTCCCGCATTAGCGGTTACGCTGGACACCCCTGATGGAACAGGCGATGCGATCGCGCTCGATTTCGCTGAAGGGACGATCCTGGTGCTGGTGCAGCCGGGCAGAGACGATGACCCCTCGCTGGCGGTCGTTTTGGAGTCGATCAGCTATGGCAGCGGCTTGCTGACCGCCAGCGATCCCACCAGCGAGCTGACCGAGCTGGTGACGGCTCCCAGCGGCACATTCAACCTGGCGGTCAGCTATCCGCCAGACTGGTCGGCTGATGTGGGCGGCAGCACCCTCTACATCGCCAATTCCTCGCAAGCCCTGAATTCGCTGATCATGAACCTGGGCGACTTTGAAGCCGACGCCATTGCCATCACGATCGCGCCCGTCTCGATTCTGGGTCTGGAGGCAGGCGCCACCCTTGAGGAAGCGGCAGCCTATTTCCGCGATCTGGTCGGAAGCGAGTCGGAGATCGAAACCGACTCCACCTTTGACCTGCCCGGCGTGCATGTCACGCTGGAACGCGGTATCCCTGGCGGCAGCGGCGAATTGTATGTGCTGGAGGCAGCACCCGAACCGATCCTGGTCGCGCTCCAGCCAGCGGGCGAACCGTCGGAAATGGTGCTGGCGATCGTCAATTCGATCCAGGTGCTGACGGAGACCGTCCAGAATCCGATACCTCAGTCCGCTCCCCAGCCAGGAGGCGACTTTGTGCGTCAGTGGGCGAGTACCGCGACGGGCAGCAGTCAGTATGGCAAGGTCGATTGGGGGTTCATCCAGGCGATCGGCGAACCTGACACCATGACCTGCGGCGATTTTTCCACCGCCTGGGCGTCCGAAACAACGGGTGAACGCGCCATACTGACCGTCGAATTCGAGCAGGCGGTGATCCCGGTGGCGATCAACATCCATCAGAGTTTCAATCCGGGCGCGATCGTGCAGGTAGACGTGGGCAATAGCGCGAACCGGAATCGGGTGCTGCCGCTGGAGGATAGCGCTGACGCGGTGGGCAATACGCCCTGCCCTGGTGTGTTCACGGTCGATGCCAGCGCTGTCAGCGTACCGATCGATTTTGTCGTGATCTATCTCGATCAGGCGGAAATTGCCAGTTGGAACGAAATCGACGCGGTGGAATTGGTCGGCATGCCGTAACCTGTCCCTTGGTGCGTCCTCTTCTGCGCCGGCAGAGAAGGGGGTGCAGGGAAGCCTCACTCAACGAGTTGATACAATTTCGTCGTGATTTAAGTAAAGAATTCGGGTTTCCACAGCGCGCAGAATTTCATACTTCCGCGCTCATGAGGGGAGCTTTTGGCTCCCCAGGGGAATCCTACTACTCGGATGCGCCGAGGCTCAGATTCAATTACAGCATAGCGCAGCCAGATCAGAAGTCAATGAAAATTGTCCTCACCCGCGCTGCACAGCCAGCGACTCGGCGCGCCGCTGAATTTCATGATTCATGGCGACAAACCCGGCTGGCGCGGCGCGCATCATGGCGGTGCGCTGAATCACAGGGGTCAACAGCCCGCTGTAGACTTCTCGATTGGTCAGGCGCGTCTGGCGATCGCTCAGCCGATCCAGGGTGAAGCCATGCTCGCCGTCGAAAATGCCGGGTACGCCGGTGATCGTCTTCCAGACGAAGCGGCGATTTGCTTCTACGGCGACGATCGTGGGTGAGAATTTATAATCGACCACCTGCGGGATGACCAGGCGCAGCGTCATCTTTTCACCTACCACCGCCCGACCGGAAACATAATGAAGCATGGTGCTCCACTGGGTATACTCGTCGAAGCCCATCAGCGTGCGCCACACCACCTCAGCCGGCGCAGCGATCTCGACGATCGATTCCACCTGAAAACGAAACAGGGCGTTCTCTGCCATGATATTCTCTTTGTCCCGATTGCCCGGTCACACGAAAGCGTCTCGGTGGTCGTGTGCGAATGTATGGAATGAGCCTGCTTTTGCGCCCGTGAGGGTCTCGATGGCATCCGATACCTGAGCGCGTTTGCCCACGCGCATCAGCCCGTACAAGCGGAGGATATTCGCTATCGTCATGTCGGGCATCCCCATTCCGATGAAGGCACTGCGGGCGTCATCCTCGCTGATATCGACATACCGGATGGTGCGCCCGGTGACCTCGGACAGGATGCGCGCGATATCGGTGTCGGACAGCGCTTCGGGTCCCGTCAGATGATAGCTGCGGTTTTCGTGCCCTGGCTCGGTCAGGACGACCGCCGCCGCCTTTGCGATGTCGCGGGTGTCGATATAGCTGACGCGCGCATCGCCCAACGGCTCGTACAGGGCGGACTGTGCGCGAATCGCCGCGCCAAATGCCAGCGCGAAGTTTTGCATGAACGGACCCGGACGCAGAAAGGTGTAAGGCAGCCCACTCCCCTCGATGACGTTCTCGACCAGGCGATGCGGATTGGTGGTCTCCTCTTCATCGCTGTAAGCGGACAGCCGGACGATATGCGTCACGCCTGTCTCCTTCGCCACTGCGACAGCCGTCGTCGCCATTTCGACTGCGTTGAACGCATTCGGCGTGAGCAGGAACAGCTTGTCCACGCCCTGCATCGCCGCGCGCAGTGTGTCTGGCTCTGTGAAGTCGATAGCAGCAAATTCGACATGCGTCTGTGGCTCTGAACTGGGAAGCGTGCGCACGCCGGCGCGCACCGCTACGGTGGACGAGCGAAGCTGGTGCAGCAGTTCACGACCGATGGTGCCTGTCGCGCCTGTGACGAGAATCCGACCCTGCATGATGACATCCTTCCTGAATGGCGGCTGACAATCGGTACAGCCAGCGGAATTATTCTAGAACCCGGTGTGTGGATTGTCTGTACGCACTATTGTGTGCTATGGTTACAGCGATGAAACCAGGGTACAAAAAGGAACCGACATTGAAGCAGCGCGAGGATTTTGGACCGCGAGGCGTGCTGGAACTGGTAGCGGATAAATGGTCGATCCTGATCATCTATCATCTGCACGAAAAGGTGCTGCGTCACACGCAGTTGAAGCGCCTTTTAGAAGGCGTATCGACGCGGATGCTGACACTCACGCTGAGGAAACTGGAGCAAAACGGGCTGGTGACGCGCAAGGTGTATCCGGTGACGCCGCTGCGGGTGGAATATTCACTGACCGATCTCGGCGACACCCTGGTCGAACCGCTGAAAACCCTGTGTCGCTGGTCGGAAATCCATCTCGACGACGTATTCAGCGCGCGCCAGCACTACGAGGCGCGCCAGATCGAAGAAGCGGTCTTGTAGGGACGCATCACGATGCGTCCGACAATCGCGTCGCTGGCGCGCTCACCCAAACACGATCGTCCCGCGCATCTCCATCGGCAGACTGAACAGCCACCACCCGACCCCCATCAGCGCCAGCATCACCAGCGCCCAGGGCAGCAGCCCGATCAGCGCGTCACGGCGGTACAGCCGGGCGGCGATCGTCTGCGCGACCCACATTGACCCCGCAAACCCGCCCACCAGTGCGATCACCTGGATCAGCGCGACGATCTCGGCATCCATGAAGCCGATCAGGAAGTGAAAGCCGTAATGCGCCCCCCACACGCCGAAGCCGATCGGCACCAGCGCCGGGGCAAAGGCGGTGTAAGCAGCGCGCAGCGTGTCGCGCCTGGCGGTGCGGGTGAGCATCCGCGCTATCCACGTCGCCGCGATCGTCGCCAGTACCACCAGGGCGATGCCGACCCCGAAGATCAGCGCAAGCGCGATCCCCTCGACCAGGCGATCGGTAAACCCGAGGCGTGTCAGCCCCGACGCCGACGCGATCGCCTGCATCAGCGGATACACGGGCGGCACCATGCCAAAGGCGTTGACCAGTCCGAGCGCCGTCAGTACCACAATCAGCAGCGCGCTGTCCCAGCGGCGGGGCGCGGCGTCGGCGCGGACAAGCTCGGCACCCGGCGCGCGCGTGAACAAGCCGACGTTCTCGTGTGGACACGCTCTGGCACAGTCCAGACACAGCGTGCAGTCGGCATTGCCCTTAATCTGCGGCGCGAACAGCAGTGTGCCACAGCCGGGAGTCCCCTGTGGACTGTGCGTGTGCGTCCGGTCGGGGGCGCCATCGATGCCGATCTGGTCGATCAGGATCACCGTTTGCGCGGCGTAGCTGCCGTTGAGACACTCTTTGCCGACGCAAGTGCGGCACACATCCGCGTCATGCACGCCGATCTGCGTCGGGGAGACGGCGGCATAAGTGAAGTTGAACGATCCCAACGGGCAGATGTATTTGCAGAATGCCGACTCGCTGAACAGCGCCTCGAAGATGAACGCCGCCGCGAAGTATGCCACGATCACCCACGCCGTCAGCAGCGGACTGCTCCACATATTCAGCCATTCGTAGGCGAAGAACAGCCCGATCAGCGAGAGGATCGCAATGCCCTTGCCGCGTAACGCGCGTGGAAAGCGCCGACTTGCCAGGCTCAACCGTTTCGCCAGCGTGCGTGGCAGGGTGAATGGACAGGTCATGCAGAAGAAATTGCCGCCCAGCAGCAGCGCCAGCACCAGAATCCCGCGTACATGCACCCAGGGCACGACCGTCGCCAGATTACGCGGTGCCAGTTGATCCCCGGTGAAGCCATCATAGACCAGCACAGCCGCGCCGATCAGAAAGGGCAGTTGCAGCGCCAGCCGCCCCCAACGGTGCCGCAGCAGCGCTCCAAGCACGGGCAGGCGCAGCAGATCGCGCCGCGCGCGCACGCCCGTGCGTCCCGCTGCCGTGCTCATGAGCCAGGAGGCGCTGCGTCGTTGATGATCAAGGGGAATTCACCCGTGCGCAGTCCGCCGTCCGGCGCGGTCACGCTGACGCGCACCACCCAATCGCCGCTCATCGTCCATGCCATCGGGATACGCACGATGCCATCGGCGTCGGTCTGCGCCGACGCTGAGACCGGCTCCATGCCCGCGTGGGTCATATCGCCTGTGATCGCCACCGCGGCGTTTGCCAGCGGCGCGCCCTCACGGGTGACGCGCAGCGTGATCTCGGTCGCGCCAACCATCAGTGTCTCCGGGATGATCGACAGCAGATCGAAGCTGAGACGGGTGTCCTGCGTCGGCGCGCTCGATCGGCACGCCGCCAGTAGCAGCAGCAGGGTGAACACGGCGATCGCGCGCAAAATCCGGTTGCCCATGTGTTTTTCTCCTCGTGTGGACAGCAGTGTACTTACAGCGTAACGACTAGTGGTTGTCCCTGAGCAAGACGGGGTGGGGTGAGGGCTGCAACACCATTTGAAACTCAGGTTAAACAGCCCTGGCTCTGCCGGTAAATGACCCGATCCGGTTGGAATTCGTGCAGGCATTCCGGGACTCACCGCTGAACACAGGATAGTATCGGTATTACGACAATCAACTGTAACTGTTGGCACTGCTTGATTTAAGTGGGAACTTTAAAGTGTGTCCTCCACCGACGATACACTTGACACCATTTGGCATTTGCAATACACTACCCTAACTTAATTCATCCAATGAAATATTTGAAGTGACCGCTCACTCACGCAGCAACCAGGATTTGATGAAAGCGATAAACCGCAATTTGCTCCTCAATATTTTGAGGCGCGAATCCGAGCTTTCGCGTACCCGGTTGACGCAAATTTCCGGTTTAAGTGTGGGCACAGTTTCCGGGTTGATGAACGAGTTGATCGAAGAACAATGGGTGTTCGAGGCAGGCGCGGGCAATTACACCGGTGGGCGGCGGCAGGTACAGCTCCGGCTCAACCCCCACGCAGGCTACGCCGTCGGCTTGAAACTCACCGAAAATCGCATCATTGGCGCGGTGACGGATTTTGGCGCGCGCGTGCTCACCTACGATGAGACGACCCTTCCTGCGTCCACTCGCACACCGCAGCAAGTGAGCGCCGCAATCGTCGCTTTCACCCGTGCGCTCATCGGCAAGAGCGCAGCGCATCGGCAATCCGAGCAAATCTTCGGCATCGGTATCGGTCTCGCAGGGGTGATCTACTCGTCCGAAGGCATTGTCCATCATTCCCCGTTCTTTGGCTGGCGTGATGTCCCGCTTACCGACTTCATTCAGGCACAACTGAACCTTCCCGTCCTGCTTGAAAACGATGTCAATACGCTCACCCTCAGCGAACAGCTCTTTGGAGCCGGACGATACCACGATAATTTCATCGTAGTCACCATTGGGCGTGGCGTGGGCATGGGTATCGTAGTTCACGGGCAGCTGTATCGCGGCGCACGCGGTGGCGCAGGCGAGTTCGGGCATATCGTGCTGCAAACCCTGGATGCAAATGGCCACATGGAAACACGCACGTTGGAAGCCATCGCTGCCGACCCTGCCATCGTTTCTACCTACCAACAGCAGCTTAAGCCCGATATGGCGTTGACAATTGCCGATGTTATCCGAGCAGCCGAAGCGGGGAACACATTCGCGCGCGCGCTGCTTTTCGAAAGTGGCATGGCGTTGGGGATGGGGTTGGCTTCGGTGGTCAACCTGCTTTCGCCAGACTTGATCATCGTCAGTGGGGAGGGTGTAGCGGCGGGCGAGTTCCGGCTTGCGCCGATGCGTGCGGCTTTGCAACAGCACACCTTCGCCGGGCTGTGCGATCAGGTGGAGATAAAAATCGTTCCGACCGATGATCAGGCGTGGGCGCGCGGCGCGGCATCCCTCGTCATGAGCAAGGTGTTTGCCTCACCATATGGGGCAGGGACCGCACAAATGCTGACTTCACGGGCGACAAACAGCGACGCATAAATTTTTTCAAAGATTTTTCATCGAGTAAAGGATGTACAAAATGGCAGGTCTGCGTGGGGTCAACAAGTATTTTTGGGTGGGGCTGTTTTTGCTCCCCAGCCTCATTGGACTGATGGTTTTCACCATCTCCCCGATCCTGTCTTCGCTGTGGTATTCGCTGCACGATTGGAATTTGCTTTCGCCGCCGGAATGGATCGGCATCGGCAATTACACAGAATTGTTCAACGATCCTCATTTTTGGGCGGCTCTGCGCACGACGGCGGTGATCATCTCTCTGTATCTGCCATCTGCTTTTCTGCTCGGCTTGGCGCTGGCGCTGTTTCTCAACACGCGCGTGCGCGGCATGGTATTGGTGCGTACCGCAACCTTTCTGCCCGTCGTCGCTTCATGGGTGGTCGTCTCGCTCATCTGGAAATGGCTCTTCAATCCGCAATACGGGCTGATCAATATTGCGTTGGGCGCGGTCGGCATTGAAGGTCCTGCGTGGCTGTTTCAACCGGAAAGCGCAATTGTGGCGCTGGTCATCACGAGTATCTGGAAGGATGTTGGCTACATCGCGTTGATCTATCTGGGCGGGCTGCAGGCGATTTCGCCAACCTATTATGAAGCCGCACAAATCGACGGAGCGAATCGCTGGCAGCTTCTGCGCCGTATCACCTTGCCACTGCTCAGCCCGACGATGTTCTTCATCGTTATCACGCTCCTTATCAATTACTTTCAAGTGTTCGAGCAAATTTATCTGATGCCGATGCGGGATAGCGCCGCTGACCGTCAGATCGAGGTGATAGTGACCGAGGTGGTCAAAAACGCCTTCATGTACAACCGCATGGGGTATGCGTCGGCATTATCCTGGGTATTGTTCGGCATCATTTTCGCCATCACGTTTTTGCAATTCCGGCTGCAGAAACGCTGGGTTTACGATGAGGGAGTCTGAAATGGCAACCGACACGTCCAGGTCGCTCGTGTCATCCCGCCGTCGGTCTACGGCTTCCAACGTCCATATGTTCTCGCCTGGGGCATTAGCGCGCGCACTTCTGGTCTATGCGGCAATGGCGATCCTTGTGGCGATGATGGTGCTGCCCTTTCTATGGATGCTCAGCACCTCGCTCAAACCCCAGGCATACATCCTCGATACCACGCCCGATCTCGTCCCGAACCCGCTTTCGCTGGAAAGCTACGCCCAGCTTGGCGAACGGATCGATCTGGCGCGCGTCTTCTTCAATAGCACCTTTGTCGCCGTCGTCGGCACGGTCGGGCAGGTGATCATCTCAGCGATGGCAGCGTTCGCCTTCGCGCGGATGCACTGGCGCGGGCGTAACGTCGTGTTCACACTCTATTTGGCAACGATGATGATCCCGGCGGTGGTGCTGGTCATCCCGCAGTTCATCCTCGTCAAATCGCTGGGCTGGGTGAACACCTATCCCGCGCTGATTGTGCCAGGCCTGTTCAGCGCATTCGGAACATTTTTATTGCGCCAGGCGCTGCTGAGCGTGCCCGCCGATTTTGAAGAGGCGGCATTGGTGGATGGGGCAAATCCCTTCACCATTTTCTGGCGTATCACGCTGCCACTGGTACAGCCCGCACTTGCAACACTGGTCATCTTCTCGTTTATGGGCTGGTGGAATGCCTATCTGTTCCCGCTGTTCGTCGCCCGACAGGAAAATGTGATGACGCTGCCGGTTGCATTGGCGGCTCTGCAAGGCGGTCCACGCGCCCTGACCGAATGGAATATGGTCATGGCGGGCGGCGTCGTCGCCATTGTCCCTATCCTGATCGTGTATCTCCTCGCGCAGCGATGGTTTGTCGCGGGCGTCGTCGGGAGCGGCATTAAAGGGTAGTGCGGCATCCGATTTGGGTTTATCAGGCGCTGGTTGCCTGTGTGCCAACAAATGGTTTTCTCTTTATGAAGGAGATGTTCACGATGAAACACCGTTTCGCCAAAAGGATCGCTTTACTCGGGGTTGCTTCTGCACTGCTCAGTGCATCGCTCGTGGGCACCATCGCCGCACAGGAAGAAACGACGCTGCGCTACTTCACTTTCTCCGCTGCGCCAGATTATCTGGAAGAACTCGACAACATCATCGCCGGGTTCGAGGAAGCCAATCCCGGTGTGACGATTGAGGTGGAAACCGCGCCGTTCTCCGATTATTTCACGCTGTTGCAAGCCGATGTGGTCAGCGGCGATGCGCCGGATGTGTTCGAGTTGAATTATGAAAACTTCGTCACCTATGCCGCCAATGACACGCTGATGAACATTGACGATTTGGTGACGGGCGATGCTCCATATTACCCGCGTGCGTTGGAAGCTTTCCAGTACGAGGGCGAACAGTTGGCACTGCCCGAAACCTTCTCGACTGTGCTGCTTTATTACAATGCCGACCTGTTCGATCAGGCAGGCATCACATACCCGACGACGGAATGGACGTGGGACGATGTGCGTACTGCGTCGGAAGCCATAGGCGCAATGGGCGATGATGTCTACGGGTTGTATTCGCCTGTGCAGTTCTACGAGTTCTACAAGAAAGCTGCACAGAATGGCGAATGCCAATTCTTCAACGCTGAGATGACTGAAAGCACAATCAACTCGCCTGCATGTGTGGAGACAGTTGAACTGATGGTCAGCTTTCTCGATGACGGGCTGATGCCGACAGCGGCGGAACTCTCTGGTGTGTCTGACTCCGAGTTGTTCCTTAGCGGCAATCTAGGGATGCTGGTTACGGGTATCTGGATGTTCGGCGCATTTCAGGAAGCGACGTTCAACTGGGATATTCAGATAGAACCCGCCATCAATCAGAACGCCCATCACTTTTTCGCCAACGGGGTTGCCGTGTCCGCTACCACCGACGCGCCGGAAGCGGCGGCACGCTGGGCGGAATACCTGACCGCCAGTGAGACGGCAGCGACCATACGAGTAGAGGCGGGTTGGGAACTGCCCGCGCTCGATCAGCCGGAATACTTCGCCGAATACCTGGCGCTCACCCCGCCGACGAACCGCGCCGCCGTCTTCACCGCACTGGAAAGCCCGGTCACGCCGCCCGTGATCGAGCGCCAGACCGAGATGCAGGATACGATCAACGCACTCCTTACTCAGGTGGTCGATGGCGAATTGACCGCGCAAGAGGCGCTCGACCAGGCAAAAACCGAACTCGACGCGCTGATTCAGTAGCAAGACTGCCGGCATTGAGCGAGGGGGTGCGTGTTACGCCCCCTCGTGTCTTGTTTTCTTAATGTATTTAATTCTGCACGCACAGCTCAAGGGGCGCTGCCGATGATGTCATCCTTTCAGGTGATTGTACTGCACGAACCATTCGGCGGCGAACATCCTTACGAGTCGCTCCCGCATGAACGCTTCCCGCGCCAACCGCTGGCAGGCGAAGTGTTCACTGTAGGCATCGCCACACAACCGCCCGGCGCAGTGGCGAACGTTACAGTTCACCAATGGCTGAATGGTGTGTCGCAGCCGGGTATCGATGCGCATCCCCAGACCGATTGGCAAACGCGCCAGGAAGAAGGCGTGGGCGCAGAATTTCTGGAACGCATCGAGCGGCGAGAACAGGATGTCTGGCAAGCACAACTCGTCGGTCCGGCGTTCGGAGATACACTCACCTATCAAATCCAAGCCGTGAGCCATACAGGTGAACGAGCGCAGAGTCTGGCGTTCGTCATCATGGGCGAACGCTGGTACACGGCAGGGAGCGCGACATTTGATGGGCAGCGGATGATCGTCACACCCGACGGGGAAACCATCGCCCCCACAGCGCTACCAACATCATTTCCACCTGTACAACGGATCGAGTATCTGGGCGATGGCACGCGCGTGCGCCGCGTTCGGCTGACGTTCAACGCGATGCCCCATGAAGCGTTCTTCGGCTTGGGCGAGCGCTTCAGGACGTTCGATTTGCGAGGGCAGACGCTGGATGTACGCTGTTACGAGCAGTACAAAAACCAGGGCGTCCGCACGTATATGCCAATCCCGTTTTTGCTCTCATCCGCCGGGTACGGACTGTATGTCGAGAGTTCCCGATGGATGCAGTTCGATCTCGCCGCTAAAGCAGCCGATGTATGGACATTGGAAGCAGACATCGGCGAGGATGGCGCACTCCAATTGCACCTTTTCACGGGCGACCCCATCAGCATCATCCGCGATTACACGGGCTTGACCGGACTTCCACCCCTCCCCCCGTTGTGGACATTCGGGTTGTGGATGAGTGGCAACGAGTGGAACACTCAGGCGCGCGTAGAACGCGAAGTCCAAACCTCGTTCGACCTTGATATTCCACCTTCGGTGCTGGTCATCGAGGCATGGAGCGACGAAACCACGTTTTATATCTGGAATGATGCACAATATGATTCGCATCCCGGCGGTGAGCGTCCCCACTACGCCGATTTCACCTTCCCGAAAACGGGCAAGTGGCGCAATCCTAAAGCGATGGTGGATGCGCTCCATGAACGCGGTGTGCGCGTTTTGCTCTGGCAAGTGCCCGTTCTCAAGAAGTCCGATGCGCCTCATGCCCAACATGATGCCGACCGCGCCCATTACGCCGCGCAGAATTTCGGCGTGCGCGAGGCGGATGGCACCCCTTACGCGGTGCGACCGTTCTGGTTTCGCGGCGGCTGGTTGTTGGATCCGACAAGCGAAGCGGAGCGGGCGTGGTGGCTGGGCAAGCGCCAGTATTTGCTCGATGAAATCGGCATAGACGGTTTCAAGACGGATGGCGGCGAACATTTGTGGGGCAGCCGCACCCGCTTCGCCGATGGGCGGCGAGGCGATGAATTGTGGAACGAGTATCCTCGACTCTACACCCAAGCTTACTATGATTTCGCCAATGCGCATCACGCTGACGGGGTGGGAAAGTCCATCACCTTCAGCCGCGCCGGATTTGCCGGATCGCAAACGGCACCCTTGCACTGGGCGGGTGACGAAAATTCCACCTGGGATGCACTTCGCCATTCGATCATCGCGGGATTGTCGGCGGCAGTCTCCGGTATCTCGTTCTGGGGCTGGGATTTTGGCGGATTCAGCGGCGAAATACCCTCCGCCGAATTATACGTGCGCGCAGCGGCAATGGCGGCGTTCTGTCCGGTGTTTCAATACCACTCCGAATACAACGCCCACCGCGAACCGAGCCACGACCGCACCCCCTGGAATATTGCCGCGCGCACGGGCGATGAGCGCGTCGTGGAACATTTGCGCTTTCTCACGCATGTACGGCACAACCTGATGCCGTACATCTGGCAGGAGGCGCAGCACTGCGCGCTAACGGGGGAACCGTTTATGCGAGCGCTGCGGTTGTTCACGCCCCATGCCGATGAAATACAATACTTCTTCGGGCGCGATTTGCTCGTTTGCCCTGTTGTCCAACCCGGTATGACGACATGGACGGGTTATTTACCACCGGGCACATGGCATCATTTGTGGACGCAAGCGGTGTATGAAGGCGATAGGCAAATTACACTCGACTCATCACCCGAAAAAATCCCGGTGTTTGTACGTGACGGGGCGGAAGTGCCACTGCGTCTAGGGTCAGGTACGCCCCGTATATTGGGTGAAAGTGTGTCCCTGAGCAGCGAGGCAGACAGTTACTGGCGCTTCGGCTGAGCGTTTTGCTCAGACACATCCAGGGTGAGGCATAAAAAAAGGTGCTTTATGCCTCCTCACCCCGACCATACGGTGGTTCGCTGAAACTTCGGTGCAGTATAATTGTCACATGTCGATCCCAATTCTTGTCACAAAACTGCACGTCCCCACCCCACGACCGGATGCCGTACCGCGTCCGCGCCTGCTTGCCCGCCTGGATGCGTCGTTCCCGCGCACGCTCACGCTGGTGTCTGCCCCCGCCGGATTTGGCAAGACGACACTGGTGAGCGCGTGACTTGCTGCGCAGGATCGCGCCGTCGCCTGGCTTTCGCTTGATGAAGCCGACAATGAGCCAATACGCTATTTTGCCTACCTGATCGCCGCGTTGCGAACCGTTCTTCCTGGTATCGGAAATGGGCTGATCGATTCCCTGTCCACCACCATGCCGCCCGCTGAGGTGTTGCTGACTACGCTGGCGAATCAGATCGCGCACGCGGGGATTCCCTTTATCCTGGTGCTGGACGATTACCACACCATCAGAAGCGAACTAATCGACGACGCGATGCGCTTTTTCATCACGCATATGCCTGCCTCGATGCACCTCGTGATCGCCAGTCGCACAAAACCGCCATTCGCACTGGCACGACTGCGTGCGCAGGGTAATCTTGTCGAACTGCGCGCCGCCGATCTGCGTTTCACGAGGGATGAAGCGGCGGATTACTTCAAGCGTGCCGCGCTCCCTCTTTCGTCCGATGCCATCGCCACACTTGCTGATCGCACTGAAGGTTGGATAGCTGGTTTACAGCTTGCCGCCCTTTCCCTGCGCGATCAGCCGGACTCGCAGGGAATCATCGAGTCGTTCACGGGCGGTCATGCGCATGTCGTTGATTATCTGCCTGAGGAAGTGTGGCAACGCCAACCCGCAGATATACAGCGTTTCCTGCTGCACACCGCCATCCTTGACCGCATGTGCGCTGCGCTGTGCGATGCAATCACAGATGATCCGCTGGGCAGTGGACAAGCGATGCTGGAACGTATCGACCGCGCTAATCTCTTCCTTGTAGCGCTTGATGGAGAGCGGCACTGGTTCGCTATCATCACCTGTTCGCGGATGTATTGCGTCAGCGGGCGCGCGCGACGCTTCCCAATTTATCGGCATTACATCGCCGTGCGAGTATATGGCATGAGACGCACGGCTCGGCGCTGGAAGCGTTTCAGCATGCTACCGCCGCGCACGACTTCGCCACCTCCGAACGTTTGATTGAAGGGGATGGAATGCCGCTCGCTTATCGTGGATTGGTCGTACCGGTTCTGCGCTGGCTGGAGTCGCTGCCCACCTCAATACTGGATGCGCGTCCGTCGCTGTGGGTAACCTTTGCCTCAGCGAGTATGATCGACGGACAAGCGATGGAACAGGTCGAGGCGAAGCTGGCAGCGGCAGAAAGGGCACTTGGAGCCCTGCCGACCGTCGAAAGCACGCTCGACCTGAGAGAGCGAATCGCCGCCATTCGCGCCACAATGGCGATCAACACCAATGATGCAGACACTATCTACAGCCAGTCGCGCCAGGCTCTCGATCATCTCGCACCAGGCAGTATCGGGATGAGGACTTCCGCTCTGTATACACTTGGCTTTGCACATCAGCTGCGCGGCGAGTATAAAGCGGCGCGTCAGGCATATACGGAAGTACTGCCGATCAGCGAAGCCTCTGGCAATACCCTGATCACCGTCGCGGTGGTAACCTCCCTTGGTCAGATCGAAGAACTTGAGGGACATTCGGATCGTGCTGATGCACTGTATCGGCGTGTCCTGATGCTGGCAAGCGATCTGCCAGTGATCGCGGCGTGCGAAGCGCACCTTGGTCTGGCGCGTCTCGCCTATGCTCGTGGCGATCTGGAGACTGCCGAAGGCTATGCCGAAACGTGCGCGCGACTGGCATCTCCGATCGCTCATCTCGAAACGGCGGTCGAGGTCGAGGTGCTGCGCGCACGGTTGGCGCTGGCACGAGGCGATATTGATCGGGCGGCGGACATCCTCGTTCACGCCGAAAAGCGCGCCCATGTGAACCAGTTTGCAGGGCAAATCCTCGCAATCCGCACGCTCGCCACCCTGATCAAAAGTGAAACTGCACCCACACGCGCACCCCACGCGCTGCGCGACCCACTTACGGCACGCGAACTTGCCCTACTGCAACTTGTCGCACAAGGCTTATCCAACCGTGCGATTGGTGACAAGCTTTATCTGGCACTCGATACGGTGAAAGGTCACAACCGTCGTATTTTCGAAAAGCTTGGTGTGCAACGGCGCACCGAGGCGGTCGCATGGGCGCGTGCATTAGGACTGCTCTAAGTCTCACAAAACAACACTCCGGCAACACACCAAAGTGTCTACCCCTCCACACTGCCGCCAGCATATGCTACCCGTATCGTAATCATATGCTTCTAAGGGCTGCACAATGAAGATGTTCACACGAGCGTTTATGCTGGTTTGCCTGCTGGCAGGCATTACGGCACAGGCACAGGAGCCAGTACCAGCGGCGGTGGGTAACCGACCTGATGCGCCGACGTATGGCGTGCGCGGCATGTTCCCAGTGGGCACACGCGATCTGGTGGTCGCGGATGGCGCCCCTCTCGATCTCACCCTGCGGTATCCCGCACTGAATACCGACAGCGTGGATGAAGCGATTCAGTATCCCTGTGTGATCAAGCTGGATATGCTGGCGGGGATGAGCGCAGCGATCAGTGGGCGAGCACTCGCCGATGCCACCCCCGACACGACAGGCGCGCCCTATCCGCTGGTGGTCATCTCGCCGGGCTTCGGAGTCGGACGCAGCGCGTATGCGTGGCTTGCCGAACATCTGGCATCGCATGGGTTCGCGGTCATCGCGCTGGAACATGCTGAGCGCGTTGACGAGTCGCTCAGTACCTTCTGGCGAGGCGCGATTGTACGCCCAAATGACATCAGTGCCGTGCTGGATTATGCCGAAGCACAGACGGTGAATGGTGCGTGGACGGAGCTGATCGACATGTCGCAGATTGCCGTAGTCGGTCATTCATATGGCGGCTATACTGCGCTGGCGATGGCGGGTGCAACGCTGAACCTGTCCGAAATGACAACGTTTTGCGATGCGGCGGAGGCAGCCGGCGATCCCTCGGTGTGGCTGTGTGGGCTGATACTGCCCTATGCGAGCGACATGGCGACACTGGCAGGTTTGGATGCGATCCCGGATGGATTGTGGGACTCGTGGGGTGACGCGCGTGTTGATGCCATCGTGCCGATGGCGGGAGATGCCTATTTCTTCGGTGAATCGGGTCTGGCGAACGTCACAGTGCCTGTGATGGCACTCGGCGGCACTGCCGACACGGGCACCCCCTGTGCCTGGGGCACGGAAATGACCTATAACCATGTCGCCAGTGCGCACCGTGTTCGTGTCGGGTTCGAAAATGCCGAGCACATGATCTTCGGCACAGCGTGCGACGATTTTCCTCTGTTCGCCGAAGTTGGGTTCTATGCCTTCTGTTCCGACACAGTATGGGACATGGATCGAGCGCATGACCTGATCAGCCATTTCACGACGGCGTTCCTGCTGGCAGAACTGAACGACGACCGCGAAGCCGCCGCCGCGCTCACCCCTGATGCTGTCCGCTTCGCAGGCGTGACCTACGACACGGAAGGGTACTAATTTCGCCGTGCGCCGGGTGCTGAACACAGAATCCGGCGCACGTTCTGTGACTTTTACTCCCAGTGTTAGAAAAGTCAGTCATCTGCGCCGTGCGCGTTCGATGAGTGGAGAAATCTTGAACAATCCCGCGCCGATCCAATCGTGAGCGCTGCACGCGGCGGATGCGGTATGGCAGCATCTGCCGCGTCAGGCTGTCGCGCGCCTTCAGCGCGTGATATAAGCGTCCAGCCGATCCCACATCTCTTTGAAGCCCTGCTCCATCCCCATTTCCAGCATTTTTTTGAGCGACTCTGCATCGGCGTACATCGACGTACTGACCACGCGCGTGCTGTCTCCCTCGGCGTAAAAGTGCAGCGTCGAGGCGGATTCGGGCAGATCGGTATTGATGGTACGGTTGGCATCTGAGAACACGTCACGATAGCGGATGAATTCCGGGCTGATGATCTCGTCGAACAGCATCAGTGCCCACGACTCGTTCCCGGTGGCGGTTTCGCGCATCGCGTAGTGCCAAGTGCCGCCTACGCGAAAATCTATATCGCAGTGCGCTAGTGGCCATTCGTGCGGACCCCACCAGTGCATCAGATGTTCGCAGTCCGTGAACGCGGTGAACACCTTTTCGCGTGGCGCGTTGAACACCCGCTCAATCGTCAAAGTGCGGGTTGCCATCGTGTCATGCGTTCCGGGCTGTGTCATGGTGCATTCTCCTCGTTGTTCAGCGAATTTAGATACGTGTCGAGCCGATCAAAGCGACCTTCCCACAACTGTCGATACAGGCTGATGTAATCCGCCGCTTCTTTGAGTGGCGCTGCATCGATCTGGCATGGTCGCCACTGCGCCTTGCGTCCATGCGTGATCAGCCCGGCGCGTTCCAGCACCCGCAGATGCTTGGATACGGCGGGCAGGCTCATCGCAAAGGGTTCTGCCAATTCCTTCACAGTTGCTTCTCCCTGTGCCAGCCGCGCCAGAATCGCACGCCGGGTGGGATCGGCCAGCGCGGCAAAGGTTGTGCCGAGAGAGTCCCTCATCCTGCAAAACCTTTCTCGTATTTAACCATGTGGTTAATTAACTTATTGGTATAGTACGCTGGCTTTGTGCTGCTGTCAACAGGGAAGGGGCATGAATTGGTGTGTAGGGCTACCAAAGTTTGCTTCAATTCGCTCCACAAGTACCATCACCTGTTCTATGGCAGACTTAAATAGTTTCTCCATTATTTCCCCTGATCACCCCCTTGACTCTCACGTAACGTCAGGGGGTTATGCTCATTTCCGAAAGGAGGGACATGCCCGATGTAGACCGTCAAACAGCTTTCCACCCTGGCGCGTGTGAGCGTGCGCGCGCTGCATCCGCCACACCGGGATCACGCCGTCGCGCGTTGGCGCTCGACGACCGCGCCATAGTCTAATGGCGAAGCCGATGGGCGGTCATAGTCCGTCAGAAAAACCCGCCTCAAAACAAATCTGCCGAGTAAAAGTTAAATTCCAACCACGACCCTGTTTCCCTGTTGTCATTATTCCATTTATCATATATGATAAATGGAATATGGGCTGTGTTGCAAGACTGCGCAAGGGATAATTCTGTCGTGTTGAAATACGTTCTTCTGGGTGGGTTGAGCTATCAGCCATTGACTGGCTATCAGCTCAAGCAATTCGTCGATAGCTCCACCAGGCACTTCTGGTTTGCACAGACCAGTCAGATTTACCGCACACTGGACATGCTCGAAAAAGAGGGGTTACTCACATCTGAAATTCAGGAGCAGGATACCCGTCCCGATCGCCGCCTTTATCATATTACCCCGACAGGTCGAGCCGACCTGCAGACCTGGCTGGCAGAACTCATGATCGAGATCTCACCTGCCAAAGACTCATTGCTGGTGCGACTCTTTTTTTCCGCGCAGTTAGACAAAGAAACTGTTCTGACTCAATTGCGCCTGCAACGTTCCCTGCACCAGCGGCAGTTGAGCCTGTATCGGAACGAAATCGTCGCATTGATCAATGAGAGTACTCAACAGCGCCCTGAACTCAAACGCGATGCGCTGTTCTGGGATGTCACCCGTCGCAACGGTGAACTGGTTGAGGAAGCCTATGTGCGATGGCTGGATGAAACCATTCAGCGTATCGAAGCCGAATACTAAAAGATGGGATCGTAGCTGATGAAATATAAGCGCATTGTGGTCTCGCGTTATGGTGGAACAGAAGTGCTTCAGGTGATAGAGGATGAACTGCCTCAACCTCAGCCAGACGAAGTTCGCGTCAAGATTCTGACTGCGGGTGTCGCCTGGGGAGACATTCTAAAACGTGAAGGGTGGGCAGGCAGAGCGCTAAAGCCTCCCTTCACGCCGGGATACGACATCGTGGGTATCGTCGATAAACCTGGCGAAAACGTCACCACGCTTCAAAGTGGACAAATGGTCGCCGCTTTGTCAATGGTTGGCGGCTATGCCGAATTTATCTGTTTGCCTGTTTCAGAATGGGTGCCTGTGCCTCCGGGTGCAGACCCCGCACAGGCAGTCTGCCTGGTGATGAACTATGTAGTCGCGGACCAGATGCTTCATCGCACTGCTCATGTGAAAACAGGCGAGTCCGTTCTGGTTCACAGCGCGGCTGGTGGAGTCGGCACGGCACTGCTTGAACTGGGCAGGCTGGATGGACTGAAAACTTACGGTACGGCATCTAACAGCAAACATAAACTGGTAGACGATCTGGGCGGAATTCCGATTGATTACAAAACCGAGAATTTCGTCAGGCGTATCCTTCAGTCGAACGACGGTGGCGTTGATGCGGCGTTCGATCCGATTGGTGGAACTCACCTGTGGCAATCCTATAGAACGCTCAACCGTACCGGGCGATTAGTCACTTATGGGGCACACACGCTGGCAGTCGGCAATAAATCTGACCTGATCTCCGGCTTGGTTGTGGGTTCAGCACTGAAATTTATTCCTGACAAAAGACAGGTCATGAACTATAGCATCACCAGAGCGGACTACAGTTTGCCACAGTGGTGTCGTGAGGATTTGTCCAGACTGTTCGACCTTCTGGTGCAGGGAAAACTTAAGCCCATCGTCGCACAGCACATTCCTCTGATCGAAGTCGCTCATGCCCACCATTTACTCGAAACGAATGCTGTTATGGGCAAGGTTGTTCTCGTTTGCAATCGTCATGAATAAGGGAGTCATCGTGAAAGATCAAAAACGGCAACAAATATCGGATTTATTCGCTCATCCTCCTGAGAAAGTGTACAGGAAAGTGAAATCGACCTCGCAATATCTGATGATGCGCGACGGCACACAGATCGCCATCGACGTGATGCTCCCTGCCGACCGTGCGCCAGATACGCGCCTGCCACTTGTGATGATTATGGCGCGTTACTGGCGCAGTATGGAACTACGTGTTCCCGACCAGCCCAACAAAGCGCTGATCGGTCCACGGGAAGCAATCGTTGATTATCTGGTAGCACGGGGTTTCGCGGTCGTGGTAGCGGATGCGCGGGGTACAGGCGCATCCACAGGTGTCAATCGTTATCCGTGGTCAGCCGATGAACTGACGGATTATGGTGTCGTTGTGGAGTGGGCGCTGGAACAGCACTGGTGTAATGGCAATGCTGGCGCGGTTGGCATTTCCTACGAAGGCTCAACTGCCCAGTATTTGCTGGCTTCTGGCGTTAAAGGCGTTAAAAGTGCAGCACCGATGGAATATGAGTTCGACATCTATACAGATGTTGCTCTGCCGGGCGGTATTTTCAACACTGCTTTCATCCACCAGTGGAGCGAAAGCAATAAACTGCTCGATAACAACAGGATGAGCAGTCTTTTCCCATGGTCGGCGCGGTTGTTTGTCAAAGGGGTTCGTCCCGTGGACGCAGACCGCAAATCCCGCACGATCCTGACTCAGGCACTACGCGATCATCAGTTCAACAGTGATGTTCACACAGCCATCTCACAGATAACCTTCCGTGATGATTCTTTCGGTAATAGTGGAGTGACCCTTGATGATTTCAGTATTTTCAGACGTCAAACTGAAATCGAGTCCTCTGGCGGCGCGATTTTTACCTGGGGAAGCTGGCTTGATGCAACGACAGCCGACACTGTTTTACGGTCGTTCAACACGCTGAGTAATCCGCAGATTGCAGTCATCGGCGCCTGGAAACATGAAATGACCGCACATGGCAGTCCATATTGTAAGCCGCAGGCGGAACCCAGCCCGCTTCATGAACAGCAGTGGTCGGCTGTGGCTCAGTTCTTCGAGCAAACACTCAAAAAAGATCAATCTCCATCCGGCAACGTGCTTTTTTATTACACACTCGGTGAGGAGAAATGGAAACAGACCGATAGCTTCCCGTTGCCCGATACCGATATCCAAACATGGTATTTTCGGGCACAAAGCGGGATCTCGCTGGAAATGCCGACTGATGATGCCTGTGATACTTATACAGTTGATTTCGACGCGACGACCGGGCGCACGAACCGATGGCACACGCAAATGGCAAAACCGCTCATTTACCCGGATCGTGCCGGCGAAGATCGCCGTTTGCTGACTTATACATCCGCGCCTCTCGAATCTGATCTCGAAATTACGGGCTATCCTGTCGTTACGCTGTACGTCGCATCTACGCATAACGATGGCGCATTTTTCGTATATCTCGAAGATGTGGATGAAAAAGGGATTGTGCGCTACGTCACCGAAGGACAACTTCGCGGATTGCATCGTCAGTTGTCTTCCCAGCCCACGCCTTACTGGAGTGGGATGCCTTACCGCACGTTCAAACGTGCTGATGCTGATCCATTGCCACAGCGTGAATTTGTCGAACTGACCTTCGGCTTACAGCCGACTTCGGTACTCATCCGACGCGGACATCGTATCCGTGTCGCGCTTGCAGGCGCGGACAGCGATACGTTTGCGCGTATTCCGGCACAGGGCGATCCTGTCTGGCAGGTTTCTCACGGCAAAATACTGGCATCCTGTATTCGCCTGCCGATTGTCCGGTGAGCGCAATCGCAGACTGCAACCGATCAGTCTGGATGTCAGCAACCCGAACGCGCGGCTGATCTGGCGCACCGTTCACCCGAAGAGCTGATCGAGAGCATCCTCGACAAAGAACGTCAGATCGCCGCCGTGATCAACCGGGTCATACAGAAGGCGACGGCGAAGAATCCGCAGCATCGCTACCCGGATGCCGATGGCGGCAACCCTGTTCGTCTGACAGATGATCCCGCCTGGGACGGCGAACCTGCCTGGTCACTGGACGGGACGCGCATTACTTTCTCCTCGAAGCGGAGTGGCGCAGGCGATCTGTACACAATGAATACTGACGGGAGCGATGTCCGCAGACTCACTGATGATCCTGCGCGTGACCTGTGACCACGCTGGATGCCATAACCATTCTGGTTCAGTTGTTCCAAAGATAGTTTTGAAACAAAACAGGTGCCAACTCGCCATTGCACTATTTACGAGTTGGCACTTTGTATAGCACACCCCGCCAATGATGACAGCCGAAGTGGCAACGACGGTGTTTGTCAAATCCCCAGTGCCTCAAAGAACCTTTCCCGCTCGCCCTCTGGTGTTTGACAGGCAGGGTCACGCGCTGTGGGGTCGCCGCGCGGTGGTTGTGCGAGGAATTCTCTTCCTGGGTCCGCTGATTGCAGCGATTTCTATTGACAACGAGCGAGCAATTTTCTATAGTCCCTGCGACGAGCGCATGGTTTTACATGGAACACGATGCAGAATATCGGGACTTCAGCAGTTATCCATCTGATTATGATCCCCTCAGGCGGAGTCACCGCCCCACGTCATGAAGGGGTATACTGCGCTGCCGAACCTGCATCCACCGTTATCGCCCCGCCCATTTGTGTTTTCCCCTCTCCTGCTCTCCAGAATTACGATGGTTGGCAGCTCGTAGACGACAATCGTCTGCCCCAGCGTTCCTGAACGCTGCTTCGATTCCAGTAATTCGGTCATACACGACAGTCAACTGCCGTGTACTGCCCCATTTATTGCACCGGTTGTATAAGGAGCCGTAATGGTATTGGCTTTGGTTATCCTGCTTCCGTTTCTACTCGCAGTTCTGGTCAGCTTTGCAAGAATGCGCGCTTCTACCGTTGGCACGATCAGCGCGTTGGCAATGCTCACGCTCTTTATCATGTCGCTGCTCCAATTGTCTTCCGTGACCGTCTTGGGCGCATCGTCGTTGAACATTCCCTGGATACCAGAAATCGGGTTGACACTTTCGATCTATGTCGATGGATTGGCGCTGCTGTTCGTTCTGCTGATCA
>DAOTUN010000123.1:0-4732 GCA_034437395.1 Anaerolineae bacterium | reverse complement strand
CGTCTACACACCGCCGGCGTATACGTATAATCCGCCAGCCGTGTTCAATCAGCCGCCACCGCCCAGCACTCTCCCGCCGATCACCCCACCAGCGGCGCCAGGGCGACCCATCATTCAGCCCCGCCCGCAGGACGATGATCCGTTCGGCGGTACAGGCGATTTTTCACCGCTGGGCTGAACGCATCACCAAACAAAACGCCCTGTCGCATCGACAGGGCGTTTCGTTTATGGACCTGAAAAGGCGACCGCGCATCAATTGATCTTCTTGACCTTCAACGCGACCGTATTACCACTCGGCGCCCTGAAGCTGATCTTCTCGCCTTTTTTCTTGCCCATCAGCGCCTCGCCCAGCGAACTCAGATACGATATTTTGCCCTTCGTCGGGTCGGCTTCCGGCGCGCCGACGATCATGTAGGTCTCATCGTCGTCCTCGTCGTCAAAGCGCACTGTGACATGCGATCCAAACTCGACCAGATCGGTGCGTCCGCTCGACTCGATCACCTCGGCGGTCAGCAAAATGTCTTCCAGGAATTTGATGCGTCCCTCAAGAAAAGCCTGCTTCTCTTTGGCATCGTGATAATCGGCGTTTTCTTTCAAATCGCCTTGTGAGACCGCTTCTTTCAAATACGCCGCCAGTTCGATGCGCTTGACGTTAACCAGGTCTTCCAGCTCTTCTTTAAGGGTAGCTCGTCCTTTGGGGGTCAAGCGAGGTGCGGAATCTGTCATGACCAAACCTTTCGTGGTGCGATAACCGGCGCAATGTGAAGTGGTACAGGGTTGTAGGCTATGCCTCGGCATGCAGCCGATTGGCGAGTGCCATGACATTTTGACGATGCAGAGTCTCGGCGACGCCGTTGAGCAGAATACGACTTTTGCCGCATTGCTCGATGTGGATCGCCGCGAGCGCCAGATCGCGGCTGCCGCTGTCGTTGGCGGATGAAACCGCGTCACGCACGCGCGTCAGGTAGGCGAGATCGCTGTGCAGCTTTTCTTCCACCTCACCGCGCAGCACGACCTCGCCATGCCCCTGCACGATATGCTCGAAATTGCCGCCGAGCAAATTGCCGAGCGACCGCAGCAGATCGTCGTAGCTGCCGTCCACGAAATACGGCAGCGACATGACGGTATCGCCCGCCAGCAGCACCCGATCCTCGCGCACGAAACAGGTGATCGAGTCCGGGCTGTGTCCGGGCGAAGGCGCCAGTTCGAATGTCTTATTGCCGACGTGCAGTGTCAGCCCTTCGTCACCAAAGACCAATCCCGGCAGCACCAGCAGCGCGTCACGCATCTCGTCGGAGGTAGTACGCGCCCGTTCCAGTCCGGCGCGTCCGCGCGTGTCCAGCAGGTCACGGCAGTTGGTATGCGCGATCACCTGGGCTTCGGGAAAGAGACAGGTTCCGGTGGTGTGATCGGCGTGAAAGTGACTGTTGATCACATAGCGCACGCTCGATCCCAGGCGCGATTCGACGAAGCGCTTGATCTGGCGTGTCTCATCGGGATACAGCAAGGTGTCGAATAGCACCACCCCGTCGCTGGTCAGGACGACGGTCGCCGTCACCTGGACGTACCGGTCACTGACGAATACGTAAATATCGTCAGCTATTCGCTCACGCTGCATTGGAAAGGACTATCCTTGTCTTATGGGTCGAAAAATACGGCGGGTGGCTTGTTCCGCCATACATCTCAAAAAATAGTAGCGATCCGTCGTCTTCATTGCAAGACCACGTTCAGCCAGGTTGTACGGTTGGGGTAGACGTAGATGTACTGGCGAAAGCGCACCCGTCCGCCCTCACCCACCGTGACAGTGTACCAATCGGCGGGCAGATCGCCGAGCGTGTAATTCTCTCGAAAGGCGCTGTCGCCGCTCACTTCGTCTCCAGCATAGCTGAAAGTGTAGCGTGTGCGGCGGCTGTCCTCGATCGTGATCGTGACATCGTAGAGCAGATTGCCCGACGAGTCGGTCGTGCGCCCGGCGAGCGTGCCATAGCCGCCATAGGGACGAATCCATAGATCAGGATTGCGCACCGCATAAAAATTGGCAGGATCGCCGACGCGGACTTCAAGATGCAGATGTGGTCCGAGTGCCACGCCCGTCCCGCCAACGATACCGATGTCCTGACCTGTTGTCACCGACTGCCCGGTCGCCACATCGACGCGCGCCATATGTCCGTAGAGCGTGTAGACTGCGCCGCCGTTGGCATCGGTGAAGTTGTGCTGAATGACGACCAGATTGCCGTAGTAATTGTAGATCGGTCCATACAGCACCTCGATATCGCTGCCCGCATAGATCACCACCCCATCGGCGACCGCTTTGATCGGCGTGCCTTGCGGGTTGATGAACTCGACGCCGTGATGAATCTGCAGGCGTCCACCGCGCGTATTGCCATAGGGGTAATTGCGATCGACCCAGTTGGTGCCATTGCTGGAAATCGGGCGCCCCAGCACATAATGGTCAGCCACGATCATCGAGGCATCGGGCGGCGGCGGCGTCCATGTCGGCGGACGGGTCGCATTGGGGTCAGCGACAAAATCGCGCGGGGTCGGGGACGGGATCGGCGTCGTGGACGGCGCCAGTGTCGGCGTGATCGAAGGCGTCAGTGTATAGGTCAGCGACGGCGTGAGCGTTGTAGTCGGCACGAAGGTATTGGTGGGAATCAGCGTGTCTGATGGAACAGGCGTGCGCGTCGGCGTTTTGGATGGGGTGTAGGTCAGGGTCGGAGTATGGGTGTCCGATGGGCGGATGGTCGGAGTACGACTCGATTGCAGATGGACAGTCGGGATCAGCGTGGCGAGTCCGGCGAGCGAGCTGCCAGATGATGGTACGGCAGCGAGCGTCGCAGTCGCCAGAGGCTCGACCGACGGCACGGCGCATCCGACTAACGACACGACGATGAGGATGACAAGACAAATTCTGATCACTCGAACACGACCTCACGATAATTTCCGGTCACAGCACCCAGACGGCGTTCGAGCAGCTTTTCGACAGCCTGTGGGGGTAATCGCAGCGCCTCAAGTCCAGCCTGCAACAGCGCAGCTTGCGGCATCAAGCCGACCAATTCGGTCTCGACGACGGCGGCACCATGCTGCCGCGCCGCCTCATCGACCGCACGCATGATCGTATACAGGGAGGTACGGCGAAAGTCGATGACATTGATGGACACTTGTGCCCGTCCGCCTACCTGTACTCCGATCGCTCGCACGCACGCCAGCCCACCGCTGGACTCGCGAATAGTCCGGGCGATCGACCGCGCGATCGTCACGTCGGCGCTGTCGAGATAGGCGTTGAACGCGATCAGCGGCGCGCGTGCGCCGATCACGGTCGCGCCGGCGGCTCCCAGTCTCGCCGCGCCAAAATCGGGCGCGCGCGCTGGATCAGTCATCACCGCTTCGCGCAGCCCCTCGTAGCCGCCGCGTCGAATGTCCGCCAGATTCACCCGTCCCGGACGCAGCGCCGATGCTTCGTACAGATACACAGGCACACCTGTTGCCTCAGCATAGTGGCGCGCGAAGGTGCGTGCGCGCCCTGCCAGCGCGTGCAGCGTGATACCCTCCAGTGGTACGAACGGGATCACGTCCACCGCACCGATACGGGGGTGCTGACCGCGATGCCCTGTCAGGTCGATGCGCTCGACCGCGATCCGCGCGGCGCGCAGCATCGCTGCTTCGACTGCATCGGGCGTCCCGGCAAATGTATAGACGGTGCGGTGATGGTCGGCGTCGCTGTGGATATCGAGCAGCATCACCTCCGGCGCGGCGATGGCATCGGCAATTGCGTCGATCAGCGTCCGATCACGTCCTTCGCTGAAATTGGGAACGCACTCGATCAGCGCGGTCATGAAGATTCCTCCTCGAAAATGGGCGGCTCGCTGAGGGATTGATTCCACGCGCTCAGATTGACCAGCTTGTCCTCTGCCACCACGCGCCCGTTATACTGCGTGTACAGCATCGGATTAGCGCTGCGATCGACGGCATAACGCCAGCGCCGCCCCCCCACCTCGCGCAGTACCGATCGACAGGTGTCGCAGGTCACCACGAAACGCGGACGGGGCACGCCGATCACACGATCGACGCGCGTTTCGACGGTCAACGATCCGCGTTTGCACACCGGGCAGTCATCGGTCGGAAAGCCGTTTGCGTAACGCTCTATAGCATTGGCGCCGCTCCAATACACACCCGCATAACTCAGGATGCCAATCAGCACCAACCCACCGACCACCGCCTCTGCCGGAAAGCGCGGCGGCACTTCCGACGCATTGGTCTCCAGCAGCGGCGGCACACTGACAGCAACCAGTACTGTCCCTGTCGGCGGCACACTGACAGCAACCAGTACTATCCCTGTCGGCGGCACGAGCAACGCAGCCGATGTCGTAGTGGTTGGAGTGGCGGTCGCGGTGAACACCAGCGTGGCGGTGGAGGTCGGAATCAGCGTCTCGATTGGCAGTGCTGTATAAGTCAGCGAAGCCGTTACCGCGGGAGTCAGCGACGGAACCATCGTGGCGGATAGCGACGGCGTTGCACTCGGCAGGTCGGTGGGCGTGTCCGTCGGGCTGGAAAGACTCGTCTGTAATGGCGCAACCATAATCAGCGCAATGTCGGTCGGCGTTGGAATGGGCGTGTCGGTCGGCGCAAACGTCGGCGTATTGGTCAGCGTGGGCATCGGCGTGTCGGTCGGCGCAAACGTCGGCGTATTGGTCAGCGTCGGAATCGGCGTGCTGGTCGGCGCAAACGTCGG
>DAOTUN010000122.1:0-8719 GCA_034437395.1 Anaerolineae bacterium | reverse complement strand
TCGCTCCCGCCCATGCGCCGCCACAGGGCGTCGCCCGCCACGCGCCGCACCACCAGATCGCCGATGGCGGGCAGTGTGAGGTCGTGCAGCCGCACCTGCTCCAGCGGCTTGAGATCGCCGAGGGCATCCTGATAGTCGCGCGCGCGGCATGACACGATGAAGCGCGGCGCAGACTTGAGATAGGCGATCAGGCTCGCCAACTGTCCCGCCCCGCGCGGCATCTCGTTGAGCGCGTCGCACAGCAGGATCAGCCGCCCGTCGCGCAGCAGCGCATCGTGATAGGGTGCCAGCGTGTCGAGGGCGCGCCGGACGAACTCGCCGAACGTCCCGCCCGTGTACTGGTTGAGGCGGATAAACACGGGGATGCGTGTGCCACGCCCATCCAGAAAGGCGCGCGCCGCGTCCGCCTGCACCCGCTGAAGCATCCAGGTCTTGCCCGCGCCTGGCTCCCCGATCAGCACAGCCCGGTCGAGATCGGTCAGACGCGCGCGCACATTTTCGACATGCGCCGCGCCGCCGCGTTCGTCGGCGGCGATATGATCAGCGCTGACGGCGGCGGTGACCCGCGCGAACAGATCGTCGTCGTCGCTCATCCAGGTCGGCTTGTGCGGCGCCTCGCGCGCGGCGTGCTGGGTGGTCTCGTCGCCCGCCAGCTCGATGAACTGCGCGCGCAAACCGTCATAAAGTTCCTGCGTCACCCACTGGAGGTAATCGCGGATGCGCGGCTCGATATTCGCCGGATCGACGCGCCAGTTGCGCAGATCGCTCAGGAAGGCGCGCGCGCTCGGATAGCGATCGGCGGGGTCTTTGGCACACGCGCGGCGCAGGATGCGCAGCACCTCGTCGGTCAGGTGCGGGTCGGGCGGCGGCGGAGTGTCGCAGTGGGCGTTGCCGAGATCGAGATCGTTCCTGTGTTCGTAGGGCAGATGCCCGGTCAGCAGCTCGTATGCCAGGATGCCGAGCGCGTACAGGTCGGTGTGGCGGCTGAGCGTCCGCCCGCGCCACTGTTCGGGTGCCATGTAGCGCCCGGTGCCAGCGGGCTTGCCGTCGTCGGTCAGGCGATCGCCGTCATCGCTGCTGCTGAACGCCAGACCGAAATCGGCGAGGCGCAGCGTGGCGCCATCCGCGCCGATCAGGATGTTTTCCGGTTTGACATCGCGGTGGATCAGCCCGTCATGGCGATCATGCACATGATCCAGCGCCATCCCGATCTGCTCCAGCCAGCGCAGCGCGTCCGCCTCGTCAAAGCGCCGCCCGGTCTGCTGCGCGCGCAGTGTGCCGCCCGTCAGATACGGCATGACGACGTAAAGCTGTCCGCCCCGATCGCCATAGGTCAGGATCGGCAGCACATGCGGATGATCGATGCGCGCCATGCTGCTGATCTCGCGCTTGAAGCGCTCGACGCGGGTCGGGCTGTCGCTGATACCGGCGCGCAGCACCTTGATCGCCACCTGGCGCGGCGATCCGCCATCGAGCAGCCGCTCGTCCGCCAGCCACACCTGCCCATTGCCGCCGCTGCCGACGATGTGCCGCAGCGTGTACCTGTCAAACGATGCACCAGGCTCCCATGTGATCGCCTGCACCGCGAGCATCTGACGCTGAATATTCGCCAGCGCCACCGCCACCTGTGCCCTGAGATCGTCAGGCGTGGTGAAAAATCCGGCGTGCTGTGCCTTGACGCGCTTCTTGAAGCGGTCGAGGTCGCCTTGCGCGTCGATCTCGACCTGATCCTTGGGGAAGGGATGATCGTCCTTGATGATGAAGCACAGACGGGGAATGCTGCGCTTAACCGCCCAGTCGTATTCCATCTCGGTGATGCTGGTCGTGCCGTCCCCGTCAGGACGCCAGCCGTAGCGATGTGCATAGATGCCGACGAAGATCTCGGCTTGCTCTATCATCCCCTGGCAGAGCGCGACCGCGCTCTTACCGGTGACAGGCCACGACTCCATGCCACTGGGAAAGAAATCCATGCTGAGGATGGCGTTACGCACCGCCTCACGGTAGACAGGCAGGTCGATGCTGGTGCTGCTGATGAATACGTCGATGTGTTCAGTCATGCGTGTCAGTCTTCCCCAAACGGCGTCCATTCACGAATATACCGCAATATCAGGCGGACGCATCAACAGGTTCGTGGATCTGTCACACCCAGCGCGCGAACACCGCCTCGGTGCGGCGGGCGGCGGCGTTGTCGTAGCGGAACAACTGCACGTAGTCCGGGTATTCGGTGTCGATGCGCGACTGCCATTCCGCGATGCTGAACAGCCTCAGCCGTCCCTGGATACGCGCCACCGACACCACGAACGGCAGCCGCTCGTAGAGCGCGTGAACCAGCGTCTCCCCGGCGCCCGTCTCCGCGCGGCGCGCCAGCATCCCCAGCGCGCTTTGCAGCCGCTTGTGATCCGGCGCGCCGCGAAACACCCACCACTGACGCGGCGCGTCGGCACGGGCGAGCAGCGGCGCGATCGAGGCGGGTTCGTCGGCGCGCACCTCGTCGATCATCATCACCGACGGCGCATCCGCCAGCGCCAGATCGATGCGATCGCCGAACGTCACCGGCGCGCTGTCTACCGTCCCCCATGACGGTTGGTAGCAGGTGACGGTCGCGGGCAGACGCATCTCGCCTGTGCGTTCGATCGCCACCACGCCAGTCAGGTCGATCTCCAGCGCCAGCGCGTTGAGCAGCGTGGTCTTGCCCGTCTCGGTCTCCCCGGCGATCACGAACCCGTATTTCGAGCGCGCCAGGGCGATCAGCGTGTCGGCGGCATCGCGGGTCAGCACCTCGGACGCGACCAGCTCTGCCAGCGTCGGCGCGATCGGCGGGTGCAGCCGGATGTCCGCGACGATCCCGACTCCGGCAGTGCTGATCGTCGGGGAGATCACGCTGACGCTGACGCGCCGCCCGCCGATCTGCAAGCCTGTCTCGACGATCGGCTGTTCCGGCGTGAGATCGACCCCGGCATCCTCCAGAATGCGCGTCACGACGGTCTGAAGCTGATCGGCATCCTCGAAGATGGCGCCCAGCTCCTGCAAATCCTGGCTGCCGTAGCGCACCGCCACATGATCGGTGCCGTTGAGCGCGATCGTGGTGACGCTGGCATCCGCAAAAAACGGATCGAGCGCGCCATAGCCGAACAGCTCGCTGTAGACACGCTGGATCAGCACCGCTTTGTCGTCCGACCCCATCGCCAGCGACTCGACCGCGATCACATAATCGACCACGCCCAACACCAGTCGCATCCGCTGCGAGGACGTGTCCGCCTCGCTCAGCGCCGGCGTCCCGGCGTATTCCAGCAGGAATTCTTCGCGCACGCGCTCCGACAGCGCCGCCATCGAGAACAGCCGTCTGCCGTTGCGTCCGGTCACCAGGCGCGGCGAACGGTCGTTACCCTGATCATCCGACATGAGAGCTACCCTCAGAATTGTGTGAGATCGATTGACTGTAAATCAGGATTATCGTTGGCGCGCCGCCCGATCTTGGCGACATCGACCCAGGCACCATCGATGCGCGCGCGCACGATGTCCATCGTAAAATCGGTATTGCTGGCGGAGTCGTTGCGCAGCAGCGACGAACCAACTCCATAACTATCGACGGGCACGCGATCGCGCTCGAATGCCGCGATCCGGTCACGGCTGAAGCCACCCGTGACGACGATTTTCACCCCCTGACAAAACGCGCGCGCCGCGTCTTGCAGCGCGGCGGGGACATCCCACGACTCCCAAGCCGAATCGAGCGCCGCGCGCACCAGCCGGACGAGCTTCGGATTGACCCCGTTTGGATCGCCCTCGTCCAGCGAGACATCACGCACGCTGGCGCTGGTGTCCAGGCGCACGCCATCGAGCCGCCAGCGGCGCGCACCGTCGGCGTCGTCCGCTTCCAGCGCCGCACGGTGACGTGCCCACAAGGCGCGTGCGCACGCCAGCGACGCGCCTACGCAGTCGTTGTTGAAATCGACCAGCGCGATTCGCGCTACGGCGATCGGCAGCGCCTCGGCAAATGCCACCATCGCCGCCGCCGTATCGCCCTGATAGACCGCGATCAGCGCGTGCGGCATGGTGCCGCCGCCGACACCCCCCCACCACGACGCCTGCGCGTCGGTGCTGACGGCTGCGCGCGTCGTCATGCCCGTGTCGTGATTGTAGCGCTGCACAGCCAGCCAGTAGGCATAGCCATCGAGCGCCTGGACTTCGGGCAGGTCGAAGCGCGCCGGGAAGTAGAGGATCGGCTTGCCGTTGGCTGCCTCCAGCACATCGTAGACGTTGGTGGCGATCCGGCTGGCGCGCGTCAGATAGCCGAGGATGGGAGTCTCCAGCAGCGCAAAGTCCTGATAGCGCCCACGTATGCGCAGGATCGGTTTGACATGCTCCGGCTCGCCGTCGTATGCCACCATCACGCCATCATGCGCGGCATCGACGCTGAAGTCGGCGTAGGTCTCGCGGAACGAGTCGCCTTCACTGATCACAGCGATCCCAGCAGCATGACGCAGCATCAGCAGCGCGATATCGATGCCAGCGACCAGTGCGCGCGGCGCGCGGCGCGTGAAAATCTGCGCCTCGACGATCAGGTCGCCAGGCTGCACCTGGGTTCCATGTCGCGCGGGGTGCGTGCTGTCCGCGAGGCGGGCGCGTTCCAGGATCGTCGTGACATTCTCGAAGTATTTGTCGGCGTACAGCCCGCGCCGCAGTCCGTCCAGGTCCAGCCGCACGATCGATTGAGACAGCCTCTGTCCATCGAACAAAGTCATGTACGCTCGTCCTCACACTCAGCATTGAATAAAGGCGGGGACTACAAGCGCGCAAAATGTGTGTGGTACAATGTTCGCGCGCTATATCCCAGCAGGAATGATCGCTTTCATGCTCGACATCATTGTAACGGGTTCGATCGCCTACGACTACCTGATGCGTTTCCCTGGACATTTCAAGGAACATATCCTCCGCGAAAAGCTCGATCAGGTCAGTCTCAGTTTCCTCGTCGATGACATGACCCGGCATTACGGCGGGGTCGCGGCGAATATCGCCTACACGATGGGACGGCTCGGTCTGCGTCCGCATCTGTTCGGCACGGTCGGCAAGGATTTCAACGATTACCGCCGCAGTCTGGATGCCATTGGCGTCGATACCGCGACGGTGCGCCAGATCGACACGCTGTTCACCGCGTCGTTCTTCGTCAATACCGATCTCGACAACAACCAGATCGCCTCGTTCTACACGGGCGCGATGGCGCTGGCGCGCGATTACACGCTGGCGGATGTCTATCCCGGTCAGCCCGATCTGGTGGTCATCTCCCCCAACGATCCGATCGCCATGCAGCAGTTGGCGCAGGAATGCCGCGATCGCGGGATTCGCTTCATGTACGATCCGAGCCAGCAGGTGCCGCGTCTGAGCGGGGACGAACTGCGCGCGGGCATGAATGGCGCGGCGATCATGGTGATCAACAAATATGAAGCAGACATGATCTGCGAAAAGACCGGACTCACCCGCGACGACATGCGCCGCATGATCGAGGTGCTGGTGATCACCGAAGGCAAAGAGGGATCGACCATCTACGTCGGCGATGACACGATCGCCGTGCCGATCGTCCCGACCGAGACCATCGTCGATCCCACAGGCGGCGGCGATGCCTATCGCGCCGGGCTGTTGTGCGGGATCAGCTATGGCTGGGATTGGAAATTAGCGGGCGAGGTGGGTGCGCTGTGCGCCTGCTATGTACTGGAACAGGTCGGCACGCAAAATCACAGCTTTACACTCGCTGAATTCATCGCCCGCTTTCGCACTCACTTCGATGATCAGGGCGTCCTGAACGCCCTGTTGACCGACACGCCCACAGCGGCGTGAACAACCAACGACTTATAAAGGCGAAGCGTCGCCCTGCACGACCTTGATCCATCGACAAGCACATCCAAGGAGCAGTTATGACGAACACCATCGAACACGACGTGAAGAGCCTCGATCTGGCGACCGGCGGACGCTTCCGCATCGAGTGGGCGGAGCGGGAAATGCCCGTGCTGCGCGCCATTCGGGAGCGCTTTGCCATTGAAAAACCGCTGAGTGGGATGCGCGTATCGGCGTGTCTGCACGTCACCAGCGAGACCGCCAACCTGATGCACACCCTGCAAATGGGCGGCGCCGATGTGGTGCTGTGCGCCAGCAACCCGCTCTCGACCCAGGACGACGTTGCCGCGTCGCTGGTCTCGCACTACGAGATCCCGGTCTACGCGATCAAGGGTGAGGACAACGACACCTACTACGATCACATCCGCGCGGGTCTGGATCACCAGCCGCATATCACGATGGACGACGGCGCCGATCTGGTGAGCGTCATCCACAAGAGCCGCCGCGAGCTGCTGGACGGCATCGTCGGTGGCACCGAAGAGACCACCACCGGAGTCATCCGCCTGCGCGCGATGGCGAAAGAAGGCGCGCTCGAATTCCCGGTGATCGCCGTCAATGACAGCGATACCAAGCATCTGTTCGACAACCGCTATGGCACCGGGCAAAGCACGCTCGACGGCATCATCCGTGCCACCAATCTGCTGATCGCCGGGCGCGTGATCGTGGTCGCGGGCTACGGCTGGTGCAGTCGCGGTATCGCCAGCCGCGCACAGGGCATGGGCGCCAACGTCATCGTCACCGAGGTCGATCCGATGCGCGGGCTGGAAGCGGTCATGGACGGCTTCCGCGTCATGCCGATGAGCGAAGCCGCCGCGATCGGGGATATTTTCATCACCGCGACGGGCGATATCAACGTGCTGGATACGCAGCACTTCGCCGCCATGAAGGACGGCGCGCTGATGGCGAACAGCGGTCATTTCAACGTCGAGATCAACATCCCCGGTCTGCGCCAGATGGCGGCGGGCGATCCCAAGCTCGTCCGTCCGTATGTCGAAGAGTACCGCGTGAACGGCAAGCAGCTTTACATCCTGGGTGAGGGTCGCCTGATCAACCTCGCCGCCGCCGAAGGACACCCCGCAAGCGTGATGGACATGAGCTTCGCCAATCAGGCGCTGGCAGCGGAATACATGGTCAAAAACGCCGCGTCGCTGGGCAAGCAGGTCTACACCGTGCCGGAAGACATCGACAAAGAGATCGCCCGCCTCAAGCTGCTGTCGATGGGCATTCACATCGATATGCTGACCAGCGAGCAGACGCACTACCTCAGCCAGTGGCAAGAAGGCACCTGATTCACAGGCAGTAGCGGTATCATCAGTAAATCACGGTTGTCTTGTGGTGCAGGGACGCATAACGATGCGTCCGCAGAGAAAACCGTGATTTACTGATCATTTTTTAGAGTGGGGATATAAACCAGGAGTAGGCGATGCAGATGAAACGCATGAATCGCGCCGTCATAACGGCGATCGCATTGGCGTTATGGGTCACAGCCCTCGTTTCCGCCAGCGCACAGACGAGCGAAACAGCGCTGCTGCGCTTTATACATGTCGTGATGGATGCCAGCCCGATCGATGTCTACATCGACGGCGAGCTGGCGATCACGGCATTGGCATATGGTGATGCCAGCAGTTACATCGATGCCCCGTCGGGATCACACACGATCCTGGCGGCAGCGAGCGGCAGCACCGACGTGCTGTGGCAGCAAACGATCGACGCGCCCAGCGGCGCTGCGCTCACCTTCGTCGCCTCTTCCTCCACCCCATTGGAATTCACGCGCTTCGCTGAAGACCTCAACCCAATCGGGTTGGGCAAGGCGCGCTTCACCGCGATTCACGCTGTACCCGGCACTCCCGTCGTCGATGTCATCCTGGCGGACGGGCGTCCGGTCGTGCCAGGATTGCAGTACAACCAATCGTATGGCACGCTCGATCTGCCCGCCCTCAGTTATGAGCTGGCGGTTGTGCCGACTGGGGCGGGCGCGGCGGATGCGATCGTCGCGACGGCGCCCTATGCGTTGAACAATGGCGCCTCGTATATCCTGCTGTTGTATGGAACAGCCGACGCCCCTCAGGTGAAGCTGCTTGAGGCGGCGACGCGCAGCGCCGCGCCAGACAGCGCGGGACTGCGAGTCGCACACCTGGTAGCAGGTGGCACGGCGATCGAGCTTTTCCTGGATGACACTTTGATCGTCCCCTCTCTGAATTTCGGTGATTCGTCGCTGTTCGCCAGCCTGCCAGCCGGCACCTACAACGCTTCGGCGCGCATTATCGGCATAGACAGCCTGTTTGCCGAGACCGAGGTAATCATCGAGCCGAACGCCGCGATCACGCTCTATGTCGCCACCGTGAATGGCGAAGCGCGCATCCTGATCATGAACGAGGAATTGGACGCTCTCGACGAGACGACCGCGATTGTCTCGATCGTGAATATCGCGGGCGACAATGTGACCCTCAGCGCCACCTCCGACGATGGCGCCGCCCTGGTCACCGACATGGCGATGACTGGCTCGACCTTCAACGCGCTGCCCGCCTCGACCCGCACCATTACTATCACCACTACCCAGGCGGATGCCAGCGTGACCGATACGCTCGCCAGCACGCTCTATGGCGGCACACTCTACAGCAATATCGTCATTCCCGGCGCGGACAGCGCGACCCAGTTGGTGACGCTGCGACCGGCAGCGCTGCAACAGTCGATCGCCAGCGCGCCGATCGACGGCACCGCCGCTCTGCTGCCGACACCGACCCCAGTGCCGACCGAAGCAGCGATCGCAGCCGTGACCGCGACTCCCGCGCCCGCCGCCGAGATTCGCCCCGAAGCCACCCCCGCCGCG
>DAOTUN010000121.1:0-38363 GCA_034437395.1 Anaerolineae bacterium | reverse complement strand
ACAGGACGCCACCATCGGCGGTATCCAGAACATCCTCGCCGGACGCCAGAGCATGACCGTCTACAAGGCGATCAAGGCACAGGCTGAAGCCGCTGCTGCCCTGGCGATCGCGCTGCTGCAAGACGCCGACACCTCGATGATGGCGGACAAGAGCGTCAACAACGGCACCAACGATATCGCCTCGGTGCTGCTGGTGCCCGTCGCGGTGACCATCGACAATATCGAAGAGACCGTGATCGCTGACGGCTTCCGCACACGCGACGAAATCTGCGTGGGCGAATTCGAGGCACTCTGCACCGTCGAGACCATCGGCAGCTAAGATTTCCGCTTTCAAAAAAGGGGCACGGGTCATCCCGCGCCCCTTTTTATTTTCCTGAATTGAATCGATCAAAAATAAAAAGGTTTGATTAACATGGCAGCCGAACCTCTCCTTCAATGTATCAAAGTGACCAAACGGTTTGGCGCCATCCAGGCGCTGACCGAGGTCGATTTCGACGTGCGCGCGGGCGAGGTCGTCGCGCTGGTCGGTGACAACGGCGCGGGCAAGTCCACGCTGATCAAGGGTATCGCCGGAATTTACAATTTCGACGAGGGCGAAGTGCGCTTCGACGGCAAAAAGGTGTCGATCGGCAGCCCGCGCGAGGCATCACAGCTCGGTATCGAGGTGGTGTATCAGGATTTGGCGCTGGCGGACAATCTCGATGTGGTCGCCAACATGTTCCTGGGACGTGAGAAAGTCAACAGCAGCCTGCCATTCGCGCGCATGGACGAGGCATCGATGGAGCAGAAAGCCGTCGAGACACTCGCCAGTCTGTCGGTGACGACGCTGCGCTCGGTGCGGCTGCCCGTCGCGTCGCTGTCCGGTGGGCAACGCCAGTCGATCGCTGTCGCCAAAGCGGTGATGTGGAACTCGAAACTGGTGATCCTGGACGAGCCGACCGCCGCGCTCGGCGTGGCGCAGACGCGCCAGGTGCTCGATCTGGTGCGCCGCCTGGCGGATCGCGGGCTGGCAGTGGCGCTGATCAGCCATAATCTGCACGACATTTTCGAGGTGGCGGATCGGATCGCGGTGCTGCGCCTCGGACATATGATCGGCATCTTCGAGCGCGCGTCTACCAACCAGCAGGAGATCGTCCACGCGATCACCGCCGGACGCCTGAAGGTCGTCCCCGGCATGGCGGAGGCGGAAGTGTCATGAGCGCGCCCAATCTGGTCCCTCCACAATCAAGCGCGCTGCTCGCCAGCCAGGAACAACAGAGCTTCGGCACCTACTTCAGCGCGGCGATCAAGCGCATACGCGGCGGCGACATCGGCTCGCTGCCGATCATCCTCGGCTTTGTGATGATCGCCATCATCTTCCAGTCCCAGAATTCCAATTTTCTGACTCCACGCAACATCGTGCAGTTGATCCTGCAAATGGCGGGCATCGCCGCCATCGCCTACGGCGTGGTATTCGTGCTGCTCTTAGGCGAGATCGATCTGAGCGCGGGCTATGTCAGCGCGGTCGCCGGGGTGAGCGTGGCGGTGCTGCTGCGTCCGCCCTACGAGCTGCCCTGGTTCATCGCGATGGCGATCGCCTTTGCCGCGATGCTGGCGATCGGCGCGCTGCACGGCTGGATCACCACTTATTTTCGCCTCCCCTCGTTCGTGGTGACGCTGGCGGGTTCGCTGGCGTGGAGCGGGGTCGTCCTGGGAATAGTCGGTCGGGGTGGCACGGTCATCATTGGCGATCCGATCGTGCGCGGGCTGTCGCTGTCGTTCTTTCCGCCGCTCGTGGGCTGGATCATCTGCATCGTGCTGATCGCCCTGTTCGCCTTCACCCAGCTACGCACCTACAGCACGCGGCGCGCCAATGGGCTGGCGACCAAGCCGATCGGGTTCATCGCCATCGAGACGGGCATCCTGAGCATCATGGCGATCGGGATCGTTTATATCTGCAATCAGGATCGCGGCTTGCCCTTCATCGGCGTGCTGCTGCTCGCCCTGCTGATTGTGCTGAGCTATATCGCCGGGCAGACCCGGCTCGGACGCTATATCTACGCCATCGGCGGCAACAAAGAGGCGGCGCGGCGCGCAGGTGTGCGCGTCGAGGCGATCCGCATCATCGTCTTCATGATCTCCAGCGTGATGGCGGGCGTGGGCGGGATCATCCTGGCATCGCGCCTGGGATCGGTGTCCGCCGAGGCGGGCGGCGGCGACCTGCTGCTCAACTCGATCGCGGCGGCGGTGATCGGCGGCACCAGTCTGTTCGGCGGGCGCGGACTGGTCAGCAGCGCGATCCTGGGCGCCCTGATCATCGCCAGCATCGACAACGGTCTTGGCTTGATCCCTGGCTTTCCGTCGTCGATCAAGTTCATCATCACCGGGCTGGTGCTGTTGGCGGCGGTGATCATCGACTCGATCTCGCGGCGCAGCCAGCAAAGAAGTGGGCTGCGCTGACGGGTAGTTCGTTAATCGTGCGGACGCATCGTCCTGGATGCGGACGCAGCTCTCCCCTTCTCTCGTTGTGAAAGAAGGGGTCGGGGGTCAGGGATTGCGTGCGTGACTGCACTTGCAATGTCAGGCGCGGTCTTGTATCGTGACAGCATAAACGCGATTTTTCACATCCCATCCATCCGGTAAATTCCAATGCCTAAACTGCTCGTCACGGGTTCCAGCGGATTGATCGGCTCGGAGGTCGTCGCCTATTTCGACGCCCTGGGCTGGGACGTACACGGCGTCGATAACAATATGCGCGCCGACTTTTTCGGCGCCGCTGGCGATACGCGCTGGAATCAACAGCGTCTGCTGGCGAGCTGCCGCCGCTTCACTCATCATGAACTGGACATCCGCGACCGTGCGGGCGTGTCGGCGTGCGTCGAGGCGATCGTGCCCGATCTGATCGTCCATGCCGCCGCGCAGCCGAGCCATGATCTGGCGGCGGCGCGCCCCTTCGACGATTTCGACGTGAACGCGGGCGGGACGCTCAATCTGCTGGAGGCGACTCGTCGCCATGCGCCAGAGGCGGTCTTTGTGCTGCTCTCGACCAATAAGGTCTATGGCGATGCGCCCAACGATCTGGCACTGGTCGAACATGAGACCCGCTGGGACTACGCCGACCCCACCGATTGGGGCGGCGTGCGTGAGGAGTTGCGCATCGACCGCGCCAAACATTCGATCTTCGGCGCGTCGAAGGTCGCCGCCGACGTGATGACTCAGGAATACGGACGCTACTTTGGATTGAAGACCGTCTGTCTGCGCGGCGGCTGCCTGACTGGACCGAATCACAGCGGCGTCGAGCTGCACGGTTTCCTGAGCTATCTGATCAAGGTCAACGCGACCGGAGGCACCTACAAAATCTACGGCTACAAAGGCAAGCAGGTGCGCGACAACATCCACGCGCACGATGTCGCCCGGCTGATCGAACGCTTCTACGAGGCGCCGCGTCCTGGCGAGGTCTACAATCTGGGCGGTGGACGCGCCAATTCCGTCTCGATTCTGGAGGCGTTCGATGCGGCGACAGCCCTGAGCGGGCAGCCGATGCGTTACGAGTACGTCGAAAAAGCGCGTGAAGGCGATCACATCTGCTACATCTCCGACCTGAGCAAGATCGGCGCCCACTATCCAGGCTGGGCGATCACCAAATCGCTGCCGGTCATCTTCGAGGAAATCTACGCCAGCTGGCGCCAGCGCACGGCGATACCCACTCCGTAGGCAGACGAGACACCTTCCCGATGCACGCTCATTTACGACCACGCTGGTCACGGCGTCGGCTGCTGCTGGCGTTGTTGCAAGGCGCGGCGATCGGCAGCGCGGCTCATTTATGGATGCCGCGCGGCGCGATGGCAGTACCAATCAGCGATGAACCGCCGATTCCCGATCGTGTTCCCGCGCAGGACATCGTGGTTCTAGAGCCACCGCCAGAGCCGACGCACATCGTCTACGTCACTGCTCACGACGCCCCCGGCGCCGACGGCACCCGCGACCACCCGATCGCCCTGACACGCGCGCTACTCGGCGGGGGCGGGGTCATCACAGGCGCGCGGCTCACGCTGCTGGAGACCGAGTATCGTCTGCCGGCGTCGGCGCTGACCACCATCAGCAATATCGAAATACGCCACATCGATGATGCGCGCGTGACGATCCGGCTCGAAGGTAACTGGCATCTGCGCGGCGGGCATATACGCTGGATCAACGTTACAATCGTGGGCGCGTAATACGGCAGATCATGCGCACAAAATAAAGGATTTACATTGGATACCCGGACTTCTCTGCTCCACAAAGCGCAGACCGCCTATCGGCTGCTGCTCAGGCTGCCTCCTCCGCTGGTCGATGTCACGCTGCTCGGACGACCGCTGCGCGTGCGCGAAGGGGCGGTGATCAGCGAAATTGAAAGCGATGCCGCCTGGCTGCTGGCGTGCGCGCTGCGTGCCGAAATGGTGTTCGACGTGGGCAGCAATGTCGGTCAGGCGGCGCTGATCATGCTGCTGTCTCCGAGCGTCAGACAGATCACGCTGATCGACCCCAATCCCGCGGCGCTGGCGATCGCCGCCGAAAACCTGATCCTAAATCATCTGATTCAGTATGCGCGATTGGTATGCACATTTGCCGATACCGCCGACGATCAGCAGGTCACGCTCTGGACGACGGGCACGGGGTCTGCGGGCAGCGTGTACAACGAGCGTGCGCACACGGCGGCAAAGCGCAACGAGTCGATGCAGGTGCCGACCAGCACGCTCGACACGCTGGCAGCACAGTTCGGCGTGCCCGATTTCATTAAAATCGACATCGAGGGGGCGGAAGTGCGCGCGCTGGAAGGGGCACGGACGATCGCCTCTCACGCCAAATCACGGTTCCTGGTCGAGATGCACGCACTGCCCGGCAAGACGATGGCACAGCATTACGCGATGGTCAACGCCTGGACGGACTCGGTCGGGTATGCCGCCTATCACCTACGCACGCACGAACGACTGCCGCTCGCGGATGTGCCCGAAAAACGGTTGCACCTGCTGCTGCAACCGATCGCATGGGCGTATCCTGAATGGCTGAAGGTGATCGCCAGTCGCGCGCCGCTGGAGAGCATCAGCCTGACGGTGTAGCAGTCCGTCAGAAAGAAAAACAGAGAGGAGCAGAAAAGCAGAGATAAAAGATTGAACAGCACGGCGCGAAGGCGCGAAATATATCGCGCAGGGACGCATGGTTATGCGTCCCACCTGCCAACCCCTCGCAATTCCTGATCCGCTGCTACGTCCCGGTCTCCAGGATGGTCTCGCTGTCCAGATCGACCAGCGCATAGAAGCGCGCTTCTTCTGCGGCGATGAAACTCACACTCCACACTGCGTCGTGCTGCCACTCGACGTAGGTCTCCCATTCATCGTGACCGTCCAGCGCCTCCCAGATGCCATCGGCGCCATAGGCTAGCTGCACGGCGCTGTTGCGGGCTGCGTCCAGTGCCTCTTCCTCATCGAGCGCGTTGGGATCGACGATCGCCTCGATGTAAACGTCGTCGTTCTCGTCGATCTGTACCTGCACCTGCACCGCGCGGATACCCCGGTAGAAATTGAGTTCCCAGTATCGTTCCCAGCGATTGAAGTCGAAATAGGTGTCCCAGCGGTCGGGAACCTCGTTCAGCCAGCCCAGCACCTCGGCGTCCTGCATGATGTAGGTCGTGACGCGCTTCAACTGGATGTCGTACTCGTCCTCGGACAGCGGGAGCGGCGCGGAATAATCGACGAAGGTCAGCGTGGTGGTGTCGATGTTGGCATAGCCGAGCCATTCTTCCCAGGACTCGTCGTAAAATTCGACGAACCAGATGCCGTCCTCGTCGTCGTCGTTGGCGTTCGCCTGCCAGTCAGGATACTGGGTCAGCCAGGTATCGAACGGCGGTTGATCGGCGACGATGGCGATCAGCGCGCTGGCTTTTTCGTCGTCGGTCTGGGCGTGGGCGGCTGCGACGGTCAGCAGCAGCGCGGCGAGGATGATCATAATGGGTCTGAAACGAATCATGGCGAATTCTCCAAAAGGTAGGGGCATGGCACGCCATGCCCAGTATGCGTGATGATGCAGGGTCTTGTGACTTCGCGGTCTTAGCGCGGCACGATGATCCCGCGCGCGGTCGGTGTGAAACCGGGGAAGATGCGGTCGAGCGCCGGATTCAGCACGCGCCCCGTCAACACCTCCGCCAGCACATCGCGGTAATCGGTGGTGATCGCCAGATCGCCATCATTCAGGAGTTCCGGCGCCAGCGTGGGCCAGTCGGCATAGACTCGCCCGCCGTTGACGCCGCCGCCCATCACCATCATGAAATTGCCGTGCCCATGATCGGTGCCCTGGCTGGCATTTTCCTCGACACGCCGACCGAACTCGCTCATGGTCACGACGGTGACATTGCCCATGTGGTCGTGCAGATCGGCGTAAAATGCTGCCAGTCCGCGCGCGAATGTCCCCAGGTGGTCATTGAAAAAACCGCCGTGCGTGCCCTGATTTTCGTGAGTGTCCCACCCACCGAGGTCGATGGTGGCGACTTCGAGTCCGACATCCGCCTTGATCAACTGTGCGATCTGCCTGAGACCCATGCCAAAGCCCTCGTCGTCGGTCGGGTAATCGGCGCTGTTGGCGGGGATGTAGGCATTGGCGCTCAGTCCTTGCAGCAGATCGATCGTCTCGAACACCAGCTTCGCCTGGACGCCGATCATATCGGCGGGCGCCGTCGTGCCGTACAGACTGCCCAACGCGGCTTGCGCCCGGTGCAGCTCATCGACCCGTCCGCGCAGATGAAAATCGCCGATCGAACGCAGCGACAGCGGCGCGACCGATCCGCGCAGCGACGTGGGCGCCATCGATCCCATCCCTACCGCTCGGAAGGGCGAGTCGCTGCCCCATGCCGCTGTCTCCAGATGACGCCCGATCCAGCCAGTGCCAGTGGTCTTGCTGCCAGGGGTGCCGTATTCCATGAACTGCATGGCGTCGAAATGCGAGCGGGTCGGGTCGATCGACCCAGTGGCGTGGACGACCGCCAGCGCGTTTTCGCGGTACACGTCCAGCAGCGGCGCCAGCGCGGGGTGCAGCCCAAAATAGCCGTCCAGGTCGAGCGCTGCGTTCGCCCCCGCACCCGGTTCCCTGACCGCCTGGGTCGGACGCTGATCGTAATAGTGCGCACCGTCGCCGTAAGGCACCACCGCGCTCAAGCCATCGATCCCGCCGCGCAGAAAAATGGCGACCAGGATGTCACCAGGACGCCCGTTCCCGGATTGGCTCTGCGGGGCGCGGAAAGCGAGTCGCGGCATCCAGGCGGGGAACAGCGCCTTGCTGACTCCGATCGCGCCGATCCCGGTCATGCCGCGTAAAAAGTCACGTCGTGAGGTCATGTCGTTGTGTCCTTGTGCGTTGCTAATGGACGCATTGTTATGCGTCTCTACGGATCGTGTGCGGGTGACGATGGTGGGTGCAGGTGCGGCGGACACCGCCTTCATGCGGCACTGTTTCAATGGACAATGTGTACAGCCCCGGTGTTTTGGCATGATTTACGTCCATTGAAAGTGGGGCGACGCCAGCATCAGCCCATACAGCATACCGAGCTTGTCGGCGATCACGCGCGACGTCACCGGGGCGGACTCGTCGCTGTCGTCCCGTACAAAGGCGATGAAGGTCGCGCGGGCGTCGTCGGGCAGCCGCGCCGCGAACACCTGGTTCGCCACTGCATCGACCAACGCACCGACCGTCGCCGGGTCACCGATGCGGGCGCGAATGTCGGTCTCGACCTCCGTCCACTGTTCGCTGTAAGCCTGATGGGTGATCAGGATGGCGGTATTCCAGCGTTCCAGCAGCATCCCCGATCCGAGCCAGGCGCCTGCCACGTCGGGATAGCCATTCGGCGGTGCCCAGCTGTAAGGCGCCTGACCGAGCGCGGTCAGTGTCTCCCCCAGCGTCCACTCGTTACGAAAGTGCGCCCCGGTCGCGCGCAGCGCCGCGACGAAAAATTCCAGGGGGCGGCGCATTTTCAGCCCTGCCGACGACGCGAATTCGTCGGAAGTCAGGATGTGACGCAGCACCGGGACGATCGCGCCGTCGTTCGCCTCCCACACCTGCGCCGCGCTCTCGACCAAGGCGTCTGACGGTCGATCCGAGACGAAGCGCACGCACAGCTTGCGGCAGATGAAGCGCGCCGTCGCTGGGTGGTGAACCGCCAGGTCGAGCAGGTGCAGCCCGTCCTCGATGCCGCGTCCGGCGGGCATGGTCACCCCCAGGATGGTCTTGGCTTCGCCATCGTGGTCGTCTCTGTTGAAGAAAAAGCCGTCGTCTGTCCCGTCATGCACCTGCCATCCGGTCAGGGCGCGGGCGGCTTCTTTCACGTCGGTTTCGCTGTAATGCCCACCATCGACGCCGAGCGTGTGCAGCTCCAGCAGTTCACGGGCGTAATTCTCGTTGGGGTGTTCGGCGGTGCTGTAGGTGTTGTCCAGGAAGGTGAGCATGGCAGGGCTGCGTGCCACCCCGAACGCCAGATCGCGGAACCGCCCAAAGGCATGACGGCGGATGACCTCGCGGTGCATGACGATCAGGTCGGGCGCCAGATCATCGATCGGAATATTGAAATGATCGGTCCAGAATTCGACGACGCGCTCGAACAACTGACGCTGGCTGTGGTTCGCACGGACGAGAAAGCCGTGCATCAGCGCGGTCTGCGTGCGCCCGTCGAAACCGAGCGCGTGGGCGTTTTCGCGGCTCATACGCAAAATCGGGTGTGCGAGCAGCCGCTCGTCCATCGCGGTATCGTCGATCGAGTCGGGAGCGAGCTGTTCGTCGATGTACGCCGGGATGCCGATCGCCCCGATGCGCACTACATCATCGGGTCGGGCGCCGTAGCTGATGCGATTGAGGGCGTGCAGCGCGGCGTCAAAGCTGGCGGACGGGCGGGTACTGCTCTGGGCGTCGGCGATATGAGTGCCGACATCCGCGATCAGTGTGGATGCGGCGAGCGCGCCCCCGGCGGCGGCGCTGAAACGGAGAAAATCGCGTCTGGTGGTGGGCATGTCTGCCGACTCCTGCGTGTGTGCTGCCATTGATCACACTGTACCAGCGAGTCGGCGTAAAAATGTGACGGGGATGTGACGGGATCGTCATGCCTGGACGGGACGATCGTCCCAGCGCGCACGTTGTTCCCGTCTATAGTGGTGCCGCGCCTCTTGCTAAAACTATTTGATCAGCCTGTGCATCGCGGTCAACCTGCGCGATCAGCGCATCAAGCGTCGTATTGGGCTGTGCGAGCTTGATCTCCCACAGTGCATCCATGACCTGGATGTATTCACGCAGCAGAATTCCTACGGCGAGGCGCACGTCGTCTATCCCGTGTTCGTCGGCAAAATCCTGCAAAAGATCGCGTTCTTCGTCGGAAAGCACAAACATCATGAACTGCGTCTAGACAGTCATTTTGGACAGCCTTCGTTCAGACGATCGTACTATCGAGTATACCCCAACTCACGCCCGGCGCCCCGCGATCATCCCGGCAAAATCCGCCAGCAGCGCCGCGTCCTGATCGGCGCCCCACAGCATCGCCTCACGGCTCACATCCAGCCCGCCGACCTGGGCGCTGACCGCGTGGCTGACGCCGACCTCGGTGCCGTAGTACACGATCGGGACATTCGGCAGCCGCATCAGCGCGCCGAACGCCTGACGCAGCGCCTCCTTGTCGCCGCCCGCGATGTGCAGAAAGCGGTTCATATCGTGGTTGTCGAGGAAAGCAGGCAGCACAAATCCGGGTGGGAAGTAGGCGCGGTTGCGCGTCATCACCCGGTCAAATTCCGCCTGCGTCATCGTCTTCCAGCCGAAGGTCTTGCGTAGTCCCTCGTTGGCAAAAAAATCGAGACAGCCGTCGAGCCGCCCGATGTAGGCGCGCTGCACGCCCGGCGAGTCGATCACCTCGCCCAGATAGACGGTATCGAGCTTCTCATCTTTGCAGCTCGCCGTGAAATACGTCCAAAAGTCGGTGCTGGGTCCAAGAGCGTAATCGAGGCGAAAGCCGTCGGCGTCGAATTCGCGCAGCCAGTAGCGCGCTACGTTGATCATCCAGCCGCGCGCGCCCTGATGCTGCAAATTAATCTGCGGCATACTGGGCAAATTGAAGAAGGCGCGGTAGCCCGTCGGCGAGTCGTCAAAGGTGAACCAGTCGCGGTGCGTGCTGGCAGGGTTGTCGCGCGCCTCCTGGAACAGCGGCGCCTGATCGCTCATGTGATTGCAGGGCAGATCGAGCAGTACCCGCATCCCGCGCGCGTGCGCAGCGTCGATGAAGCGATGCAGCGCAGCGTCTCCACCCAGATGTTCGGCTGTGCTGCAAAAGTCGGTGATGTCGTAGCCGTGATAGCTGGTGCACGCCCAGGTCGGGCTGAGCCAGATGCAGGTGATGCCCAGGTCTTGCAGATAGCCGAGCTTCTGCCGCGCGCCGTCGAGCGTACCGCCCATCAGATGATGCACGTCGGCGGTCTGAATCCACTCTTTGCCGTCGCCGGGATAAAAGCGATCGACGTACAGATGATAAATCACTGCGTCGCGCATCCAGGCGGGCGCGCTCATGGTATCGACGCGGTAGGTGAACACCGTGCCGCCGGCATGACGCGGCGGCGGATCGGGCAGCGTGGCGGGGTCTGTCCCCTTGAAATAGGCGACCGCCGCATTTTCTCCGATCGTCGTTACATCGGGAAAGTCGGCGAACAGTTCTTCGCCGCCTTCGCGCCAGCCGCCGATCCGGTAGCGCACCAGCGTGCGATCGACCTGACCAGGGAGCTGTACTTCCCAGCGCATTCGGTAGCCCCACAGCAGATTGTCCCACTCCGCTGCGATCGGACGGAAAGGCGCGATTTGCGCGCCATCGCTCTCCCCAAACTGACCGACGGGTTCGAGTCCGTCGGTCGTGTAGTAGCACATCAGATAATCGACCTCGGTATCGACACCCACCCACGCACACAGCGTCACCGGATCACCAGGCAGTGGATCGATTGGCGCGATGGTGTGATGGTGCTGGATGCCCCGTCCCGCCGCGCGGTGCTGAATGAGCTTGAGCTGATCGTTGGCGAACGTGCCGAAAATGACTTCCACGTCGGATTATCCCTTCACGGCGCCAGCGGTCAGCCCACTGACGATATAGCGCTGCAAAAAGAGATACAGAATCACTGCCGGGATAGCGGTCAGCAGCGCGCCCGCCGCGAATACACCCCAGTCGTCGCTGAACTTGCCCTCGACGAAGCTGTACAGCCCGACCATCAGCGTCCAGTTTTGACGGTCGGTGAGCAGCACGCGCGCCAGCAGAAAGTCGTTGAGCGTGCCCGTGAACGCCAGCAGTCCGACCACCGCCAGGACAGGACGCACCAGCGGGAAGATCAGCAACCAGTAGGTTTGCGAGGGCGTGGCGCCGTCCACCATCGCGGACTCGTCGATGTCGCGCGGCACGGTGTCGAAGAAGCCCTTCATCAGCCAGATATTGACCGCCATGCCGCCGCCGATATAGATCATGATCAGCCCGCCGTAGGTATCGAGACCGAGCGCCGGGATGTATTTGCCGATCTGCAGCAGCATCAGGTAGATCGAGACGATCGCCAGCACGTTCGGGAATACCTGTACCAGAAAGATACCCAACAGCAGGTTGCGCCGATATTTGAAGCGGAAGCGCGAGAAGGCATAGGCGCTCAACGACGAGATCGTCACCACACTAATCGCCGAGAACCCGGCGACGAACAGCGAATTGCCCACCCAGCGCCAGAATGGAATCTGCGGATCGTTGAACAGACGGGTGTAATTGCGGAACAGCTTTTCGGTGCTGTCGATGCCCTGAGGGATCAAGGTCTGGCTCGCCATGCTGCCGCTCGGATTGAACGACGCCGAGATGCCCCACAGCACCGGAAACAGCGCAAAAGCGATCAAGAACGCGATCAGCAGCGCCCGCAGGATGAACAGGATGGTCTTGCCCAATGAAAATGGCGCGCGCGGTGCCGGGACGCTGCCCACATCGGCGCGCGGAACGTTGGAAGTGATCGCTGCGTCAGACACTTTCGCTCACCTGCTCCCATGACCGCGTCAAGCGGAACTGTACCAGTGTCAGCAGACCGACGATGATGAAGATGACCACACCAAGCGCCGACGCCAGTCCGTAATCTTTGGTGCCGCCCGCGCTGAACGCCAGACGGTAGGTATAGCTGATCAGGTTGTCGGTGTGTCCGACCGGGGGCGCCGAGGTGCCCGCGATCGGCGGACCGCCGCCGAACATCGCCTCCATCAAAAAGAAGTTATTGAAATTGAAGATGACCGAGGCGATCAGCAGCGGACCCAGTGCCACCAGCACCAGCGGCAGTGTGATCTGCCAGAAGGAAGTCCATGCCGACGCGCCGTCCACTTCCGCCGCCTCGTATACCGATGATGAAACCGATTGCAGCGCACCGCTGGCGATCAGCATGAAGTAGGGCGCGGCGAACCATACATTGACCAGCAGGATCGCTATTTTTGCCCAGCCTGGATCGCTGCTGAAAGGGGGTGACGCGCCAAAGATCGAGGTCAGCACTTCCGGGATGATGCCGATGTTGCTGTTCAGCATCCCGCGCCACACCAGCACGCTCACCAGTCCTGGCACCGCATAGGGGATGATCAGCAGTGTGCGCAGGACGCGCAGGCTCGGATGCGATCCATTGAGCAGCAGCGCTGTCAGCAAGCCCAGTGCGAACCCGCTCAATGTGCCGAACACGGCGAAACCGATCGTCCACAGCACCACCCGCACCAGCGGTCCCTGGCTGAGGGTGCTTTCGATGATCCGTGAAAAATTGCTGAAGCCGACGCTGACCCAATACCCAAAGGGCGCCGGATTACCGTTCGCCGCGATGAATTCACCGAGTACAGGGTCGGACACATACACCGTCCCGGTCGCCCTGTCGGTGATGGCATCGGTCGCCGCATCGTATACCCACTGCTGTGCAAAGCCGCTCGCCTCATTGCGAGACTGCACCTGCACACCGTTCGCCTCGTCACCGAAGGTCACGCCGTCCACCGCGCTCAAGGCACGGAAGACCGCGCCGCCTTCCAGTGGCGCAAAGCCGTTGTAGTCGGCGGGCGCCTCTCCCGTGACCGCAGTCCATGCGCCGTCGCCGGTGGCGAAAAAGCTCTCACCCGCGTCATTGATCAGCCACAGCGCAAAGGCGCCATCGGCATTCTGGTACAGGGTGGAGGCGTAGCTCGATCCGCCTTCAGGCAGATAGCGCCGCTCGCCTAACAGCTCGATCGCCTCGGTTTTGGTGTAGCGGTGTCCGTCACTGTAATTGGTAAAGGCGATATAGACCGTATAGAGCAGCGGGTAGATTGAAAGAAGGATCATTAAAGCGAGCGCGGGCGATATCCATTTCAGGGGCCACAGGCTCGGTATCAGGACGATCGCGGTGATCAGCACCAGCGTTGCAACGATCGCCAGCGCAAAAAACAAATTTCCATCCTGAAAAATGTTGAACGCCAGCCAGCCGCCAAACGCATCGACGAGCAGAACCAGCACGACTTGAACGGCGGCTGCCAGGTTCAGCGAAGGGGTGGGCGACCCGCCTGAGTCGCCCACCCGCGCTGCTGCTGTTGCCACGAATTTAGCTGGCGCCGTCGATCGTCAGGACGTTGTCGGCAGTGTTGAAGGTGAACGTCAGCTCGGTGCCGTCTGCGGGGACGGTGAACATGTAATTATCGCCGCCCATAGTGCCATCGACGCCGAAATTGCGATCCCAATTGCCGTCGAAGGCGATCTTGCCCTCGTATTCGCCAGCCGGGATGGCGCTGGTGGTGATCGAGTAGGTGCCGTCGCCGTTATCGGTCATGAAGGCAGCCTCACAAGCCGGATCCCAGTCACCAGGGCAGCCCAGGAAGGTCTGAATGGTGCCGACCAGCGCGACGCTGGTGGGCGCGGCACTGATCGTGCCGATCGCTTCCACGATCTGGGCTTCCGCCTGGGTGTAGGCGTCAGCGGGTTCCAGCTCGCCATTGATGATGAACTGGAGCGCGTTGCCCCATGATCCCCACACCGACGCCATTTCCGGGATCGCGGGCTGCGGGATACCGTTGGCGCCCGCCGACTGGAACTGCCCCATCGCTTCTTCGGTGATCGACTCCAGCGCCGGCAGGTATGCCGGGGGGCGGGGATCGATGTTGTACATCGCCAGCATCGCGTCGCTGGTCGCCATGAAGTCAGTCAGGAAGGCTTGTGCCAGCAGTTGATTCTCGCTGAAGGCGCTGATCATGAAGCCCTGACCGCCAATGAAAGGCGCGCCCTGTCCAGCAGGACCCGCCGGGATGTCGCTGATGGCGAACGGCACACCCGACTCGCGGACGCGGTTGAGGAACCAGGGTCCGGTCATCATCATGGCGGCGTCGCCGCTGGTGAACAACGTGACCATCACGTCGCCGTCGATACCGGGGGTGATGTAGCCACCGTCCACGTACTGCTTGACATATTCGCCAGCGGCGATCGTGCCGTCGCTGCCGATACCCACGTCACCGGGGTTGAAGGTGCCGTCTTCGTTGCGCGCGAACACATAGCCGCCAAACGCGCTCATGACCGGATAAAAATCGTAACTGGCGGTATTGGGCAGCACCCAGCCCGCTTCGGCGGCGCCGGAGTCCACGAGTTCCTGGCTGATGGTGAAGACTTCATCCCAGGTCTCAGGGGCATCGGGCACGAGATCGGTATTGCGGAAGAACGCCAGATTTTCGACTGCATAGGGCATTCCGTACAGGACGCCATCGACCGTGAACAGGTCGAGCGCGCTGGGTGAGAATTCCGCTGCTTTGTCGCCCAGATCGATCGGGACGATGATGCCGTTCTGGATGAACTCGCCGAGCCAGTCGTGGGCGCCGATCAGGATGTCAGGACCCTCGCCAGCGGGACCGGCAATCGTCAGATTGGAGCGGATGTCGCCAAACCCGATTTCCTGCACTTCTGCGGTGACGCCGAATTCCTCGGAGAACTGGGCGAGCAGTTCTTCCAGAGCCGGGGCGCGAGTGATGTCCGCCCAGATCAGCAGATCGGGACGATCCTGTGCCGCGACAGGCGCGATCAGCATCGCCGCCAGCAGAGTTACAACGATCAACAAAAGGAGACGTTTCTTCATGATCCAACCTTTTTGAACTAAGTAAGCCTTCAGCGGCTTATGCGACCCAGTGTAATCGATTATGGACGAAATGAGCCAATCTTTGTGCGAAGTGCATCAATGCTTCGCGCTGGTGGCGCGTCCCGACATGTCAGAGTCGGCGTGGTTGACAGGATCGACGCGACACGCGATGATCGCAGCGATGATTTTCACGTCAAGGAGTCTATGTTGCGCGATACGATCACTCAGGCTGGATCGCGTTTCACTGTTCGCCCCCTCGCTATCGCGCTCGGATTCCTGATCGTGCCGCTGCTGCTGGCGGCGTTTCTCGGCTGGCACGCGCGGCTGATGGCGGACGACTACTGCACCATGTCGTTGGGGCGCGATCAGGGCGTAATCGGCGGACTGGTGGCGCAGTACAACGAGTGGTCGGGGCAGCCGACCAACATTCTGACCAAGAATGCGATCGGGATCATCGGGACGGATGTGATCCCGCTGCTGGCGCCGCTGCTGCTGCTCGGTCTGTGCGCGTCGTGCGCCTGGATGCTGATGGGTGTGCTGGGCGGACGGTCTATACAGCGCGCCGGGTTCATCGTCGGCGCCGATGTCGATACCTGGGTGAATCGCTGTGCGGCGCAGTGGTATCCTGTCGAGACGGTGCGCACAGGCTGATCGCGCATCAGATTAGCCTGCATGGTCGGACAGCACGTCCAGATAGGCGCGCAGCATCCGCTTCAGCTCATAACGCAGCGACTCGGCTTCTGCTCCCATGCCAGGCAGCGCGTTGGGCAGGATCGTCTTGACAGCGCCCAGCATCAACGTTGCGGCGCTGGTCAGGCATGCAGCGCTCAGATCGGGATAGCGCAGCGCCAGCGCGCCCGCGATCCGGGCGATCAGCTCTCCCCCGATCTGCGCCGACACTGCCTGTACCGCGTCCGGCGCACCACTGCCATAAAACAGTGCATTGAAGCCGTGATGGTGCAGCTCGAACTCAGCGAAGCGCTCGATCAGCGTGTCGATCAGGACGTGTGTCGGTGCGCTGATCATCGCGTCGGCGGTGAACAGCGTATCCCAAAGGGCGCGCAAGTCTTCCAGGTAGCGCGCGGACAGCGCCTGCAGGATCGCCTCTTTATTAGGGAAAAAATGATAGAGCGAGCCGATGTGCGTCTCGGCGCGCGGCAACGGCGTTGGTGGTCAGTGTCTCGATCCCACCCTCTGCCAGCAGCGCGGCGGCGGCATTCAAAAGCGCATCGACCCGATCCTGCCCGCGTTCCTGTTTGGGGGTGCGTCGTGGGTTGTTTGCAGCGGCAGTCATGACATCAGCCGATCGTTTTCTTTTTGTAACTTGAAAGTTGAGCGAATACTCAATATCCGCGCCATTGCAGAATTTGGCAAGACACATCGCATTCCGATTATGACGGTCAAGCCGGTACTGATCACGGGACCCGGCGATGTAGGACCGACCACGTTCGGTCAGTTTTTGGTCACGATCCTGAATGGCACCGCGCCCGCTGTGCCCTTTGGCGGACTGAGCATGGTCGATGCCCGCGACGCCGCCGACGGTATGATCCGCGCGGCGGAGCGCGGCAAAAACGGGGAACACTACATTCTGAGCAATCGCTACGCCACTACCACCGAGATAGCGCGCGTCCTGACCGATACGGTCGGTCGGCGTCCGCTGGCGACCATGCCACATCCAGTGGGGATGACGCTGGGATTTTTCAGCGAGCTTTTGTCGAGCGTCACAGGCGGCGAACCGATGGTGACGCGCCGCGCGCTGACCACACTGCAAAGTCATTTCGAGGTCTCGTCGGCAAAAGCGCGCCGCGAGCTGGGCGCCACCTTCCGTCCGCTGGACGCGACCATGCGTGATCAGGCACTATGGTTCATCGAACACGGCTACGTCAAGGGCGGCGCTGCGCTGGCGCGCGCCAGCTAACCCGCTCGCTCGCCGAGCGTGCCCACATAGCCGACCAACGCCGCGATCTGATCGTCTGTCAGCACCGGATAGCCCCCGCGCACCGGATGCGGATACGCCAGCGCAGGATCGACGACCGGATTTGCGGCGCTGAGAAATGCGATCAGCGCCGCCGGGTCATCCAACAAATCGCTGTCGAGGAATCCACCTGCAAACGGCGGATTGCCATTCCCGTCCGCACCATGACACCCGCTGCACGACCAGGCATACACGATCCGCGCTCCCTCATCTGCCGCCGCATCTGCGGGGACAATGCTCGCATTGTCGGCGGTGGTGTCTGCGATCACGACGGCGGTCGCTTCGGCGGTCACTTCGGCGGTCACTTCCACAGGTATCACGCTGGCGGGCGGGCGCGGCAGCAGCACCAGCAGCAGCAGGGCAAAGGTGCCCAACAAAATCACCGACGGTAAGTAGGCGGGCATGGTCGCATCGCGCGACCCGCTCGGCTGATCGTTCATATCGATTTTTCTCGCATCGCCTGTCGAATCATGCCCCGATTATCGATCGTTCACAGGTGATGCCCTAGTGCAGTTCGTCACCGAATGTCATGACGTTCATGCCTGATTTTCGCGCGCCACTTTCGCTACCATCCCTCCATACCATCGATCGAACGCGCGTACATCGTGCGAAAAGAGGACATCATGCAGCGACGCAAATTTCTCAGGATGCTCGGAGTCGGGGCTGGCACAGCGGGGACAACCCTGCTCGCGGGATCGGTGGGTGCGCAAGAGACCGCGCATGTTCACGTCCCGGCGTCTGTCTCAGCCGCCGCACCGGTGCAGCAGACCGGAGTCGATTGGGCGGCGATGAACGAACATCACCGCGCCGGGGTGCAGACCTTTCTCGATGGCATCGGCAGCAATCCCTCCTACTGGGACAACACGCTGGAGCCGACCCTGGTCGATGGCGTCAAGGTGTACGAGATCGCCTGTCAGGAGCTGCGCTGGGACGTGGGCGGGGGCAATCTGCTGTCGGCGTTCACCTACAACGGCACGGTGCCCGGTCCGACCATCCGCGTCACTGAGGGCGATCGCGTGCGTATCTTCGTCAACAACGAGACGACGCAGCCGACCGCGATTCACTGGCACGGACTGCTGCTCCCCAACGCTATGGATGGAGTGCCCTTCATCACGCAAGACCCGATCATGCCCGGCGAGACCTTCACCTACGAGTTCACGGCGCGCAATCCAGGCTCGCACATGTACCATTCGCATTACAACGCCGTCGAGCAGGTGACCAAAGGCATGTTGGGCGCCTTCATTATCGATCCGGCGGACACCAGCCGCGAACCGGTCGTACAGGGCGATTATGTGCTGATCCTCAACGATGCGGCGCTCGGCTTTACGCTCAACGGCAAGAGCTTTCCGCACACGCAGCCGATCCTCGCCAAGCTGGGCGATAAGGTGCGCGTGCGCTATATGAACGAAGGTCTGATGATCCATCCGATGCACCTGCACGGCATCCCGCAGCTGGTGTTCGCCAAAGATGGCTATATGCTGCCGACGCCGTACATGTGCGACACGCTCAATATCGCGCCTGGTGAGCGCTATGACGTGCTGATCGACTGCACCGAGCTGGGCGCCTGGGCGTATCACTGCCACATCCTCAATCACGCCGAGGGCATGGATGGCATGTTCGGTATGGTGACGGCGTTGGTGGTGAGTGAGTGATTCGCCTGATCCTGATCATGCGATGACGGCGTGGTGCGCTAACCGCAGGGGTGCGTCGTGATATAATCTGCCCAACGCGAATCACGCGAAAGGCATGTCCCATGACCGCGCACGACGCACTGACGCCCGCCGTACACGACCTCGCCAGCGCCGATTACGGCATCTTCATCGACAACCACTTCCGCCCCGCTTCCAGCGGCGCGACTTTCGCTGTGACCGACCCGGCGACAGGCGCGCTGCTGGCGTCCATCCCCGACGCGGGCGCTGATGACACCCGCGCCGCCATCGACGCTGCGTCCGCTGCACTGCCCGCGTGGAGTGCGCTGCCCGCCCTCGCCCGTGCCGACCTGCTGCGTCGCGCCGCCGCGATCATGCTGGAACGCCGCGATCATCTGGCGCGCGTGATGACGCTGGAACAGGGCAAGCCGCTGAGTGAGGCGAGCGGCGAGATCGGCTATGCTGCCAGCTTCCTGACCTGGTTCGCCGGAGAAGCGGAACGCGCCTACGGGCAGATCGTCCCGGCGTCGGTGCCGAACAAACGGATTCTGGTCTTGCGCCAGCCTGTCGGCGTGTGCGCCTTGATCACTCCCTGGAATTTTCCGGCAGCCATGCTGACGCGCAAGATCGCCCCGGCACTGGCGGCAGGCTGTACCGTCGTGTGCAAGCCCGCCGAACAGACGCCGCTGTCGGCGCTGGAGCTCGGTCGCGTCTTCATCGAGGCGGGGTTCCCGGCAGGTGTGGTCAACATCGTGCCATGCAGCGATCCGATCCCATTCTCACAGGCGATCTTTGCAGATGAGCGCGTGCGCAAGGTGTCGTTCACTGGATCGACCGAGGTCGGCAAAATCCTGATCCGTGAGTCAGCGGCGACCGTGAAGCGACTGTCGCTGGAGCTGGGCGGCAATGCCCCGTTCATCGTCTTCGACGACGCCGATCTGGACGCCGCCGTGACCGGTGCAATCGCCTCGAAATTCCGCAACAACGGACAGACGTGCGTCTGTGCCAACCGCATCTATGTGCAGCGCGGCATCTACGATCGTTTCGCGGACGCATTCACCGATGCCGTGAGTCGTCTCAACGTCGGGAACGGCTTGGCGGACGATGTGCAGCTCGGTCCGCTGATCGACCTGGCGGCGCGGGAAAAAGTCGAGGCGCACATCGCTGACGCGCTGGCGCAGGGCGCGGCACTACTGATGGGCGGGTCGGCGCTGCCGGACGCGGTGAACCCGGTCGGCACCTTCTGGCAGCCGACCGTGTTAGGCGGCGTCACCGCGTCGATGCGGATCACGCATGAGGAGACGTTCGGGCCGGTCGCACCGCTGATCCTGTTCGATACCGAGGACGAGGTGATCGCCGCCGCCAACGATACGCCGTTTGGGCTGGCTGCCTACTTCTTCACGCGCGACATCAGCCGGGTGATGCGGGTCGCGGAGCGGCTGGAATACGGTATCGTCGGCGCCAACGACGCGCTGCCCTCGACAGCGCAGGCGCCGTTTGGCGGTGTCAAGCAGAGCGGACTCGGACGCGAGGGCGGATCGTTCGGCATCGACGAGTATCTTGAGGTCAAGTACCTGTCTCTGGGAGTGTGACCTGTGCCAGCCGATGACCTTTATTATACGCAGTTTGTCAATGCTCTCACCAAAGATGGGTGGAGCATAACGGATGATCCGCTTTATCTGCCCATGCCGACTCGAAAGCTCTATGTGGACATCGGGGCGGAAAAACTGTTGTTCGCCGAGCGCCAACAAAAGAAGATTGCAGTCGAGATCAAGAGCTTTATCGGCGTCAGCGACTTGGTGGCGCTTTATCAGGCGGTCGGACAATATACGTTGTACAAGCTGGCGCTCGAAAAATTGCAGCCGGACAGAGTGCTCTATCTGGCTGTCACAGACCTTGTATTCACCAAGATATTCCAACTCGATATTGGCAGCGTCCTCATCGAAAACAACAGCCTTAGTATGGTGACATTCAATGTAGACAGTGAGGAGATTGTCGAATGGCTACACACGAACCAGACCGAGACCTGATTGAACGTATTCTTGAAGAATACGCCGCAATTCCGGTCTCAAAATCCTCTCTGATTCACAGTATGGAAACCCAAACGGTCTTTGATCGGGAACACGATCGCTATCTTCTGATGACGGTTGGCTGGGAATGGTGGGGGAAACAAAAGAGTCGGGTTTATTCGCCGATGATCCACGTAGACATCATCGACGGCAAATTTCACGTCCAGTACGACGGCACCGACCGCCCGATCGCAATGGAGCTGCTCTATGCAGGCGTGGCGCGCGAGCGAATCGTGCTGGCGTTTCACCCGCCGGAACTGCGCAAGTACACCGAGTTCGCCGTAGAGTAAAAGAAGAATGCGCCGTTTCGATTCACTCATTCAAATCATCCCGGTTGTCCGGGTTTGAAAGGCACCCTATGTCCCCACACATCCACGACAACATCCTCGGCACCCTGGGCAATACGCCGCTGGTGCGCCTGAACAAGGTCGCGCGCGGCACCCCCGCGCAGATCATCGCCAAGGTCGAATTCTTCAATCCCGGCGGATCGGTCAAAGACCGCATCGGCATCCAGATCATCGAGGACGCCGAACGCGAAGGACGGCTCAAGCCCGGCGGCACCATCGTCGAGGCGACCAGCGGCAATACCGGCATCGGCTTGGCGATCGCCGCCGCCATCAAGGGCTACAAGTGCATTTTTGTGCTGGCAGACAAGCAGTCGCCGGAAAAGATTCAAATTTTGCGGGCGTTCGGCGCGCGGGTGATCGTCACGCCCACCGACGTGGAGCCGGAAGACCCGCGCAGCTATTACAGCGTCGCCCGGCGCATGGTCGAGGAGACCCCCGGCGCGATCCTGGCGAATCAGTATCACAATCCCTCCAACCCCAAAGCACACGTCCTGACCACCGGACCGGAAATCTGGGAACAGACGGGCGGTGAAGTCGCCGCCGTCGTGATCGGCATCGGCACAGGCGGGACGATCACCGGAGTCGGGCGCTATCTGAAAGAGATGAATCCCAACATTCAGATCGTCGGTGTCGATCCGGTCGGCTCGATCCTGCAGCACTATTTCTACAGCAAAGGCGAGTTCATCGAGGCGCACAGTTATCTGGTCGAGGGCATCGGCGAGGACTTTGTACCGTCGGTGTACGATTTCAGCGTCATCGACGACATCGTGCAGGTGACCGACAAAGAATCGTACCTGATGACCCGTCGTCTGGTGCGCGAAGAAGGCATCTTCTGCGGTGTCTCGTGTGGCAGCGCGGTCGTCGGGGCGATCAAGTACGCGCAGATGAAAGGGCTGACCGCCGATCAGCGTGTGGTCGTCATCCTGCCCGACAGCGGCTATCGCTACTTAGGAAAAGTCTTCAACGACGACTGGATGCGTGAAAATCGCTTTCTCGATCCGGTCTGGGCGGGCGCGTCGGTGGAGACGCTGCTCGACCGTCGGGCGCCACAGCAGTTGATCGTCGCGGCGTGCGCCGACAGCATCGGCAGTGTGATCGCCAAGATGCGCCAGCACGACATCTCGCAGATTCCGGTCGTGGATGAGACGCACAAGCTGCTCGGTCTGATCGCGGAGGTCGATCTGCTGCAATACCTGCTGAACGCCAACGCCGCCAATGTATCGGCGCCGATGGAGGTCACGCTCAAAGACTCCGGCGTGATCGAGGACAACCCGCCGATCGTCCGGCTCGACACCCCGCTCGATGCGCTGCTCGCCATGCTGACCGCGCAGCCGGTCGCCATCGTGCAGGACGGCGATCAGGTGCGCGACATTATCACCAAGATCGACGTGATCGATTTTATTTCAAGGTCAAGCAAATGACGGTCGATCATCGGACGCATAGTTATGCGTTCCTACCTATCAAGGGGTAATCATGACGCTCAAACCCGATACGATTGTCGTTCACGCTGGCACCGAGCCAGAACCCGTCACTGGGGCGATCATGACGCCGATCTTTCAGACTTCCACCTATGTGCAGCGCGCGCCCGCCGACCACACGGGCTACGAGTACAGCCGTACTGACAATCCGACGCGCACCGCGCTGCAAACGGCGCTCGCCGCGCTGGAGGGCGGACGCTATGCGCTGGCGTTTGCCAGCGGACTGGCAGCCACCGATACCGTCATGCGCCTGTTCAAGCCCGGTGATCATGTCATCGTCGGGAACGACGTGTATGGCGGCACCTATCGGCTGTTCGAGCGCATCATCTCGCGCTACGGGATCACCTTTTCATGGGTCGATCTGGCGAACCTGGACGCGGTGCGTGCCGCCATCCGCCCGGAAACCCGGCTGATCTGGCTGGAGACACCCACGAATCCGGGAATGCGCCTGGCGGACATCGCCGCGATCGCCGCGCTGCGACCGTCCGGCACCTGGGTAGCGGTCGATAACACCTTCGCCAGCCCGATGCTGCAAAGTCCGCTGGCGCTCGGCGCCGATATGGTGATCCACAGCACCACCAAGTACATCGGCGGGCATAGCGATGTCGTCGGCGGCGCGGTGGTGCTGAACGACGACGAGATGTACAGGCAGCTCAAATTCCTGCAAAACGCGGTCGGCGCGGTGCCCGCCCCGATGGACTGCTTTCTGACTCTGCGTGGGATCAAGACGCTGGCGATCCGCATGGAACGCCACTGTGCCAACGCCGAAAAAGTGGCACGTTTCCTGGAGTCGCATCCGCGCATCGCGCGCGTGCTGTATCCAGGGCTGGAATCGCACCCGCAGCACGCACTGGCGCGTCAACAGATGCGCGGCTTTGGCGGGATGATCAGCTTCATCGTCAAAGATGGCGAAGGGGTCGCGCGCACGATCGCATCCAGGACGAAGTTGTTCGCGCTCGCTGAAAGCCTGGGCGGGGTCGAGAGCCTGATCGAGCATCCCTACAGCATGACTCACGCCAGCACCGCCGACAGCGAGATCGCCACCGATCCGGCGCTGGTGCGCATCAGCGTTGGCATCGAAAACGCAGACGATCTGATCGACGACTTGCGGGCGGCGCTGGCATGAACGACTCGCTGTCGATCGCGTCGTCCGACTCGCCCCTTCCCTATCGACTCGATCTGGCGGGCGGATGGCTCGATCAGCCATTCGTGTCGCGGCTGCATCCCGGCGCGGTGATCACACTGTCGATCGCGCCCTCGCACGACTTTGACCCGCGCGGCGGCATGGGAGCACGCACGCGCGAGTCGGCGGTCGAGCTGTGGGACGGCGCGCTGCCCGCCAGTGCCGACTATCACAAGCTGGCGAAAATCCTGTTCCGCTACGACAACCCGCCCGGCAAGCTGACGATCAGCGGATCACAGGACGCGATCGGGATCGTGTATCCGGGGCTGGCGCGGGCACATTATGCCGGGGATTACTGGACGGATCAGGTCGATCACATCACCGACGAGGCGATCATCTCGTTTCTGGAAGGGGCGATCACGCTGATCCCGTTGGGCGCGCGGCGCGACGGCTATGATCCGCTGGCAGATCGCACGGTTACACGCGACACGGTGCGGGCGCTGGCGGACGCCTCCGAGGGGGCATGGACGGCGATCCTGGCGCGTGATCTGGCGGCATTTGGGGCGGCAGCACGCGAGTCGTTCGAGGCGCAGATCGCCATGTTTCCGTATATGGTCAGTGATGCGGTGGCGGGGACGATCGCGCGCTACCGCGATCAGGCGTCCGGCTGGAAGGTGAGCGGAGCAGGTGGCGGCGGCTATCTGATCCTGGTGACCGATCGGGCGATCGACGGGGGACTCAAGGTGACCGTGCGGCGTGCGGTGTCGTAGGGCAGAAAAAGGAAATGATTGAATCGGTAGGCGCGAAGAAGATCACGGCGTAAGCAGACATAACCATCTGTCTGTGTCGTCCATGCGCCAGGGGCTTGGCACGCCAAGCCCCTACAGAGCTGTTCCTATCTGTTTACAGAGCTGTTCGCATCTGTCTGATGGACGTGCAGTGTCAGCTCGCGGTTGTACCGTTCACGTTCAGCAGCGTCGGCAAGCCGTAGCGCTCGCGGACTTTGTTTTCGATCTCGTCGCGCAGCGCCAGATTTTCAAGCAGAAAGCCTTTCGAGTTTTCGCGTCCCTGACCGAGCAGCCCATCGTTGTAGCGGTAAAAGGCGCCGCGCTTTTCGATGATACCCAGGTCGGTCGCCAGGTCGAGGACTTCACCGGTCTTGCTGATGCCGCCTTCGAGATACATGATGTCGAATTCGGCTTCACGGAAGGGCGGCGCGACCTTGTTCTTGGTGACGCGCACGCGCACGCGGCTGCCGATCACCTCGTCGCCAGACGCCTTGATCGACTCCAGCTTACGCACGTCGAGGCGGACGGTGGCGTAGAATTTGAGCGCGCGTCCGCCCGGTTGCGTTTCGGGGCTTCCATACATCACGCCGATTTTCTCGCGTATCTGATTGGTGAACAGCACGCATACGTTCGACTGCTTGATCGCGCCAGACAGCTTGCGCAGTGCCTGGCTCATCAGACGCGCCTGCACGCCGACATGACTGTCGCCCATCTCGCCTTCAATTTCCACGCGCGGCACCAGCGCCGCCACACTGTCCAGCACCACCACATCGAGCGCGCCGGATCGCACCAGCGACTCCATGATCTCCAGCGCTTGTTCGGCGGTGTCCGGCTGCGACACGTAGAGCGTATCGACGTTCACACCCAGGCGCCGCGCATACGATGGATCGAGTGCGTGTTCCATATCGACAAAAGCAGCCAGTCCGCCGCGCTTTTGCGCTTCCGCGATCACATGCAGACAGAGCGTCGTCTTGCCGCTGCTCTCCGGTCCATAGACCTCGACCACGCGACCACGCGGCATCCCGCCGACGCCGAGCGCGATGTCCACCGTCAGCGAGCCGCTGGGAATAGTATCGACGATCAGATGGGTGGCATCGCCCAGACGCACGATCGCGCCATCGCCAAAGCGTTTTGTGATGTCCTCCAATGCCGACTCAAGAGCTTTCTTGCGCCCTTCCTGATCCATCGGTGTAGTGGAATTGGAAATGTCCTCAGACGCCGCTTTTTCTTTAGATCGTCTCGGTGGCATCGGGTTTATTGTCCTTATGGTACTGAAGAGATTTTTCGCGTCAGGTAGATCAATATTATAGTCCTGATATGGGGTCAGGTCAATCGTCGATTAGCCATTTTGTTCTATGAGGCGCGTGGTTTTTTAGTCGCGGGGTGTGGCGTATATGCCACACCCCGCGCGTTTTGGTTCCGTTTTTAGCGCCGCACGACCCACGCTGTGAAGTCGAGCGCGCGCGCGACGGCTGCCAGCGTCGAGATCGGTGCTGGCGTCGGCTCGGCGGTGACCTCCGGCGCGTCATCGCGCGTAGCGGTCATGGTAGGCGCGGCAGTCATCGGATCATCCGTCGCGCCTGGCGTCAGCGATACCTCCAGTGTGCTTTCAACAGGCGTCTCGATGGCTGGCTGAGTCGCTTCCTCGGTCGCTTCCTGAGTCGGCACCTCGGTCAGGATCACCACCTGCTCCGGGTCGAACAGCGTCGGAGTGGCGTTAGGCATGACCGGGCTGTCGGTTGCGATTGCGGTCGGAGTCTCGGTCGGTGTTTCGGTCGGCGTGGGCGAGGGGGTGGGCGTCTCCTCGGTCAGGAAGAGTGCCGAGCCAATATCCTCACCGCCGCCGCCGCCAGCGGTGTTGTTCTCGACCGATCCCGGCTCGCAGCCCGCTCCCGCCGGACGCCCGACGGCGCGCTGATCGACGGTGACCGGGCTGGCGCCATCGGTGCAGTTGGCGGCGGTAATGATATTGCGGATGGTGCTGGCATCGGCTGGATAATGCGTCAGCGATGAGCCGCCGTTATTCCCTAGCGGACCCAGGGCGATCTGTCCAGCCGACTGAACCACCATGTTCGGTCCAATGCTGCAGGTGCTGTCGGTCGAGACATTGGTGCCCGCGACGCTGCTCACGCCGCCGTTACAATTGGCGCTGCCGTTGCTGACCAGCAGGCTGTTATGGAAATTGACACTGCCGCCCGTTCCACGCTGCACCCCGATGACGTTGTTCAAGGTGATGGTAGCGAAGGTCGCGTTCAGCGTGCCCTGGGCATTGATACCGGTGTTGTCGTTGTCGCTGACCGTGCTGTTGAACAGGTTGAGGATGTCTCCAGCGCAGATAGTGATGCCCGCCGCACTGCTGCTGCTGGTGCCGTTGGAGATAGTCGAGACCAGTACATCGACGATCCCGGCGGCGCACACGGTCAGATTGCTGCCAGCACCAGTGGCGCGGTTGGCATCCAGGGTGGTGTGGCTGAGTACTGTTGCGCGCGCCGTGTATACGCCGCCGCCGGAGTCGGTGGCGCCGTTGGTGAGAATGCGGCTGAATTGAATACCCAGTGTCCCGCTGCCGCCAGCGGCGTAAATCGCTCCGCCCTTACCAGCGGTCGGTCCGGCAGTGATGGCGCTGTTGTTCTCCATCAGCACATTGGCGATGTCCAGTGGCAGCGTGCCTGCCAGCGCGATCCCGCCGCCCAGCACGGCGTTGTTGTCGCTGATGGTGCTGCTATCGATCTTGGAAGTCAACGAGGTCAGGTTCTGGATATACAGTCCGCCGCCGCTGCTGCCCGCAGTATTGTCAATAAACACCGAGTTGACGATCTCGAGCGTGCCGCCGCGCTGATACACGCCGCCACCATCGCCCGTCGCGGTGTTCGCTACTATCGAGACACCATCGAGCGAGAGTGCCCCCGCGCTGTGAATGGCACCGCCGTCGCCGGACACCGACCAATCGGTGACATTCAGATTGAACAGGGTCAGGGTGCCTGTCGAGGCGACGACGAATGCGCGCGCATTCGTCAGCCCGGAGTCGGGTCTGACCCCGCTCGTATTGCCCTGGATCACGATGTCCGAGGTGATCGTCGGCAGTGCTTGTCCGGGGGCATAGCTGGTCAGGAAGATCAATGTCAGGTCGCTTGGTATATTCAGCGTATTCTGACCCGGATAATTTACCTCGTCGTTTGCCAGCTCGATCGCGCAGATCAGCTTGGCGGCGGTATTGATCGGATTAGGAATTGCCACCGCGCATGGGGGCGGACCGCCTGGCGTGGGGGTAGTCGTCGGCGTTACCATAAAGGTCGGCGTCGGCGTGTAGGTCGGTGTGGGTGTAAAGGTGGATGTGTTGCTCGGCGTGAATGTGAACGTCGCGGTGTTCGAAGGCGTGAATGTGAACGTCGCGGTGTTCGAAGGCGTGAGCGTAAACGTCGCCGTGTTGGTCGGCGTCAGCGTCGAGGTGCTGGACGGCGTGACCGTGAACGTCGCCGTGTTGGTCGGCGTCAGCGTCGAGGTGCTGGACGGCGTGAGCGTGAACGTCGCGGTGTTCGTCGGTGTGCTGGACGCTGTTTCCGTCGGTGTGACCGTATGAGTGGGCGACGGCGTAGCGGTCGCAGCGCCGACCGAGGATTGATCCTCGAAGCTACCCGCATCGCACAGGGTGCCACCGGGCGCCGGACGTGCGAATCCGCGCTGATCGACCGTCACCGGGATGGTGCCGATGCTGCCGCCGTAGTAGAAGCAGTCGGTGACATTGATAGCGACGCTGCCCGCGCCCAGGGCGTGGTTGGCGGTATTGCCGCCATTACCCGCCAGCACCGGGTTGATCTCCAGGGCAGACAGGGTGGTTACGGTCGCCGCCCCGCAGGTGGAGTCGGTGGCAAAGTTGACGCCAGTGGTGTTGACCCCCCCCGTGCAGTTGGTGCCATTGCCAGCGATGAGCGAGCCGCGCAGCTCGTGAGCGGAGGAACTGCTCAGATCGACACCGACGCCGCTGTTGCCGTAGACGGTGCTGAAGAACAGCTCCAGCACGCCTTGATCGACGATGCCGCTGCTGTTGTTGCCGGAAAAGGTGCTGTTGAGGACGGTCACGATCGAGCCGTCGCAGTTGAACAAGCCGCCGCCTGATCCGCTGGCGCTGTTACCGTAGAATGCGCTCTGGATGACGCGCCACGAGGGGCTAGCGCAGTTTTTGGCGCCTCCGCCCGTGACGGCAGTATTGCTGTCGAACGTACTGGAGACGATCTCCATATCCGCGCGTCCGTACACGCCGCCGCCGTCGGTGGCGCTGTTGTTCATGAAGAGCGCGCCCTGGATAGTGGCGCTGGTCGTCGGCGGTGGCGAATCGCCCGTTCCACCGCCACCATCCTCGACCGAGATCGCGCCGCCGTCGGTGGACGCGCTGTTACTGATGAACTGGCTGTTAAGGACGGTGAGCGTGCCACCCTGATGAAAGATGGCGCCGCCCGCGCCGCTCGGCGCCCGATTGTTCTCGAAATAGCTGTTGGAGATACTCAACGTGCCATAGGACAGGATCGCACCGCCGGGACTGCTGGCGAGGCCGTCATACAGGGCAAGGCGGTCGATCGCCAGCGCGCCTGAGCCAGCAACCTGAAAGTAGCGCAGCGCTGGCGCGCCGGGATCACGCCCCATGTTGGCATTGTTACCGCGAATCTCGATGGCGCTGGTGATGATGGGCATCGCGTTGCCGGGATTGTTCGCCCCGGTGACATTGAAAGCGCCTTCAACATAGAGGTTGATCACGTCGAGACCGGGGCTGCTGTTGGCAGTCGTGATCGCGCAGACGAGCTCGGCGGTCGTATAGACCAACGGCGGGATCGTCGTCGGACAGCCCGCAGAGGGCGTGTCGGTCGGCGTCGGTATGCTGGTCGGAGGGTCGGTCGGGACGATCGGCGTCTCGGTCGGCGTCACCGGGGTATTGCTGGGCGTCGCCGTTGGGGGAGTGAGTTCCGGAGTCGTGATCGGCGGGGTGAGTACCAGCCTCCTGGTGGAGGTATTGGTCGGCAGGGCGACCTCGCCGCTGGCGGATGTCGCTGTCAGCGTGTTGGTAGGCGTCTCGGTCGGGGTTTCGGTGGCGGTCGGGACAAAGCCGGGGATATCGACCGGATAATTGAGCATAATCCCGTCGAGCGCGCCGAACTGCGCCAGCTCGTCCGCTGTCAGTGTCTCCAGATCGTGCCAGGGGCAGTCGGCAATGACAGGATTGTCGTTGTCGTCACGGTCGAGACCGAGATCTTGCGGCGCAGACAGGCAGCGGAAGACGCGCTGACCCGCCCGCACGACCTGCGATTGTGCGGTGTCAGGTTCGACCTCGGCTTCGCCATCGAGTGTGGTCAATTCCAACAGCCCGATCACCTCGATCGTCAGGTTGAAGCGTATGCGCAGCCGTTCGGCTGTTTCCTGGCTGATGGGCAGCAGCACCCGCAGCGTAATGGTCGAGCCGATGCGAATATCGGCGCCGTTGGTCGTGAGATCGACTTTGACCGTCTGTGGTCCCTGTACCAGCAGGGTATCCGGCGCTTCGACGCACTCGGTGCCGCCGATATTGGTGCGCAGGTAAAATGCCTGTCCTGGCGTGCGCGTCTCCGGCGTGATCACCGCCAGCGGCGCCAGGTCGCTGCCAGGCGCCAGCGATGCGGTGGTCACCCAGCCGGGCAGCCCGCGATACAGCACGCGCACGTAGGCGGCGTCACTGCTGATCGCATCCGCCATCAGCGGTGTATTGGCGGGCACAGTGTCGAGCAGGTCGGCGTCGGGGCGCGGCTGGTATACCAGGTCATCGGACGCGGCGGTCGTCACGGTGATGATCGCGCCAGGCTGATAGATATTCTCCGACTCGACCGCATTTTCGACCTCGGCATCACCGAGCAGCATGAAAATCACGCTCTGTCCGGGGAGTGTCTCCGGCAGATTCGCCTGCACGCTCAGCAGCGCGATCCCCCACTCGTCGAGTGCGCGTCGCAGCGGACTGGTAGCGATGCTGCTGACGACACTGAGCGGCGTGCGCGCATTGGGTGTGTTGAAAAAAGCAGCGGGCTGTGGCTCGATGAAATTGGCGCCGACGGTCTGATAGCCGTAGCAGGCGCTGTTGCGATCGAGCAGTCCACAGTTGTCACCAACGGTGCTGATGGCGTCTTGAATGAACGTGGAACAGGTCGGCACTGCGTCCACCTGTGCGGCTTGAATTTGCAGGCTGATCCCAAAGAACAGCAGTATGAGCAGGACGAGTGAACCACGTAGACGCATAATCACTCCGAATCACGAATGAGGAAATTCTGACAGATCACTTTCAAGGATTATAACACTTATGCGCGCTGTGGCAATTTCGTACTATGGTGAAGAATGAAATAAAGAAGGCTGGTTTTAGAGACTGTTTGTAAAGTAGAAAAGCAGCAGTTGAATGGAGGAATGGACGAACGAAAAGCATACCCCAGTGACCTGAAAGATAATGAATGGAAGCGGCTGGCGCCGTTTTTGGTGCGTGGCATCATGGGACGCCCGCTGAAGCATCCGCCACGCGAACTGATCAATGCGATCTTCTATGTGCTATAACGTGAAACAGCGAGCAGGCACACCTCGTCCTGATGGTCGTCCAGTGAAAGGTTAGCCACGCCATTATGTCCAGCGCTATGTCCACCGATTACAAATACGAACTTGTCGGCGCGTTCGGCGCGCCGATCCGCGAGAACCCGACCGGCATCATGCAGGAAGCCGCATTCGCGGCGGCGGGTCTGCCCTGGCGCTACGAGCTGCTGGAGGTGACCCCGGCTATGCTGCCCGACGCGGTACGCGGCGCCAGGGCGCTCGGCTTTCGCGGCTTCAACTGCACCCTCCCGCACAAGGTGGCGGTGATCCCGCTGCTGGACGAGGTGGCGCCGGATGCAGCCCTGATCGGCGCGGTCAACACCGTGCGCCGCGACGGGGATCGCTGGATCGGCGAAAACACCGACGGCAAGGGCTTCATGCGCGGGCTGCGTGAGAAGCTCGATCCGAAGGATGCGCGCGTGCTGGTACTGGGCGCGGGCGGGGCGGCGCGGGCGATCACGGTCGAGCTGGCGCTGGCGGGCGCGGGGTCGATCACCGTCGCCAACCGCGACCCGATACGCGGCGACACGCTGGTGCGCCACCTCAACGAACGCGCGGGGGCACGGGCGACTTTCCAGCACTGGACGGAGGCGTTCGCCGTCGGCGCCGAGGTCGATATCCTGGTCAACGCCACCTCGATCGGCTTGTATCCCGATGGCGACGCCATGCCCCCGGTGACGCTGGACGCGACCGCACAGCATCTGCTGGTGTGCGACGTGATCCCCAATCCGCCGGTGACGCCGCTGATCCGGCTGGCGACCGCGCGCGGACTGCGCACGCTGACCGGGCTGCCGATGCTGGTCTACCAGGGCGCGATCGGCTTCGAGATGTGGACGGGCACGACGGCGCCGATCGGGGCGATGAAGCACGCGCTCGAAAAGGCGTTCGGCGTCATGGCGTGATGTGGCATAATGACACCTGAATCAGACAGGATGCAAACCATGACCATCAGGACGCGCGTATCACTGGCAGAATTCCTGGCGCTGCCGGAGACGCTGGAACATATCGAGCTGATCGACGGGGAGATTGTCACTTTGGCTTCACCACAAATCGCACACCAGCGCGCCCTTCGTCAGATCGGCTTTGCACTGACACTGCGAAGCCAGAGGGTCGGCGGTGAGGTCTTTTACGCGCCAATGGATGTCGTGCTGCCTGACTCGAACATCATCCAGCCTGATTTGCTGTGGCTCGCGCCCGGCTCGGCGTGTATACCCTTTCAGGAAAAATACCTGCAAGGTGCGCCGGATTTGATCGTCGAGATTTTATCGCCGGGCAGCGTCTATCACGATCGCCATACCAAATACAATCTGGTTCAGGGCAATGGGGTGAAAGAGTACTGGATCGTCGATACCCAGGATCGCCTCGTCGAGGTTTATATCCTGGACGATGCCGCGTTCAGGCGGCTCGATGTATTCTCGATGGCAGACAGCTACACCTCGGCGTTGATCGGGGAAGTACGGATCGACAGTTTTTTTTCAGCGGACTGATTACGGATCACCCTCTACAGGACACCACATCTCATGTTGGACAAACTCGCCTCGATCGAGGCGCGCTACTACGAACTTGAACGGCTGATGAGCGACTCCGCCACCGCCAACGATTACGCGCTGATCACCGAGTACGCCAAAGAACGATCGAGCCTGCAGGAGATCGTCGAAGCCTATCAGGTCTATCGCCGTGACAGCGACGAACTCGACGGCGCGCGCGCCATGTTCGAGTCGGAAAAGGACGCCGATCTGCGCGCGATGGCATCCGAGGAAGTGACCCGCCTCGAAGCCAGCATCACCGCACATGAAGTGGCGCTGAAGGTGATGCTGCTGCCCAAGGATTTGCGCGACGACAAGAACGTGATCATGGAAATTCGCGCCGGAGCGGGTGGCGACGAAGCGGGCTTGTTCGCCGCCGACCTGTTCCGTATGTACAGCTATTATGCTCAGGAGCGCGGCTGGAAGACCGACGTGATCGATACCAGCGCGACCGGGGTCGGCGGCTACAAGGAGATCAGGTTCGAGGTCAAAGGGCGCGGCGCCTTCAGCCGTCTGAAATACGAGGGCGGGGTGCATCGGGTGCAGCGCGTGCCCGACACCGAGAGCCAGGGGCGCGTGCATACCAGCACGGTCACGGTGGCGGTGCTGGCGGAGATGGACGATGTAGAGGTGAGCGTCAACAAGAACGATATTCGCCGCGACACCTACCGCGCGGGCGGCGCAGGCGGGCAGAACGTGCAGAAGAACGAGACGGCGATACGGCTGACCCATATTCCCAGCGGCGTCGTGGTGGCGGTGCAGGATGAGCGCAGCCAGCTCCAGAACGAGGAGCGCGCCATGCAGATTTTGCGCGCCAAGCTGTACGAGATCGAGGTCGAAAAGCAGCGCACCCAGGTTGAGGGTGATCGGCGCGATCAGGTCGGCAGCGGCGAACGCTCGGAAAAGATTCGCACCTACAATTTCCCGCAAAACCGCGTGACCGATCATCGCATCAACGTCACCTCGTACAACCTGCCCGCCGTCATGGTCGGCGCGATCGATCAGTTCATCGACGAATTGATCACCCGCGATCAATCGGAACTGCTGTCAGGCGCGGGCGACGACGATTGAGCGCGGTGGCTGATGAAGATAGGTCGATTCACCTAGCGCGACTGTGATATGCAGCCATTGCGACTGGTACCGTGCAAAAGCTATGCTCGACGCTAAGATGGTCTTGAACTCGCGCACCTCATAGGAAAACAGCACATGGCGACTCGTCGTTCCACCAAAACACAGCCCGCTGACGCCGCAACCGACGGCGCGGCAAACGGCAAAAAAGGCAAACAAGCCCCGACCCGCAGCGGCGGTCTGCTGGTGCCGAATATCGGCTTGACCGATCAGGCACGCGGTCAGGTCTGCGATATTCTCAACGCCTGTCTGTCGAACACCTTCGTCCTTTACACCAAGACGCGCAACTATCACTGGAATGTGACCGGGATCGAGTTCATCCAACTGCACCAACTGTTCGAGGAACAGTACGAGCAGCTCGATGTGGCGATGGATGCGATCGCCGAGCGCGTGCGTCAGGTGGGCGGGATCGCCTTTGGCACGCTGCAGGAATTCAAAAGCGCCGCCAAGCTGGGCGAACAGCCCGGCGAACGTCCCAATGCCGTCCAGATGGTGCGCAATCTGCTCGACGATCACGAGGCGGTCATCCGTCAGCTGCGCCAGGACGCCGAGACCGCCGACGAGCTGAAGGATGTCGGCACCAACGACTTTCTGACCGGGCTGGTGCAGGAACACGAAAAAATGGCGTGGTTCCTGCGCGCGCATCTTGAGGACTAACCCGCTATACTAATGTCCGTTTGCGTCAGTGTTCACAATCGGGCATTCTATGACTCTATTCGTCATTTTCATCTTCGGCGCGGTGATCGTCGGCGCGGGCGCGATGCTGGCACCGGCGCTGCCCGCCGCGCAGCCGCGTATCGGTCTGGCGGCGGCGTTCGCGCTGGCGCTGGTGATCGGCGGCGCGGTCTTCTGGTCGTCGCTGTTCGGCTGGGATACGCTGGTCGTCGATTATCTGCTGTTCGCGCTGGTCACCGGGATATTCCTGTTCGGCACCCTGTCTTACGGACAAAAACGGGCTGAAGCGCGCGGCGCCGTGCTGCTCGACGCCGATCAGGGCTGGACGAGCGGGCGCGATCTGCTGCTGTTCGCGCTGGCAGCCGCGATCTTCATCGTCCCCGCCGTGATCCTGCCTGTGCCGCTCGACACCGACGCACAGGGATTCGGCTATCTCGGTCTGATGGCAAAATTAGGCGGCAGCTTTTCCTCGCTGGCGCCCTTTCAGCCCGAAGTCAGCTATCTGTATGCGCCGGGATTCACCGCGCTGATCGCCTATCTCAGCCACCAGCTTGGGATCGGGCTAGGCGCGATTCAACTGGGCGTGGCGGCGGTCTTAGGGCTGGTGAACGTCTGGGTCGCCTACGACCTCGGCTCGGAAGTGCGCGATAAGCGGCTCGGTCGGGCGATGGCGCTGGCGATGCTGGGCGGTATGGGTCTGTTCCTGGCTTTCATGGACGCGCACATGACCGCGCTGCTGGCGCTGATCTTCGCGGGCGCGGGCATCACCTTCATGCTGCGTTTTATGCGCGAACGGCGCTGGTTCGACCTGATCGCGGCGGGTTTGATGCTGGGCGCGGTCGTGATCAGTCACCCCGATACCACTGTGATCCTCGGTTTAGGCGTGGCGCCCTGGATGCTGACGATGTGGGCGGGATCGCCGCGTCCGCGCGCGCGCACATGGGTGCTGCTGGCGTTCGGTGTCCCGGCGATCGCGCTGCTGTCGATCGCGCCCTGGCTGGCGTCGATCGCGCCGCTGTTGGGCTCGAACATCGTGTCACCATTCACGCGCGATCCCGGTTACGCCCTGATGCTGCTGACCTATCACGGGGTCGTGATAGTGCCAATCGCCGTCGCAGGCGCGATCATCGGACTGGTGAAGCGCGATCAGGCGGCGATCCTGGCGGTCGGCTGGCTGCTGCTGGTGCTGGATTTCGCGGCGATCGGCATCACCGAGTCGCTGCTCGGCGGACTCGTGCCAGCGCTGTTCCGCTACGATTACCCGTTCAGCATCGCCTGGCATGGACCGATCCTGCCCTACACCATTCTGGGCGGCATCGGCTTGCTCTGGTTTTGGGATCGCTTTGCCGAGGCGCGCATCGGGGCGCTGCTGCATCGCGCGGCGCCGCTGGTGCTGGGGGGCGCACTCGCGCTGGTGCTGCTGGTCGGTGTGTTTCACCGTGACATTCTGGCGTTCAGCAAGGGACGAGTCGGCTTTTACGGCGCCTTTTCATCGGCGGCAGACGTGGCGGCGATGGACTGGCTGCGCGCCAATACCCCCACCGACAGCCTGATCCTCAATCATCCCGGTCCGCACGAAGCGGATTGGGTGCCGGTGATCGCCGAACGCGAGACGATCTATTTCCGTCCGCAGCCCTTCTACCGGGGTACAGAGGCGGTAGAGGCGCTGCAAACCAGCCTGCTCCCGTTCTGGCGCGACCCGTCCGACCCGGCGCACGCCGACTTCCTGCGCGCGGCTGGCGTCGATTACGTGATCGTGCCGCAGATCATCACGTCGCCGGAGCGCCTGGAGACGATGTTCCGCTGGCGTCCGCCGCTGGATGGGATCATCATGCCAGCCGTCCCGGTCGCTGAAGCGTCTTACCTGACACTGGTGTTCGAGCGTGACGGCGCACAGGTCTATCAGGTGACCACTGTTGACGCCGCCGCCGCGTCGGGGTGATAATCAAATCTATCCACGACGAAAAGTGCAGCCATGTCTGAATTTCCAATGCCGCCCAATGAAGAAGATGCCGACTTCAACGACTGGCGCGACAAACGCCAGCCGCCCCCGGACGATGTACCCGCCAGCGTCACCTTCATGGCGATCATGCGTCAGGCAGCGGCGCGGAATGCCGACGCACAGCAGACTGCCGATCCGGCACCGCCGACACTGGTCGATGTGCAGACCCCCGCGCTCGAAATGCCCGCGCTGCTGGTGTCCGGCGCGGATGACGTGCCGCCCCCGCCGCCCGATCAGGGCGACTCCGGGGACTCCGACGACGGTGCTGGCGTGCCGCGCCGCCGCGAACGGGGACGCCGTTCCGACAACACGTCGGCGTTCGGCGGCTGTCTGCGCTCGCTGATCATCGTGCTGACGGCGGCGGGACTGACCGCGACCATCTTCACCTGGGCGACGCCCAACGATTTCATCGCGGGCAGCGTTCGTCGGGGGCTGAGCGCCGCCATCGCCACCGAAGCCGCGACCACCGTCCCCACCCCGGAACAGACCCCCAACTGGATGCGGCGCATCGGCATCATCTCCGGGCATCGCGGACCGGAAAACGACCCCGGCGCGGTCTGTCCCGACGGCTTCACCGAAGCAGAGGTCAATCTATCGGTGGCGGAACGGGTGGCGCGGCTGCTGGGCACGCGCGGCTATGTCGTCGAGCTGCTGGATGAATTCGATCCGCGCCTGGACTCCTTTCGCGCCGACGCGCTGGTGTCGATCCACGCCAATACCTGCCGCGATTATGGCGAGCTGGTGAGCGGTTTCATCATCGCCGCGCCCGCCGCCCGCATTTCGGCGCGCGGCAACGATACCGTGCTGGTCGAGTGCATCGCCACCCAGTATGCCCGCGCGACCGAGCTGGCGCGCCGCCTGGAGCTGACGCGCGACATGACCGAATATCACACCTTCAGCGAAATTCACCCGCTCACTCCGGCGGCGATCATCGAGCTGGGTTTTCTGCTGGGCGATCGCGCGCTGCTGGAGACACAGCCCGATGTGATGGCGGGCGCGATCGCCGACGGGGTGCGCTGCTTTTTAGAGCCGAACTCGATCGGCTGATCCGACTCGTACACAACACAGAGAGAATCGACTCCATGATCGACAAGAAAATCGTGATGTATTCGCGCTCGTATGGCTGTCCCTTCATCACACTGGCAAAACGGGTGCTGCACGATCATGCCCTCCCCTACGACGAGATCATGATCGACAAGGATGGGGATGCCAAAGAACGGGTGCTGGAATGGACAGGTTTCCTGTCTGTGCCGACGATCATCGTCGCGCCTGCGGACGGCGTGCTGCCGATCGCGCCGCCTACCCCGCTGGCACGCGGCGCCAGTCCACGCGGCATCGACCGCGATACCCTGATCACCGAGCCAGCGGCGGACACGCTGCTGCATTGGCTGACGCGGCACGGCTTCGTCGCAGACGAGACCGGCGCAGATGGGGTATCGAATCGGAACCCGGTTTGATATAATTTCGCACATATTCAGGAGAGGTCGCATAGTGGCCTAGTGCGCTCGCTTGGAAAGCGAGTAGGGGTAACACCCTCGCGAGTTCGAATCTCGCCCTCTCCGCACGATTGGAGCTGACTCGAACATGCTCCGAGAGAACCGGCAGTCTCAGGACTGCCGGTTCTCTTTTCCGCTTTTCCGCCCTTGCGCCCCGTGCTGACCGCTTTGATTTCGTCGGTCAGGTCACGCAGATAAGCAAAGGGCGTTCTCAATTCCAGCGACACATTTCCTGCATCATTCACAACGACCCGGTGTACTACTTGGCGCAAAAGTTCTTTCTGATCTTTGCGCTGCAAGCCATTATACAGCTTTCCGATACATGCGATAATTTGAAGCGCCATTTCCAGGTTGTCAACATGCACCTGATGGCTGACCGTCAGCGTTTCGAGCGTGCGTCGCACTTGATTGCGAC
>DAOTUN010000120.1:0-16549 GCA_034437395.1 Anaerolineae bacterium | reverse complement strand
GTGCGGCTGAGGCGGCGGCGGCGGGGGCGGGGGCAGCAGCAGCAGCAGCGGCACGCTTTTCAGCGTAGGCATAAGCCTGATCGATCAGCTTCTTCTCACGCAGCGAGTCCGAGATCAGCCCGCGCAGATCTTCCGGCGACTTGTAGAAGCCGATCACGTACTCGACGCCGAGCGCATTCCTGAGCTTGTCCAGCAGGTCACGTCCGGTCGGGTCGCTCTCGTAAAAATTATCGTAGACGGCGCGCCCTTCTGCGGCGCTCATGCCCGCCGTGTCGGGAGCGGGATGCTCGGCGTGCATGCAGTAGATCAGGATCGGCATACCGAGGCTTTTGGCGTGGCGGTATTCCATCTCGGTGATCGACAGGTCGTCAGGGTTGCGCGGATCGACCGGGCGATAGCCGTAGCGCTGTCCGAAGATGCCGACATAGACTTCGGCTTCTTCCACCAGCGCCAGCGAGACATCGACGGCGTTCTGATTGGCGGCGGACAGGGTCTCCATACCGATCGGATGATGCCCGGCGCGCATGATCCCGGCGCGGGCTTGTTCGCGGTGCCTGGGCAGGTCGAGGCTGGTGCTGCTGACCATCACGTCGAGTCGCTGTGGTTTAGTCATGGGCGGGCGCTTTCGTGAGTGTGTGCGGCGGACGATCTCCTGTGCAGATGATACCGCAAAGCGCACCGGGCGGACGCATCAATACGCGCCTCTGCACCTGACATTAAACCTTGAGAACAATACGTGCAATTACACAGCCCTCACCCTAAGTCCCTCTCCCACAAGAGGAGAGGGACTTGCTACGGCGTTTCTCCCCTTCTCCCACAACGGGAGAAGGGGTCGGAGGATGAGGGATACCTGAGCAGTTACCAATATGCGCACAACCGAAAAAGTAAGACTACCCATATGGTATACTCCCGGACATGAATCTGACCATGCTCTCCCCGTTCCTGGCATCGACGCTGCTGTCACTGGCGGTCGCGCTGTACGCGCTGCGCTGGCGGCGCAGTCCGGGCGTGATCTTTTTCGCGCTGTATGCGCTGATGCAGTTCGGCTGGGGCTTGGGCAATATGCTCGAACTGACCGTGCCGCTGGCAGAGGACAAAATCTTCTGGGACGATGTGCAGTGGGTGGCGTTCGCCACGCTCGGACCGCTGGCGCTGGAGTTCACCCTCGCCTACAGTCGCTCGGTCAGGATTCCGCCGCTTGGACTGCGACTGCTGTTGATCGCGCCGCTGATGATCTTCCTGGCGCTGGTGCTGACCAACGAGGCGCATGGGATCGTGTATCCGACCTATCGGGTGACCTCCTCGCCACCTTTTACGGCGCTTATTTATCCTTACACCACCCTGACCTACGCGATCAGCCTGTACGGGTTGTGCTTCTATCTGGCGTGCATGGTGATACTGGGGTCGAGCCTGGACAGGAAAGTGTCGCTGCAGCGCACACAGACGATCTACATCGCCGTCGGGCTGATGTTTCCAGTGCTGGTGATCATGACGGCGGGCGTGCTCGACCTGCGCCTGTTCGGTCAGCGCGACTGGGCGCCGCTGGCGTTCGGGGTCGGCAATCTGGTGATCGCGCTCGGCGTGTTTCGCAGCCGACTCTTTCAGCTCGTCCCGATCGCGCGCGATCGGGTGCTGGACACGCTGTCCGATATCGTGGTGGTGGTCGATCAGGATGACCGCATCGTCGATGGCAACGCCGCCCTGATCAGAGCGGCAAACGGCGCCGCGATCATCGGGATTCCCGCAGAAGCGCTGTTTCCGCGCTGGGGAACGCTGGTGCGTCAGTTGCGCGGGATTCACAGCTATCATGGCTATGTCGGGCTGTCCGACGCGCCGCGTCCGGTCTACGACATGCACCTCTCGCCCGTGTATTCGCCACGCGGTGAGGTGATCGGACGGGTCGCCATCTTTCGCAACGTGACCGAGCAGCTCGATATGGAAGCCGCCGCGCTGGAGCAGGAGCGGCTGCGTCTGGCGCTGGAACACGAACGCAGCCTGAACGAGACCAAGACGCACCTGATGCGCCGCATCGCCCATGAATTTCGCACGCCGCTGGCGATCATGCGCAGCAGCCATGAGCTGCTGCTGCGCTACGGCGATCGCATGAACGACGGGCAGCGCGCGGAAAAGCTCGGCAATATCGGCGCACAGGTCGCGGTGCTGACCGAGATGCTGCATCATGTGCAGGATTCGCTGCTGGCTACCCAGGGCACGCACATTCGCCGGACGATCGTGTCGCTGGCGCCGCTGTGCCGCGCGGTGATCGACGAGCTGACGACGACGCTGTACGCCGGGCGGCGCGTCGATCTGGCGATCGCGCCGACGCTGGAGCATGTCCTGGTCGATCGCTACATGCTGCGGCTGTGGCTGACCAACCTGATCGGCAATGGGCTGAAATATTCGCAGACCGCGCCGGTCGAGGTCGGCTGCCGCGCGCGTGAGGGTGCGCTGATCCTGGAGGTGCGCGATCACGGCATCGGCATCCCCGCCGAGTCGGTCGAGCATCTGTTCGAGCCATTCTATCGCGCGCCGAATACCCACCAGATCGCCGGAATCGGCTTGGGCTTGTCGCTGGTGCGCGATACCGTGCTGGCACATGCTGGTTCGATCCAGGTATGCACCTGCCTGGGCACAGGGACGCGCTTCACGATCACGCTGCCCGATTCGGTCATCGCCCCGGTCGATTGATCCGCCTCTACAGCCGCCGCACCATTTCCAGGCTGAAGCCCTCCAGCGACTCCAGCAGCACATCCGCCAGCGCCAGCACCTCGTCCGGCAGCGTGAAGCCCGGACTCGGCACGGCGATCGCCTTCATCCCCGCCGCGTGCAGCGCCCGGATGCCGTTGGCGCTGTCCTCGATGCCGACACAGCGCTCCGGCGCGATCCCCAGGCGGCGCGCCGTCTCGAAATAAATATCCGGCGACGGCTTGCCATGCGCCATGTCGTCGCCATACACGACGTGCTGAAAGACACGATCCAGCCCGGTGATCGCCATCACCCGGTCGATCACCTGAGTCGGTGACCCCGACGCCAGCGCCACCGGGTACGCCGCCGCCGCTGTATGCACCGACTCGATCGCGCCAGGCAGCGCCGGGAAATGCGCCGTGATTTTGGCATTCACGCGGGCGATCACGTCCGCCATCACCGTCTCGACGGGTGTCGTCAGATGCAGCCGCTCGCGCATCACCTGCGCCCATTCGACGGTGCTGCGTCCCATCGCCAGACGCTGATCGTCCATCGTCCACGCCAGCCCCAGCTCGGCGGCATAGTCGATGCGCGCCTCGTACCAGTAGCGTTCGCTGTCTAACAGCACGCCGTCCATGTCGAAGATCACCGCGTCTATGGGCATGTACTCAATCCTTTTGTCAGCGCGGACGCATCCCTGTATGCGTCCTACAGGTGTCCCGGCAGATTGTCGGCGCGGACGCGCGTTATGCGTTCCCCGCTCATCAGATACTCATCCGAACAGACCGCTTGACAGACTCCCACCCCGACGTACACTGTGCGTATGAGCAAAACAGAACATCCGAGCGAAACGCACGATTTCACCGCGTTCAAGCGGACGCTGTGGCGCGCCTACAGCCATGCTCCCCATCTGGCGCTGATCGACTCGGCGCTCACCCGTATCACCCAGTACGTCGAATCGGGCGGACGCGACGGCATCGGACGGCTGGCGATCTTCATCCCGCCGCGACATGGCAAGTCGCAGGTCGTGGCGCGGCTGTTCCCGGCGTGGTTCCTGGGACGCAACCCCGACGCGCGCGTCATCCTCACGGGTTATGGCGCATCGCTGGTCGAAAAACACAGCCGCGCCGTCCGCAACTGGGTGCGCAGCGCGCCCTACGCCCGCATCTTTCCAGATGTGAAGATCGCCAGCGACAGCGCCGCCCGCGCGTCCTGGGACATCGCCGATCACGACGGCGGCATGGATGCGGTCGGCATCGACGGCGCCGTCACCGGAAAGGGCGCGCATCTGTTGGTCATCGACGATCCGGTCAAGAATCGCCAGCAAGCCGAGTCGTCGCATCTGCGCGCGCAGATATGGGAATCCTACACCGACGATCTGCTCACCCGCCTGGAACCCGGCGGCGCGGTCGCGTTGATCATGACCCGCTGGCACGCCGACGATCTCGGCGGGCGGCTGCTGGCGCGCGAACCCGACGCCTGGCATGTCATTCGCCTGCCTGCCCTGGCTGAAGACGATGATCCGCTCGGTCGCGCGCCCGGCGCAGCGCTGTGGGCGGCACGCTACAGCATCGAGACGCTGGCGAGTCGGCGTGCCTCGATGGGCGCCTATGCCTTTGCCGCGCTCTACCAGCAGCAGCCGATCGCCCGCGAAGGCGGCTTATTCAAATTCAAGTGGATCGACGGGGCGCGCTCGCTGTCGGCGCCGCCGCTGCGCCGGGTGGTGATCGCCATCGATCCGGCAGCCAGCGCGCTCGGTGGCGAGTCCGGCATCGTCGCGGCTGGCGTCTCGTCGTCGCTGCCCGCGCACGCCTACATCCTGGAGGACGCCAGTCTGCGCGGCTCGCCCGACACCTGGGCGCGGGCGGCGCTGGCGCTCTATCACAAGTACCGGGCGGCTGCCATCGTCGTCGAGATCAACCAGGGCGGCGATATGGTCACCCACACGCTGCACACCATCGATCCGGGAGCGCGCGTCGTGCCCGTGCGCGCCGCCCAGGGCAAACGTCTGCGGGCGGAGCCGGTCGCAGCCTTGTACGAGCAGGGTCGCGCGCACCATGTCGGCGTGTTTCCGGCACTGGAAAAACAGATGACCGACTGGCTGCCGAGCGAATCGACCTCCCCCGATCGCCTCGACGCGCTCGTCTGGGCGCTGACCGATCTGCTGCTCATGCCGTCCGGGGTCGGTCTGAGGTAGAGCATACGCAGGGACGCCTAACCATGCGTCCGCCCAGAAAACCGTGATCCACTTCGCACCTTCCGTTCTCCTGTCGAGGAGCCGCCATGTCCGTGATCGAACGTGTGCTTGCCGCGCTGCGTCGTCCGTCTGCGCCTGATCGCGGTGCGTCTGTCTATGCTTTTCCCGACTGGCTGCGCAACCGCGCCCGCTGGTCGCTGTCCGATCGCTACACCAGCACGGTCGAGGAGGGCTACCGACTCAATGTGCTGGTCTACGCCCCGGTGCGCTGCAAGGCGCGGGCGATCGCGTCGGTGCCGCTGCTGGCGATCGGCGGCGATCCGTCCAATCCCGAACCGTTGTCGCCCGGTCATCCGCTGGTGCGCCTCGTCCGCCAGCCCAACCGCTACCAGACCTGGCGCGCCTTCAACGAGCAGCGCAAGACCTATCTTGAGCTGGCAGGCAATGCCTACGTCTACGCCGACCGCCGCGACGACGGCGTGCGAGCGCTCTACAATCTGCGCCCCGATCGCGTCCGCATCCTGCCCGACAGCGGCGGCATCGCGGGCTACTACTATCTGCCGCCGGGTCGCGCCGACGCCGACGGGGTGCCGCTGCTGCCGGAAGATGTCGCACACACCAAGTATCCCAATCCGCTCGACGATCTCGAAGGACTCGGCTACGGCTTACCGCCGCTGTTAGCCGCCGCGCGGGACGCCGACACCGATAACAGCGTCACGACCTTCATCAAGATTCTGTTCGAGCGCGGCGCCATGCCGATGGGGATGCTGCGGTTCGACGTGCCGCTCACCGAGGAGGACGCCGACACCGCCAAGCGTCGTTTCATGAGCAAGTACGGCAGCTACGAAAGCTGGATCGAACCCGTCGTGATCGATCAGGGCGGCGGCTACGAGCGCATCGGCATGACCTTCGACGAGCTGGGATTCGATGTGCTGGACGCCCGTGCCGAGTCGCGGATTTTGTCGGCGTTCGGCGTGCCACCGATTTTGATCGGCACGCGCTATGGCATCGCCCACAGCACCTACAGCAATTATGCCCAGGCGCGGGCGCAGTTCTGGCAGGACGTACTGGTGCCGGAATTGCGCATGTTCGAGGACGACGATCGCCGTCTGCTGACGACTCCCGACGGTGCCAGCGTCGCCTACGACCTGTCGATGGTGCCCGCGCTGCAAGCCGACATCCCGCCGTTGGTCGAGGCGGCGCGCACGTTGTGGACGATGGGTGTCCCGGCGAATCAGGCATTCGCCGCCGTCGGTCTGACCATCGAACACGTCCAGGGCGGCGACAGCCCATATAAGGAGGACTAACCATGCACGACCTGCACGACGACATTCACGACGCGCTGACCCCGCTCAAACACCCGTCCGGCGCATCCGTCCACAAAGCCTACCCGATCGCGGTCACCGCCATCGACGCCGGATCGGGCATCGTCGAGGCGATCGTCAATGTCTTTGGCATCCTCGACGACGGCTGCGACATCATCGCGTCTGGCGCCTTCACCCGCTCGATCGTCGAACGCGGCACGCGCGTGCATGTCCTGGACAACCATCAGGTCGATTCGGTCATGCGCATCGTCGGCAAGACGCTCGACCTGCGCGAGGTCGGGCGCGACGAGCTGCCGTCGGCGCTGCTGGCGCGTCATCCCGACGCGACTGGCGGCTTGTGGACGCGCACACAATATTTGCTGGAGACGCCTGAGGGGGAAGGCGTATTTCGGCGGATCGCGGCGGGCGCCGTCGGCGAATACAGCGTCGGCTTCGACGTGACCGCCAGCCGCCGCGAGACGATCATGCGCGGCGATCGACCCGTGCAGGCGCGCATCATCACCGAGGCGCGCCTTTGGGAATACTCGCCCGTGATCTGGGGCATGAATCCCGCCACCGCGACGGTGGGCGTGAAAGCCGCGCCCGCCACCAGCACACCCAGCCGTTCCAGCCGTTTTACTGGCTCAGCCTATTCAGGAGAAGTGACGTTGAATATGACCACCGCGACCGGACACATGCTCGAAGCCAAGCGCCTGCTGGAGACTGCCCGTGTCCTCCTCAGCGCCGACGATGTGAGCGACGACGCCCGCGCCGAAGCCTCCCATCTGCGTGAGCGCGCCGACCGCATCCAGCGCGACGCCGACCTGCTGACCCAGATCGAGCGCCAGGCAAAATCGCTGCTCGCCGTCGAGCGCGATTCCATGCGTGACGACTCGGCAGCGGACGGCTTCCGCCATTTTGGGGAATTCGTCGGTGCCGTCGTCGAAGCCAAGTCCACCGGGCGGCGCGATCCGCGTCTGACCTGGCTGGCGCGTGACGCCGAGGACGTGAACACCGAACAGGTGCGCGGACGCAAGGCACTCAGCGGCACGTCGGGCGCGTCGGGTGGCTTTCTGCTGCCCGCGACCTTCGTCGGCGGCTTGCAGGCTGCCATGATCGAGTCCAGCGCTATCCTGCCGCGCGTGACCGTCATCCCGATGACCGCGCGCACGGCGGTGCTGCCCGTGCTGGACTACACCCAGGCGCTGCCTGCGGGCGAACCGCGTCAGTTCGGCGGGGTGCAGGCTTTCTATCAGGACGAGGGCGCCGAGAGCGACGCCAGCGAGCCGAAATTCCGTGAACACACCCTGACCGCCCACGAGCTGACGGTCTACACCGAGGCGAACAACAGCCTGCTGGCAGACAGCGGCATCTCGCTCGACGCCTTCCTGAACAGCGGCATGGGCATGTTGGGAGCGCTCAACTGGAAAGTCGAGTACAAGATTTTTCGCGGCACCGGAGTCGGACAGCCGTTGGGCATCCTCAACGCGCCCGCCGCCGTCAGTGTCACCCGCGCCACCGCCAACACGGTCAGCTATATCGACCTGGCGAAGATGGACGAGGCGGCGCTGCCCTCGACCCGGCTGGCGTGGTTCGCCTCGATCAGCCTCAAGACGCAGCTGCGCACGCTCAAGGACGACGCCAATCAGTTCATCTGGGCGGAAGCGGCGTCGGGCTTGCCCGCGACCCTGCTCGGCTACCCGGTGATCTTCACCGACAAGCTGCCTCGTCTGGGGACGCGCGGCGATCTGGTGCTGGCGGACATGAGCTACTACCTGCTCGGTGATCGCCAGAGTCCGACCCTGGATGTCAGTACCGAGGCGAATTTCCGCCGCAACCGTACCGCCTATCGTCTGATCCACCGTCACGACGGATCGCCCTGGATGAACGCGCCGATCACCCTGGCGGACACGCAGACCCAGGTGTCGCCGTTCGTGGTGCTGGCGTAGTCGTCCGCCCTGTGTGCCGGGACACATCACATAACGATGCGTCCCTGCATCCTCATCCTGTCCATCCGCAGCGCAGATGGTTTTAGGCAGATGCTTATAAATGGAGGCAGACCCATGCACGCCCATTTCGCGGAACAGTACGCGCCGATCGACCGCGCCGCCTATGTCGCTGTCACGGCGGAACAGAACAGCGGCTACGTCGCGCTGACCAGCTATACCCGCATAGCAATCCTGATCCACGCCATCACCGTGACCACCACGCTCGACGTGGACATCGAGATCGCCACCAGCGCGGCGGGCGCCAACGAGCGCACGCTCAAGAGCATGACGCAGCTCGTCGCAGCCGACGACGATGTGATCGTGTGCATCGACGTGCGCCCCGACGAACTGACCAGCCCGGCGGGGACGACCGTCAACGAGTTCACCCATCTCAACGTCGAGGTGACGCCGAATGGCGCCGCCACCCTGAGCGTGATCGTCCTGGGTGTGCCGCGCAGCCAGCCCGCGACCGGCTGGACACAGGCGATCGGCTGATCATGTCCGACTACACCACCGTGCAGCGCCTACGTGCCGCCATCGGCAGCGAGGTCTCCAATTCCGACGACGCCGTGCTGTCCCGGTTGATCACGGCGGTGAGCGGACAGATCGACCGCGCCTGCCGCCGCCCGGACGGCTTCATCGCCGTGCCGACCGCCACCGTCCGCGAATTTCCGTCCGACGGGCGGGCGCTGCTGGACATCGACGAGTGCATCGCCGTCACGCTGGTCGAGGCGCGACCCGTTCCCGGCGCCGACTATACGCCCTGGGACGCCGCCGACTGGCGCGCCTTTAGCGGGTCGGCGCTGGCGCCCCATTTCACGCGCACGCCTTTCACCGCCATCATGGTCGTGCCGGGTGGCAAGGTTCGCGCCTTTGCCGACGGACGCGCCGACTCGGTGAGCGCACCGATGGTGCGCGTGACCGCCCGCTGGGGCTATGCCGCCTCCGTCCCTGGCACGATCGAGACTGCCTGTATCATCGGCGCCGCCCGGCTCTACAAACGCGGCGCGTCCGCCTATCAGGACGCCATCGCCGGGTCGGACGTAGGGATGCTGTCCTATCGGCGCGGGCTGGACGCCGAAGTCGAGGCGATCCTGCGCGGCGGACATTTTTTGCGTCCGCGCGTATGAGCCTCTTTCGTCTGATCGTGGTCTGGCGTGACAGCGGCGACGCGCGCACTCGCCTCGACGCGATCGCCGCACGTCTGAGCGGACGTCCGCTGCACGATGCGCTCGACGCGGCGGCAAAAAGTATCCAGATCGACGCCCGCCGCCGCGTCCCGGTCGTGAGCGGACGCTTGCAGCGATCGATCACGGCTGAGTCGTCCGTCTCCAGCGCCGCGCGCGGACGCAGCGTGGTTGCGCGAGTCGGATCGGCGCTGCCCTACGCGCCGCTCGTCGAATACGGCGGGCGCCGCCGCCGCGCACATCCTTTTCTGCGTCCGGCGTTTGAAGCCGAGCGCGCCGACATCCTGGCGCGCCTGAAAGGTTTGTTATGACTGCTACCCTGCGCGCGCTCGACTCCGCCATCGCCCGCGCCCTGGCGTCTGCCGCTGGGATCGTGCGTGTCCAGGATGCGGCGGCTCTCACCGAAGGTATCCCCGATCTGCCGCTGATACAGGTGCTGTGGACGGGATCGCAAACCTCACCCGGCGCCGCCTCCGACCGTCTGACCTTCGGCGCCGGGGTGCGCAGCACCGACATCACCTTCACTATCGACGTGTACGCCCGTCCGCGTTCGCACCTGGGCGAGGACGCCGCCCGCGCCATCGACACTGCTGACGCTGTGCAAGCCGTCCTGGAATCGGAACGGCATCCCCCGTTTTTCGGCGTCACGGGGGCGAACGCCATCCGCTGGCGTGCCGAACGGGTGACGTTCGAGTACGGCGCCACCGCCTATGCGGGTGTACGTTTCACGCTGACCGTGACCGTATTCTCGTAGAGACGCATAACACTCTGTTCCGGTGCTTTCGTGTTCATCTTTTTTCTGGAGGCAGACCCATGCCCGCCACTACCAGCGCCATCAATGCCTGCGACGCCGCCATCGCCATCGATAATGCCGCCGGCGTCCTGGTCGATATTTCCGGCGCCGCCAACCGTGCCGCGCTCGAATTCACCCAGACGGTCGAGTCTTATCGCGTCTTTGGCGAACGCTGGATTCGCCGCCTCGCCTGTGGCAAAGACGCCACGCTGCGCCTCGATCTGGTCTACACCACGACGGCGAACGAAGCGCTCGACCTGCTGCGCGACTGGTTTTTCGCGTCGGGCAGCGCCGCGCCGCGCACGGTGCGCATCGCCGTCGCCGGGACGATCGGGTCGGACGCCTACGAGGGCGAATTCGTGCTGGCGCGGCTGAATCTGCCACTCGATGCCTCGAATGCCGCGCCGATCCTCGTCACCGCCGACCTGCTGCCGCACGGCGTGGTCAGCTATACCACCATCTGAATGAAAAATGAATGAAAAATCTGAATGAAAGGATTGTCATGCCTCACCGTCACACCGTCGTGCATATCGATGCGTCGTCGGTGCAGGGCGACGGCGCCTATGTGCTGGTGCGTCCGCTGACCTATGGCGCAGCGCGGCGCGTGCGCAGCCGCGCCGAGTCGCTGTCCGACGCCGATCAGATCGCCCTGGGCGAGTCACTGCTGATCGATCACATCATCGGCTGGAACTGGGTCGATGCCGACGGATTAATCCTGCCGCTGCCCTCGGTCGATCGCGCTGTCCTCGACTCGCTGACTGTCGCGGAAATGGACTTGCTCGGTCGAGCGCTCGTGACCGACCCAAAAGCATTCAGCGGCTCGCTGACGCCCTCGTGATTGCGCTCTGGACGGGCAACCCCTCGCGGCTGCCCGACGCCTATGCCGACTATCTGGCGTGCAGGTTGTACAACTGCACGCCGTCGGCGCTGGACGAGCAGGACGCGGATCGCGTGGTGCTGCACCTGGCGTTTCACGACGCCGAACGTCAGGTGTCGGCGCGCCGCACACCCTAGCGACACATCATGATCCGTATGCCAAGCCGACATCTGAAAGAGGCTGTCATGTCCAACACCATCGAAATCGTGCTGCGCGCCATCGACGACGCCAGCGCACCCCTGCGCCAGATCGGACGCGAGCTCGACGCCCTCGCCGCGCGGGTCGCTCATGTCGGGTCGCTGACCCTGCCGACCGCCCGTCCGTTCGACTCGGCAGCGCCGCGCGCGGCTGCGTCGGCGTCCGGCGAGCCTGTCCGCGCCTCCACCATCATCAATGTGCAGATGCCCGCCGAAGCGTTGTCCAGCCCGGCACGCGCCCAGGCGATCGGAGACTCGTTCGGTGAGGCGATCGCCCGCCGCCTGCGCGAGAGAGGATAAGCGATGCGTCGTATCGTGTCTTTTGGCAGCTACACCTTTCCTGACACCGTTCCCGAACGCGGCGAAATTCTGCGCGCCAACTTTGGCGACGGCGTGCGCCATGTCGCACGTCTGCCTGGACTCGACGGCGGCGTTGACCTGCACGGCGCCGACCCGTTCCCCGGCGAGATCGGGACGGTGCGATGCCGTTTCGTCCTGGTGGCGGAGTCCGCGTCCGCGATGCAGACGGCGCGCGATGCGGTCATGGCGATGGCGCGTTACGGTCGCGCGGCGCTGACGATGCAGACAGGCACCAATACCAGCCGTTGGACATGGGCAAAAGTCGCCAGCATTGCCCTGCCGAGCGCACATGATTCGATCAGCGAGCGCCTGTGTGAGGTCGCGGTCGAGTGGCAGGTCGCCTATCCGCGCTGGTTTGCGACTGCGGCGGCGAGTCCGGTCGTCGCGGCGTGCAGCGGCACAATGACTGACTTCACCATCACCACAGGCGGGAACGCGATCGCTGCGCCTGTGATCACGATCGACCCCGGCACCGTGATTGGGTCGGCGGGTGTCACGGTGCGGCGGATGGTCGCGTCGGCTGCCGCAGACGAGATCGTCTACGGCGCCAGTCTGCTGGCGTCGGACGCGCTCACGATCGATTGTCGCGCGCTGGCGGTCAGGAAAAATGGCGCCAACGCCTACGCTAATGCGTTCGCAGCGGCGCACCCGGCATGGCTGCGGCTGCAACCTGGCGCCAATACCATCCGCGTGATCCTGGGCGCCGGCGAGACGGCGAGCGTCAGCGTCGCGTGGGATGAGACGTGGTATTGATAAGAGTCCGGTCATTCAGGTGTTTTTGGGCGGCACGCTATAATGTGTATAGTGCAGCGCATGGGCACACGAGGACTGGATCAATGAAACTGCAATTGTTCGTCATTGCCGACTATGCCAATATCGATAACGCGACGGGTAAAATGAATATCGTTGGCACCTTCAACGCCATCAACACGATAGCATTTCCCGTCCGCTATCATCGGCTGGCATTAGCGCTCAAATTCGTCGCGGATAGCCCGATCGAGCCGACGGGAACGCATAAGCTGGAGATCATTCTGCTCGACGCTGACGGCACCGAACTGATGCAGTTCACGGGACCGCTCACCATGATGCGCGACGGACGCGGTCGCGCGACCGAGGCGAGCATCGTCGTCGAGGTCAACGGGCAGGAATTTCGCCAGCCAGGGATTTATGAATTTGCCGTCTCTGTCGATGGAGCGCGCGTCGCAGACACGCCGCTGGAGCTGATTCAGATCGTGGAGCAGCACGAGGCGGGCGGAGATGACCAGCAGCGCTGAGAAACTGCTGTCCAAAATGCAGGATTCCAGGACAAACTGGAAACGCGGAGACCTGGAGAAGCTGTACACAGGATTTGGATTTATCATCAAGGCGGGGAGTGCCCATGATAAAATCACGCATCCTGATTACCCACAATTATTCACGACACTGCCGCGTCACAAAAAACTGGCTATCGCATATGTGACACAAGCCGTAAAATTGGTACACTGGCTCAAGGCATTGCAGGCAGCAGAGGAAAAAGGCGAGGCAGATGATCAGTGATTTTAGAGACCACGCGGTAAAGCTCGCACGCCGTCCCTATACCGAGTTCATCTTTCAGGACTTCACCACCGATGACGACGGCTCGATCATGTTCGTCGGGATCACGCCAGAGCTGCCTGGCTGCATCGCGCAAGGCGAAACCCTGCGCGAAGCGCGCGAGAACCTGCTGCTGGTGCGCATCGACTCTATCGAGCATTGGCTCACCCATCAGCTCGACGTGCCGCCGCCTGCCAATATGATTGATACCTTCACCGAGGCGACTATGCAGCAGATGCCCATTGAAAGTGTACAAACGTCCCCAGGGGATGATCCGAGCGAGCCGAGCTTTTCCTATTTGCATCGGCATGATTACGGTCCTGTACACGCCTGAACACGTTCGCATCTCGTCGTGCTGCAAAAAGACCGGCCCATCCGCTGGTCTTTTTTATTGCACACACGCGAAAGGATGTTTCATGCAAATGCGGGATTGAGTTGTCTGAATTTTCACGCGAAATTCATCCGAGTTATGTATAATAAAATTCACGAGTTCTCAACTTGAAAACTCGTGGGTTTTTATACCTTGCAGGGTATTGAAACAGAGGTAGTGAAACAGGACATGGACATCACAAAAACGCTCAGAAGCAAGAAGAACGGTTCATTCAACCGACCATCAGCGCTCACAGGGATCGCCAAACTGATCGATCCATTCGATAAAGTGAACAAACCGCTGTCTACACTCGAACAACAGGCAATGCAGTCAGCCAACATTCAAGCGAGCTGGCAGGCAGTCGGTGATTATCTGCGCTTCGGTATAGTCGAGCTTTCCCACGAAGTCAAAGGGCGCGTGAGTGACGACAAGTCCCGCCGAAGCAAACCATCCGGTTGATCCCGATCAGGAGGCTGCGTTCGATCCAGCGCTCGAGCGAGCGCTCGACAATTTGCCTAAGGATGAGCGTGATCTCATCGTGGGCGTTATCGAGCGCAGTATCTCCTATTCTGGTCCGCTGCCTCCACCGCACATCCTCCGGGAGTTTGAGGAAATCCTGCCCGGCGCGGCTGATCGCTGCTTCAAAATGGCAGAGCGCGAACAGAACCACCTTCACGCCATTCAAAACAAGCTGGCTGATGCGGACATAGCCACCCAAAGTTCAGCGTTGACCAGTGTGTTCATCCTGGCTGCGATCACGTTGGTTGGCGGGATTGTACTGATTGCGTTGGGCAGAGATATAGCGGGGTTTGCCTTCATTGCGACTGTGCTTGCGGCGATTGGCGCTGTGTATTGGCGTCGCCAAATGGACAAGGCTAAATCCGCAAAGAACGCGGATGCACCTGAAAATCAGGACGGTGAGCCAGCACAGACGCCGTAAATCGCTTCGATAAAAACCGCCAACGAAAAGACCGCCGCCGCGCGGTCTTTTTTATTGCACAGAAAGGATTGCCTTATGCGCCTGTGGGCGGACATCCACGACAGCACCGGCGCGCGCCTCGGCGATGGCGCGATCGCGCTGCGCGACGCCAGCGTGACGCGCGTCCTCGACGGAGTGGGCACGATCGCGTTCAGCGTGCCGTACAGCGATTCGCGGGCGATCAGTCTCTTACAAAATGAAAGAAACTGCCGACTCTGCGTCGAGCGCGGCGGCACGGTGCGCGAGATCGGGCGCGGGACGATCCGCAAGCTGCGCGTCGAGGTCGCGGATGGCGAACTGCTGGCGACCGTGACCGCGCCCGACGATCTCGACGGCTTGACGCGCGTCTCGACCAAGCTGCGCCGCAAATACAGCGCGCAAAGCGTCACCGCGATTGCGTCCGATCTGGTGAGTCTGGTCGGCGGGTGGACGGTCAGTGCCTCCGGCGGCGGCACGACCGACGCGCGTTTCGACGGCGTGAGCGTGTTCAAGGCGCTGCTGAGTCTGGCGGAACATCAGGGCTTACACGTTCGCGCCGGGACGACGCCAAGGTCGGTCGAGCTGGGCGCGTTTGGCGCGTCGAGCGGGCTGCGTCTGGTCAACGCGGCGGCACTGTCGGGCGATCTCGACGGCAGCGTCGGGCTGATCGAGTCGATCCGTGTCGAACAGGACAGCGAGGCGGTCTGCACGCGCCTGTACCCGATCGGCGCCGGGATCGGCGAAGCCTGGCTGACGATCGAGCGCGCCACCCGCAACCTGCCCTACACCCGTCAGGTGGTCAACATCAACGGCATCGATCAGCACTTCCTGGAGGATTTTGCGGCTGTGGCGCAGTATGGCGTGATCGAAAAGATGGGGCGCTTTGCCGACATCGCGCCGTTGAGCAACAGCGCCGCCGACCTGGAAAATGCCGCCAACGCGCTCTACGACATCGCCGCTGCCTGGCTCGCGCGTTACTGTGTGCGCCAGGATGTGTACCGCGTCACTGTCCGCGCGCTCGACCAGACGCTGCGTCCGGGGGACAGGATTCGGCTGGTCTACAACGGCGCGGTCGAGCGCGACGGCGCACGGGCACAATACCTGGACACAGACGGCGATTTTTGGATCACCGAGGTCACGGAACGCTTCGGCGTCGGCGGGGCGGCGTGCGATCTCGTCCTGAGCAGCATCGACCGTCACGCCGGGTCGAGCGCGGCGATCGTGATCGGTGCGCTGGAAGACCTGGAAATAGATGGCGTGAGCGTCAAACCCTATCTCAACCGCGTCGCCTGGGTGTTCGACCGGGTGATCGATCCGCTCTTTCCAGCGATCGTACCCGTGCGCCTGACCGACGCCACCCAGCGGCTCAATCGCTGTCTGGTCAAGATCAGGACGCGCGCCTTCATCTCGACCGTGCAGGCGAGCGTCAACAACACCACCCATCGCCACACCCTCATCACCAATGATCCGGGGTATACGGGTCCGTACTACTGGCGTCCGGTCTATGCCTACGACAGCGCGTCGGAGACAGGGGTGCGGCTGTTACTGCCGATCTCGGTCGAGACGAGCGCGTTTGCCCTCCAGACGGGCACCGAGACCGATGAGGACTTCATCACGCTCGATTACGGCTTGCAGCAGGACACGCAGACTCCCGCCGGGCTGCGTATCACCATCAATGGCACCGACCGCACGACCGCGCTCGGCGGTCCCTGGCTGACGGGCGGCGGCGCGGGCGCGTTCGAGATCGATGTGACCGATTTTCTGGCGGCGGAGTCGCTGTTGCAGCAGGAACACCTGATCCGCATCGAGTGCGAATCGGGTCAGGGCGAGGTCGAGATCGCCATCGAGGTCTACGAGACGATCCAGAGTATCACGGTCTAGCGACACTTGTCAGAAAGGAAGTTGTGCCATGCCTAATCCGCTCTATTGGAACCCGAATGGCAGCATGGACAGCACGATCACGGATCTGTTCGTGGCATACGACAGCGCGACGATCGCGGCGGGCGCGATCACCATGACGACGAGCGCGATGCAGATCGACACGCAGGGCAGCGCTGCCAG